>JAIEMT010000037.1 GCA_019751945.1 bacterium
GAACACCGGTTAAACCCTCTGCTCTAGGTCTGGCCTCGCACAAAAGCCGCATTCTTCAGCGGGAACTAACTAGTAAATTAAAACGCGGTGATTTTGTTGGTCGACCACAAAAAGATGGCAGTCATTGACGTCGACAAGCGTTGGTCGATTTAGTGTATAAGCACTAGCGGATCCCCCCTGGTTGACGGAGGAAGAAGACATGTCTGGCTGACCAATGACGTAGTTTGCGCTAGCTCCGTTGCTGGTGGGGATAGAGTTGTATACTAGAATACGGTTGTTCAAAGTGTCTGCAATGTAGAGCCTTCCCGAAGAGTCCACAGCCACGCTATGAGGTTGCGCCAGCTGATTCGCTCCGGCTCCTGAGGAGTCGCTAATGAAATCGTTGTGGCCTATAACAACATCTGCAGGAGACCCATTTGAACTGGGAATTGAGTTGTAAATGAGCACCCGATTGTTGTTTCGATCCGGTATCAAAAGTTTGCCGTTTGAAATGATGGCTCCGGTGGGTTCATCGGTGAGCGAAGCGGTAGGTGGATGAATCCAGCTGTTGGAGGTCATGTTGGGTTGCCCTAAGACCAGATCTGCCGCAGGCATATTGGAAGTGATTGGCAATCTATAAATGAGTGTCCTGAGATTGCCCGACGGATCGGTCACGATGAGATAACCATTGTCTGCCGAGACGGAACCGAACCCAGATGCCAAAGTGTTTGCCGAAATCCCGCCATTGTTGCCGGCGTTCGATGTAAAATTGGGTTGTCCAATTACATAGGCGGGTGCTTGGAGGCTCGATGTGGGAATAGAGTTAAAAACCAGCACTCGATTATTATCCATATCCGACATAAAAAACTGCGCCCCGTTCCAGGCCACGTTTCTTCCCTTTGCCAAAGAGGTCGCGCTGAGACCTCCGGTGTTCAAAGTGACGGTCGAAAAATTAGGCTGGCCCCAAACCCAATCTGCAGGCGAGTTATTGGTTTCGGGAACATTATTATAAACGAGGTATCGGTTATTGCCATATTCTCCGATGATGAGCTGCCCAGTGGACAGCCATGAAACCCCATCGGGGGTATCCAAGGTTTGGGCCGAAGGGCTTCCTCCTTGATTTGCTGAGTTTGCAGTCATCGTGGGTTGGCCAATGACTACCGAGGCAGCCATGCCAGTCGAGGGACCAAAGCTGGCACCGCAACTCGAACTAGAAAGGCCAGATCCGCCCGAAGCCTTACTCCCTGGTCCACGAGAGCTGATCAAGCTCACGACACAGCCTTGCAACAGGATAAGAGTGATTAGAATGAAGAGTCTAGGCCTAACGTGCCACATAGCATTAGAATAGCAGGGCGTCTTTCTTGGGAGAACTGTGTCGGAAATCACCCGGGTGGCGAGGCGGAGTTTTAGCGTGAATTACGAAATTCCACCTTTAGTGGCGGCGCTTCGTGAGGAATTAGATGTGGTCGTCTTAGCGCGAAACAGGCTCGCCGCTGGGCTTATCGGAGGGAAGGGCCTTCGGGCAATCCTTCACTTTTTCTAAGCGGGCGTTGAAGTAGGTGCCGTCTTTGATGAGTTGCCAGAAGGGGTAGGGGAAGAAGATGGCGGTCACGCAATTGCCATTTTCGGTGACGGCCCATTGTCGGTCTTCGCTGCTCGAGCTGAACATTTCTCCAGTTTTATGTTCCCGAATCAGGATTGAAAACGAATAGAGAGTGCTGGGCTTTACGTTGCTGCCGCTGACAATGGCGGTGGGCGGAATCACGCGTTCGACTTTGAGAAGTTCTCCGTCGACTCGGCGGGAAAAGACCCAGCTATAATTCTTAAAGGTAAAGATGGTTGCAGCAATCAGGAGCAAGCCTGTAACGGCCAAAACGACAGCATTTTTCATGTCTTTGGGTTTATCACGACTTATTTCTTCGGAAAGAAGATTCTACGGAAGGCATCAGAAATGGGCGAGGCAAAAGAATTGAACCCTAGCTCCATCCGTTTAAAGGGGTCGTAAGTCTTATCGGTCGAATGCCTTTTGATGGCTTCGACATAGAGTTCCGAAATTCCAACGATTTCGGCGACGCGGTTGATAGCGCCTGCACCTAGGCGGGCTGGAAAACCATCAGCCGTTCGGCGCTCATGGTGTTGTTCAATGGCTTGGATGACGGCTGGGTCAATGCCCTTCACGCCCATAAAAATCTGAGCCCCGACGATGGGGTGCGATCGATAAAGCTTCTTTTCTTCGTCATTTAAGAGCTTTTCGTCTTCGAGCTTAAATTTTTCGGGCATGTTCTGTAGTCCGACGTCGTGAAAGAATCCGGCCATGCCGACGATCTGCACGCTCTTCTCAGCGCTCATTCCTAGGAACTTACCCAAGATGCCAGCAATCATCGTGGTGGCAGTGGCGTGTTCAAGCGAAACGAGGTCATTCATAAAAGCTGAAAAGTTTTTATTCGAATCCAAATCCATATGTTTTGAAAGGTCACGCACGCTGGTAACAAAACCCTGTGCGCGCGTCACTGTGCTTTCACTTAGGCCAGAAAGGCGCATGAACTGAGCTGTTTCGTTGCCCAAGTTAGAAACCTGGCCAACTTTAATTTCTGTCGAAACTTCGTTATTTCCAAGAATGCGCGCGGTGAGGTCTTGGCAGTAGTTCAAGTAACTCTCTTGCGCTTCCTTTTTTAAATAAAGGTGAGTGACGCCTTTTGAAAGATAAGATTCAATGCGTTCCTTTTGAAAGAGATCGCCCGCATGCAAAATCATGAGAAAGCGACCGGGCGGAATTTTTACGTAGATATCGAAGAAAGAGCTCGTACCCGCTAAAAAATGTTTCGCCAAGATTGGAACGAAATCGTTTTCGGAAGAATGCGACTCTTGGCCGACTTTGTCGCCATTACGAGCGGCGATTTGAAGCGCTGTTTTCGCATCGAACGTGGCTTGAGTTTCTAGAATGGCCTGCATGATGGCCGAAAGACCAAAGGGCTTTTTTAAGATGCCTCGAACAGTGAGCTTTTTGAGTTCTTCGGGGGTCAGTTCTGTTTTGGTAAAGCCTTCGAGGAGGAAGATCGGAACGATCGGCTGATGCAGAATCGATTCCTGGATCAGCGGGATTCCGTGCGGCGCGGCAAGCTTGGGGTTGATGAAAATTCCGGAGAATTCCCCCCCGCCTTTGAGAGCAGTAATGGCTTCCGTTTGGGAGCGCACCACGACAGGCTGATGCTTTTTGAAAGATGGATCCATCTTCAATGCGACCAGAAATTCCGGGTCGGAATCAACAATTAACGGTGAATTCACTCCCTCGCCCATCCTTAAATCTTAAGACAAATTCATAAAAAAGAACACCCCTGGTCAAGAAGTCTGAGTCCAATAAATTCAAATACTTATACGAAAATCCGGCCGCTCGGTAACAATTTATCAACATTTATCAAGGTTTAAAGGGGGTCGGCCGATGAGTCAGGTGAGATGGACTGTCAGAACGTTCAAAAATCAGCCGTTTTCGCAAAAACTCTGGTCGCTTTGGTCAGCGTGGCTCTTGCCGCTTCGTCGACCCCTGCTTGGGCTCGGGTGGCGGATCATGACGCGCATGAAGCCCATGAAGCCCATGAAAAAGCCCCCCAGGCTGAGCATTCTGCCCATGGCACCGCGGTCGAAGAAACTCGAGACTTAAAGAATCCGAACCATCCCTCGCTTTGGCAGAAGATTATGGTCTGGTTCAAAATCAAGAAAGAAGCTCGCGAGAGCGGCTCCACCGGTCGTGGCGAAAAGTCTGTGAAGACCGAGCACTCGGGCATGCCCCGAACGGTTGTTGAAACTTACAAACAAGCCTTCATCGACATCCAGACTAAGGCCGATCGTTTGCTCCGCGCCGAGCGCGAAAATGAAGAGCTTCGATTACAGAATTCTAATTTAAAAATTCAAGCCGAGAGCCTGCAGTACGCTTGCTCGCAAAAAGAAGCAGCAAAGAAAGTTCGCGAGCTGCGTATTCGTATTTCCCGCGAGACGGGTTCAGCGGTGGGTAGAACCTTGGCCACGATTGATTACCGTCCACCGAATCATTTACTGCCAGCTCAGCTTTACACCTTGGGATTGGGATATCTCAAAGAAGGTGACGACGAAAAAGCGGCAGTGATTTTCACCTTCTTGACCGGTACCGAAGAAGCACACAGCTTCAAGCGTCCGCAAGATTACTTGCTGACCGGTGTAGCCTGGTACCGCTTAGAAAATTTTGAATTAGCAGATCAGTATTTTGCTCGCACGATGACCGCGAAAGGCGGAACGGCGGATGAAGCTCGCAAGGCTCATGCGCAAGCCCGTCTCTGGCGTGCACTCGTTGCTAACCAGCAGGACAAGAAGTCAAAGGTCCAATATTGGTTAGTTGACTTAGTCGATCATCACCCCCATTCCATGGAAGCGGCTTGGGTCAACTCTTCGGGTTCCAGGGAGGCAGGACGTGTACCCAGTAAAACACACTAGTTTTGCAGTGATCTCTCTCATTGTTTTGGCCGCGTTTTCGGCTCAGTCCGCTTACGCCGTTTCGAAACAGACTCCGCAAAGTGAAGCAGCGGCTCCTTGCGCGGTTCTAGAAAAGTTTGGTGGCCCTGTTCGCTTGCTCGACGCGACTCGTACCGACGTGGTTGATCCGGCTTACAACGTCGGCATTGCTTGTAACGGTTGGGTTTCCATTGATGGTGATGGCTGGGCGTTGATTCGTCACGCGAATGGCTATGAGTTTCATTTGGGATCCGGTTCGTTCATGCAGATTCGTGAATTAAAAGACGCCAAGGCCCCTGCTGAACACGTTGTGCTCTATCAGGGCAGTCTCTTTGCTCGCGTCCATACCAGTAACGGAGAGCTCCGTGTTGCTACTGCGAATGGTCGCGCGAAGATCGCTTCAGGTTCACTGGTGGTTACTTTCAGCCAGGTCGAAGAAGAAACTCAGGTCATTGCTGTTGAAAAAGAAACTCGTTTCGAAAATCGTTTTGAGCCGTCGCGAAAGATTGCGGTACGCGCCGGTGAAGCATCCACCTTGGGTTTTCGAACCGGACGAGTTCTTCCCACCGCACCTCGCGCCATTAGCATTGCTTCGATGCGCGACAAGCTCCACGAATTGGGCTTAGAAGAAAAAGATTATCAGATTGCCATTCGCTCGGTGCGGGAGCGCCAAGAGCGCAAGTCGGTGGCGTTGAACGAAGCATCGCCTAAAAAAGGTCGTTCTATTGCAAGCCTTCGCAAGAGCAAGAACGCGAGCTATGAGCGCCATCCGTCGCGTGGATTGGCGGCCGACAATGCCGTTCGGAACGCCATGATCAAACGCGTGGTCGGTGGCGAACCTGAAGGTAGCAAAATTTTATTTCCGGATATTACAACTCGCACCCCATCGAGTGTGGGTATTCAAGTACGGAGCATTGAAAGTCGCGCAGGCTATCAGGCCACGGCTACTGAGAAGCATGAGGAGTTGGAGAAGAAGAAGCTCATCGAAGAGCTTTCCAATATGCACCCCGATCTCTGATCGAAACGGACCCAAGGAGGGACCATGGTTAGGTTTAGAATTTTAATCTTCTTACTGTTGAGCGGGATTCCCGTGGCTCAAAGTGCCCAAGCAGGGTTCTTTGAAGTGACGTTGGGATTCTCCTACTCTCGAAGCAACTATGCGGCTGATAACTACACCTGGACTCGTCGCTACGGTGGCTCGGTCGGTTACAACTTCACCGATCGCACCAGTATTGAATGGGATTTTCAAGACATCGTCGAACGCACCAAGCTTTCCACGCAAGACACAACGTTTCACGATCAGGTTTACGCTTTGAACTGGGTGCAGTCGTATACGCCCAAGGGCTCTGTCATTCAGCCTTATACGAAGCTGGGACTTGCGCTTCTCAATCGTGACGCCAGCGGAAACATTGCCCTCACGCAATTGGATGAGGAATCGGCTGTTCTTGGTTTAGGTTTCCGAATATATTTGAGTAATCGTTTTGCAATCCGGATAGAAGGCACCACCTACCTTGAAAAACTACAGCTCAAGACTTGGGAAGATAACATCGCCATTACGTTCGGGACTTCGGTTTTCTTCTAAGACGTTTCTTTTTCTCGCGCTCCCGGTTTTCTCCGGTTGCAGCAGCGTCGGGTACCTGCTTCAAGCGGGCAAGGGTCAACTCACTCTCCTGAATCGCGCGAAACCTATTTCCGAAGTTTTAAAAGACGAGCGCACGCCTCCAAAGATCAAAGCCATTTTATCGGAAGTGGATGACATCAAGAAGTTTGGTGAATCGCAATTGCTGAAAGCCACAAAGAACTACCGCGACTACGTCAAGGTGGAGGGCGGTGCGATTTCTTGGGTGGTCAGCGCGTGTGATCCTTTGAAGTTCGAGCCACGGCGTTGGTCGTTTCCCATTGTCGGGAGTTTCACTTACCTGGGTTGGTTTAGTTTAGATGATGCCAAAGAGTACGCTGAAGAAATCAAGAAAGAAGGCCTGGACGTCGACGTCCGTGGAGCCGCCGCATATTCCACTTTGGGTTGGTTTCGCGACCCGGTGTTGTCGACCATGGTTTCTCGTGGAGACGAAAGCCTCGGCGATTTTGTGAATATTATTCTGCACGAGTCCGTGCATGCGACTTATTACCTCGACGAGCAGTCGTCATTTAATGAAAGCTTGGCCAGCTTCGTGGCCGATCAAATGACCCCCCAGTATTTGGAACAGAAGAAGGGGAAGGCGTCTCCGGAACTGGCTTCTTATCTGGCTGAGGAAAAGCAATCGGCTCAGAGGCAGAAACTGTTTCATCAGGCCTATAACGAGTTGGATGAGCTGTATAAGTCGAGTGCTCCTCGCGAAGAAAAGCTTGCGAAGAAAGCGGATGTTCTTCAACGCTTGATGAAGGCGACGGAAGCAAAGCGAGAAGTGAACAACGCAACACTGATTCAATTCCGTACCTACGGCTCCGGTTTGGCGGAGTTTGAAAAGGTTTACGCCGCGTGTGGCCGCGATTGGAACCGCTTCTGGAAAGCGATTCGTAGCGTGAATGACAAATCTTTCCCCTCCGCGCAGATGGAAGAAATCGGGCCAGTGGTTTTAAAAGCCGCGGATGCGTGTGCCCTTGGATCTTAGGGCCTCTTGTGATGAAGCAGCTGGTGATGCCCCCGGCAGAGCAAAGCCTGGTTACTTAGCGTCGTTTCCCCTCCCTGTGACAAGGGTTTCTTATGATGGATATCGAGCCAGCGCCTTTCAGTACAGCGCTTGCCTTGCGTGACATGGGTACACTGCGCCTGATCTCGTTTTTGAACGGCGTGGTGGAGATGAGCTGGAATAACGCCGGGATTTTTGTTCACTCGCGCCGGAGTGTGTTTGGAAAGTCCCAAAAATTGACGATGATTCTCGTAGGGATGTCTCAGATCATTCTCAGGCGCCATTTCCAACCCGTCACTCCTAGTAAACGATGGAATTAGGACTTTCCAAACACACTCCGGCGCGAGTGGTTTGGAGCGCTTGGCCTTCTCAAGCGGATCGTTTTTCTGAAGATATAAATCGGCCATGGCTTCTAAAGCCTGCTCCAGGGACGCGGCGGATTTCTTCGACTCCAGATCTTGAATGCGCTTCAGCTTTTTCAGGAGTGCTTCTGAAATTCCCAATTTCAATTCCACTCGTTCTTCAGCCACATACCGAGTGCTTTCTTTCACGCTCCTCTCAGGAAACTCTTTAGCAACAATTTTCTCCAGTTCTCGTTTCGGAAACTGAGCCGCCGCCTGAAGCCACTTGTCTTGATATTCGGGAGTGAGAATCGAAACAATGACCTTGGCATTCGAAAGGGAAATCTCCTGATCTTGAATCCTTTCTTTCAAAGCAGGAACCTGAACAGATTTTCTAGAGATCGTAATAAAGTTATAGGCAACGCTATCTGAAAGCCCGAGCGACCTCACATAGTCAAAGAGACTTTTGAAACCCAGATCTCGATAACCATTACAAAGATCGATTTCCTGCAAAACAGAAATCAGTTCTGTTTCCGTTCGAAGATACGTTTTCACCAATGCCACAGCTCTTTCATGCAAAGTTTTCATGCGCACTCTGTAACACAGGGTTTTTTGGCGAATGCAGTTGCAGGCTAGTGAATGAAGTCCGGATTTATTTTTTGGAATCAAAAATAGTTCTATTCGTTCGAAGAAACGGAAATAAACGCGAATAACAGGATTTTAAATTCGCATCTCGGACTCTTAGTGTTTGCCATCCACAAACCTGTCAAGCATTTCTCAAATTATTTTTACTCGCGCCGGAGTGTGTTTGGAAAGTCCCAAAAATTGACGATGATTCTCGTAGGGATGTCTCAGATCATTCTCAGGCGCCATTTCCAACCCGTCACTCCTAGTAAACGATGGAATTAGGACTTTCCAAACACACTCCGGCGCGAGTTCAGAATTTGTTCAGGGGTTAAGGATCCTTAGAACGCTACTTCAGCAGCGCGCTCGGACACTTCGGTAGCCACAACAAAAGGCAAGTCGGCCTGAGATGTTCTTAGCACTGACTGAAGACTTTGAAGAGCTTCTTCGCGAGACCTTCCGGGCTTCCAAGAATAGTTGAAGCCTTTTTTATTGGGGTTCTTGCTAATGCAGACATACTCGCCTTTACCCGCAAGCGAATTCAGGCCGAGAAGCATGCTGACCAAAGAAGGCGTTGCCTGTCCTGGGGCATAGTATTCGGGCTCGAAGTTGTTGAGGTCGCTCCAGGTCCTTCCGTCATCTGCGGAGGTGGTTGCAGAAATCATAACGACTTGAAAGCCGCTTTGATGCTCACGATCTTTTCTAGAAACGCTTTTTACTTTTCCGCACTGAATTATTTCAGAAGCAAACGCAGGCGTTGCGAAAAGAAGAGCGGCCAGAATTAGGCTGAGTCTCTTCACGGAACTACTCCTCTTACTGAGCAGTGGTCGTAACCGTAACGTTTCCCGAAGCCGTGTGGTTTTGGAACACGTTCTTGAGTGGGCAATAGAACGCCTTATACGTGGGCGTGAATGCCGTGCAAGGATACGGGAACTGACCAGTATATTGGTAATACTGGAGGTTCGACTGAGTTTGGCAAGCGTTGAACATATCGCAGTACAAGTCGTATCGTGCGTTTGAAACACGAATCTTGAGCGGGCCATGCAATTGGCCGATGCGATTTGAAAAATCAATGGTCGTACTGGTCGGAGCTTGCGGACAGTTGGTCGCGCCAGCAGTCGTTGCCAAGGTCGGCGTTTGTTGCGAAGCCAGCACCGTGTAGGTGGCTGGATTGCCGCTCGACGTGTCGACGACTTCGACTAAGAAGCTCACACAGTTGAAGCTGAAGTTATAACCTGTGTAACCCGGCAAGGTGAGGTTCACGCTGCCCATGGGTTTCAGATTCACTTTCAAAAGATTGTCCGTGTTGATCGAAGCATTACCCGACGGAATTTCCGTCGTGTTCTGACCGGTCACTGCGAAACTATAAAGAAGCGAATTCGAAACCGCATCACTGGGGATTGGGCTTGGAATCGGCGTCGGAACATAGTTACCGTTGTTGGCTGGGGCTCCGCCTGCGACTGTTTCAGCCACTGTGGTTTTGCCACAAGAACTGAAAGCCACAGCCATCAAAGCCGTCATGCTGACAAGTGCAAATGCACCGATTGAACTTCTAATTTTACTTCTACGTAATTCGGTATTCATGACCGAATCTCCTCTCATCACTCTGCTGAACTCTGTAGTTGCAAGGGTGGGGCCAATTAGACACACCCTTAACTAGCTTGTTTATGCGGGGATTTTTACTCTCCGCCCACTTGCTCCGGCTGGATGACCGAGCAGGTGTAAAAAACTTAGACAGGCCCTTCTTCATTCGAACCGTTTTGCAAATCATTGCAGGGCCACCGTGTTGTTGGTTTGCACCTTGAGAACTCCATTCCAAGGATGCTGGTCTAAAACCTGGGTGTGCGTGCAATACAGGTTGAAGTTGTAGCAGTGGTAATCGTAGTTCGGCTTGTAGACCGTAATGGTCACCACTTGGCTGCAGTTCACGTCGTTGGCATCGCACGAGGAATTAATTGAACCTGAGAAGTCCAAGATCGTCGTTTGTTGAGCCGTGCCGGATAGGCCGTTCTTCAGCAAGGGGGTGGCGATCTCCTGGTTGTTCACCTTGATGTAAACAGCCAGCTTCGAATACTGAACCATGTAGCCCGTGCCTGAGATCGGACGATCTTGCATGCCCGGGGTAAAGGTCAGTTTTAATACCGTTCGAGTGGGGACCGTAAAGGTATAGGCGTTATAACCCGTGCCCTGTACGTTGAAATTAAACAATTGCTGTGTACCAACGGTGGGGTTGGTCGTGGTGGGGTTCGTAGTTCCACCGGTGCCGCCCAAAGTTCCATCTTCGTAGGTGGTACCGCCATTATTGAAAATATTGTTACCGGGTGTTCCGACGGTGCTGCCACGAATGGCGCCACAGCTCATGGCTTGGATGCCAAAGAAGATCGCAAACACGGTTTTAATCTGACGACGGCTCATAACTCTCTCTCCTAAAGAATCCGCTTCAGCTAAAACAACACATCACTGGATTTAGGAGAGGGTAGTGCAATCCTAGGGCCAAAATGACACCCCGCAGGCGGTAGTCATAAAAGTGTAATAACTTCAATGCTTTATGGATGCTGGTGAGCGGTCTGAGGAGCTGCTCCGAAAGCCCACTGAGCAGAAACTAGGCAGGCGGGTGTCGAAAACTTTTACACCCGAAATGGGGTCGAACCGGGGTTGTTTACTATTTCAATCGGATGTTATATAACACCCCGCGTAGTTACAACGAGGTGTTTATGGTTAGACGCGATCTGAAGATCCTCATTCTTGTCGGTATGCCCCTGGCTCTTGCAGCCTGTGCGGGCGAAGTGAAGTTCAAATCGGTTCCCAAACCAGCTGCGGAAGCATCGGGTTCGGTGTCGGTGGATGCGGCGGGTGATCGATCCGCTGAAGCTCGAGTCGTTTTAGACGATGAAAATCGCAGACCAGAGTATCTCGAACACTACGCTTTGAAGATTCAACGAGATACCGGCCGACGCGTGCTCGGTTTGCGCGACGTTTTTTCAGCTTATCCGGGAAAGAACCCGCTCGTTCGCGTGGAATTAAAAGATTGGCAAGACGGCTCATCTTTCAGTGCAACCCACCTCATTACTAAGGGCGAATTTATTCGTTCGGCTTCGATCTGCAAAGGCAAGGGACAGCTTGCTTCGGGCCAGCATCAGCTCCGCTACTTTCACGAGGCTTCGATTGCTCAATTAGCAACTCTTACCCAGGGCGATGCCATTCCGGCATTTACCCTTCCTGAAAAAGTTCTCTACCGTGTTTATTTAGAGCGCAGAAATTTGGATTGCGATTACCAAGCCATCGATAAAGATGTTCCGGACGCCTTTGCTCATATGACCGCTTCGGATCTGATTCGTTCAGAATCAGGTTCTTATGAAGGTTGGGTCTATGAAGAGAAGGGTGTTCGCCGAATCATTCTGCTTTCCGAAGGCGTGAACTCCGTTTCGTTCAGCGTGAACGTGTTTCAAGAGTACGAAAGCGAAAGTGACAAGGTCTCTTGGACTGCCTACACCTATCAAAAGTACGGCACGCAGGCCGCTACGAGCGTAGATTCAGCTCCGGTGAAGAAGAAAAAGAAACCCACTCCGAAACCTGTTCCGGAAAAGAAATAAGGAACTGATCCATGCGGTTCGTAGGAGCGAAATCCAGCCTTTTCATGCTGTGGGCGAGCGCCAGCTTTGCAGCCACGGAGAGTGGACAATCTCAAGCTCCGATCACCTACGACATGAGCAAGTTTGAAAAACCCGGGCTCAATCTTCGAACCAACCTCTGGGTACCTGTGGTTGCGATGACACAAAATCCCGATCAGCGCGAGAGCGGATTTGGCGGGAACGTGAGTGCCGACTTCGCGCTCGACAATCGTTGGACCTTGGGCCCGACGTTCAGCTACCTGCAGCAGAAAAATAAATCGGTGAGTACGAATTTTCTATCCCAGAGCAAACTCTACGAAAGTCGCGACACCTACATGATGGGTGCAGCTGCGAACTATTATTTTGAAGATTTGAACTCTTTAAAATCCCCATTTATTCGCGCCGAACTTTTAATGATTCTGTATCGCAAATTCAATCAGGCTGAAAATGGCGAGTTCGATGAGCGTTCTAATTCAACGCCCGGCTGGGCCACCAGCATTGTGGCGGGCTATCAATGGGGCTCAAAAAAAGGATTCAATTACAGCATTTCTGGCGGGTTGCTTGTGACCCTCGTCGCACCTGGCGCAGATTTTCCATTTTCCACTTCGTTGAATTCCGCGAATTGGAGAAAAGTGGTTCCTTGGTTGTCCGCTGATATCGGTTGGAGATTTTAATAGAGGCCTTATGTTGAAACAAAGTTTGAAAGTGATTCCCCTGATTCTAGTTCTCGCGTCTTGTGCTGCGGAGTTGGAGAGAAAATATCCCAACGGGAAGCCCTCTCGCGCGTCGGCAGAAATGTCGGTAGACGAACCAGATCCAGTGGAGAGTTCTCAGACGGAGCGCACTTCCGCTAAAGTCGATCGATCCGCAGAGAAATTCGAGTTGATTGCGAACTGGTATCAAGATCAGTGGAAGCAGAAGATATTGAGTTCCGCGGCTCTCGCTTCCTTTACTAAGGGAGAATACCCCTTAGTCCAAGTTCAAGTGACTCATATGACCCCTTCGGATCAATATCTCTCCCTCAGTCAGGATATTACCTCGGGCAAGATTGAAGATTCGAAGTCTTGTCGATCTCGTCTGGGTAAAAAGAAGTGGGATGTTGGATCGTTTGAAGCGTATCCTGTGATTCCTCAACTTTCCGTATTGAAGTCCGGTTTAGAGTTCCCAGTGTTCAGTTCAGAAGCCTATCTCACTTACATTGTAAAGACGGACGGTCAGGGAGGCTCGAGCTGCGAAAGCTATCGTAGTCAAAAAACTTCAAGCGCTTTGGATCTTATAAATGATAGCGCCAGCCGATTTCAAACGCATCAAGGTGCAGAAGGTTGGGCGACGTTCTCTGAAAACAGAGACCTGATCATTTTCTTTTCCGAAGCTTCAAAGTCCAACAGCTTTGATGTCAACATCGTTTCGAGAATCAGCAAGGACTATACGCACCTCAGTTATACGTATCAGCTGAAGCCTGAGCCGAAGTCAGAGCCTCGGAAACCTGAAAAGAAAAGAAGGAAGCGGTAATCATGTTGTTGAATCGTTATAAATTTGTTTTTGCGGTCCTTCTTTTAACGACCTCCAGCTTCGCTGCTGTGGAGCAGGGGCAGTCTCGATCTTCGTCGGAGGCTCAGAGTTCCTCTGAAGAGTCTGGAATTAATCTGAGAACCAATCTCTTCGTTCCCCTTCTGTCGCTTTTGAACACGTCGGGTGGTTTTGGTGGAACTCTCAGCGTCGATTTCAAACTAGACGAAAATTGGACGTTGGGACCTTCCCTCTTTCTCGGCAACACCAGCTCCACGCCCAGGTCTATGACGGCGGATACATTGAGTCCTTTGAAGAAGAGTCAAGATGACTGGTGGTTGGGCGTTGCGTCGAACTACTCCTTCAACTCCTTGAGTTCGAAGAGTGGCTCTGCCTTCATTCGTGGAGAGTTGCTCCTCACCTTGAGTCGAGAATATCTCAATAGCGCAGACGGTACATATAAGGAGAAATCTGTAGCTCGTCCCGGTTTGCTTTCTACACTGACGGCTGGTTATCAGTGGGGACTTGGCAAAGGGCTTAATTTTAGCTTGGCAGGTGGAATCGGTTATTTCTTGGTTCAGCCTTTCACGGAGCTAAGTTTTTCAGAAAGAGTGATTAGCTCTTCCAAGACAAACGTCATTCCCTGGTTGTCAGCTGATATCGGCTGGAGATTCTAGTATACTGGCCCGATGAAGGCCAAACTCCTCCTGATTCCGGTTGTCTTTCTTTTAACTCTCGGATGTGAGAAAAAGACCGTCACTATGACGCCTCCTCCATCTACACCCTCCGATTCCTCTGGTTCATCCAATTTTTCTAAAGAAGACTTGTTGAAGAAGCTTACGCCTGAGCAGTATCGCTGCACGCAGGAGTCGGGCACGGAATCCCCTTTTAAAAATGCTTACTGGGATAACAAGGCTCCGGGAATTTACGTCGACGTGGTTTCGGGCGAGCCTCTTTTTAGTTCTACCGACAAATATGATTCCGGTTCCGGTTGGCCGAGTTTTACTCAGCCGATTGAAGGAACGGACATTCCGAAAAAAGAAGATAACAAATATGGAATGAAGCGAATCGAAGTGCGCTCGAAAAAAGCCGATTCGCATTTGGGGCATGTCTTCGATGATGGTCCTGGCCCGACGGGGCTTCGCTACTGCATTAATTCGGCGTCGTTGAAATTCATTCCAGTCGATCAGTTGGAAAAAGAAGGCTACGGCCGTTTCATGCATCTCTTTCAGAAAAAAGGGGATTCGCCCAAAGCTGTAAAAGCTGCGCATGTAGCAGTTCTCGCTGGAGGGTGCTTCTGGGGCGTGGAAGAACTCATCCGTGTCCAACCGGGCGTGATTAACACTGAAGTCGGGTACACCGGCGGGACGCTAGCCAATCCTCGCTATGAAGACGTGAAGAAAGGGAGTACTGGGCATGCCGAAGCCATTCGCGTGACCTACGATCCTCAGAAAACGAGCTACCAAGATCTGCTGCTTTTCTTTTTCAAGATCCACGATCCGACGACGTTGAATCGTCAAGGAAATGACATTGGCACGCAGTACCGTTCGGCCATTTTTTATACCGACGACGAGCAGCGCCGCGTGGCTGAGCTGGTACGGGATCGCGTGGGCAATTCGGGAAAGTGGAAGGGCAAGATCACCACTCAGATCGTCCAAGCAGGCCCATTCTATCCCGCTGAAGAGTATCACCAGAAATACCTGAAAAAAGACCCGGGCGGCTACACCTGTCACTTCGTCAGAGATATTCAATTTTAATTGAGAAGTGATAAGCTGGTTTCGTGCTGGAGCAAGATTTAAAAACCTATTTAGGTCTCGGTCGGTCTCTCTGGTCAACACCAGAGGCTAGCTTTACTCCTATGTTGGATGCCATCGCAGGGGCGAGCGTGGCCACCCAAGATGGAGCCGTGCTGATTGAGCGGGCGAGCACGGCTTTGCTGACCCGATCTTTAGTCGCCGGAATTGAAGCCACCGCTGATCGCGTGGCCGAACCGTTCTTTCGTCTCTCTCCTGATGAGCGCGTGTTGTTGGTGGGATTGCATCACGGCCGTTGGTCTTATTCCCGCATGAGTCGAATTTTAGGAACCGATGTGGCTGCGAGTTTGCAAGACATGCCTCGCTTGGCTTGGAAGGCCCGAATGCACCTGGCTTCACAAATTCCCGGTTTGAATTATCCCACCGGTTCTGCGCGAAACGGAATGTCTTGCCCCGACTACGATCCCGAAGATCCGTGGACGCAGCGTTTTCTCGATGAAGAATTAAGCCAGAGGGAGCGTCTTTTTTTGCAGACCCACGTGCAGGGCTGTTCAGCTTGTCAGAAAGCATTGAACAGCTGCAGAAATCTTTATTACGCCGTAGAAAAATGGATTCCGACCGTCGCCGAATATGGCCGCGATCAGCAGATGATGAAGCGTCTCAAAACAGCTGCGCGCCAAGTTCGTCACCTTTACCATCCCCATGAAATGACGTTGGGGCAGGCGCTGGTCACTTTTACACTTCGTCCCGAGACACTGACAGCATTGGGTGTGGGCGCGTGTTTAGTCTATATTCTCAGCCGTTTTCACTAACGGCGGCCCGTATTTAACTGAAATGAAAAGGGCACTCGAACGGTTCCGTCTGCGCCAATGAGTTGTTTGGGTGGGTTGTGAAACTGTCCTGCTTTTCTCCAGGTGGCTTCTACGGCTTCGTCAAATTCTTTTAAGCCCGAGCTTTCTCGCCAGTTGAGCTGAAGAATATTTCCGTCTTTGTCTAGAACTGCTTCTACAATGGCTGTGTATTCGCCGGGGCGAACCGTTTCTGCCCAACGAATATTGCTGGTGTTGTAGCGAAAGATCGGAGCCATGGTTCGGTACATTCGTGCGTAGAAGGAATAGTAAACCGCTTCCTGCGTGTTGAGCAGGTTCTCTGCGCCTTCTGGTATATTCTTTTCCAAAACATCCTGGTGCTGAAGCATTTCTTGCGCTTGGCTCGGCATGCTTTGCTGCTGACTCTGGGTGCCGCTAGTGTCGTGAACCAAGGGTAAAGCGAGTCGAGACAGCACCGATTTTTTTCGAGCACCGGGAGTTTCTAATCCTCGATTGCGAGCTTGTTGTTCCCGAGCGACGGTTTGATTTCGTGCTGAGAAAAATCGAGCGTCTTTGGGTGGAACTTTTTCAGACGGCGCTTTTTCGTCGTTATCTAAAACCATCTTTTTTTGTCGCCAGCGCTGTTTCAACTTTTCGAGTGCATCGGGATCGATGGTCTGCACATTGATTTTTGGTGGGGGCGCCACTGTCTCCCACTGAGTTTTTAAACTCAGAACACCGATATGCAGAAGGAGAACAACGGCCAGGATGATGGCCCATTTCCAGTTCTTCTGAGGTTCAGGAGTGGTGTACATTGCAGTCGCGGTCACGCTCAAAACTTATCGGGCCAGGCTTTCAATTACAATGGCTTGACTCGGTATGTCATCACTTCGATTCCCTTTTATGAAAACTCTCTATCTTCGGTTCAAATATTCCGATGGTGAAGATGAGGGGGTCCCTTCTTACGGCTAAGAAAGACCAAAAACTTGAAATCGAAATCGCCAAGGCCAAGGCCGCGGAGCAGCAGGCTTCTGCTGACCGTCAGCGCAAAATTCCGCTTTTTTTCGTAGAGCCCCATGGCCCTTCGTTTCAAAAGATCATTGCGAAGTACAAGGGCGACAATAAGGTCCGGGTATTCGAGTATCTGGACTCAAAGGACCCCGTTCCGCAGATCCGCAAGGAGTCCCTGCGTAACGAGGGTGGTATCATTTTTTGTCACGCTTCAAAAATGAATGACGTCGTCAAAATCGTGACGATGCTGAAACTCTTGGCTGATCCGGTCAAGGTGGGGATGATTCGCTTCATTCTGACCTTGGAGTTGAAGGAACAACGTCAGAACCAGCTTATTTTGAAGGAGCGCCTTTCAAATTACGATTTCGCCGAAATCATCGAAGAACCGATCAACGATAAAGCGATGCTTCTGAAAATTCATCGCCACGTGAGCGCAGTGGTTTCGGCGGCAGTGAGACAAGCCAATTGGTCGCGCGTTCCGGCACTCACTTTAGAAAGTGATTGTTGGATTTTGCGTGGCGGTGGCGTGAAGCGAGTGAACGATCGCTGGGTTATTCGGTTGCAAGGTCCGGGACCTTATTCAGGTCACTGGGCGCGAGTGAAAGACCTCAAGAGTTCTCAGCCAGACGAAGAGTCGGATGAGGGAGACAAGAAAAAGCGTCGCAGCTCTGACGAAGAAGAATATTGGAGCTGGGTTCCTAACGATCCTGAAAACGATCCGTTCGTGAAGGAAGCAGGCGGTTGGTTTTTCAAAGGGTTGATGCCCCGAACGGAAGGGGAACGATGGATCTTCGTGGCGCGCCAACCCTTGCTGGGTTTTTTTTACGAAGGCGAACTCTACGGCGCGAAAGTTTCTACGGACACTGATTCCGAAGACGTCTACGTCGCCGAAGACTCGCCCATCGCTCTGAATCAGCTAGCCCAGCTGATTTCGACTTGGGACAAGAACTTAGTTTCCGGAAAAAATCAAAATGCCAATCAAGAAGGCGAAGATTACTACGACGAAAAGAAAAAGGCATTCGTCGGAAAAAATCAACCGAAGGAAGCCGGCGGCGGTCCTCGTTCTGTAGAAGACGAAATCAATGCGGCCATGCGCGATGCTTCAGCTTGGGCCGAAGACGACGAGACGAAGAAGAAATTTAAGAAGGCCGGCAGAAAACCCAAGCACAAACCAGAAGAAGGCGAAGAGGGCGATGTCGACTACGTCATGCAGGCGTTACAGGTCGACGGCGAAGAAGGCCCAGAGATTACGCAAGAGGCGGGCGAAGGTCAGGAGCTGAACTTCGAAGAAAGTGCAGAAGCTCCAGCCTCCGGTGAGGACTATCAAGACGCTGCTGAAGAATCAGCGGGTGCCGAAGACTATACTGAGGAAGCCGAAGAAGAATCGCCGGAGCTTCAAGCAGAAGAAGGAAGCGAAGAGCAAACGGAAGAAGACGTCGGATTTACCCAGGGAAGTCCGCTTTCAGCAGGACATGGGGGGCGTGGCAAGCCTGCCGTTCATTTACCAAAGAAAAAGAAGAAACGTCCGCCGCCGACTGCGGAAGAGGCGGATAAAGCGCTCGGATTTGCTTCCGATGAAGATATGGCCACAGCGGCCGAAGAGGCCGCAGAAGAAACAGAAGCCGCTGCATTCGAAGACGCCATGCAGGCCTTGGGTGGCGAAATCGCCCCTGCAGAAGGCGAAGAAGAAACGGAAGAAGGCTCGGAAGCGTCGGAGGCAAGCGAAGAAGCCGCTCCTGTGGATCCGGACCAAGAAGATCCACCGAAGCTGGGTGTGAACATCGAGGGCCCCTCGGCTTTCGAAGGTGGAACTCCGGCCACTCCAGCGCTCAATCCTCTGGCCATGGCCTTCTTGATCGCAGAGCTGATGGCGAAACGCCGCTACACGACTTTCGATATGGGCAGTCAGTTCTGCTCTTACCTGGGCGCTGCTTGCGGAAAAATTCGCGCAGAGATCTGGTGCTTGCGCGAGACTGGATGGGTTGTCGTTGGAACAAGCGATGGAAAACCCGGCATTCTTCAAAATCATCTGAAAGAACTGAAACTGGGTGTGAATCTAGTGGATAAAGATGTGCTCATTTCTACAGCTCAGTCGGGGCGCGACGTCATCGGTGCAATCATTCTCAAGGGGAAAGACGTGAGCCAGATGAACCACGAGTTTTTCTGGAAAGTTTCTCGCTGCGTCTATGGGTTAATTGTGGATGTGCGCACGAGTATGCCTGAAATGCAACCTCAGCCTGGAAAAGCTGCTTAAGCTTCTTTCTTGTAAATGATCTGATCGACCTTCTTGCCGACCATTTCCATGGCGTTTTCAGTGACATCTTCGGCCGGGGCGTCTTTGATCCAGCGAACGACTGCAGCAAATACTTCGGGGTTGAAGTGTTCGGGAAAAGTACGGGTTTTTTCGAGGGCGGTCAGGGTTTCGAAAGTGTCTTTGAGCGTGCGCTTCTTTCCGTCCCAGTGACCCGTGCTCATATCGTCTAAGAGATTGGCCATTCCCACTAGCTGGGCAATGTCATCGACTTTGAAGCCTTTGAGGCCCTTAGGAAATCCGGAGCCATCAAATTTCTCGTGATGCTGAGCAATCAGCGTTCGTACGCGTTGCGGAATTTCCGGAGCGAGTTCCTCCAGGAGCGCGACCGTCGCAGGGACGTGATTTGCGTACTGCATGAGATCTTTTCTAGTCATGTCTTTCAATGGAATAGAAGCGACCTTCGAAGAAATTTGGGAGAAGCCGATGTCGTGGAGTAATCCCGCTAAAGCAATGTCCGAAAGCAATTCGACGTCGATTCTTCCAAACGCCATGGCAAAAATAACGGCGTAGGTTGCGACGTTCACCGCATGCCCTAGTTCTGCATCCACATTGCCGAGCTTCCAGATTTCACTTGCCGCGGAACTCATCTGCGCAGCCGTTTGAGCTAAGAGGTCTTCAATCGATTTGCGAGCTTGTTCGTTTGCTTTCTTTTGATCTTTGATGGAGTTTTGATTCGCGGTGCGAGCCAACATATCTTTTGCAATCATCGCCGCCGCTTCTTTTTTCTTTTCATCCGGAACATTTGGATCCGAGAGAATTTCTTTCAGTGCTGCGCCTTCTTTCGTCTGCGCTTCAGGCTTCGGTGGTTCCGGTTCAGGCGTCGCAGTTAATGCGTCCACCTCGGCAGTGTAGTTGATGTGTTTTTCATATTTGGCGAGGTCGTCATTGTGAATCCAAACTTTTTCAATGCCCTTGAGTTGCGCGTTCGTTAGAAATTCTTCGCCCAGAGCTTCGCCTTTTGGGCGCCACATGATGATGTGTTGGTTGCGCGGGAAATAGAGTTGGAGATCGAAGTCCAAGGCAACCCCTGGCTTGATCTGCGAGAGCGCGATTTCAAAATAGTCCTTGGGATCTTTTGAGCGCAGCATCGCCTACGGAGGTTACCCTCCGGTTCCATCCTTTCTTCCTCCGCCTTTTGCTGCGCGAAACGCTTCAAAAGTGGAAGAGAGTTTTCGGATCCAATTCTTTTCCTGATTCGTAAGTAGAATAATTTGTTGCTTCAAGTGTTCGAGTGACTTCGGTGAAGCTCCCCCTTGCTCCGCTTGTTGAATCTGCTGACGTAAAGCCGCAATTTGGTCTTTCGCAATTTGATAGTGTTCTTTGAAGGCATCGAGAAGAGACTCGGTGTCCGGAGGCGGTAGAGGCGGCGCGGTTCCTACTCCTCCCGATTTCAATTCGCGAATGATGGAGTCGCGTTCGGAGATTTCGTGTTTGAGATCTAAGATCTTTGCTTTCGCTTCCAGTAGCTGGCGATCTTTTGCTTTCTCCGCTTCCGATGGTGCCGAGATCGACATCTTGGGTTCTGCGACAGGCCTTGCTACTGGGCCATTCGGAAGCGCGCGAAGAAATGGGAATTCCACACCCGGCATGAGGTACGGGGCTTCGTTCATCATCACGTTCTGTGTGACCGGGTCAAACCAGAGCGTGTGAATTTCGTTCGCGGTCTTTTCGCTGGGAGCAGAAGCCCACAGACCCACTGTGATTTCAAGGTCTGCTGTTTCTGCGACGGGGTGAATCCGAACAAAATCCGCGTAGCGAAGCAGAAGTTGCGGACCACTGACCGGTTTCTCGGGGTTGGGCAAGAACGCGCCGAGAACTTCTTTCGGGCTGCCGAAGGGGCTGCGCGTGTACACTCGGAAAATCATGCACTGCTTGTCAGCGCCGATTTGAAAGTAAGCTCGCCCATTTTTGGATCCCAATGCTTTAGCCAGCTCGCTCTGACCTTTGCCTTCTTCGTTCACAAGGCTGTGTAAACCGCTCAGACAGATTCGGATGGCGTTCGCGCGTTTATTCCACCCAAATTGTTGAATCTCGGGAAGGCTGAGTACGGCCTCAAGACGAGACCCCAGAAGCGAATCGTTTTGCCACATTTCGACGTAGACCAAAGCATTCGGATCTAGGAACGACTCCACTCCAATGCGTGTGGCATCTGAGCAGAGCGAGAAGATGAGCTTCGCTGACTCTGCTGGAGCTAGGTTTGCGAGATCCAGAAGTCCCAGACGATAACGATCGTTTGCATTTTGAATCGTGCGTGCGGGGAGAGTGTCCATCGTGTAGCCCGAGAAAATAGGACCCGCCGTTTTCAATTTTCCAAACAGGTTTTCGATTTTCGTCCACGCAAGATAGGAATCCACCGGAGCAAGAGCGAGTTGGTACTCTTGTTCTTCCAGTTTTTTTAACAGAAGATCCTGACCTTCTTTCACCGATGGCGAGTGAAGAAGTTGAATCTCTGCTTTTTCTCTGAGGACCGAGAGGATGTGAGTGAGACTTTGTTTTCTCTCGCTGCTTCGAGAGATTTTTTCGTCAATCACCCAGATGATCTTCGGTTTTGCTGCGTTGCCCAAAGTCGACGGACTCCTTCGTTAACTTATCGGCTTGAAAAGAAAGGTAAGTTAAGGATATTCATCCGTTAGACCCAATGAAAAAAGTAGACTACATCAGTACAGCAATTGTCTATCCGAACTCCAGAATCCATGTCGGATGGGCGTGGGAATGCTTAGGTGCGGACTGGCTGAATCGTTCCCTCCGTGCTCTGGGACATGACACGTTTTTCAGTACCGGGATGGATGAGCATTCTATTAACGTTCAGCGTGCTGCAGAGGGTCGAAGTCTGACTCCCAAGGCCTACTGTGACGCGATGGCTCAGGACATTGAGCGCGTTTTAGGGAAGATCGGAATTGGTTACGACCGGTTCATCCGAACCTCTGACGCAGATCATCATCGTGTCGTGCAAGAGTTGGTGAAGCGTGTTTTTGAAAAAGGCGACATCTACCAAGCCAAGTATGAAGGTCATTACTGCGAAAGCTGCGAGGCTTTTTATACTGAAAAAGATTTGGTGAACGGCAACTGTCCTCAACACCAAAAACCACCGAAGTGGATTTCAGAGGAGAATTATTTTTTCCGTCTCTCGAAGTACCAAGACAAGTTGTTGAAGCACTTTGATGAGAATCCAAAATTTCTGCAGCCCGATTATCGCAAGGGTGAAGTCGTCAATTTTATCAAGGCGGGGTTGAAAGATTTTTCAATTTCACGCTCGACCTTTACTTGGGGAATTCCACTTCCGTTTGATCCCAAGCACGTCGTCTATGTCTGGTTCGATGCGTTGATCAATTACCTCACTGCAGCGGGCGTGGAGTTTTTCTTAAAAGACCCAAAAAGCCCACAGGCCAAGGAGTTTGAGACCCGCTGGCCCGCTAAGGTTCACATCATCGGAAAAGATATTTCGCGTTTTCACTGCGTCTACTGGCCCGCCATGCTGATGGCGATGGACATGCCACTGCCAGAGCAAGTTTTTGCTCACGGATTTATGACCATCAAAGGCGATCGCATGTCGAAGAGTTCTGGCAACGTCGTCGATCCGGAAGAAGTTTCTGGTCAAGTGGGCGCCGATGCTTTTCGATACTATCTGCTCGCTGAAAATCAATTCGCCCAAGATGGAAATTTTGCATTAGAAGCGCTGATCCTAAAAAATAATTCCGATCTCGCCAACGACATGGGCAATCTCGTGAACCGCACCATCAGCATGACGAGAAAGTATTTTCCGGATGAAAAACTTCAAAAGTCCAAAACCGAAACACACTCCAAAGCAGTGCGAGAGTCGTTTGAAAAATTAGTAGGCGAGCTGCAAACCGCAGTGACCGAAGTGAATTCCCAAGCCTACATCACCGCATGCACCGCCCGTTCGCGTTTGCTGAATCTCTACATCGACCAAACTAAACCCTGGGCCCTCGCTAAGCGAGCCACGGCCGGCGAAGCCGCAGCCACAGAAGAACTTCGTGAAGTTCTGTTTTCGTTGCTTGAAGGCATCCGTTGGATTGCTACGGCGTTGCTTCCGGTTCTGCTAAATGGAATGCCCGAGGTATTCAGACAACTTTCGCTTTCTTTACCCGAAGAAAAGGGCAGCATCTCCGGACTCAGGTGGGCGGAACATGGCTTCCAACCAGGGGAACCTAAGCCGATTTTTCCACGCATCGAGCTCCCCACTCAGTAAGATTTCTTTTTCTTTCCATGCGGGTTTTACTCACTAGATCTCTCTTCTATTTACTTTTTCTCCTCCAAACAGCTGAGACATAAAAGGCCGACCAGGAGGGGAGGCCTGGAGCAAGGATGCTCACCTGGCTCAGCTTTTGGAGGAGAAAAAGTAAATAGAAGAGAGATTTAGTGTATAGTAAAACTCAGATATGGCGTTGACTAAAAGCTCACTGCGTCATCGAATTCTGGCCTTCGTCGGAACGCTGATTCTTCTCTTTTTGGTCGGATCAATTCTGAGTCTCTATCGCGTTTCCGAAGTGAATCGCGGTCTCGACATGATTAACCGTGTTTGGGTTCCGCTCGGGCGGATGTTTGCTCAGATGCAATCTGATGCGGAAGTGTTTAGCCGCGAGTTGGATCGACGCCTCGGTAGTTCGCATTGGAACGACCCGCGCTGGAAAGCGCGTCCTCATCCTCAATGGATCGAAGATATTTTGGATAGCGAAACTCAGAAGGTGGAGTCGCTGATCCGCCAAGACTTGCCCTGGGCAAATCCTGAAACGAAGGAGCATTGGATTGGTTGGGTGACCGAGCTTTCGAATCGCTTCAATCTGCTTCGCTCGACTGCAGGGAAACTCTATCAACATCTCGAACAGCGTGATTTTGAAAATGCGTCTCGGCTCTATCCGATTTGGACTTCCAATCTAGAAGAATGGAAGCGCCAACTGCAGTGGGGTGCCGCCGAATACGACCGCACCTTGCATCGCACTTTTGCTAGTGCCGAAGATCGGGTGAGTGAATTGCAGATGGGGCTTCGGGCTATTTTATTGTTGGTCATCTCCCTTTCGTTGTTGGTGCTCTGGTTTGGGGAGCGCGCCCTTCGCCCGCTGGCTGAGCTGACCCAGCTGGCTCAGCAAATTACGAAGCGCGGACTGCGCAAGGAAGACAAGTCTCAGCTTCCAGAGATTCCGCTCTCTAGAAACGACGAAGTCACACAGCTCTCCCGTGAGTTTCACCGAATGGCGACGACGCTCTTGGAGCGCGAGCTGATTGTCGATGAACAAAATGGCCGCTTACAGGAACAAAACCGATTGCTCCGCGAGATGGGCGAGCTGAAAGAGAACATTTTAAACAGTATTGACTCTGTGATCGTCGTCACGGATTTGAAGGGTAACATCACTCAATACAATCCTGTCGCGCTCGAATGGTTGGGGAACGATGAAACCTTGCTGAAGGGAACGAATCTTCTCGAACATCCGAAGATTCAGAGTTTGGATCTTCGCTCGCGCTTGCTGAGTGGGCTTTCCCAAGGACCGATTGCGATTCATCCGACCACCATTGAAGACCGAATTTTTGGGGGCCAGATTCTGGCACTCAAACATGAAAACGGTTGGGTTTATGGATGGATTCTGTTGCTCGATGATTTGTCGGACGAACTCCGCTTGCAAGACCGTCTTCGCCATGCGGAGAATCTCGCAGCGGTAGGGCGCATGTCGGCGCAGGTGGCTCATGAAGTTCGAAATCCGCTTCACTCCATCGGTTTGGAGGCGGAGATGGCTGCTGATATGGCAGGGAAGTTCAATCACCTCCCTCTCAAGAATGCGCTTCAATCCATTCTGGTGTCTGTGGATCGCTTAGAGAAGATTACACAGAATTATTTGAAGCTGTCCCGGCTGTCGATGGGAGAGAAAACTCGCGTGGATTTGAGCGAGATTTTGGAGTCCGTTCTGGCCACTTACGCCTCCGTGTGCGAAAGACAGAAGGTGGCAGTCAATTGGGAACGCAATACTGAAATTCCGCTTCTAGTCTGGGGAGACGGCGATCTATTGGAGCAGGCTTTGGGAAATCTCATGAACAACTCCCTGCAAGCTTTGACCGATTCAGCGGCGCCGAAAATATCTTTCTACTTGAGTGCCCTTGAGTCAGGTCGTGCTGTTTTGCGAATTCAGGATAACGGCCCCGGCGTTGCAAAAGATGTTCGTAAGAAACTCTTCGATCCGTTTGTGACCACGCGCGCTCAAGGCACGGGCTTAGGATTGACCTTCGTGAAGCGTGTGATTGAAGAGCACGGCGGGGAGGTCGAGTACTTAGACCGCAGCGAAGGGGCTTGCTTTGAAATGCGGTTGCCGATGGTGGGAATTGAACAGCGAATTCCACCCCGACTTCCGAGTTTGGAGGTCAGCACGCATGTCTAAGCGCGATGTCTCCCTCCTTCTTGTCGACGACGATCTGCAAGCCCTCGACGCCATGAAAAAGATTTTGGAATTCGAAGATTACCGAGTTGAAACCGCAACCGATGGTCAGCAGGCACTGGATCTCGTTCGTTCGGGTCGCCGCTTCCATGCCGTGGTGACGGACGTACGAATGCCGAAGCTCGGTGGCTTGGACTTTTTGAAGGCCATTACGGTTTTGGGTTCGCGAACGCCAGTGATCTTAATGACTGCATTCGGAGAGGTCGAAGACGCCGTTTGGGCCATGAAGTGTGGCGCGGTAGATTTTCTTACTAAGCCCTTTAAGCGCCAGGCTTTACTGAGTGCAGTGAGCCTCGCGGTTCAGCGTTCGCTCCGGGCGGAAGATCTTTCGGCTGAAACCACACAAGGTCCGCAGCTCATTGGAAGTTCTGATTCCGTGAATCGACTTCGGGTCGAAATGGAACAAGTGGCCCGCACTTCTGCGACGATTTTATTGAGCGGCGAGAGTGGAACCGGAAAAGAATTGGTGGCTCGACGTATTCATGAGTTGAGCGATCGCGCTTCAGGGCCTTGGGTCGCTCTAAATTGCGGAGCATTCCCAGAACAACTCATCGAGTCCGAACTTTTTGGTTACGAGAAGGGTGCGTTCACTGGCGCTCTGAGCGCGAAGGCTGGGCTTTTTGAAGCGGCTCACGGCGGAACCATTCTCTTGGATGAAATTGGCGACATGCCGATTTTACTCCAGACGAAGCTCCTCCGGGTCTTGCAAGAAGGAGAGTTTCGCCGAGTCGGAGCCACGACTTCAAAAAAAGTCGACGTGCGCGTGATTGCTGCCACTCACCGCGATCTCCGAGAGCGCGTGAAGACCGGCGAGTTTCGCGAAGATCTGCTTTATCGTTTAGAAGTGATCAGCTTGAGCGTCCCGGCTCTTCGTTCACGAAAAGAAGATATCCCGGCATTGGCCGAAAATTTCGTCTCTCAGGCAGCTCAGCGGCATCATAAAAATTTGGCATTGTCGCCAGAAGCCCTCGAAATTTTGCTTCAGCACTCCTGGCCCGGCAACGTTCGAGAGCTGAGCAACGTGATCGAACGCGCAGCTGTCTTTGCTCAAGGCGATTTGATTCTGCCGCGCGATCTCCCAATGCACCTTCAAGGGCTAGTGGAAATTTCCACGTCCGGAGACAACGTGGTTTCTGTGAAACTCGGTACACCGCTCCGCGAAGTGGAAGAAATGCTCATCCGCAAAACTCTGGAAGCCACTTCCGGAGATAAGAACATGACCGCGAAGTTGCTGGGAATCAACTCCCGCACGATCTACCGCAAGCTCGATAAAAAACCCGAGTCCGAGCCAGAACCCGAAGCGGGTTTATAGCTTCGACAAAAATTAAGGAACACCCAACAGCTCGCGCCGGCGGGAGTAAAAATAAATTGCGAAATGCTTGACAGGTTTCTAGAGAGCAATCACTCGCGGCTCGAGATGTGATTTTAAAATCCTGTCATTCGCTTTTATTTCCATTTCTTTGAACGAATAGAACTATTTTTGATTTCAAAAAATATTTCGGGACTTCTTTCACTGGCATGTAACTGCGTTCGCCAAAAAACCCCGTGTTACAGAGCTCGCATGAAAATTTTGCATGAAAGAGCTGTGGCACTGGTGAAAACGTATCTTCGAACCGAAACGGAATTGATTTCTGTTTTGCAGGAAATCGATCTTTGTAAAGGCTATCGGGATATGGGTTTCAAAAGCCTCTTTGATTATGTGAGGTCTCTCGGACTTTCAGAAAACGTTGCCTATAATTTAATAACGATTTCTAGAAAGTCCATTCAGGTTCCTGCTTTGAAAGAAATGATTCAAGATCAGGAGATTTCACTTTCGAATGCCAAAGTGATTGTTTCGATTCTCACTCCAGAAAATCAAGACAAGTGGCTCCAGGCGGCGGCTCAGCTTCCAAAACGAGAACTGGAGAAGGAAGTCGCTAAAGCGTATCCCGAGAAGGTCGTGCAAGAAACGGTGAGATACGTTTCGGATCAGCGAACGGAACTCAAGATGGGAATTTCAGATAAGATTCTTGAAAAACTGAAGCGGGTACAAGATTTGGAATCTGCAAATGGAGCGGCGAATTTGGAGAGGACCTTGGAAGCTGCGTTAGATTCCTATCTCCAGAAAAACGATCCACTTGAGAAAGCCAAACGTTCCAAACGACTCGCGCCGGCGCGAGTCAGTCAGAATCCTCGAGCTATTTCGGCTCACTTGAATTACGCCGTTCAGAAACGCGATCAAGCCCAGTGCACGCATCTACAAAATGGCAAACGCTGCACTCAAAAGCGCTGGCTCGACATTCATCACAAAAAACCTCTGTCACAAGGAGGGCAAACCACGCTAGAGAATCTCATTCTGCTCTGTAAAGGCCATCACCAGCTCCTACATCATGGTTAGAAATCAGGCGATCAAACCTGACAACCCAATACTTGGCTAGCGTCGCTTTCTAAGCGCCGTGCTTGTCTTTCCAGTAAGCTTTCTTTTCTTACAGTTGTATAAACTCTGTACAGGTTTTTAATTCTGTCACCTAAAGAGCGCAGACATCTATTCAATATTACATAGGAACTTTGGCCTGCATTTTCTCATTCCTGGTCTAGATCTTGAACTATCCCCCGCGGCGAAGAGGTTCGTATGTGGAAGGCCGTTCTAACATTCTTATTTATTTCTGGAGCAGCTCAGGCTGCTGAATTGGCTACGTCCAAGTCCTCTTATCTCGATGAGAGCTATCTCAATCAATCGCTATCTCGGGTTCAGATTAGGGCGAGCGCTCCTATCAGCGTGCAGAGATCTCTTCCAGTCTCGAAAAGACTCCCGAACGTGATTTCGATCGAAGCACTAGGACGAGGCGGATTTTATAGTATTAACTATGACCATTCTCTAGGGAGCACCGTCAGCTTAGGGGCGGGATTCTCGTACTTAGGCGTGGGAGCTGGCCCCGGAGGAATGAGTCTCACGATGGTTCCGATCTATACAAATCTTTATTTCAACAGCAGTAATCATCGATTCTTCTTTACCGGCGGAGTTTCTATGGTCTTCGTCGGGGTTGGAGCAAGTTCCCAATCCAGTACGCAGCCCAAGGCATCTTCTTCTCAAGAGGCTTTCGGCATAAGCACCACCGGAGGATTGCCTGTTGTGGGACTCGGTTATGAATATCGAGGAGACGGTGGATTTCTCTTCCGCCTGACTCCTTATATGTCAGTATTTCCCTGGATCGGTACGAGCTTCGGCGCGGCTTTCTAAGCCTGCTGCTTTTTCTTAAGCCCCCTGCTTATGCTTTTCTTTCCAGTCGGCTTTCTTTTCTTGGCACGCTTTGATCACTGCTGCATCTACGGTGACACCGGGGACGGTTTTGCCTTCCATCAACGGCTTCATGCAATTGATGACTAGGCCTTTGCCTTCTTGGTGGCCACCTTTAATGAAGCCGCCTTTGTGGCAAGCTTTGTAGATTTTTGCGCAGGGGTGTTTGTTCCAGTTGGCTTCTTCTGGAGTTTCAGCCCAGCTTGCAGAAACGGCAAACAAGAATACCGACAAAGCGATCAGATTTTTCATGAGGTGGTCCTCTCCTTGAAGATTACAACTCTTCTGCTTTGCTATCGGCAAGCTTCAGAGTTTTGGTTTCATTCAAAATTTGGAAGTAGCGATCAGCATAACTGATTTTTGAGCTAGCGAGTTGTTTAAAAAACAGTTCCGAGATTCTTTCTGGGGAAACCTTTTCAGCGGCTAAAACTTCGTAAAGGCGCTTGGCTAAAATCTGCCCCACATATTTTGCGGCCAATGCGATGGTGGGGGCCGAGAGCTTCAACGCACGGCCGTAACTTCGGAGTTCTGCCGCAGCTGCTTTCTCGTTGCCGCGAGGTTTTCGCCATTTCAAAACTTCTAAACTCAATTCCCGAGCTTCCAGCTGGGTCGCTAGCTGTGCTTTCATCGAGGCGGGCGCCCTGGAACGGAGTTGCTTTCGGATCTCCAGAATCTTCTTTCGATGATCGGCAGGAAGGTCGCATTTGCGCTTGGGGTTAATAA
This sequence comes from bacterium, assembly GCA_019751945.1. GTDB lineage: Bacteria > Bdellovibrionota > UBA1018 > UBA1018 > UBA1018 > JAIEMT01. The sequence continues at coordinate 29,508 of JAIEMT010000037.1, forward strand.
ATAAACTTCCAAAGAATCCAAACGCCGACTCCAAAAGAATGCGGAAGAATTCATCCAGCAGTTCTTCTCGGTCACTTAAGATGCTCTGCGAGCCCGAATGGACTCGAAACAAATAAAGCGCCGCGAGTTCTGCCATTCCATTCGGGGAAGGACTTCCCACATACGCCACATTGACTCGCGGAACGTAGAAGCGTTGATTCGTCGCTACCTGATGCCGAATGATTTGGAGTTCCCGTTTGGAAAAACCGTGCATGCCCTCTACCGATTCGACGAAATCAGCTTCGTTGATGGTGCGAACATTCAAGAGCTCATAGGCGGGAACCCGCACGCCCAGGAGCGAGGCAATCGTTTGTCCGTAGGTGTTGAGTTCGCCCAAATAATCCGGGTCGTCTTCCAGTTCACTGCCTTCTGCCCAGTTAATCAGCGACTGGAGCTTGGCCCAGGGGGTACTGGAAAGAACACAGTAAATATTTTTCCTCAAAGAAAGCACGCTGGCTTGCGCACCGCCGCGGCCTTTCAACGCAAATCTCCAGTAAAGTTCATCATTGTTCTGATGAACGGTGACGAGCTTGATGGGCTTGCCGATATATTCCTTAGAAACCTGGGAAATCCAGTAGGGGAGGTGCCGACCCGCCACGTGCAGCTCTCCATAGAGCACGATGACCTTGCCTTTTTCATGCTCCACCCAATCCGAAATAATTCCCGCTGCCCAGCGATCTCGGGCCTGAAGTTCGGAATCGCGATGAGCCTTCCGCAACGTCGCACTAGTTCTAAAAATTTCTTTGGGTTGATTGAGTCCCAAAATTCTTACGCCATTTTCGCGGGCCCAGTCGAAGATGGGCTGATAGTTCTGCCAAGGAAAGCCCCATTCTTCTTGATAGTGAATGGCCTCGTGAAATTCTTGAAGGCTCAATTTCCCTTCTTGAAACTGATCTAAGAATTTTTGGTAGTGACTGGGCACTAACTCTAAACCAATCGCCCAGCGGTACTTCTCATGTTCCTGAGGGGTAATGGCTTCGCGCATGAGACGCAGGGCCGTGCGTTGGGCCTGCGGAAAGGTGTGAAAGTCCGCAATCAACGTCACTTCAGAATGTTGAATGGCGTGAATGAGTTCGTCTTTTTCAGCAATCTTGGCGGAGCGTAGAAATTTTTTAAAATCCCCGCGGTACTGGCGCTCGTAGCGCTGAATGGCGGGAGGCATTTGCCCCAGAAGGCGATCGGCTTCGTCTTCCAGAGATCGGTAGATTCGTTGTTGGAGCGGGAGAAGGCGCTTGTGAAAACCTTTTACCGAAGCAGAGTCCAACGCTGTTCGCACCTCACAGTGGGGTCATCGGACACTTGATGGTCCACGATGACTCGAGAGTTGAGTTCGTAAAGAAATCCTTGAGTCCAACTGCGATGAATCAGGCAAAGATCGTGAGCCCCAGTCTTCACTTCCACGCGCGCACTGCGATGCGGGCAGTTCAGAAGTTCTAACCAGATTTCTTCTGGTGCCGCGCGTTTCACCAAGAGACCGCGTTTATAGGGATAGCCGGAGAGCGGGCTGTTTCGATAGGTCATCAGAAGATTGCGAAGATCTCCCCGTTGATGCGGGCCGAGATTCTTCCAGCGAGTTTTTGAACAGTGGCGACCCGAATTCCACGCCACCTGTTCCAGCTGATTTCGAGAAGCAATGCGATTGGTGTCTTTGGTCTGCCCCAAGATGTGAGCCAGCGTCCAAGCCTGAACGACTTCGACGGTGTGCTCTAAGCGGGAGAGCAGATCTTCCGGATCCGTGTCATCTAAAAGGGCATCGAGGCTTTTCTTCACGTGATCAGGCGAGGAAAAATCCTTCGTACCCGGATGTTGTTCTGAAATTCTTTCTAAAATTCCGAGAGTGTCGGCAATGTCCGGGCTCACTCCGCGTTGAAGGAGGTGCCCGGGTTTTTCCATCCCCAATTTTTCCAGCCAATTCAAAGTGATTTCATGGAGCTCTGCCATGTTTTTAAACCACTGATAGTGCTGTGCGGTGGCTTCTCGAATATTCCAGCTGGACCGCGTCAAATGAGTCGGTTGCATCTCCAAGAGTCTAACTGATTTTAGGCAGGGGGGGAATAGGGCATCGGATCCGGTGAACCGATGCCCCGGGGGGAAATGGGATGGGTGAGGTCAGCGCTTTCTAAAACTGTCCTGCAACACACGGAGATCCGTGGTTGTATTGCTACAGAGGACATTTTTAGAAAACCCACAATCATGGATGCTGATCCATGACCATGCCGGATTAAAGTTGCCACGCTCGTCGATGCTCAAAGTGAGGTCGATGGTGAACGGGCGTTTTTCCTTTTCGAAATGCTTCACCAGCGGAAGCTCGAAATTGTTGAAAACTTGGGAGGTGAACCAGTAGGTCGCCTTCGGTTCAGCCGAAACAACGATGTTTCGTGCTTGAAGGAATCCGCCGAATTGAATGAGCCCGATGTCTCCTGAGGATTCCATTTCAAAGTACAAGTGGGTCTTACCGCTGTCCACAGCGCGATCGTAGATGCGGATGACAAAATCTTGGGTAACGGAAGACAAAGTTCCGTCTTCTGCAACACCATCTTTGACGAAGGTGCCGGTGTAGAAACCGAAGAAGCTTTTGATCGTCGCGAGTTCTTGTTCCTGAATTCTTTGTAAGTTCTCGATACCAGCTTGGGGATTAGCTGGGAAGACGACGGAGTTTACACCGCGGTAATAGGTCGGATTGGCAGAAGGTCGGGTTTCACAGGCTACCAATTGGAAGCAGGAAACTGCCGCAATGGCGACCAACAAGAAACGTTGGGTTCCAGGCAAATTTTTACGGAAAGACAACTCTCTCATACCACTCTTCTCAACTCTCTCTGCGACAACCATCACTCCACTGAATGCTGCGCTACTCTCTGGGGTCTCAGGGGTAATCTAATGCAGATGGAGTGCCAGAAATGACACACCCTCCTTTTGTGACGTTTGTGCGGAAACTTCAGGAGAAAACTTGGAAGTTCGGGGAATTAGCCTGTCAAAAGAGTGGACAGTTGTTGAGGCGGGTTTCCAGTTCTCGAAGCTGAGAAGAGGTTTCGCCGTGGGAGCGGAGAATGTCGGAAGCGGTGGACTCCGCAAACTCAATTCTACGAGGAATTCTAAGGTATTGCGTGAGCTCACTCCAGGTCGGATGCACCAAGCCCTGGAGCTGATCCCAAATCATATCGATGACCCGAGCTTGCGGAGAGTGAATGCGCAGGTGGAATCCACTCTCGGTCATGAGCATGATTCCGGTGCGGAAAACCTGATCTTTAATGCGCTCAATCTTCGCGATCGGCAAGTGAAGCGGAAGATTTCCGGAGAGCTGAACTTGGTCGCTCACGCTAACAGGCACGCACTCGGTTTTGGGTAGAATGGCGAGCAGTTCCTTCCAACGAATCTGGCCGTCCCGACCCACGATGGAAAGCAGGCGGCGGTAGTTGCTCTTTAAGTCTTCAATCTGATGAGCCGTCTCAATGAACTGCGAAGCGGACTCAGAAGCCGATGCAGACGGCGCCAAGTTTTGGAATCCTTCACCTGGTGAGAGCATCACTGCAAAAGATTTTGGAATCGGAATGAACTTCACCAATTGCTCGGTCAAAATCCAATGTCCCGACTTCTGTTCTGCGTTCTGATCTAACCACTTGGAGACCCAATCGGATTTCAGGAAGGCCCGCATCGGTGCGACCCAGTTTTCATTCGGGAACGCCAACGCGAAGCCGGTTTTTTCCCCGGGCTGAGTGGAATCTAGCGGCGATGTGACAGCGAGGCGTCTTTGCGCCGAGCCGATTTTAATTTCAATGTGCAATGTCGCCGCCTTGGAATGAGCCGGTGACGATTCATTTCTGCCGTCAAACGACAAGAGGTCGCCAATTCGGGCCGTGGCCAATCCTGCGTTTCCAGATTGATGAAGGGCTGTGACCTTCCGAACCGTCGCAATCTGCGCGAGCGGAATGCAACGAGTGCGAATGCGTTCGAGGAGTTCCAACGTTTCACGAACCGCATGGTCGGGCCAACGATCTGCCCATTCCTTTTGAGGAGTCGGGCTGCTCTGGCTATGTACCTGCCACTGACCGTGCGACATCGCAGCGCGACCGCTGGCTGCTGAAAACGCATCTTCCAACATGAGCGGAAGTTCGATGTGGCTGCGAATCAAACCTTGGACGGTCACACGAAGCGGGCGGTGATCCATGCGTTCTTGAACCGTGGTATTTCGGCTAAAAAGGTACAGATACTTCGGAAACAGCGGCATCGTGACAGGAAGCGAATGTTGCAGCCCCGAAAGGTTCCATTCGCAGACGAGCTTCGCGCGATCGAGTAAGAAGGCCAGAGACTCCTTGCCTTCTATCGGATTGAGAGGCTCCTCACGCGCCCAGAGCAAGAGTCCACCGGGTCTTAGCTTCGTCAAAGCTACACAGGCTTGAAGAGCACCCAGACTCGTCGTGCCGCCAAAAATCTTTTTGAAATAGGGAAGCGTCGAAGCTTGTTCTCGAAAGCGGAGCGATTCGACCGATTTATCGGAAGGACGAATCACTTTTTCTTCGATGATCAACCCGAAGTCACAAGCTTCCATTTCAGCAATCTTGTTGTGCAATGAAGGCTTCGGTGAACCGAGTGCCAGCTGCAGCTGATCGCGCGAATGAACTTCCAATCCGTTTCCTTGTGCCCAGAGCGGAGGAGCGGAGATGCCATTCCAGAGCTGCATCAGCTCGGCAATGAAAAGTTGGAAGCAATGATTTTCTAAACCAATCCACGAAAGCGATTTGGGTGCGCTCTCTAAAGGAGAGCCATCTCGGAGGGTCGGAGTGAAAGCAATCTTACGACGTTGAAGGTGAGTGGTTTCGGGTTTTGGATCAAACCCGAAGCTGCTCAAATGACTCCACAAGCTCGAGAAGAAGCGCGGATCATAAAGCTGCGGCAGATTGCCGGTGGCATGGGCGGAAGGGCGGGCTTGTCGCGCCAAGCGAACCAGTGCCGGGATGATCGAGAAATCATCGGTGTCCAGCTTCCAGGGTTCGAGCGTGTTCCAAATATCTTTCTGAATTTCTAAGCTCGGATTGTACCAGGAATAAAGATTTTGTCGGGTGAGTTGCCAGCCTTCGCGATCCATGGGGAGAAGGGGTTTCAGCGCAGAATTCAATGCCCAGTTCAGTTTCCCAAGATCTTCCTTCTTAAAAGGATTGAGCCCACGATCGGCCCAGGTTTTCAAAAGCAGAACTTGTCCAATGGCAATGATGGCCACTTCTTCGAAGAAAACTTTCAGCGCAGCACTTTGATTCGGAGAGCGGAGCTCATCCAACCACTTCTGAAGCGGGTTGCTCATGGGTTGCTGCGGTTTGGTTTCGTATTTTGGGATCGTTCCAGCCAGGAGTTCTAAGTATTGAACGATGGCATCACGACGTCCTGGATTGAGAGACAAGAGTTTCGTGCGATTGGTTTCGAGATCTTGACGAATTCGACCCACGAGTCCAATCAATCCAGGGAGCAATGCTTGAAATGCAGAACCACCCCAGCCCCCCATGCCCGGACGCGGGTCGTAGGCTGGAACGGAAATCTGCTTTTCAACAGTCTTTGTGTAAGCGGTTTTGGTGTACGAGGGGGTTGGCTCCGTCGGCGGTTCCAAGAGCTTGCCTAACCCTTCGTTGGGCGCTGAAGCGCCTGCGGAGTCGAGCGGTCCGATCGGGTCGAGCGGATCTAGCAGCGATCCCGGGGAACGCTTTCTAGGCTCCAATAGCTGGCGAGGGGAGAATGAAGGTTTCATCTCCATGTGCGATCCGTGCAATTCTTATTCGTCACTGAAAACTCAGTAATTCCAATTAGTTATTTTGTTTTAGAAATCCAACAGGCTTCTAGTAAAGCCTGTCTTCCCCCACTCCCTACAGTCAAAAATCCGATACCGTCCCGAGGGAGACCTTTAGTGATAGCAAAAATTTTTTGGGTATTGCGAGTAAAAACAACTGACGCAAGCGCTAGGATATAAATTTCATCTTAACTTTTGCCTGTGGAGTGCCGAATCGTAGGGAGCAGGGAGATTGGCATGGGTCTGGGCAACATCAAAAATATTTCTCCGAATGGCGAAGGCTCCAACGCACTCGTTGAAGCTGAGACGCAGGACGAAATCGAACAGATCATGAGTGAGATCGAAAGCCTTCAGAAAGACATGGCTGAAGCTTCGTCCGTCGAGTCGACACCAAGCGTTGTCTCGACCTCGCGTGCTACTCCTGCTGCCGAAGAAACTCCGGAAGTTCCGGAAGTCGACGCATCCATTCAAGCTTTGACCGGCGATGACACGGAGTCGGAACCGATTTTTGCTGTAGGTGGTTCAGATACTCCTTCTAACGGAAGCGCTTCGTCCGATGAAGTGCCGCTCGAGGAAACTCTGGGTAGCATGAAGGCCGAAGAAAGCGAAACCTCCATCTTCGACGACGAAGAGGATACTTCACAAGCCCCCGCAGCGCACGTGGGCGATCACATCAGTGAAGAAGAAGAACAGTTGATTCGCGAGATCAACGAGAAGGTTCAAATGGATTCTCCAGTTTCACCAGCCCGTAAAATGCCCTCTTCGATGGAAATGGATTCAGACCGAGTCACCGCGCCGAATGGAAGCGGTGGAACCGGAGCTTTGACTTTGAGTCTCGTCGGGAATATGAATTTGAAGCTGAAGTATGAATCTGAAGGTCATGAAGTTCTCATTAGCTTCGCTGACGAAGCACTGCGCGTGCAGCTCGAAGATGGCACCGAGTTCAAAATTCCCATGGGTCGCAGAGCCCGTAATCGAGTCGCGTAACCCGCGAAAAAAAGTCCTGTGCTCAAACTGACTGGCGGAGAATTTCGCGGTCGCACGATTCACACTCCTTCGGGAGATAAGACTCGTCCCACTCAAGCCAAGTTGCGTCAGGCGCTTTTCAATTCCATTTTCACGCACCTTCCTGATGCAGCGGTGCTCGATTTATTTTCTGGAAGTGGATGCCTCGGGTTTGAAGCCCTCTCTCGCGGGGCTTCCGCCGTGGTCTTTGTCGAAAACTCTAAGCCCGCGGGGCAGGTCATTCGCAAGAATATGGAGACGCTCGAGGTAGAAGATCGCGCAACGCTACTCAACGGAACCGTCGAGGGATTGAAGGCCGAGTGTGTGCGCATGGGGCCTTACGATGTGGTTCTAGCCGATCCCCCGTACGAACGCGGCTGGGAGATGAAATTGCTGACCGAGTTGGATTGGCAAGCATTGCTCAAACCCAACGGGATTTTCTGCTTAGAATGGCGCCCTGGTCGAACCTTTAATCCTTCGAATATCAAAGAGTTACCTGATGCCGTACCATTCCTTGTAAAAACCCGAGAGAAAAATTATGGTGAGAGCATACTTACGACCTACACGCGCTCGGAGGGTCCCTCTGTTTGACAAATCAAGGCCTGGTCGCCGTCTACCCCGGATCGTTTGATCCGATCACCAACGGACATCTCGATATTTTAGATCGCAGTCTGGATCTGTTCTCAGAAGTCGTCGTGGTGGTGGCAGGGACGGATCGTAAGAACCCGCTTTTCACTTCAGAAGAACGAGTCGAGATCATTCGAGAAGTTGTGGCCGATCGAAAGCGTGTGCGAGTGGATCGTTGGTCCGGTTTGATTATGGATTACGCTCGCGCTCATAAAATTTCAGCGGTGATTCGTGGTCTTCGTGCTGCGAGTGACTTTGAATACGAATTCATGATGGCCAGCATGAATAAAAATTTGAATCCAGACGTAGAAACTCTCTTCATGATGACTGCGCAAAATCTCTACTTCGTGAGTTCGTCGATGGTGAAGGAACTTTTTAATTACGGGGGAGATGTCTCTTCCTACGTTCCCGCCGTAGTCGCCAAGCATCTGAAGCAAAAAACCAGGAGCCCGAAAGTTTAATGAGCAAGCTTCAGATTTCAAAAAGACTGGATGGAGTTTCCGACAGTGCCACGCTTCGATTGAACGCCGCGGTTCAGGCCATGAAAGCGCAAGGCATCGATGTCACGAACCTGACTGCCGGTGAGCCGGACTTCAACGTTCCTGATTCTTGCAAAGAAGCGATGATGGAAGCGGTACGCACGAATAAGTCCAAGTACACCCCTGTCGGCGGAATTCCCGACCTGCGCATGTTGGTCGCTGAAAAAACCAATCAACAGCAGCCGGCCCTTCAAAAACTTTTAGGCAAAGCTCCTTGGGCGCCCGCAAATGTTCTGGTGGCTTGCGGTGCGAAGCAATCGGTTTTCAATGCCATCTTAGCAACCGTCTCACCCGGTGCGGGTGAACAGGTGCTGATACCTTCACCCTATTGGCTGAGCTATCCCGAAATCGTGAAGCTGGCGGGTGGGGTTCCGAAAATCGTGGAGTGTACCTTTGAAGAAAAGTTCAAACTCACTCCTTCGAAATTAAGACGGGCGCTGGATGCGGGAAGTGGAAAGTACCGCGCTATTATTTTTAATTCGCCGAGTAATCCGACGGGGTCGATGTACTCGCGCGAAGAGTTTCAGGAGCTGGGCCGAGTGTTGGCAGAACATTCTGAAGCCAAAGGAATGTGGATTATCAGTGATGAGATCTACGATTCCATCACCCTCTCGAAAACGCCGTTCTGCTCTTTTCTAGAAGCGGCTCCCCAGCTTTGGGAGCGCACCATTACCATCAATGGCCTGTCCAAAAGTGCGGCCATGACGGGTTGGAGAATCGGTTGGTCGGTGGCGCCAAAAATGGCTTCGGATGCGATGAGTACGCTGCAAGGACAGTCCACTTCCGGCATTAATGCCCCTACTCAGTGGGCAGGAGTTGCCGCGCTGAAATTATCGCCGTCCGTATTTGCCGAGAATGCCCAGATCTACAAGAAACGTGCGGAACTGGCGTTGGAAATCCTGAAAAACGCAGGCAAAATAAAGGTATTAGCTCCAGAAGGGGCTTTTTATCTTTTCGTGGGTATAGAGAGTTATCTGCGAGAGGGTGAAGACTCGATTCAGTTTGCTGAACGCTTACTGAATGACGCAAAAGTCGCCGTTGTTCCCGGAACGCCGTTTGGGGAGCCGCGATACTTGCGTTTGAGTTTTGCAACCGACGAGAAAACGCTGCGCGAGGGCTGTGAAAGAATCACGAGGTTCTTGAACTCTCCCAAACAATCTTCGCAATAGCGATTTCTCAAGCGCATCACGGAAGAGGCGCATGATGAGTTTTCGAAATGGATTTCGAACGGGGTTCTTGCTCGTGACCGTGTCCTCGGTCCTAGCTTGTGCTGGTCCTACCTTTGACAAATCTACTCCCACAGGGAAACAAGCGATTCTTGATGCAGTGAATTTGGCGCTGAATATTGAAAACTGTTCGAGCGCTGTAAGCCTGATCGACCCTCTCTACAACTCGCCGTACACGGATAACACTGTTCGTTTGTCCCGCGCTTCTGCCTATGGTTGCGAAGCCAGTATCAACGCGCTCGATTTGCTCACGGACTTGCAGAACGCCAACCTGGTCGCAAATATGTTTTGGAGGGCGATGTCTGAAATATTTTGGAACACGGACGTAGACGTTCTCGATAAGCGCATCACCGCGGCTGCCTATGCAAGCGATGCCACCATGTCGGCTTTGAAGTCGGGAACCATTGTGGCGATGACTCAACGTTTTAATTCCACGACTCTCAATATGGGTTCTACTCTCGCCTCGGATCGTATTGACGATGCGAATCTCTACCAGCTTTTCGTTTCAATGGCGGCCATTGGCGCTTTAGAAAATCGGTTTAGCGCACCCAATCCTGCGACCTTTTTGAAAACTCGTCCACTCGGGTGGACTACGGCGACACCGACGGGTTGGGAACGCGCCGCAAACACACCTGGAAATGGCTGCGAGTTCGCAGCATCCGTGTTGAATCTCACCGATACGATTGGAGCCGTGGCAGCGCAAGCTCCCCCGAGTGTGCAGGGGAGTTTAGTGGCACTTCAAGCCTCCATGGGGACATGGCTGTCGGCCGCTTGCGACGCGGGCTGTACCGCCAATGCCGCTGCAGTAGTCATTGGCCAGGCCATCGATTTTTCGGGCACCGCTTGCGCGGGAATTGCGGCTGGGGTTTGTACGGGCACGGCTGCTCAGCCCTGTCCGGCTACTTTGAGGAATTGGAATTCTTGCACTGGTGCGGTGAGCGATCGAAATTCTTGCGCAGCTGCTGGGATTGCCCGTTTCGTTGATCAGCACGTCGTATTGGGGTGGAACTGATGGTGAGATTCCTGCTTCTAGCACTTCTGATCGGGAGTCCGCCAAGCGCAGACGCTGCGCCCCTGGACTATCTCTATCGAAGTGGCCGAGCTGCAGGGATGGGTGGGACTTACCTCGGATTTGCTGAAGGAGGCGAGGCTCTCTTTTTAAATCCTGCCAGTCTAGCGACTCGCAAGAAACTGACTGTGGATATCTTGAGCTCGGACGTGGGAGCCAGTTCCGATGCGATCTTCCAGGCGATGGATACGTCGAATTTACTGTCGAACATGAACCCCTCCACGATCAACCAGTTGATGGGAAAAAATATTTTCGTTCAGGATCAAAATACTTTCATCATCAGTTCTCAGAACTACGCCATCGGCATTATTCAGGACAATCAGTTTGCCTTGCACTCTCGAAACCGCTCGCTCCCCAACATGGAAATGCAGGTGCAGACCACGAACGGAATTCAAGCGGGGTTTGGCTTCACACTTGGCAAGGCTCGCAAGAAAAAGAAACTCGATGTTCGTCTGGGAATTGCCGCCAAGTATCTCTTCAAGCGTGGGGGCTATCGATCGGTTCCGTTTTCAACCGTCGTCAACATGGATTGGAGTGCGGTCAACCAGTTGATCGGGGGTTACGGCTCGGGCGTGGGTTTTGATACCGGCGCAGAGATGATTTTTCGTCTCAACGATCGATTTAAAATTACCGGGGGATTGTCTCTTCAAGACGTCGGAGGCACCAAGTTTAGCAGTGGGGGAGGGGACACGATTCCTCAGAACCTGAGCATGGGCTTCGGGGTGAAGTACGACCTGGGCCCCAATTCCCTTTTATTGGGATTTGACTACCAACAAATGTCGACGGACACCGACTGGAGAAAAAGAGTTCACTTGGGTTTTGCTTGGGAAATGCCTGTCCTCGCGCTCTACGCGGGCATGAACCAGGTGAGCTTCACCTATGGAGCGAGCTTCAATCTTTGGTTCTTCAAAATCTACGCCTACTCCACGGCAGAAGAACTTGCCACTTACGCTCAACAAGATACCGAGCGACGGTACTTTCTGCGCATCGCGACAAGTATTAATCTTTGACAGCAATCGGCAATCTGTTCTACCTTTCAAGAAGAGATGCGAAAAGCGTTCATCATCGACACCAACGTCCTCCTCTTCGACCCACAAGCCTTCACGAAATTTGGAAATAATGACGTCGTCATCCCGATCGTCGTGATCGAAGAGATCGATCGATTCAAGCGCGAGATGAGTGAAAACGGTCGTCACGCGCGCCTGTTCTCCCGATTAATCGACGATATGAGAAAAACGGGAGAACTCGCTCACGGAGTCAAACTCCCCGGTGGCGGATTGCTCACCGTCGAGTTGGGAGATGGCCACGCGCCGTTACCCGTCGAACTCCAGATGGACAAAGCCGACAACCGAATTCTCGCGTTGGCGATGTCGATCAAGAAAGAACAACCGAAGCGCCCGGTGGTTTTTGTCACCAAGGACATCAACCTTCGAATCAAGGCCGATGCGCTGGGAATTTCCGCTGAAGATTACGAACCCTCGAGTGTCGAGCCCGAACAGCTTTATGCGGGCTTGTTGACTTTGAACGTCGACGCCCACTTGGTAGACGAGTTTTATTCGCAGAAACGCTTGGTCTACAAAGAATCTGAAAAACTAAAAGCGAATCAATATTTGATTCTGAAAGATTCCACGAACCCGAACCACACGGCGATGGGACGTTATTCCAAGGAGCTCGGTTGTATTGTTCCGATCTTCAAGCCAGTGGAAGGTCTCTGGGGAATTTTCCCGAAGAACGCCGAACAGGCGTTTGCAATAGACGCATTGATGAACGACGACATCAAGCTGGTCAGCCTAGTTGGTAAAGCAGGAACGGGTAAAACCTTGCTTGCCATTGCTGCTGGCTTAGCCAAGACGGTCGATGAAGGCGTGTACCATCGCCTGCTTGTTTCGCGTCCGGTTTTCCCGCTCGGAAAAGACATCGGCTTTTTGCCTGGGGACATCGAAGAGAAGTTGAATCCCTGGATGCAGCCCATTTACGACAACATCGACTTCCTCTTTGGTGCTACTGGGTCGAAGGGCCGCAGAGGCGCCGGCAAGGGGTGCCAAGAGTTGATGAATCAAGGCCTTCTGCAAATTGAACCACTCACGTACATTCGTGGTCGATCTATTCCGCAACAGTATTTGATTGTGGATGAGTCTCAGAACCTCACGCCTCATGAAATTAAAACCATCATCACGCGTGCAGGGGACAATACGAAGATCGTTCTGACAGGAGATAGCTTCCAGATCGACAATCCGTACGTCGATTCCGCTAATAACGGGTTGGTCTATCTTGTAGAGCGATTTAAGGAAGAAGCGATTTCCGCTCACGTCACCTTGACGAAGGGCGAGCGCTCGAAACTCTCAGAACTGGCCAGCAACCTGCTCTAAATCGGTTTCATCGTTCGGTCGAATGTCTCCATAGCGGTCTCGGAAACTTTCTACCAAGCGGTCCATAGTGCTGGGACCTTCAGGCTTCTTGATGAAGACCACAGATTCCGGGCGAGCAGATGTCTCCGTGTGAGGAGTCACTGACGCCTTTGCGCCCATGGTCACTTCAGCGGGGCTTGGGTCCACTAGATCGTCGATCGTTTTGACATTGTAGAGTGTTGTACTGTGAATGATGACTTCCCCGTTGGAGCCGACGCGATTGATGTTCGTGCCCGGCGAGCTATTAGAATTTCTCTGAATGTAGTCGATATCTTTCGGGGTCGAACTTTTTCGAATTCCCAAATAAGTCCCCAGATCTTCGGGATTGAACCAGACCGAGAATCGGGGATCTTCCAATCGGCCATTGCCGTCGATGGGCGTAGCAATGCCACCGAAGAGGGCGACTTCGCCTCCGCGTGCAGCCGTAGACATGAGGATGAGAAGGGGAACCCACTTCACCCAAAGCTTCATAGAAGTTCCTGAAGTTTAAACCGACTCTCCGTCGGTACCGTTGGAGGCGCGCTTAAAAGTAGCCATCTCATAATCGAGGTGGCGGCGATAAGCCTTGGTCAAAATTTGAAGCTCCTTGGTTTCCGCGCTTAATTCGAGCGCCCTAAAAAGGTGGCGACCGCGAATCATCATGGGGAGCGTGAGCTTTCCTTCTTTGGTGCGTTCTTCTTGGAAGCGCACCATCTCCTCGAGGAGCTCAAGCTTCGAAAGACCGGCAATATATGCCTGGTAATCGAGGTCTTCCGCTGCACGGATTTCCTTGAAGGCTTGAAAGGAGATCACCTTATGATCTTCTTCCGTCAATTCTGGCGAGTTTGGGGTATCGTTGTCGTTCATAGTGCTGTCCGGTAAAGCAATCCGGATGCCAACTGGGGCATCTTTTTCAAAATGAAATCGTCGAAGTTTTGAAGTTCGACCATCTCTTAGCCGGTTCTAAGACCTTGAAAAGAGATGATATTTTTAAACCCCCTGTAAATAAGAAATGCCCTGTCTCACCGTTTTGCACCCAAGGGTGCGTCTATAAAACCCCCCAGCTTCGACACTGGGTAAATTTTTACCAGGGAGTGCTTAGATCTCAGACACCCCCTGTTAATCAATCTTCGGATTCTACCGATCTCATGTTTGGAGAAGGGTTGGATTCTATGGAAAGAGTCACTGGATACGTGATCAGGAATTTTGGATTAATCTGGGTGGGCGTGATGAGCATCATCGCCTTTTGTATGATCCCGAAGGCATCAGCAGGGACGGTCATTCTGCCTTCGTCTCAACAAATTTCCCAATATGCGGATGGAGATACAGGAGACGAGTACGAGCAACCGGTTCAGCGACCGGGGCAAGAGTACGCGGATTCTGCTTTTGGTAAGGGGCCCGCACCATTAGATGCAAATGCCCTGGGTCGAGCCACTCTCGACCAGTATCAAGGGCCGGGAATCTCCGCTGGGCCATCGCGTTCTCCAGCGGGTCTGGTATTTTCTGCGCAAGAAACAGGTCAGGGAGGAACGGTCGGAAGCGGCTCGAAACCGAGCGGAACGCCCAGCAGTTCGCCTCTCACTCCTGCAATGAAAGCGACGGTGTTGGAAGGTCCTCCGCCTCCACCCGCTGTCTTTAGCGAAAAGATTAGCGACTCCGCAAAGGGGAAGATCGTTACCTCTGAAGGAAAAGAGTCTCGCTTCGGAAAAGGTCCGAACCCGGGTTTAGAAGATCTGAATCGCATGGCGACCTTGCGCAAGGGTGTGCAAGAAGTGGCATTGATCGCTGGTGACTTAGGTTTCTTTCCGAAAACTCTTTTCGTGACCCAAGATATTCCGGTCCGCCTCTTTGTGACCGGAGCTTCTCGCACCACCTTGTGCATCATGATGGATTCCTTCCAAGTGCGTAAACAAGTGCGGTCGCAAAAGATCGAAGAAATTACTTTCACTGCCAGTGTGCCGGGCCGGTATCGCTATTATTGTCCGGTGAACGGCATGGAAGGCACCTTGATTGTAAAAGAAGTCGCATCGAACCTTCAACAGTAGGGGTCTCGCTTGAGCGTTTTCTCAAACTCCATCGCGACCTTTCTGGGTCCGATCAAACCGTTCTTAGATGATGACTCGGTCACCGAAGTCATGGTCAACGGCCCGCAGGAGATTTTCGTTGAGCGCAGTGGAAACCTAGAAAAGGTGGAAGCGAAGTTCAAAGACGATCAAGCGTTAGAAGCAGCAATTCGAAACATTGCTCAGTTCGTGGGTCGACGAATCGACGATGAAAATCCGATTCTCGACGCGCGCTTGCCTGACGGGAGTCGTGTTGCGGCAGTTTTTCCGCCCTGTTCTCGCAAAGGCGCAACACTTTCGATTCGTAAATTTTCGAAGTCCTCTGTGACTTTCATGGATCTCATCACCCGAGGAAGCATCTCGAAAGACGCCGCACGTTTCTTAGATGTGGCTATTTACTTGGCCAAGAACGTCATCATTTCAGGGGGCACCGGCTCGGGGAAAACCACTTTCTTGAACGTCTTGGGCTCTCGAATTCCCGGTAGTCAGCGCTTGCTGATTATTGAAGATTCTTCGGAGTTAAAAATCAAAACTCCGCATACAGTGTACTTTGAAACCAAGCCTGCCGACCCGTTGGGAAAGGGCGAAGTCACGATGCGCGACTTGGTGCGTTCGTCTCTCCGATTGCGCCCGGACCGAATCGTGGTGGGGGAAGTGCGCGGCCCTGAAGCGTTGGACCTCATTACTGCAATGAACACGGGTCACGGCGGTTCGATGGGGACGACACATGCGAATACTCCCTACGATGCGTTGGTACGATTAGAAACGTTGGCCATGATGGGCGATTCGAACGTTCCAGTCTCGGCCATTCGCCGTCAGATTGCAGGAGCCATTCATCTCAGTGTCCAAATCAAGCGCATGAGCGATGGGACTCGAAAGATTACGAACATCACCGAAGTGATGCCCGAGATCGATGATCGCGGTCGTTACGTATTGCACGATATTTTTGTTTTCGTTCAACGCGGAAAGACTAAAGAAGGAAAGGTCGTCGGCGAGATGGTTCCGACGGGGTATATTCCGTCCTTCATGTCAGAAATCGAAATCAATCGCTTGCCCTTTGGCCGAGACAAATTCACTCCGCCGGAGTGGTATCTTCAGCTTCGTCAAAACGATCCCAGCGCGGCCTAGTCCTATTTCAAGTGATGCAGCAGCTGGTGATGGCCTTTGCAAAGCAAGGTGAGGTTGGTTAGAGTCGTTTCCCCTCCCTGTGACAGCGGCTTTTTATGATGAATGTCGAGCCAGCGTCTTTCCTGGCAGCGTTTACCTTGTGTGACCTGCGTGCACTGGGCCTGATCCCGTTTCTGAATGGCGTGCCTGAGAGGGGCTGCATACCGTCTTCGATTTTTCCAGCGCTTGCTGGGCGATGTTCTTACTTCTGTACTAACTCGCGCCGGAGTGTGTTTGGAAAGTCCTAATTCCATCGTTTACTAGGAGTGACGGGTTGGAAATGGCGCCTGAGAATGATCTGAGACATCCCTACGAGAATCATCGTCAATTTTTGGGACTTTCCAAACACACTCCGGCGCGAGTGGTTTGGAGCGCTTGGCTTTTTCAAGAGGATCGTTTTTCTGAAGGTATGAATCCGCCATGGCTTCTAAAGTCTGTTCGAGAGAGGCAGCGGTCTTCTTAGATTCCAGATCTTGAATGCGCTTGAGCTTCTTGAGTAGTGCCTCTGAAATCCCCAGTTTCAACTCCACCCGCCCTTCAGCCACGTACCGGGTGGTTTCTTTCACACTCTTCTCGGGAAATTCTTTGGCAATGGCTTTTTCCAGTTCCCGCTTCGGAAGTTGCGCCGCCGCCTGAAGCCACTTGTCTTGATTTTCAGGAGTGAGAATCGAAACAATCACCTTGGCATTGGAAAGCGAAATCTCCTGATCTTGAATCATTTCCTTCAAAGCCGGTACCTGAACGGATTTTCTAGAAATCGTAATCAAGTTAAAAGCAATGTTTTCTGAAAGCCCGAGCGATCGAACATAGTCGAAGAGACTTTTAAATCCGAGCTGTCGAAACCCTTTACGTTGATCAATTTCCTGCAAAACAGAAATCAATTCCGTTTCCGTTCGAAGATACGTTTTCACCAAAGTCAGAGCTCTTTCATGGAAAGCTTTCATGCGCACTCAGTAACACAGGGTTTTTTGGCGAACGCAGTTGCACGCTAGTGAGAGAAGTCCTGATTTATTTTTTGAAATCAAAAATAGTTTCGTTTGTTCGGAGAAATGGAAATAAACGCGAATCAAAGGATTTTAAATTCGCATCTCGAACTCCAAACAATTGCTCTTCAAAAATCTGTCAAGCATTTCGCAAACTTTTCCTGGATTTTTACTCGCGCCGGGTTGTTTTTGCTTCTTCAGCAACTCTAACCGTGAAGAATGCATGACTCGCTTTTCTGCCTGCCGCCCATCCTGGTTGCCCCCTCGAGGCTCTCGCGCATCCAGCGCTCGCCTGCTACGCAGGACCGCCTCGATGGCCTTCTAGGGGAAGAAATTTCAATTTCTAATTCTTTTTTTCTGGAAGGCCTTGGCGGCGTTCAGGTGAGCTGGAGGCGAACCAGCCGCCGAGGGCCAACCAAGGATGGGCGGCAGGCAGAAAGGGAATACTTGCACCTCCACAAATAGAATCCAGCCCGAAGCAACTCGCGCCGGTGCGAGCTCCACGCCCCGACCATGAGCGTCATCGAGTCTTACTTCTCCGGATCCTTCGCCACAATCTTGACGCCAATACTTACTGCCGCCTCAGCATCTTCTAAGTTGAGCCCGAGCTGCCAAACAGGGTAATTTAGTAAAAAGAGGAGCTCTCCTAAACGTGTTGAATCCTACCTTCGATCTCATTGTCATTGGTTCAGGTCCTGCCGGACAAAAATCAGCTGTTCAAGCCGCAAAACTGGGAAAGAAAGTCGCCATTGTGGAACAGCACTCCACGCTCGGTGGGGGGTGTGTTCACGCCGGAACTCTTCCGTCGAAATCCTTTCGAGAATCTGTGTATCGATTTGCACTGGGTTCAGGCGGAAAGATGGCTCAGGAGACCGACGGGAAGAAAAAGAAATTTGAATTTCCAGACATGGGTCGTCTGCTCAAAAGGAAAGATCGCGTGGTGGAGTGTGAGTGCCAAGTGATCGCTGATCAAATGAAGCGAAACAACATCAAAGTTTTTGAAGGAAAAGCCCGCTTCGTTTCAAAAAATGAAGTCGAAGTGGTTGGTAAAAAATCATCGACCGTGCTTTCAGGAAAATTTATTTTCGTCGCTGTAGGTGCACGTCCTGTCGCTCCGAAGCATCTCGAAGTGGATGGCAAGCTGATCGTCGACAGTGATACAGTCCTCGACTTAAAAAAAGTTCCGAAGACCATGGTGGTCTTGGGCGCCGGGATCATTGGTTGCGAATACGCCAGCATGTTTGCCATGGCGGGCACGAAAGTTTTCTTGGTCGATCGTCGGAATGAAATTCTTGCATCAGTGGATCGCGAAATCGTGAAGCATCTCGAAGAGCGATTCACCCACGAAGGGATGGAAATTATTTTGGGCTGCGAAGCTCAGAAGGTGGATAAGAAAAAGTCCGGCCTTCAAGTGCATCTCAGCAGCAAGCGGATGATCGAAGCAGAGGCGGTTTTAGTGGCCTTGGGTCGCTCTGGAAACACGGAAGGCATGGAATTAAAGAATGCCGGCGTCGAATGCGATGAACGAGGTCTCATCAAAGTCGACAAACACTTCCGAACCAAAACAGAAAACGTTTATGCCATCGGCGATGTCGTGGGGGCACCCGCTCTCGCGTCCACCAGTATGGAGCAAGGTCGAATTGCATCGTGTCATGCCTTTAACATTATTTCAGGTCATCCGACTGGAATGCCCGATCTTTTTCCCTACGGCATTTACACCATTCCCGAAATTTCCATGCTCGGTCTGACGGAAGAGGCTCTCAAAGCCCAAGGAGCGAACTTTGTAGTCGGTCGCGCAAAGTACCGAGAATTGGCTCGCGGACAGATCGTGGGAGACCAATGGGGACTCCTCAAAATTCTCGTCGATGAGAAAACTTTTAAGCTCCTCGGCGTTCACATTATTGGTGATAACGCCGCTGATTTGATTCATATTGGCCAGGCAGTGATGGAGCTTGGCGGCGACGCAAACTTTTTCATCCGCTCGGTGTTCAACTATCCCACCTTGGCGGAAGCTTATAAGACCGCGGCCCTTCACGCGATGAACCAGATCCGAGGAACAATCGGAAGGACGGCCTAATTCCTATGAGTCGCAGTCAGTCGAACAAGATCACTCACGTCACAGCACGCGAAGTCCTGGACTCGCGCGGATTCCCAACCGTGGAAGTGGAAGTTGCTTTGGAAGATCCGAAGCACGCCGGTGAAATGGTCACCGGCCGTGCCATCGTTCCCTCCGGTGCTTCTACCGGAGAAGGCGAAGCCCTTGAGCTTCGCGATGGGGACAAGAAAAGATATTTGGGGAAAGGCGTTCTCACTGCGGTGGGGAAGGTGAAGGAAAAGATTGGCCCTGCGCTCTTGGGGCGCGACTTTGCCAAGCAAACTCTTTTGGACGATGCGCTTCGCGATTTAGACGGCACTCCCAACAAAGCCAATATGGGCGCGAATGCGATTTTGGGGGTGAGCATGGCGTTTGCTCGGGCCTGCGCACTTTCTCAGCGCATCCCGCTCTATCACCACCTCGCAGAAGTTTTTGGATCCAAGGGTGTGACTCTTCCGGTTCCGATGATGAATATTTTGAACGGTGGCAAGCATGCGGATAACGGCTTAGCCATTCAAGAATTTATGATTGTGCCCGTGGGCTTTGATCGTTTTTCAAATGCCTTGCGTGCGGGAGTGGAAGTGTTCCACCGTTTGAAAGCCATTTTGCACTCCAAAGGTTTAGCCACGGGAGTTGGTGACGAAGGTGGATTTGCCCCGGTATTTACCGGTGAAAAGCCGCATGAACAGGCGCTTTCGGCAATCATGCAAGCCATTTCAGATGCCGGTTATAAAGCTGGAAAAGATATTTTTCTGGCTCTCGATGCGGCTGCCAGCGAATTCACTGAAGGGGATAAGAGCCGGTCTCAGTACCGATTTGAGGAAAAACAGCTGAGTTCGAAAGACATGGTGGGAGTTTATTCTCAATGGGTGGAAACCTATCCCATCCTTTCCATCGAAGATGGCTTGGCGGAACATGACTGGGACGGTTGGGCGATGCTGACTCAGAACCTTTCCTCAGCCTGTCAGTTGGTGGGCGACGATCTTTTCGTCACCAATACGGAGTATCTGAAAAAGGGGATTGCTCAGAACATCGCCAATGCGGTGCTGATTAAATTGAATCAGATCGGCACGGTCACGGAAACTTTGGAAACCATGAAGCTTGCGGCACAGAATCAGTACACGGCCATTGCTTCTCATCGTAGCGGTGAAACCGAAGACGTTTTTATTGCGGATCTCGCCGTGGGCACCGATTGTGGCCAAATCAAAACCGGATCAGCGTCCCGAACGGATCGCTTAGCAAAGTACAACCAGCTCCTTCGCATTGAAGAGCAGCTGGGCAAGAACGCCAAGTATGCAGGCGCTAGCGCCTTTCCACCCTCCGTTTCGAAAGGGCGTGGCTTGAAGTGAACCAGCGACGGCGAGTTCCACCCCGAGCACGCGTTCAAGGTCATCACGTACAAATGAGAGGGCGCCTTCCGCGTCGCGCCGGTTCGGCAGTCAGCCCCCGGGTTCGAAAAGCTTGGATGGCTTTCTTTGGGTTTTGGATTCTGATCCTCTCTGGCATGCTTTACAAAGTGGTAGGTTCACCCGGCATTCTTCAGGCCATGCGCTTGCAGAGCTTGCTTCGGGATCGAGAGCAGCAGGTTGCCGCGATGGAAACCGAAGTGCGGAAGCTCGACACTGAAAAGGGCCGGCTGGAGTCCAACCAAGCCATTCAGCAGCGAGAGATTCGCCGCACCTTGGGCTACGTTGCGAGCGATGAACTCCTGTTCGATTTCTCCAGTCAGGAAATTGGCGGCGGGTTCGAACAACCCCATCCCGAAACTTGGCCGAAGAAGTTCCGCACCTCTGCTCGAAAATAATGTCAAAAATCTGTTTTTTTGCCTCCCCCCTTTTGACAGCCGCTAAAAAAGTCGTCAGACTTTAAGAGTGAGTCATCTGGTTTCTCAGCTCCTTCTCAGTTCAATCCAAAAAAATTCAAAAGGGGATGTCTTCATGCCTTTTGGTCGGGTGAAGTGGTTCAATGAAGCCAAGGGATTTGGCTTCATCGAACGCGTTGATGGTGGGGAAGTCTTTGTTCACTATTCTGCAATTCGTGAGGACGGTTTTAAAACCCTCGCTCCGGGACAGGAAGTCGAATTTGATATTTATGAGGGCGCGAAAGGTCCGCAAGCCCAGAATGTTATGGCGCTCGATTAAATTATCGAGAGCCTTTTAAAACAAGGTCACAGACAGATTTATCGTCGTTGATCTTCCAGTTCACTTTCTCATGATCCCATTCGCGGTTGAGAACTGAGGTGGGAAAGTCTGCGGCCATTCGGCGAACGACTGTGCCGATTCCTCGAGGTTCAACGTCCACGGCATGGAAAGCGTCGTGACATTGATACATAGTGATATCGGCAAAATTACGGAGGACTTGTTTGAAAGCCCAGTCCTTTGCCGGCTCAAAGTTCACGTAACGATCGTACTTGGGATCCGCCATCACGATCAGAGTTGGGAAGTCCGGTGAAAGCTGCTGATCCTGCCATTTAAAATCCCAACCGAAGAAGTTGCTGACATCATTTACCAAATTTTTTGGAACCGTAGAATTCCAGAGCAAGCTTGAAGAAAATCGAGCGTGCAAAAGCGGAAACTGCGGATTGACGGGGCAGGCCTTCAAGCCCTCCGGATTGGAGGTCAGAGTTTCACGAGTAATTCTTCCGATACGGTTGCCGACGATCAACTTGGGCGAGATCGCCGGATCCAAGAGAACCAGAGCCGAAGGCGTGGTCTTAAAATGCTTCATGCTATCCAGCTGAGCGAGTCTCAGCGCGAGCAATCCACCCGTTGACCATCCTGCCAAAATCAGCGGACGCTCTTCATCTTTCTCAACGAAGTTCACAGCTCCCACCGCCATTTTTGCCAGATCGTGAAAGTTAAAGTAGTTCAGGTAATTGTACATTCCCTGAGATTTGCCGTGGCCGGGGTAATCGAAAGAAATAACTCGGTACCCTTTTTCAACCCACGCATCGAAAAGTTCTGGATGATTTTCTGAACAGTCCCCATACCCATGCAAGAAGAGAACGTTGGCTTGAATGGGACCCTCTTTGGGCTCCACTTGATAAACGTAAAGTCTCACTTCGGGAGCGTAGCGGAAGTAGGAAGCCTTCGATTTTTTTTCAACGGCTTGAGAAAGTGGCGCAGAAAAAACGGCTGTCAAAAGAACCAAGAAAAACCAAAGGCGGGGGTACTTCATTTTTCAACTTCCTTTAAAAACTCACGACTCTCGTAAGTGGTACCGGACGCTGGTGATTACCTTGCCGCGATTGAATAGTAAAGCGGTGCGGATGAACAAGGCGGTCTGGTTATGAAGGAACTGATGCCACCATCGGGCAGTGACGAATTCAGGGATAACGACTGTAATGAGGTCGTCTTTGGTAATCGTCGAAATGTCATTAATATAGTGAATTAATGGAGTTATCACCGATCGGTAGGGGGATTTGAGAACGACGAGGGGAATCTCATTCGCCCACTTCGTCCATTCCCCTTTCAGACGTTCCGTGGCTTCCGGATCCAACTCCACGTAGCAGGCCCGGACATCGTTCGAAATGGACATCCCATAGCGGAGAGCATCGAGTACCCCACGGTGAATCCCAGAAATCGGGATGATGACCGTGTGTTTTAAAGGAGTGAGTTTGCCGGGAGGATTTTGTCCCACCAGTGAAAGTTCTTTTGCCACCGTTAAGTAGTGTTTATGAATTCGAGTGAAGAAAAGCACCATTGCGGGGATGAGGAGAACCACCATCCACGCTCCGTGACTGAAGCGAAACACCGCTACCACAATCAAAACTATAAAGGTGGTGATGGCGCCGAGACCGTTGAAGATCAGAGATTGAAACCACTTGGGCTCGCGCTCCCGCAGGTGGTAGCGCACCATTCCTGCTTGGGAGAGCGTGAACGACAAGAACACACCCACTGCATAGAGCGGAATCAAATGATGGGTGTCGCCTTCGAACATCACAATCAAGAACGCCGCAACTAAGCTCAGACCTAAAATGCCGTTTGAGAAAACCAGTCGATCTCCCAGCACTGCCATTTGACGGGGCAGGAATCGATCCTTCGCCAGGAGCGATGCCAATCTCGGAAAACCGGCGTAAGCCGTATTGGCAGCTAACACTAAGATCAGCGCGGTTGAGACTTGGATCATGTAATAGAAAAACGAATCTCCAAACACGGATCGCGCTAACGATGAAATCGCCGTTTCACCTTCGCGAGGAACAATGCCGTACATGTGGGCTAGGATCGTAATCCCCAAAAAGAAAGCGCCCAAAATCAACGCCATGTAAACTAGCGTGGTTTTCGCATTTTTCTGCGAAGGTTCGCGGAACATGGGAATGCCGTTGGAAATGGCTTCTACTCCGGTCAAAGCCGAACAGCCGGACGCAAACGATCGAACCGCGAGTAAGAGGGGAATGGTGGTGTACGTTTCATGAATGAGATTCACTCCCTGAGGAGATCCTCCGACTGCGAGTTGATAGGCGCCTGATCCAATCAAAACTAAGAATGAAAAAATAAAGAAGTACGTCGGGATTGCAAAAATCGTAGCCGACTCCCGCACCCCACGAAGGTTGAAAAGGGTGAGTAAGCAAATCACTAGCAGGCCTGCGGCCTCTTTGTGTTCGCGCAAATACGGAATAGCGGACGCAATATTTTCCACGCCTGCAGCAACCGACACGGCAACCGTGAGAACGTAATCAATGAGGAGCGCACCGCCAGCGACAAGGCCCGCTCTCACTCCCAGGTTCTCTTTGGCAACGATGTAAGCACCGCCGCCACCCGGGTAGGCATCGATAGTTTGGCGATACGAATTGGTAAGAATGAGGAGCAAGGCCCCGATGGCCATGGCGATCGGAATGGACCAAGCCACTGCCGCGACAGAAAACGCCGCCAACGGAATCAAAATTTCTTCAGTAGCGTACGCGACTGAGGAGAGCGCGTCAGAAGACAGAACGGCCAGAGCCTTCTTTTTTGTGATTTTTTCGTGAACAATCATTTGATTGCTCAGGGGTTGACCGAGGAGAAGGCGCTTGAGCTGAAAAACGTTCATAGAGTTAAGCTCTCATGCTTACCCTGGTTCCGAGGGAGGTGAAAGAGAGATTGCCAGAAAAGTAGTTGACTGAAACTCCATAACATTATAGCTAGCAGCCTATGAAGGTACTCTTTTTACACGGTGGTCCAGGCATGCATTCTGAAACTGAAAAGAAGCTCCTGGAGCCGCTTTTTAGTCGAGCAAATTTAGATATCACCTTCTGGAATGAGCCCTCGTACCTCCGTCAGCTTTCACTCCTGCCGCCGAGTTCGGAGAGAGCATTTGCTCGTACTTTGGAAACAGCCGAACTTCAGCTCAATCTTTTGTTTGCCGAAAGTGGGCTTTCCATTTCTGCAGATGAAGAAAATCAGGAAAAGGTTCACGTCGTGGGCCACTCCTTCGGAGCGATTTTGGCACTTCTCCTTGCTGCTCGGAATCCCGAGAAGGTGGGATTGCTCACTTTGTTGACGCCTGCGACTCAGCTTCTTTCTGCTTTTAAGAATGTCATGAGCCAGGCCGCTTCTGCTGCTGAGAAAAGTGGAAATGGGGAAGTAGCTCAGTCGTTAAGGAATTATTTGAATACTCCTTCGTTGGCAGATTCGCAGACTGTGAAAGGAATGGAGCTCGCGTTCTTTCAACCTCCAACGCTGAGTTATTATTTTAAGAACGAAAAGGCCCTAGAGGAGTGGGGCGCGGTTTGTTCGCAGCCCGGATTAGGCGTGGACGTTCAAGCCTACGGCGAAGTTTTGAAAGACGGAGCAGGGATGATTGAGAGTCTGGCTCAGCTCAGCTTACCTATTCCCACCCAACTCATCTTTGGTCGCCACGACAAGGTCGTGCTCTCTGATTTGGAAACGCCCTTCTTAAAGCAAATCACTCACGTGGAGCAGATTCACTTCATCGAAGATGCTGCTCACTTTGTCCAACTCGAAAGCCCCGAACAAGTCACATACTTGGTGGCTGAGTTTCACTTCGCACACCAGGGCGTTTCAAGCGGGCTCACTCTGAGCGATATGCTAGCCGAATCACAGACGAGCAAAGGTGCTTCCGCCCAATCTGCTTCGATTTAATAGTTTTTACTTCGCTTCGAGAGCGCGGCTCACTGCTTCGTAGACCAAGCAGAGCTTCATGCTTTCTGATTTGATGTCAGAAAGATCATTCAGCACGTAGGAAGCTGCCGGCATGAATGCCGAGGCCGAGGCATCTTCAGCGCTTTGCAATTCCCCCGTCGACAGAGTTGCCTTCATGCACAGCGGTTCGTAGGTGCGAGCGCCTGAGAAAAAAGTCACCGGAGTGCCGGGAGCCGCGGTTGCGTTGATGCTCCCCAAGCAAAGCTTTAAAGCAGGTTTGGCTGCATCGCTGACATCGAGGCTGAAGTTGGGTTCTTGTTCGGTCGCTTTTTTGGAAACGAATTCCATCTTGCGAGCTTCAAAAATTTCAGCGCGGCGCTTGTTAAAGGTCAGCACTGAAGCTGCAGAAAACTGATTCACCATCTTATTGAACTGGTTGGCAATCGACATGCTCAAGGCAGCGATTGCTGTCTTGCCCATGGGATCATCGTTGGATGCGAAGGTCGTGCTCATGGCTTTCAGCAGCGAAAGCTGATCCATGAATTTTTTCACTTCCGGATCGGTGGAAGTCTTTAATGCTTCCGACAGAAGGTTGAAAGAATCTTGTAAAAGCTGAGATTGAGCGACCAGCAATTCATCCAAATCCGAGTGTACAGCAGCGGTGTAAGAGGAATATTCGACATTCAGGGTATCCAAGAGATTCTTGCAGGTTTTGATTTCACCCATCGAAGAAAAATAATTCGAAAGCTGGGTGCGAAGGCCCGCGAGATCTTGTTCCAATTGCCAGGATTTCTTGCCAGCTGCGACTTTTGTAGCTTGGCTCATGGCCAATTCCAAGGTGTCGGGTTTCACGTCTTTCCCGAGACGAAAGATTTCGTCCGAAGCAGAACCATTTGACGCAACTACCACGGCCATCAGAACCAAGATTTTCTTGAACATGAGATTTCCCCCTGCGGGGCTTTCTAACGAAGAAAATTAGGCTTGGCTATTTCTTTTTGAAAAGGCGCTGATCGATCGAATACCTTCCCGGTCCCGATGCAACGAGCCAGAGCAGGAGGAGAATGAAAAGAAATTCGGACATGCCTAGGAGGTCCGAGAGTTCGCTGATGTCCCCACGCTTGGCTGTCAGAATGGCTACAATCATCGTTGCGATCAAAGGAATAGAGGCGAGTCGCGTCACCACTCCGAAGATCAAGCAAAGGCCACCTAAGAGTTCTACGACGGAAACAAAAGGCGCTTGAATGGAGGCTAACGGAATTCCCAAGCTCACGAAGAATTCAGTCACTTTGTCGAGGCTGTGAAGTTTAGCCCAGCCGCTGTGCGCAAAAATGAACCCGACGCAGACGCGGGTGAGTAGCCCGATCTTGTCCCCACAATCTGAAACCATATCGACAAACTTTCCGTAGAGCTTTTTCATTTATTTCCTTTCGAAGGTGAGACCTGAGAAGTCTCCGAGTTTTCCTGAACCATCGGCTTCGTGACTGAACCAGAGCTCTCCTTCTCGAAGATCTAAGCCCGAGGCTAAGCGTTGATTGGCGTCCAAAATCGATTTCAAGCAGTCTTTGTCATTTCTAGAGTCGGTGATGAGAAGAAATTCCTTTACCGCGTAGCGAATCGAAAGCGTGTACTGGCCCGTTGTGGGACGGTAGAGTGCGTCATCGCGCTCTTTGATTTTCACTCCCGTCGTGGTGACCCAGATGTGGCAGGAAAGGATGCGGGGGTTTGCGGGGTCGAGATTTGGAAAACTTTGAAAATTGTCGAAGGTGAAGTGAGCGGGGCTCTTGGAGTAGACCACCTGTTCGATGCCCTGGTAGGTCGGATCGGAGGGCGAGAGACGCCAATCTCCGTTGAACCAATTCAACTGATCCTGTGTGACGCCCAGCACGAGCAGAGCGAGCGAAAAGACTTGAGGCATGTCTTCAGTCTAGAGACGACTGAACTCCCTGTCAAATTACCAGAGCGAGCAACGGTCGACCGGAGCCATTTTATCGCCCGCCTGACAATTGAAGGCCTTGGCAAATTCTGGCGTATTCACCAGCACTCCGTTCACACGGTATTGTCCGGGGGAGTGAGGATCCACAGTGGCCAAACGCTTCTGTTCTTCGTCTCTGACTTTTGAGCACCAGACTTGAGCGTAGGAGATGAAGAATTGCTGATCGTCGCTAAAGCTCGGGCCGGGAGTAATGACGGAAGCAAGAGAAGGACCGCCAGCCCCCTTCGCTTTTGCAGCTTGGTAGGCCAAGTAAGCGAATTTTACTCCGCCTAAGTCTGCGATATTTTCGCCCAAGGTGAGTTTGCCGTTCAGAGCCACTTTGTCAGCAGTGACGGTGTATTTCGAATACTGATCGACGATACAGGCTGCCTTGGTTTCAAAACTCTTTGTGATTGCGGGCGTCCACCACTCCTTTAGATTTCCCGTCGAATCAAACATACGGCCTTCATCATCAAAGCCGTGAATGAGTTCGTGGCCCATCACCGCACCAATGGCGCCAAAGTTCGCAGCGGTCGATCCATTCTTGCTGAAGAACGGAGATTGCAAAATTCCCGCAGGGAAAACGATCTCATTCAAAGACGGATTGTAATACGCATTCACAGTGTGAGCGCGCATGCCCCACTTCAAGCGGTCCACGGGCTTGTTCAAATCCGCGAGCGTCTCTTTCGAGGAGTGAATGTTTCCAGCCATGATGTTCTTATAATAAGAGTCTCGGCTGATCTGGAGGCCCACATACTTTTCAGGTTTTTCTGGATAACCAATCTTTGGCAAAAAGGTGCTGAGTTTTTCCTCGGCCTTCTTGCGAGTGGCATCATCTAACCAACTCACTTTGGGGAGATTGGTGCCAAAGGCATCGCGAATCCCTTGAATCATCTTCGAAGTTTTGTCTTTGCCGTCTGCACCAAAAGTTTGGGCAGCATAGACTTCACCCAAAGCATCTCCCATGGCTGCATCCACAGCGCCGGTGCAGCGTTGCCAGAGGGGAGTGTACTCCTCTTGGCCGAGCATCTTGCGGTTGTAGAAATCAAAGTGTTCGTCGCGCAGGGATTTCTGCAAGTAGGCGGAGACCTGGCGGACGATCTGCCACTTCACATAGTTCTTCAGCTCTGGAAGGGCATGCAAGCTCACTAGCTCGCTCAGCTGCTTAAAGTACTCAGGCTGGGAAACGTTCATCTTCTTGGTTGCTGTCACGCCCAAGGTTGAAAAATAGGTCGCCCAATCAAATTTCGGTGAGAGCTTTTGAAGCTCTTGCAGATTCATGGGGTGATAGATCTTGAGCGGATCACGCATTTCCGCAGCGTAGAGGGACTTCTCCGCCAACGATTCTTCGAGGTGATAAATCAAATCGCGCTGAGTTTCGATCTCCGGCTGAGAAAATCCCGCCAAGCGAAACGAATTTGCCAAGTGGGATTTGTAGAAAGCCCGCATCTCCGGCTTCTTGTTCTTGTCATCAAAGTAATACGACTTTTCAGGAAGTCCCATTCCGCCCGGAGCTAGGGTTACGATATTTGTCGCAGCATCCTTGGCATCTTGTTCAACGCTCGGAGAAAAGAAAGTTTGAATGCGCTTCATGTGGAGCTGAGCGACGAGTTTCGCCAAGTCCTTTGAATTCTGAACCGCGTCGACGGCGTCGAGCTCGGCTTTCAAAAGCGCCGGAGACGGAGCTTCTAAGGCCGCTTCATCCATGCAAGACGCATAAAAATCTCCCAATTGTTTGGCGAGTGGGCTTGCGGGTTCCAGCTTGCCCTTGGAATAGTTTTCTAAGTAGTCGTTCAAAATTTCTGTGTTGCGATCACGAAGCGAGATGAAGCTTCGAGCGATTCGAACTTTATCCTTGGGCATCTGGGTGTTTTCAATCCATCCGCCACAAGCGTATTGATAAAAATCGTCACAGGGTTTGACCTTGGCATCGAGAGCTGCCACGTCCAACATTTTCACTTCAGGAGTACGAGTGCGACCGGTTGGCGGATTGAATTGCGGTCCTGGTGTGGGCTTGATCTGGGTCTTGGTACAGCCGGCAAAAGCACCGAGTATAATGATAAGAGTAGCTAATGGAGCCAGGGCGAGTTTTTTCATTTCTTATTGTCCTAATTGAACGAGGTTTTGCAGGCTGTAAGTGCAATTCAAATTTTCTTGATCGTCGAGATTCTGTTGAACCGGAGCGGGCTTGGGTACCAGGGCGATGAAACCGCGATATTTTTTTCCGTTCTTGTTCTTGTCGTTAAAATTAAAATCTAGAACGCGAACCGTGATGGAGTCGAGATCCGCCAGGCGTCTTTCGAGGAGTTGAGTTTCTTCATCTTTGCTGTTCATCCGAATGCTGTAGAGAGAACCGACTTGATGAATCTTTTTTCCGGTGACGGAAAGAATTTCAGCTTTCGTCGTGGGATTTGAGATGACGATCTTTTCGACTGTTCGAGTTTTTTTCGATAAGTAATTTTGAATCGTGATCTGAATGTGCCGGTGGGTGCCTGTGCAAACAAAACTGTCCGCAAAAATCGACGGTGCCCCCAGCAACCCCAGCGTAATAACAGCGAATAGTCCCCGTTTCATAGAGTGGTCCTCGTGAGGGGCTAACTATCGTACTCGGGATTACTTTTCTACTGGAAAGCCCGCCTCAAGCCATTCGGGCATTCCCGAGCCATCTACAAAAGAGATGTTTTCCAAACCCAGACCGAGCAAAGTTGCCGTAGCTACCCCAGCGCGTCGTCCTGTTCGACAGTAGATGTAGAGGTGAGTGAATTGCTTGAGGTCCTCGGCGTGCGGAGCAATGGCGTCATAGGGAATGTTCCGGCTTCCCGGGACGTGTCCTTCAGCGAATTCTTCGGGAGCACGGCAATCCAGAACCAAATCGGTGGGCTGCAAGGCGCTCATCGCGTCATGCAGATCCATCATCGAAATAGGTTGGATGGCCATGTTTAAATTCCTACGCGCTCGATCATGAGCTGCTGAAACTCAGGCTTCCAAAGTAAGCCCAGGTGTCCGCCGTTTTCTTGAATACTGATGCGATCGCCCATGCATTTCTGAAGAGCACTGAAATCAGCCTTGGGGTCGACGTAGAAATCATCCTTTGAATGAAGAATGAAAACGCGTTTGTTGACGCCGATGGAATCGCAGAGGGTGTCTAAGCGTGTGTGTTTCGCAAGCGCGCGCTCATCTTTATAAGTGGGCTCGATGCGAGTCCAATAGGGGATGAGATGCGTTTCACGATAGCCACTTTCGGGGCAGCCGTACTTGTCGATGCACTTGGGTTTGATCTGCCCCTCGGGTTCAGCCCCAATGCGTTCGAAGATCGTTTCAAAGATGGGACGAAACGCACTGGTCAAGCCCGACGAGAGGAGAAACTCCGATTCTTCCTTTGCGAGTTTCAGCGAACCGAGCTTTTCCATCGAAGCCGGGAGGAAGGGGTCGCTGGCCGTAAATTCTGTATAAATGGTGCCGAGATTTTTTTCGAAAGCTGTACGGCGCGATTCTCTCCACTCCAAAACTTTTTCAGACATTTTGAGAATATGGAGTGCGGTTGTTTCTGGATGAATCGAGGGATTGAGGAGTAAATATTTCTGAATGCCGATTTCACGAGCCGTTCTTTCAAAGATCGAAACGTGACCGAGGACTAAGCCGCCGTATCCCAAGCCCACTGCTACCGGACGAACCACCCGATTCTTGGTCATGGCGTTGTATCTGGCCAGGGTGGATTTCATCACACCGTACATGTCTTCAGCATCCCGGCGCGCAATTCCCACTGCGCCAGTTTTGCTGATTTCTCGGACGAAATGTGCGGAGTACTGCGACGGGAGTGTAATGACGTCATATCCGGCGCGGAAAAAAGTTTCGGCCACGTAGTCGGCCACGCCGCTCGAGGCGAGATCGCCAAAGTCGGGGATCAAGAACATGAGATTTTTATTAAACTCAGGGCTAATGCGATAACGAATTTCGGTGAATCCCGTTTCGGTAAGCTTCTCGTCTTTATATAGGGAAAAAACCGGATCCGATCCACGACGAAGCACGGACGTCGTGAGCGAAGCCAATCTCCAATCGTCTAATACCGATGGTGCCGCTGGAGCCGGAGCTGCTGGCAATTCTTTAGTGCCGCCGCAACCCGTCACCAGAGCCGTTGTAAAAAGAAGAAATGCCCACACCCCAATGTTCTTTTTCATGGCCTCGATTGAACACAGGATGCTCCTAGCTGTCAAACGAAGAGCAGTGAAGCGGGGTGTCGTGGTCGGGAAGGAGAGTACTCGCGCCGGCGCGAGTTCCTTCGTCCGGGATTCTATTTGTGGAGGTGCGAGTCTTGTCTTTCTGCCTGCCGCCCATCCATGGTTGGCCCTCGGCGGCATCGCCTTGAGAAGCCTCCTGCTTCTCACAGCCCATTTAGGGCTGCCGGCCGACTCGGGCATCAAGCCCTCGTCGCGCCTCCAGCTCGCCTGAACGCCGCCGAGGCTTTCCAGGAAAAAAAGAGATTAAAAATTTAAACAGGCGTGTCCGGTTAAAAACCAAATAAAGAAAAGATGTTGCACCTATCTGTTGGCAAGTGATTCGATGATTTTGCA
>JAIEMT010000062.1 GCA_019751945.1 bacterium
GTCAAGAAGGCTGGATAAGAGTTGAACTTAAAACGCTTCTTCTCTCGAAGAATTTCAACTGAAAAAAAGTTTTCTCCCCAAAGGATGCGAAATGGAATGGCGCCTTTAGCTCCGCCGTGAATTCCCAAGAGTACAACGACTTACTTGCTAAACACGGGGGGAAACCGAACGATGCTTTTTTTGGCGAGCTTACGCTCAGCAAGGCATTTGAATTAGCGATGGTTTGTACTTTGGAATAGATAGAGCTTTAAGTACCCGAAGAAATCAGAACCACAGTTGCCAGCATCATGAAAAAGGTGATGATTGAGAGCGCTTTCATTTTTCTTAATTCCACAACGACGTCCAGTTTTTAAAAAGATCTACTCTTTTAGTGTGTTATATCTGATTAATTTAATCAACTAAAAAATGGCTGTTTTCTTCGAGAAAATCGCGAATTTTAGAAATCGACCAACCCCCGAGAGCAAGGGGATGGGCTTGTTCTGTCTAATTGCGTTACGCTTCTAGCCATCAAAGAATGGTTGAAAAAAACCTCCTAAAACGCTCTAAGATAAAGCAAAAGCTGAGGTTTCATGAGTTCTGGTCCATCCACAAAAACCCTGATTCTGCGTCTGAGTAGCTTGGGCGACGTCGTGCTCGCAACCTCAGCGCTTGAAGTCCCTTCTCTCAATCGAGAGGGTGTCCGCGCGGACTGGGTCGTGGCTGAGAATTTTGCAGAAATTTTGGAGAATCACCCTCGAATTGGAAAAGTTTGGAAGTTTAATAAGCATTCGGGGTTTGCCGGATGGATTCGTCTTGCTCGTGAGTTGCGTGCTGAAAACTACGATCACATCTTCGACCTCCACGCGAGCCTGAGAACAACGATTCTCTATTTCTTGTTTAAAATATGGGCGCTCTCTTCGCTTTCGTCCTCACCCCGGTGGACGCGAATTTCTAAGCAGCGCTTTCAATTCTACGGAGCCGTTCTTTTTAAAAAATTCTGGCCCAAGTTTCTTCAGCCGACTCCCTGGGTGCAGCGCTATGCGAAGGCAGTCGGCGGGAGTGGACGTGAACGTCCCAGCCTCACCTATCTATTTCAATCACTAGACGTCGCCACTGAGATTCCGTCTGAACCTTATTACTGCGTGATGCCTGGATCCAAATGGAAGAGTAAATGTTGGACTGCGCAGGGGTACTTCGAAGTGATTTCTTCTTCATCGGCGCTGCCCGTGATTTTAGGCGAGCTCAATGATTCCATCGTGCTCGAACTTTTAGAGTTACTGAAAAAGTCTCCCCATCGATTTGTTTCGGGAGTGGGAAAATGGAATTTGAAGCAGGCGGCCTACGTCCTCTCTCGTTCTCAGGG
This sequence comes from bacterium, assembly GCA_019751945.1. Classification (GTDB taxonomy): domain Bacteria; phylum Bdellovibrionota; class UBA1018; order UBA1018; family UBA1018; genus JAIEMT01. The sequence continues at coordinate 1,343 of JAIEMT010000062.1, forward strand.
ATACTTGGGAAGTGACACAGGGTTAGCCCACATTGCAGAGGCTGTGGGGGTGCCGGCTACAGTTGTTTTTGGTCCGACGGATCCAGCACTCGGTTTTGGGCCTTGGCGTCCGGAGAGTCGTTCCGTTTCTAAGGAGTTGGGATGTCGTCCTTGTGGAAAAGACGGGCGCTTTTGTTATCGCTTCGGGGATCGGTACGCGTGCACGTTGAAGTTGGGCTCCGACCAGGTCGCACGCGCTTTCTTTGAGCGAGAAACTTCAACTACTACGGTGGGTTCTCATCCGTTGTTAACAGTTTACCGAAGCCTTGTTTCTGTTCTTCGAATTGCATTTCGGTCGTGGGTGCCGGGGGCTCGTCGGGCAGTTTGGCGTACGCAGTGGAATCAGCACCCTCCTGCTGCAAAAGTACCGGGCCATCGGCGAATCTGGCTGCACGCAGCGAGCGCCGGTGAATTGGAATTGATTTGGCCGCTCATTGTTCAAATCGCCGAGCAAGGTTCGCAACTGATTCTGACAGTGTTCAGTTCATCTGCCGAAAAAAGTTTGGGAAAACTTCTTTCGCAGGATCTGAAGGAAAGAAGGTCGCAGATTCTCTTTGCAGGCTACTCTCCTTGGGAGAGTGATTGGGCTTCTGCGCTGGAAGCGTGGCATCCGGATACTCTCATTACTGCGAAGTACGAAGCATGGCCGAATCTTTGGGCCTCTCTTTCGGAGAAAAATATTCCGCTTTGGATTGTGGCTGCTCGAGCGAGAAGAAGTCTCCAAATCGCAAAAGGGTTTTGCAAAGTCTTTGGCGTCGCGCTCCCGAAAATGAATCTTCTCACGGTGGGTGAAGAGGATCTGGCCGAGCTCTCAAAACTTTTTCCTTCGGCTCAGGTTCGGGCTGCTGGGGATCCCCGTTGGGATCGGGTGCACAGTCGTGCTCAAGGAGCGGCATCTCATCAGAGAGTTCAGGAGCTTGTTCAGCGTTTTGCCCATTTACCGCGCCCTTGGGGTGTGCTCGGTAGTGCGTGGGAACAGGATTTGACGTCCTGGGGCACTTCTCTTGCTCAGCCGGCCGGAACGATTTGGATTTTTCCGCATCAAATCGACGAGCAACAGCTTCAAGGAATTGAATCCAAACTTCGAGAGCTGAGTCTCAGCTACGTGAGAACTCGGGGGGCGGATTCTTCGACGTCTCCGAAATGCGTCATCGTCAATGAGATGGGGATTCTTGCGGAGTTTTATTCCCAAGCGCAATGGGCATATGTGGGAGGCGGATTTGGTGCAGGAGTTCATAGTGTGATCGAGCCGGCTATTCAGGGAATTCCCATTGCCGCCGGCCCTTCTGGAAAAGAAAAATTTCCCGAGATTTCTCTTCTGACTCGCCTGGGTCAGCTCACGATTCTAGATTCCGCGTCGGATTTTCAGAGCTGGGCTCAGAAAATCGCAGGTGGGACTTCTGGATTTCCAGTCGGCCTTTGGAAAGAGCATAGCTCCAAGCAATTAGGTGCGACGCAGAGAATCGTAACCCAAATTTTCCAAAAAACCGGACCTTCATGTTAGGCTGATGACATGCAAAAAAAGGATCAGGAAGTCACCATTCGCCTTCGGATGAGCCTTCACGATGGTCACTACGCCGGTGGCTTAGTAGACGGTGCTCGTATGCTTCAGCTTTTTGGGGACGTCGCTACAGAATTGCTGATTCGTTTAGATGGGGACGAGGGGTTGTTCCGCGCTTATGAGTCCGTGGAGTTCCTGGCCCCCGTTTTTGCTGGAGACTATATCGAGGCGACGGGCCGAATTGTGCAAACGGGTAAGACCTCTCGCAAGATGGAGTTTGAGGCCCGTAAGGTGATTCGCAACTTGCCTGTGAAAGAGGGCGGTAAGGCTGAGTCGTCAGCAGAAGTACTGAGTCCTCCTGTGATCGTTTGTAAAGCAGTGGGCACTTGTGTGACTCCCGCTGCTCTTCAACGGGGCGGTGCTTAGATTTCATGAAAACCGAAACCAAGCGGGAAAAAACAGACCTCTTGGAGCGCTATGACTGGGCAGTTCTAGGGGATCATCCCGCAGCGCTGCTCACGGCCTGCTGGGCCGCGAAGCATGGTTTGTCGACTTTGATTCTTCCCTGTGGGGACGCCCAACGAATTTCTACTTCTGAGAGTGGTCAGGTTTTAGATAGCGAACCCAACTATCTTCTAGGACTTGGAGGTCCAAAGGGACAGTTCGGATTGTTTCTGAATTGTTTGAGCAAGATTGGAATTCCCGAAGAAGACTTGGGCAAAATTATTTCGACGCAAGTGGCGCCACAAGTTTTAACTCCAGGTAAGCGAGTGGGGCTGCCAGAGTTCAACGACGTTTTTAAGCGAGAGCTCCTTCGCGAATTCCCTGAAGAATTCGCTGATGAATTGGGTCTCATCACGGCTTTGCAACAAAGTGACACTGCTGCTGCAGACTATTGGCGCCGATTCCCCGAACGCCTAGCGATTGGCTATCTCCAAGATGTGAAACAGGCGCTTCGGGTAGAAAAGCATAAACAGACGGATCTCAAAAATCGGTTGGAAAAACTTTTGAGCGAATCTCGTTCTTCAGCTGCTCGCGCCTGGGTTCACGAAGGCAGAAAAGTTTCGCAGTTAAAGGCTATTTCAAAGAATCCGGAATTTCAGGAAGTCGCGAGTGGCTACTGGTACGGTATTTACTCTTATGAAAATCCGGATCCGACTCTCTTTGATCTCTTTCAAGGGGTGCTTCTGTCTCGGGCAGCAGCATCTTTTCGCGGAGGGATGAGCCAGTTCCGGAATTACCTAAAAGAGCTGGCGCTGAAACTCGGCGCGCACATGCCCGAATCTCTGCCGCTTGAAAAGCTGCACCTTCAGGATGGAAAGCTCAGCAAGATCAGCTTGGGAGACGACAAAGTTTCTGTAAAGGTGGATGGTTGCGCCATCGGATGTTCGCTAGATCTGCTGAAGGATCGAATCAAGATTGCTGGGAAGAAAAAGTGGAATCTGCCGCTGAAGACTTCTCCTAAAGCAACGGGTTGGCGTTTTACTTTGGGAATGACCGTTCATAAGGAAGCCATCGCTCCGGGGATGTCCCAGCGGATGGTTTGGCGCGAGGCGGATGCCCCTGCGTTGGAGATTGAGATTTTTGAACCGTTAGATTTTGGGATCGAAGAACCTGAGCATCAGTTCATCTTTTTGAGGACCGTTTTGCCATGCAAGCCGGAGACGTTGGATAAAGAATACCAGCGTATGTTGGCTGCGAGAATGCTTCGACAACTCACCAATCTTTTTCCGTTCGTGGAGTTTCATATCACTCGAATCTTTCCCGAGTTTCGAAAGAATAGTTCGGAGCTCACTGAGGCTTACGGGTTTACGTCGGTCGACCAGATTCCAGGTCATTTAAAATGTCTTTGGGGAGATGGCGTAGGGAGCCGAGCTGGGGTGGATGGGCTCTTCTTTGTTTCTGAGGAGTCTTACCCAAAATCCGGCTCTTTTGGCGGGACTTTGGCCTCCACTGAAGCTATTTCTTGGTTGGCAAATAAGAATCATCTCTCTGGCCAACTATTTTAAATTTAGGTTATATAAGAAAAAATGAAAGTAGTTCTGCATCATCCCACCTTGCTCCCTCCTAAAGACTACGGCGGTGTCGAAAGAGTGGTGCTTTGGTTGGCCAAGGGGCTCCAAGAGCTGGGGCACGAGGTCTGGGTGGCAGCCTACCCCGGAAGTCGCTTGCCGGAAGGGGTTCAGCTCCTGGCCGTTGAAAGGGAGCTATCCGCTCCAGAGCAGTTGAAGGGCCGGCTGCCCAAGGGCACCGACCTGGTGCACTTCATGGCTCCACCGTCTCAAGAAGTGATGGACGACTTTGATGTGCCGACCGTGGCAACGGTCCATGGGAATGGTCAGGTTGGGCAGATTTTTCCAAAGAATTCTATCTTCTTAAGTCAGAACCATGCAGATAGGCATTCAGCCTCCGCCTTTGTCTATAATGGTATTGATCCGGCCGAGTACCATTTCTCTCCGAAGAAGGAAGATCACTTTCTCTTTCTTTCTAAAACCAGCTGGAGCGTGAAGAATCTTTCGGGTGCCATGCGCATTGCTCGGCAGGCGGGAATCCCTCTTTATATAGCGGGTGGAAAGCGCCCCCTGTTGCTTCGGGCGCAGGCGGCTTTTAATCCCGCCATGCGCTGGGTAGGTCCTGTGGCCGGAAATTACAAGGCTGAGCACCTAGCGCAGGCGCGCGGTCTGCTCTTTCCCATTCTTTGGCCGGAACCGTTTGGGCTCGTTGTGGCTGAGGCGCTGATGTCGGGCACTCCAGTGGTGGCCTATCGAAAGGGCAGTCTGCCGGAGTTGGTTTCCCCCGAGGTGGGTGCGCTTGTGTCTCCTGAAACTCGCTACGATGATGCAATCTGGGCATCCGAGCTTCAGCGAGTCGGGCGTCTTTCCGCTGAAAAATGTCGGGAGTGGGCGATTCAGAAATTTCATTATAAGAAAATGGCCGAAGCCTATGAAGCTCAGTACCGAAAGGTCAGCTCTGGGGTTTCCTTGCACGAACAAAACCCGGTCGCATCGGATTGGAGAACACAATGATTAACCGCTACAGCCGCCCCGAGATGAAGAAGATCTGGGAGGAGCAGAATCGCTACCATGCTTGGATGCAGGTGGAGCTCGCAGTTTGCGACCAGCTGTCTCAAGTGGGTTTGATTCCCAAGGCGGATTGGACCAAGCTTAAAAAGGCAGCCAACGAGTTACTGGAAGGACCGGGAATTGATCCGAAGCGCGTCGAGTTTCATGAGAAAACTACTCGCCACGACGTGATTGCTTTTACCACGACAGTAGCAGAGGCCTTGGGTCCCATCTCTCGGTACATTCACTACGGTCTGACTTCTTCCGATGTTGTGGACACGGCGCTTTCTCTTCAGATTCAAGAAGCAGGAAAAATTATTCTCGAAGATTTTCAGAAATTGCTAGCTGTGCTGAAAAAGCGGGCGCAGGAATTTCAGGATTTGCCCACCATTGGCCGTTCGCACGGTATTTTTGCAGAACCCACGTCTTTCGGCTTGAAGTTCTTGGGGTGGTATTGCGAGTGGCAACGAAATTTGGAACGCTTCAAATCTGCCCTGGATGAGGTTCGTGTTGGAAAGCTCTCGGGTGCTGTAGGAGTGAACGCTCACTGGGAACCGGAATTTGAAGACAAGGTTCTCCAGAAGCTTGGCTTGAAGCGGGAGTCCGTTAGCACCCAAGTGATTCCTCGCGATCGTCATGCGCAGTTCCTCAATTCGCTCGCAGTCTGCGGGTCTTCTCTTGAAAGAATGGCCGTAGAACTTCGACACCTTCAGCGCACAGAAGTGGGCGAGGTGATGGAAGGGTTCAGTAAGGGCCAAAAGGGATCGAGCGCCATGCCTCATAAGAGAAATCCAATCTCTTCTGAGAATCTGACCGGCTGCGCGCGCCTCCTTCGAAGTTATGCTCAAGCGGGTTTAGAAGATGTGGCACTCTGGCATGAGCGGGATATCAGTCACTCGTCGGTAGAGCGGGTCGTTTTTCCGGATGCGTTGCTTTTGTTAGATTATGCGATGGATCGGATGACGCGGGTTTTAGAAGATCTCGTTGTCAATAAGGACCGGGTAAAAAGGAATCTGGAAAATGCTGGGGAGATCGTTTTTTCCGGACACTATTTGCTGGAGTTAGTGAAGACCGGCGCCACTCGAGAAGACGCTTATAAGTGGGTTCAAGAATGCGCGCTCCAAGCGTTAGAAGGAGGAGGTCGTTTCGTCGATCTGCTTTCCAAGCATCCTGAGATTAAGAAGCGTTTGAAGAAAGAAAAAATTCAGGACTTGGGATCGATTGATCACCAGCTCCGAAATGTGCGCGAAATTTATCGCCGCGCTGGAGTAAAATGAAAAAAATCCTTCGGGGTTTTCAGAGTGACGAAAGCGGTCAGGCCACCACCGAGTATATGCTCACTCTTTCTATCGTTGTTGCTGTGGCCCTTATTGTGATCAAAGAATTTGTTCGCCCCCTCTACGAGTTGCTTGCGCAAAGAATTGGAAAGCAGCTTCAAAACACTCTTTTTTCGAGAGAGTCTTTTCATAACCTTCGTATCGGTCGTTAATTTGTTGGGAGTTTTGAAGAAAGTCCCAAATAGGTTGGCCAACGTCGGGGGATATTGGGGGGGTAGGGGGTAATCGAAGCTGGCCAACCCACTTGTTACAGATAGATAGAGCAAGGTTGGTGCCGAAGTCCTGCGCGAAAATCCCTCAGAATTCCAAGACCCCTTAAAATCGAGATTGTCTAATTTTTAAACAGTTAAAACTTAATTTATTGAACAAACCCCTCTTGGGAGGGGCTTTAGTCTTTATGGATTTCAAGAAGTTACATCGATGTGTAAAAAGATTAGACACCCAAGTGTAAACTTTTCAGACTATTTTTCGTCGATTTTTCTGGACGTGTTTTTTGGTAATTTTAGTGCCTTTGTGTAATTAATCGTGATTTTTAAACAATAAACAGTGAAATAATCCTACCAAAAAAAACAAGCTTCTGTTAGAAGCCAGGTTGAACGAACAACGCATTCATTGTAGGGCCGAGTTTTAGTTTTTTTAATGGAGTTTTTGCTTATGAAAATGGGTAATATTGCGAGAGGGATCGCGACGGGAGCTGGAGCATCAGTTCTGTTGCTGCTTTGGGCTACTACTGCTCGGGGCGAATTGGTTTTTGAAAATAGTGTTGAGTCACAGAACATCGACACTCCTCAGGTCAGCGAGGAAGCGCCAGCGCCGAAGCCGCAGGCTGCTAAGGCAGTATCCAAGGCTGAGGACCGGGAGAACACGAGACAGGTTTTAGAAGCCTCCAATAAAATGAAAGCTGCTGCCGAAGTGAAGCAAGTGGCAGCACCGGTACCCGCCGTTGCAGCAGCCCCGGTTGCTGCAGTGGTGGTTGACGCTAATGCCAGCGCCAATGCAGGAACGGAAAATCTCTCTCGTTCGGAATTGCTCCGCCGCGAACGTCTTCGCGAAGAGCTGAAGAACGAAGATCTTCTGCAAGAGCGCCTTGAAGAGCTCCGTTTGAAGGCCGAGCAAAAGCGAACCGACCAAGTTCTGGCTACTCCGGCTGATGCCAATGCGGCAGCAGCTCCCGGAGTTGTGACTTCGGTTCCGATGAAGCAAGAAGTGGTTGGCACTCCGGCTCCGGTAGAACCGGTGAAGCCCGTAGCTGCTCCGGCTACTCCAGAGGCTACGGACACCATCACGATCACGGCTTCAAGCACGGGTCGTTCGGTCTTCGACGAGAAGAAAGAAGACCATGCAAAGTTCAGCTTTGCTCCACGAATTGGTATCTCCAATTTCACGAACGCTCAGTACTTTGATATTCGCTCCCGCTTTGCAACGGGCGTGGACCTGGGTGTGATCTTTTCGAAAAATACGATGCTGGAATTTGGTTACGGCTACAGCGAATACGGGCTTGCTACAGGCAACACCGCTTTTGCTACTCCCTACATCATGATTCCTGGTCAACCTTATCAAGGAAACTTTGAATCCAAGATCTTGAAGCAGAACACTTTCGAAGCCGGTGTGAAAGTTTATGTCACCAGCGAAGAGTCCACCATTCGTCCGTACATCGGTGGCGGTGCTGCTTACGGAAAGAGCTTCTTGAACTATCGTCAGGACTACCTCCGATACTTCAATTCTCAGATTCCGGATTACGAACTTTCTCAGTTCTTGGGTTACATCAAGGGCGGCTTGGAAATTAAGCTCAGCAAGACGGTTTCCGTTGGCGCTGACTTCAAATTCTACAAAGTCTTCTCTTACTCTGAAAACAATCCGTTGAACCCCTGGGGTTTCGCGGGTGGTTCGGCTTACATGCCGTACGGTTACGCACCGTCCTATGGACTGGTTCCGGGCTCGATCGGCTATGACCCGAGCCAAGCCGCTGTTGCCAGAGCTATTGCGGATTCCAGTTTCTACTCGATTCTGGGCTCCATTAACTTCACGTTCTAGTTTGCGATTCCATAGCCAGGCGTCTAAGATGTCTGGCTATGGAATCAGCCTTTCGTCTCGAAGACCAATCCTCGCGTTGGAATCTTAAACTTTGGAAGCTTGTCTTTGACCTGCCCGGTGAGAAGGTCAATAAATTCAGCGTTCAAGTCATCAGCGAATTCGAAAAAATTCTTGGCGAAGTTCAGAAGAAGATCGACCGAAAAGAGATCGATGCTCTAGTGCTCGTGTCCGGCAAGCCAGGCAACTTTATTGCGGGCGCCGACATCGACATGTTCCAAACTTTTAAGTCTGCTCAAGACGCTGAGAGCATGTCCCGAATGGGGCAGAAGCTTCTGGATGTTTGGGAAGATCTCGCGGTTCCCACGGTGGTGGGAGTGAATGGCACAGCGATGGGTGGAGGTTGCGAGCTGAGCTTGGCTAGTACGGCCATTGTCATGTCGAACGATCCCGGTTGTCGAATGGGGTTACCAGAAGTGTTGCTGGGGTTGATTCCGGGAATGGGCGGTTGCGTGCGCATGCCCCGAAAAGTGGGTCTTGCTACGGCGATGGAGCTCATCCTTTCCGGGAAAACTCTGAGCGGCGAAAAGGCTGCAAAAGCGGGTCTTGCCGATGCAGTGATTCCCAAAGAAAACTTTGAAGATGCAGTGATGGCTTGGACCGTCGCCAATATTTCCAAGTTAAAGAGCGGTACTCGAATTGCGCGCCAGCCCAAGCTTGCCGGGATGGGCGGAGTGATTGGCGGAGCTATGGAGCACACCCCGTTTGGTCGTGCGTTCATGCGAAGTAAAGCGTTGAAAGACGTGATGTCTCGTTCGAAGGGTCAGTACCCGGCGCCTCTCGAAGCCATCGATGTATTTGCTTACAATGGAGCTTGTTTCGGTCCGAAGCTTCGGGGTTCTGCTCGCGAAAAAGCAATGATCCGCGAAGCCCAAGGTTTTGGGAAAGTCGCCTTCACAGAAGTTTCCAAAAGCTTGATCCGCATTTTCTTTCTGACCGAAGGCGTGAAAAAATCGCAAGGGCTGCCTCCGGGTAAAACGGTCCAGGCTCAAGACGTGCGTTTGGCCGCAGTTTTGGGCGCAGGGGTGATGGGCGGCGGGATTGCTCAGCTCTTTGCTGCGAAAGACATTCCCGTTCGAATGAAGGATTTGAATGTTCAGGCCCTGACCAGTGGGGTGCAGGCCGCTCAGAAGCTTTTTAAAAAGCAGCTAAAGAAACGACAAATCAATCCACGCGAATACCTTCAAAAGATGGCCAAGATAGTGCCCATCATGGACTACTCGGGCTTCCATTCCGTCGATGCAGTGGTGGAAGCCATTGTTGAGAACGTTGAAATCAAGCGCAAGGTCCTTCAAGAGATGGAAAACTATGTGGGACCGAAGTGTATTTTGGCCTCCAATACTTCGTCGCTTCCCATTACCCAGCTTCAGGCTGGGATGAAGGATCCGTCTCGAATGGTGGGAATGCACTTCTTCAATCCCGTTCATAAAATGCCGCTCATCGAAGTGATTCGAGGCGAGCAAACTTCAGATGAAGCCGTGGCTACCATCTTTCAGCTCAGCAAAAAAATGGGCAAAATTCCGATTGTTGTGAAGGACTCTCCGGGCTTCTTGGTGAATCGGTTGTTGGCTTGTCTGATTAATGAAGCGACCTGGCTTTTAGCAGAAGGCGTGACCGTTGAAGAAATCGACGGGCCCTTGAAGAAGTTTGGAATGCCGATGGGGGCGCTAGAACTCGTGGATGAAGTGGGTATCGATGTGGGTGGAAAGGTCGCTCATATTTTGAACGACGCCTTCGGGTCTCGAATGATTCCTGCTCCCTTTATCGATAAATTGATTCAAGCCGGCTATCTCGGAAAGAAAAACGGAAAGGGCATTTTCCTTTGGCCTAAGGGAGTTCAGAAGAAGAATCCGGCGCTCTATGAAATTCTCGGTGTCACGCCGAGTCCGGGCGCTGTTTCAGCGGAAGACATAGTTGATCGCTGCATCCTTCCGATGATCAATGAAGGTACACGCTGCTTGGAAGAAAGCATTGTCTATTCTCCGGCAGAGTTAGATTTGGGAATGATCATGGGTGTGGGTTTCCCGCCCTTCCGTGGAGGCCTCATGCGCTACGCGGATACTTTGGGACCCAAGGTGATTGTCGAGCGACTCAGAAAGTTTGAATCTCGCTTTGGTGCGCGCTTTGAGCCCTGCAAGTCGCTCTTGAGCCGCGCAGAACATGACCAGAAGTTTTATACCTCCTAACGAACGGCCGATTCAGGCCCATCCTTCCGACCTCTCGGTGAAAGACGAGGGGGGATGGTTTTCATCCGTCACTCAGCTTTGGCGAAGCCCTTGGGCGACTTGGGTAGGACTTCGATATTTGAAATCGAAGAAAAACTCCAAGTTTCTCAGTTTCATCACGGTCATTTCTATTATGGGCATCAGTCTAGGTGTGACTGCCATGCTGGTTGTACTTTCGGTGATGGATGGATTTGAGCACGAACTCAAGAAACGCCTCATGTCTTCAGAGGTGCATATTCTGATTTCACCAAATCCTTCTGTGACGGGATTCAACATGGGGTTGGTTCCTAAGGATTCGCTTCAGAAATCTCCGATTGAAAAAGCTCTGGAAGAAGATCCTCGTGTAGCGAATCATTGGTCTGTCATTTCCACAGAGGCCATGCTCAAAACGGGCCGGCAAGTGACGGGATTGGTAGTGAAGGGTGTGGATGTGGGTCGCATTCAACAGCTGCGCAATCAGGTGGTGGAATCGGCTGATCCTCAGCTTTTGATTAAGAGGGAAGGCGAGGGAACTGTTAGGCTCCCGGGCCTCTATGTGGGTAAAGAGCTAGCTTATGAAATGGGAATGATTCCGGGCGATGAAGTGACCCTGATTTCCCCGGTGGAAACAGATGGACCGATGGGGACAGTGCCTCGCCTGAAAAAATTTGTAATCGAAGGGGTTTATCAAACCGGACTTTTGGAGCAGGAGCTTCACACTGCTTACGCAGCAGATTCTTCAGTGCGCGCTTTTCTGAGAAAGGCGGAGGTGGTTTCTCAGTGGGAAGTCGTTGCGCATCGTTTTGATGATTCGCCTCTGATTGCGCAAGAATTACGAAAACTTTCTGGGGCCAGTGATTATCGAATTCAAGATTGGGTTCAGTTGAATTCCCATTTGTTTGCATCGTTAAAGCTCGAGCGGCTTTCGATGTTCATTTTCTTGGCGTTCATTATCGTGGTGGCGTCGTTTAACATTGTCACCACTCTGACCTTGATGGTGCTTGAAAAGAAGCGTGAAATATCCATTTTGAAAGCAATGGGGGCTCGGCAATCGCAGGTCGGCGCCATCTTTTTATCAGAAGGAATGATCATCGGAGTATTGGGTATTTTTAGCGGGGTGATTCTAGGCTTTTTGATCTGTTCCCTTTTAAAGCGCTACGAATTTATCAAACTTCCCGATGTTTATTATGACCGCACGTTGCCGGTGACTTTTGATCCGATGTACTACTTCTTAGTGCCCGTTTGTGCGCTTGTTATTGTGATCACCGCGTGCCTCTACCCGAGTCGTAGAGCTGCACTCATCAATCCGTTGGATGGGATTCGATTTGGTTAGCGCCGCTACGGTCGCCGGATGTCTGATGGTTTTAGTGCCGGGAGCCTTTGGTGGGAATGGCAGCGGCGCGGGACACTTTATTACTCAGGAAGATTATTTTCGAGAGTACCGCTACTTCTTTCAATCCAAGGGCTGCAAGATCTACACGGCTGAGTTTCAAGCCGATTCCACCATTGAAGAGCGAGGAATTCTACTTCGAGATCAGGTCGATCGATTTCGGAAAAAAGAAGGCGGTGGCAAGGTTTTCATTCTTGCGCATAGCCAAGGGGCGCTCGATGCCCGCTATGCTTTGAAAACTCTCAAGCTCACAGGTGTGGCGGCGGTGGCTTCCATCGGCGCGCCTCACACAGGTACGCCCGTTGCGGAATGGGGAGTTTCACATCAAACGGCCCGTTCGCCGATTTACTGGGGACTTCGTCTCCTTGCGGATTATGACTTGGACACGCTTCGGTTCATGGGGGAGCTGACCCCTGCTTTTTTGGTGAAGACCGCAAAATATTTTGAGCCGGTTTCTGAGGTTCGATACGGATCGGCGCGTGCTGTCTGTACGACTCATTGTCATTGGGGGCTTCGAATTTTAAAATGGTGGTTTGAACTGGGGCCTTCCGACGGCTTGGTTCCGGGTGAAAATCAGCGCTTTGGTGAGGACCTGGGAGAGTACGATTTAGACCATCTCTCAGAAATTGGAGTGGATCTCGCTAAGCGTTCAGAACGAACCCGATGGCTCACCCGAGTGGCGGCCTGGTACGGCATTCGGTAAGCCGTGTTCAGCGGCTCGGCGAATTTGATCGAGCTGCTTTTCCACTTCTCTTTCAGCTTGCTGAACTAACTGTTGGAGTTCGACTCTTTCTTCATAGTGACCGCGAATCAACTCTTCGATTGCCGCGCGATCCGGATGGTTCGGGGGCAATCCGTGCATGCTTTTCTCAAAGCGACGAATTTCAATATCCTTCGCGGCTAGAAGATTGTTGAGGGGGTTCATTTTTCGCGAGTATTCGACCTCTTGATAGAGGCCCACTAAAATCTGATGCATCTTCTTTGAGGCCGCCGGGTTTTCATGTTCCATGGGTGCGCGGCGAGGCGGAGGCGGTGGCGTGGAAGAGCGGGAGGTCTGCTGATTTCCTGCAGACTCCAGAGCGCGCTTTAGATCGGCGCGAATCAAACGAAGCTGGTCTTGGAGCTGGTGCATTTCGCCGCGAAGCTGGCGAATTTCCTCGCTCAGGGCGGAATCATTCGAAAGAGTTTCGGTGTTTTGGTTAGTTTCTCCAGCGGGGCGGGGACGTGTGCTCTCTCTGGCGGAACTGATATGTTTTTCCAACTCTGCCTTGAGTTGCGCTGCGCGTTTAGCTTCGTACGAGTAATCTCTTTCCATAAGGGTTCCTCTTCAAAATCTCATCGGAAAGAAGCGACAGAACCTTCAAAGGGAGTGGGAAGAAATTGCCTCAGTAGCGATGAGCTTCTTCAGCTAGGTCGGTGTGCAAAGGCTTAATGAGTTGCTCGGCGGTGACAGCGATCTTAAACTCTCGTTCCCCAATTTTGAGCGTGCTTCCGTTGGAAAGAGAGTAGCGTTTTCCCTGCACAATCTTTCGGTGGTTGATCTGAGAGGGGCCATCGGCCTTTACAAGGCGCATGTGAAAACGATTCCAGAGATGAAATTGAATGTGGTAGCGATAGGAGCGTCCCTGGTAATCCATAAGGGTGATCTCCAGGTCCTCTTTCCACTTCTTCTTCTCAATGATTTTCTTCAGTGAAGATTTCTTATTCTCGGCTGAAATCGGGATGATCCCTTGGTCCGCGAATTTCGCTTCCGGACTTAACAAATAGAGGTTCATTCGCATGCCCGAAAGAATTCGATACACAGCGCCAAAAGAAAAGGCGAGTAAGAATCCGAAGATCAACGGGAGCGTAAAACTCAGGGGGGGCATTTCTAGATTCTAAACGGTGCTGAAACTTAAGGCAAGGCGCCAGAAAACCGATAGGAGGCTGATGAGAAAGGCTGCCCTACGTCTTGTTTTTTTAGCGACATTTTTAGCGGGGCAGCCGTGTGTATGGGCGGCTGAGTCGGACACCGTTCCGGTTGGCGCGAGCGCTGCGACTGCGATCGAAGTACCAGGCTCGCGTGCTCCCAATTCTATCTCCAAAGAATCTCCCACTCCGGATCGCAGTCTCGAAAAGCGCCTGGTGCGAACCAGCTATTATGAAACGATGCCGGGCGACACCTTGCAGCGAGTGGCTTACCTTCTCTACGGACATAAATCGTGGTGGAGCAAGATCAAGAAACAGAATCCCGCTTTCAAAAAATACCGGCCCGATGCTCCGCTTCCGGTTGGCAAGACAATCAAATATCGTGCGCCAAAGATTGGTGAGAACTACACGGTCAGAAAAAATGACTGGTTGATTCGAATCGCGCAATGGAAGTACGGAAGTTCTGTTTACTGGCGCCAACTCTATTCTAAGAACTCCAACAAGATTGAAAATCCCGATCTGATTCATCCCGGCGATCGTCTCGTCCTTCGTTTGGATGGCACTATTGAAAATACAAAAACCGGTCAGGTCATCGTGCAAGGAATGGGGGGCGGTTTGGCAGTTGTTCAACCCACTCCTCCTGGAACAGGATTGCAACCTGGACAACCTGGGTACAATCCCGCCCTGCATTCCGGCGCCGTTTCTCGCGGTCCTGCGAGTGCGGGTCCTGCTGACTTTGAAATTCCTTGGTGGGAGGATCAGTCGCGTTTGAGTTTGATCGCCACGGGATTTCTCTTGGGGCTCTTAGCACTTCTTTGGGTGCATCATCGCCAATCAGGAATGTGGGCCAAGCGGGTGAGTGCTCGCGCCGCTGCTCGCAGAATGCGAACTTCGATTGAAGAAGATGAAGAAGAAGTGAATGAAGAAGAAATTTTGAAGCGCGCCAAGGCCAGGTCCCATTATACCGGGGGTTTCAAAAGACGCCCTCTGGACGAGTACCAAATCGATCCCAACATGCTTCCGCGAGACGAAGGTTTTGATCTTTCAGAACTATTAAGAAGAGTCCCTGGATTTCATTCGATAATGCCGAAACGTCGCAAGAAGTACATGAAAAGACGGTAAAATAATAAATGATTAAGATTCTCAAGTTTTCGGAAAGCGGTCCGATAAAATAACAAACTGGGCGCCAGGACGTTTTGTGGCCAAAACTTTAAGGAGTTTGAAATATGGGTGACAACAATAATCGCTTTAAACTGGGTGAGGACGAAGAAAACGGTAACGGTGCCGAAGGTTCCAACGAGAACGAAGGCGGCATCGATTATACGAGCCAAGATTTCGAAGGGGACAGAAGCCGCCTTGTCGACTTCTTGAAATTCCCCCGCGACAAGCGAAAGGTCACCGACTTCTTACAAGAAACTTACAAAGCTTACGAAGAAGAGTCGGTCAACCGCCTCATCAATCGCGCTGTGCATGAGCACGAGAGCGAAATGCGCGGTGCAACCCCTTACTACAAGCCGGGCCACATTGGTCCGTTGATGTATGAATATTTAAACATGATCGGTGTGGAAGCTGCTTTTGTCAGCGGCTTGCAACACACGAAGTCTTCGATGACCAAAACCGTTCAGCAACGTGTTGATGAAATCAACACGTTACTTCGGGGAGTCGGCGGCTTCAACAGACAGATTAAAGCTTCGTTTTCACGAAGTGCAGTCGTTTACCTCGAACAAGAAGATCCGGCGAACAAACATCGCGAGAAGGTTATCTTCACGATCAACCTCGGCGACTTCGAACTTCGCTACCCGTTGGATGAAAGCGCGGACGAAAAAATGGGCGACGATGGTCGCACGCTTCGCCGCACGGTTTGGGATGAAGCTGTAAACACTTTGGCAGAAATCGTTTCGAACACCGGAATGAAACCGAAGTACGTGAAGAACGACAAGAACAGCTGCATCTTCACCATGAGACAGTACTTGCTCTCGCCGGCTGAACGCCTGCCTGACGAGTTCTTCACTTTCGACCTCCGTCATGTGAACGAAGATATGCGTAAGCAAATGGCTCGCGACTATGTCGCTACCATCGAACAATTTGGAACGGACATCGCGAAATGCAAAAAGCAATTGCGCTGGCCGTTGATGGGCGCCCGCAAACGCGGTGAGCTCACTGACAAGATTGCTCACCTCGAAAGAGAGAGAGACTTCTACATCGGCACGAACCCAGATCCGCGCGAAATGGACACCGGTGTCGTGTTCTCGATCTCGGTGAACACCTTGAAAGACTACGCAGTCACCAAGGACAAGATGCAAGTCATCATGACCAAGTACATCCTCGCTCTCAGCCGCATCGCTGTGGACAAGAGCATGGATCAACAAGTCAGCGCTGTCTATCAGCAGAAGCAAGGCAAGGCTCAAGACTTCCAGAGCCTCGATGCCATGGCTGATCACGATGCCGATCATGGCCAAGGCGGCGAGAACGGCGGCAAAAAAGTCGTCGTGATGAAAGATGATCTCGTCCGCAAGAAGGCTGCAGGCGGCGGACGGTTCCGAGCTTAAGTCTGATTAAGTAAACTGGGCGGGGGCGAAAGCTCCCGCCCAAGTTTTATCTACAGGTCTCCGAGTAGTTAGGAGTTTTTATGGCTGACCAACAATCCAACGACAGCCCCAATTCACCCAAATCAAAAGAAGTGAAGGAAGCGACGGATGAATTCGTCGACTTTCTCAAAGACTCCAAGAGCAAAAAGCAGCTCCAAGATTTTCTAATCGACATGTACAAAGATTTTGAGGCGCGACGCGTCGCTGAAATGAAAGCGCGCTATGAAAATGAGAAGAAGACTTCTCATTCCCATCCCCATCATACGACGGCAAATATTTCTCCGCTTTTGTCTGAAACCATGAACATGAACGAAGCTGAAAAAGCTTTTGTTCGGTCCATTCAGGCAACTAAGGCAAGTCTGGTAAAAACCCTCGAAGACCGCGTGGAAGAGACCAATCGTCTCTTGGCAGGCTTAGGTGGGTATAGCTCTCAATTGAAGAGCTGCTTTGCTCGAAGCACGGTCGTTTTCTTAGAGCAGGAAGATCCCAAATTCTTTTTCCGCGAGCGACTCATCTTTTCAATCAATCTTCCCAATTACGAACTCAAGCGTTCGTGGGATTTTAAGGCCAACAAGAAAAAGGGCACACAGCGCCGAAGCAAGAAGGCGCCCATGGATCCCAACGCGGATCCTCGCACGGCTTTACAGGCAACTTGGGACGATGCTGTGAACTCTTTGGCTCAAATCATTGCGACCACGGGTCTTAAACCCAAATATGCAAAGAATGACCGCCACTACGGCCGTTTTGTGATGAAGCAGGATCTGCGCAGCAGTTCTGCTTTGCCGGACGAATACTTTTCATTTACTTTGGATTACAACACCTCCGAGCGCATTGAAGAGATGTGCGTTCCTTACAACAAAATCGTAAAAAACTATGATCTGCTTGTAAAAAAGCTCACCAAGAAATGTTCGCGCTACGCTGAGAATTCGACGAGCGCTCGTTTCCTGAGCTTGAAGAAGAAATTGGCCCAGGTTTGCCAGGAGCGCGACTTCTTTGTCGGAACCACGCCTGATCCGAACCAGCTCGACGAAGGCCTATTGTTTTTGATCGAAGTTTCAACTTTGCGCGATTACCACGTGGTGAAAGATCGCATGCAGTCGATCATGACCAAGTACATCCTCCACCTCTCGAAGCTCGCTACTAAAGAAGCGGAAAATGACGCGGATTTAGAGTACGAACTCTGGAGAATGAAGAACGAGAAGCAGGTGAATAAAGCCAACGCAGGTCAATATATTGACACTGACACCAAGGCGGGCTCGACGCCCAGTGGTGAAGGCGAAGACGGCATTCAAGAGTACCTCATTGATGAGAGTGCGTTGAAGCCCATCAAGAAAAAAGCAGCTTAGTAAGCGCTGATTCTTAAAAGAATTCTCTAAAAAGGCCGATAAACCCTAGAGATAGAGGAAGGGGTTTCTAGGCCATGAGTTTAAGAAAACTCGATCAATTTTTAGGCAACCGGGGCGATCTGACCCGTGTTCGCAAATTCCTCGAGAAAATCGAGAAGTGCTGTGGCGCTCTCGAACAAAAGAACAATCTCGGCGATATTCTGGCTGATCCTTCCAACTACAAGGCCCTTCTCGCAGGCGTTGAAGACGAACTGGAATATGCGATTCCAATGGCGGCTCGTCTTTGTCACGAAGGCTATACCGTGAAAAGCTTCCTCGTTGAAACAGCTATCACGGGCGCAAAGCGCTTTGACTTCATCTACCGTGCAGTTGCGGGATGGTCTCAGTTTGATGGATGCGTCGTCTTTCAATTTGAAGTCGGTGAAGAGCGTGCTCCTGCGGTGATCAATACGAAGCGAATTCAACATTGGAATCAGCTTCAGAACATTCCTGCTGGGACGCTAGTTACGATCTATCTGAAAACGGTTCAAGGCAAGAGAAGTGCTTCTCAAGAGAATCTTGCGGTAGAGAGATTCCAGGCGGTCTTTGAAGTGGTTCAGTCTCCGAATGGGGATTTGAGTACGCCGGTGGCTTCTGTCCTTCAATTCAATCCGCAAGCTGGAGAGAAGACCGAATCAAAACCCAACAAGTCTGGCCCGAAACAGCAGAAATCGGCTTTCGCACGAACCACGAGTTTGCAGAATTTTACGGCTATTCCCTCTGGTCAGGCTCCGAGTATGAGTTTCCGAGTCGTGATCAACAAGATCGACACCGTTGTTCATGCAGGAAACGCGCATCTGATCCTAAGTCATATTCGAGAGTACACCGGCAAAGTGGCTCTTTACGTTCTACGCGATAAAAAACAAAACGTTCGAATGGATGCAGACTCCATCTGGGGTGCAGATATTCGAAACGGAGAAACCGTTCTCTTTGAATTCTTTGGTCCCAACCCAAGCGATGACTTTGTGAAAGAACTTGCTCGTAAGGTGAACAAGTACACACAAATGGACAAGCTCGGCACTGAATAAAAAGGTCGAATCATCCATGCAGAAGATTCCTTCTCAGTACTTTTGGCTTTTAGATAGTGAATTGCCAGCAGACGTGGTGAGCGGTTATCAGCAAGCTGTGGCGGGAAAGCCCAAGTCCAGATTGGCTCAGTTCGTGAGGCTGATTGGCGCGAAGATTCCACTTGCTCCTCATGCTTACATCACATCTTCTTTTGCGAAGATGGCAGACCAGAGTTTGCCGGATAAGTTTTTTTCTGAGTTGGGCCAATGCGTTGCTCGCTTTGAAGAGCTGACCTCGTTAAAGTTCGGAAGTCGAGACAAGCCCCTCCTGCTTTCGGTGCAGGGAGATTTTAGCGGTACTGTTCGAGGAATTGGATGTAGCTTAGACTGCCTTCCGGCTCTGGTTCAATCCTACGGACCGGGAATGGCGTACTCCCTTTTTGTCGACTTCTTAGAGAGCTATTCCACTTTGGTACTTCGAGTTCCTCGCATCGATTTCAAAGACCATTTTCAGATTCAAGCAAGCCGTGAAGGTGGGGCCGGTGGTTTAGCACAGCTTTCTCAAGAAGATTTCGTTCGCTCTGTTCGGGATTATAAAACACTCGTCTCGCAGAAGCTCGGTCGTCCTTTCCCCGAGAGTCCAGAACAGCATTTGCTCACAACACTTCTGAATGCAGCAAAAACTTTGAACCAACAGGGGAGTGATGAAGTTTTCTTGCAAGCCCAAATGCAAAACACCCTTTACGGCCATTCAGTGAAAGGGGTCGCGTACACGCGGAATCCCTTTACGGGCCTGAAAGAAGTATATGGCGTCTATCAGAGTGGTGAGCATCAAAAGAAGCACGCTATTGAGCAGGCGGCGGCTTCTGCTGTGTATGGGCATCTCAAAAAGCATTTACCCGAGATTGAGGCGTGCTTCTGGGACGTGGTCGAAGCCGAGTTTGTCACCGACGAAGACGGACATCTCTTTTTTACGAGCTTCGATAAAGCTCAAACAACTGCAAAGGCCGTCCTGGTTAGTGCGATGGATCTTTGCTTGGCTGGAAAAATTTCAGACATCGAAGCTGTCAAACGTATCAAGCCGAATGACGTTGAAACTCTTTTGCATCCGACTTTGGATGATAAATCTCGGGACCAGCTGAAGGATCTTGGTCCCAAGGGTGTGACTGCGGCACCAGGTACTGCCGTCGGGCATGTCTTTTTCAAAATGGCCGATGCGATGGAATTCTACAAAGAAGCGGTGAAGAACAAGACCGACAAGCGGGTCATTCTCATCGCGGACGAACTCTTAATTTCGGATACCCCCGGCCTCGGTATGATTACCGGTTTGATTACGACTGCATCGGGGATCGCCTCTCATGCAGCCGTGATGGCGCGCGCTTTGGGAATTCCCTGCATGGTGAGTTACAAAGAAACCGAATTCGATTCGAACGGGAAGTTCATGACCGTTTCGGGGCGTAAGATTGAAGCGAAGACATTGATGACATTAGAAGCGGGTTCTGAAGGGAAGCTCTACTTGGGAGAGGGCACACTTCAAAACCTGTCCTTCAAAGAAGGGATCGTAAAAGACATCTCCGAGCTGATTACACGCGTGATCAAGCAGCAGCGGATTCCCTTGGAGGTCCGAGTCAACATCAATGGGGCTCGCGATGCCGAAACGGGTTTAGTCTTCGGAGCTGATGGCGTCGGCCTTTGTCGAACTGAAAACATGTTCATGGACGCGGAAGTTGTCCGGGAAGTTCGCAACATCATTTTCACGCAGAATGCGGCTAAGTGCCAAGACAGCTTTGCAAAACTGGAAGCCCGTCAGTGGGAAGATTTTAGAAAGATCTTTGAAGTGATGAAGGGGCGCGTGGTGAATATTCGCCTCATGGACCTCCCGCTTCATGATTTTGTTCCTCAGACGGAAGAAGCTTTCGATGCTCTCTGCGCCCAGCTCAATCATTTGGATAGGACTCATATTCAAGTCGTGGCGGATGGCCTTCGCGAGCACAATCCCATGCTGGGCTTGCGCGCTTGTCGCTTTGGTCTGATTAATCCTGAGATCTATGACATGCAGATCCGGGCGATCGTGCGTGCCGCTTATGAAGTGGCGAAGCAGGGCGGAGCAGTTGATCCGGGTATTATGTTCCCTCTCGTATTTACACAAGATGAATTGAAGCGCCTTCGCGGTCGTGTTCTCGCCATCGAGAAGGAGCTTCGAGAAGAATTGAAAGTTCCCTTCGACTCAAAAATCACTTTCCGTGTCGGTTCGATGATCGAGCTTCCAGCCGCCGTGATGAATGCGGATCAGCTTGCGAAAGTGGGGGCCTTCTTCGCATTCGGTACTAACGACCTAACCCAAACGACTCTTGGAATTTCTAGAGACGACAGCGCTCATTACCTACCGTTCTATCTTGAGAACGGGATCCTCCCATCCGACCCCTTTAAGGTGTTGGCTGAGCCCGTGCGAGAGTTAGTCGAACTCGCAGTAAAGCGGGGCCGTCGCATGCGTCCCGACGCGAGCTATGGCATTTGTGGGGAACAGGGTGGAGATAAGAACACACTGAAGTTTTGTTTAGAAAAGGGCTTGAATTATGTCAGCTGTTCGCCTTTCCGCGTACTCCCAACCCGCGTGGCGTTGGTTCAAGTCGCCATCACCGAGTTCCTTCAAGCGCAATCGAACGGCACGGTGAAAACCACTAGCCAGACACTTAAAGACTCTGTAGCTTAGGCTCCCATGAGCTTTTGGACCGAGGAGAAACTGTTTTTCGATGGCGATGCCTACTTCGGTTATTTAGAAGCCCTCATCCGCTCTGCAAAAAGATCCATCGATATTGAAACCTATATTTGGGATGACGATGCTATTGGTCGCCGTATCGCAGACGCGCTTTGTGCGGCGTCTCGTCGGGGCGTGAATGTTCGGGCAATGGTGGATGGAATGGGTTCTCCGCAGTGGGGCGCTGTATTTCTACCGCACTTACGATCGTCCGGCGTGCAAGCGCGAGTGTATCATCCTTTACCGTGGCAGGTTCTTTCGAAGAGTCTGCCTGCCCCTGAAACTCGACGAAATAAGTGGACGCTTTTGCAGTGGTTGGTTCACGTCCTATTCAAAGTAAACGTGAGAGATCATCGGAAAGTCTTTGTTATGGATGGGGAAGTGGCATGTGTGGGTGGAATCAATATCAGCGCCAATCATTCTCGTTCTATCAAGGGGCCGAGTGCTTGGAGAGATACTTCGGTAAGTGTGAAGGGCGTGGATATTGCCGCTATCCTGTACGCTTTTGAGAAGGCCTGGCTTCATGCCTGGGATTTCACTTCACGGAAACCGCGCTGGTACAACGTGAGAAGACTTCGCCGTCTCAAGACGGAATCTCGTCTGGTTCGCGTGAATCATACCTTGATGAGGCGGCGTCGAACTTATCGCGATCTCTTGAGGCGCCTGGGACATGCTACCCAGCGAGTCTGGGTGACGAACGCGTATTTTATTCCAGATGGATCGCTGATTCGTCGCTTGCGACGAGTGGCAAAAAAAGGTGTTGATGTTCGGATTCTCGTTCCCAGAATTTCAGATGTGTTCTTTGTGCGTTGGGTGAGCTCCGCCTTTTACTATGCGCTCCTCAAGTCGGGGGCTCGGATTTTTGAATACGAACCCCGAGTTCTGCACGCCAAGACTTTGCTCGTGGATGATTGGGCAGTGGTGGGCTCGAGTAACCTCAATCACCGCAGTCTGTTTCACGATTTAGAAATGGATATTGAACTGACAGCGATTCAATCGAAACGCGCCATGGAGCAACAGTATCTGGAAGATATTGGTCAGTCCGTTGAGATCAAAATGAAGGATTGGAAGGCTCGTCCCTGGACGGATAAGCTTTTGGGTCAGATTTTTCTCCTGGCCAAATACTGGTTTTAAATTCAATCTGGGGAGCCATGGCTACGAAGAATTACATCACCCCTCAGGGGGCGGCACGGCTGAAAGAGGAGTTGCGAAAGCTTCTCTATGAAGATCGTCCCGCCTTAGTGAAGACCGTGGCTTGGGCCGCTTCCAACGGCGATCGTTCTGAAAATGGGGATTACATCTATGGTAAGCGCCGCCTTCGTGAGATTGACCGCAGGATTCGCTTTCTAACGAAACGTCTGGATGACGCCGAGATCGTCGAACCCAAGAACCAAAAGAAGGACCAAGTGCTTTTTGGGGCCACGGTGGGGATTTTGGATGAAGAGGGGAATGAAAAGAGCTATCAGATTGTCGGGATTGACGAGAGCGATGCGAAGCAAGGAAAGATCAGTTGGATTTCTCCGCTAGCCAAAGCATTACTGCAGGCAAGAGTGGGCGACACGGTCACCGTTACCTCCCCCAAAGGGCAGGAAGACTTCGAGATTACTAAGATTACCTACGAGTAATTAGGCTGGTTTTTTCGCCACATAGAGGCTCGCATTCGCTGCCACCTCAGATTTCGCATCTTGAGGCGTCCGATTGGGATCCATGGCTTCTTCCATGATCGCTTGGAGAGCGTGAGACATGTTGTTGTAGGTTTCCACTTCACGAAGCAGCCCTTGGGCAAAGAGCATTTCTCTCAGGTCCGGATGAACCGCGCAGACTTTCAGTTCTGCTGGTTTCTCGCGAATGGTTTTCTGCAACCGCGCCAGCGCAGGCAATTGCGTTCGGTCTAGTTCCGTTACATCTCTAAAATGAAGCACTACCCATCTTGCGGGGGCCTTTTTTACTTCCCGAATACACTCATCAAAAATAACAGCGTTGTCTTTGGAGATTGGCCCCACCAAAGAAACAATCAGCACATCTTTCTTGGTCGCAAAAAAGTAGGAGAGCTTAGGTGTTTGGTTCATCATGATGACCTCCTGACGTTCCACAAAAAAGAAACTCGCTTATTTTGTAATTGTATCAAATAAATCAGGTACTGCTTGAAAAAATGACTTTTGGAATATGTTGATATAATTGATGTTTTTCTGATTTGTTAAGGTTTTTTAGCGAATAAAACCCTTGATCCAGACCAGCCCGCGGTTCTTCCCGCTGCCAGGATCAGCTGTAGCCATACCTTTTAATAGGACCTCGTCGGAGACCCAGTAGGGGACATACCAGCTTCGGTCCGGATCCATGACGAGAGCCGATTTCTTTCCGGAATCGTAGGTCCCAATCGGAGCGATGTGACCAATGTCAGCATCCCCGGTGTAGATCCCCTGAAGGAAATTAATGATGACAAAGCTGCGTTCGGATTTCTCATTGGAGTTCAAGATCTCGCGCAGTTTTTTTAAAGAGGTAGGGGAGGTGTCTTTGAAATGCACGATCTCTGTTTCCACTTTCGTGAAGCCAGCGGCTTGGAAGGCCTTCTCGACATACCCTCCTAGTTCGTCCAATGTAACGCCTTTGCCGCCGTCTCCCACGGCTTTTTTCCAGGTCTCTAACCCGGGTTTATCCAATAACGTTTGTTGAGTAATGAGCGCGTCATCGGCACTGAGTTTCCAATCTTTTCGTGCAGCGTTAAGAACCATGGTCACCGAAGCGACCGAGCAGGCTCGATCGTTAAACTGAGGGACGTAGTAGGGCGCAATGGCCCAGTAGTCAGGAGCGGCATGACTTCGAAAGTAGTCATGCGCTTCATGCAGGGTTTTGGCATTGGGGCCGTATTTTGGTTTGGGAGTATCTGCTGCAAAGGATGTTGCCCAAGCTACTGAAAAAAGCAGGAAAATGGCTTTCATCCTTGGGACTATACTATAAAATAATAAGACAATGAATCACATGGATGTAGAAGCGCAGATTATCTCCGTTTCTAACCGCGACGAAGACAATGCGTTTGCAAAAGAAGTTGCCGAAATCAATCGCTGCAAATACGTCAAAGCTCCCACCGCCAATGAATTGAGAATGGCGCTGAAGGCCTCTCTTTTTTCAGTCGTTCTTTGGGATGCGGATCATAAGAACACTCTCGAAGGGAGTGCTCCGAATTCCTTTCAGCACATTGGCCAGATTCTCCGCCAGTTTTCGCTTCCCAGCCGACAGGTATTCGTCATTACCGACGAACCCCTCAATAAGACTCCCTATCTTTTTAACTATCCCGCTTTTGACCACCATATTTATCGTCGGTATGATCCCCCCGCTGCGCAGCTTTTTGGGTATCTAGCTAAGGCTTCGCTGTGGACGGAGGTGCAGTTCGGACTCGAAGGGTTTGTTCCCCCGAAGACGGATATTAAGAAGCTGGTTCTGAAGCGGTCGGGAGAACGAAAGCCCGTTATCCAAGCTATCGAAAACATTTTGGGTCAGAAGGGCGTGCCACCTAAGCTTTGTGTGGTGGCTTCTCAGGCCATCGATGAACTTTTGATGAACGCTATCTTTGATGCACCGGTGGCGGATGATTACGAGTACCGTCGGCACCTCGAACGAACGAAGGATTTCGAGCTTCTGGAGAGAGAGAAGGCCGAAATCGAAATCGCTGTTTCCCAAGAATACATCGCTCTCAGCGTGACTGACTTCTTCGGATCTCTGAAGAAGGAAGCCGGTTTGGCGTTCATTCGGAAAGACTACGAAGTTAAAGAACTCAAAGTAAAAGAAGTTGAAAGCAGCGGAGTGGGGATTTACGGCATCATTAAATCGGGTTTAAGCCTGCTATTCTTGCTTCGCCCCGGTCAGACTACCCAGGTCGTTATCTTTGTTCCTATGGTGAAGAACTTTAAGGCGTTTAGAAGCGCCGTGCGATTCTTTAGCTTTTTCTAAGCCATCTTTTGGGCGTCGTGATAGAGCCCCTTTCATGAAAACTCGCGCTTATTTTAACTTGGTTTTGGCTTCTATTCTTTCATTAGGAGGAACAGTGCACGCTGCATCTCCAGAGTTCTCCAAGGCAGTCGACACATTTTACGACAAGTATTTTGAAGATTCCCCGAGCTTCGCGACGAACTCCGGAATTCACAAGCATGATTCCAAGCTTGAAGATTTCTCAGCCGAAGGCCAGGCGAAGACCATTGGTTTTTTGGAGAAGTCTTTGGCGCAGTTTCAGGGGCTGTCAACTGAGAAGATGACAGGCGATCAGAAGATTGATCGCGAGGTGTTATTAGGTTTCATTCAATCCAAGCTTTTTGAACTGAAGACCATTCGGAATTGGGAACGAAACCCAGACCTCTACAGTTCCTTTCTCAGTTCAGTCGCTTTTACATTGGTCAGTAGAAATTTTTCAACTCCCGCCGCGCGCCTCAAGTCTTTGGTAGCGCGTGAAAAGCTCATGCCTCAGGTTCTCCAGGCAGGACGAAAGAATTTAAAAAATCCTCCTGAAGTTTTTACGAAGGTGGCGCTGGAGCAGTTGCCTGGAACGATTTCTTTTTATGAGAAGGAAGTTCCGGCCGCGTTTGCATCCGTGAAAGACGCCAAGCTTCAGGCCGAGTTTAAAAAGACCAATGCAGCGGTCATTGCGGAGTTGAAGGCTTACGGCGAGTTTCTTGAAAAGGAATTGCTCCCGAAATCGAAGGGGGATTTTCGGATCGGGGCAAAAAACTACTCCTTAAAACTTCTTTATGACGAGCGCGTCAGCACGCCACTCGACCAGCTCCTAGAAATCGGTAAGAAGAACATCAAGCAGAATCAAGATGAATTCAAGGCCCTCGCTAAGAAGATCAGTCCCGACAAAACACCTGAGAAGGTATTGGAAGATCTCACTAAGAATCACACCACCGGCGACAAGCTTCTGGGTGAGGTTCGACAGAGCTTAAGCGGGTTGCGAAATTTTGTGCTGAAAAATAAGATCGCGTCGATCCCTGGGGATTCCGTTCTTCGTGTGGAAGAAACTCCACCGTTTATGAGAGCGCTTTCTATGGCGTCGATGGACATTCCTGGTCCCTATGAGAAAGAAAGTAAAGAGGCGTTTTTCAATGTCACTCTTCCTGAAAAAGATTGGGATCAGAAACGGATCGATGAACACCTCGAGGGTTTTCATCGCGGTACTTTGATCGCAACAGCAATTCACGAAGCCTATCCGGGACACTTTGTTCAGTTCGTTTGGAAGCAAGTTCCCAAGATGACGAAGGTCAGGAAATTAGTCGATTGTGGGTCCAACTCCGAAGGCTGGGCTCATTATACAGAGCAGATGATCTTAGATGAAGGCTACGGCAAGGGTGACCCTGCGCTGCGCCTCGGGCAGTTGCAAGACGCTCTTTTGAGAAATGCTCGCTATATTGTCGGCATTCAAATGCATACGGGAAAAATGTCTTACGACGAAGCCATCGATTACTTCGTGAAAGAAGGGTTTCAGTCGCGCGCCAATGCCGAGCGCGAAGTGAAGCGCGGCACCTCCGATCCGACTTACCTGGTCTACACCTTAGGGAAGCTCGAGATCTTCAAGTTGCGTGAAGACTATCAGAAAAAACTAGGAAAGGCCTTTACGCTGAAGAAGTTTCACGATGAGTTCTTGGGCTATGGAACGATTCCCCTGAGCCTGATTCGTCAGGGAATGTTGGGGACCGAGGGAGTCACCATCTAATGGAAATGGTGGAAATCCTCCATCCGAATCTCTCGAAGACCTTGGCTCGGTATGGGCTTTGGCTTCTGAAATTCTATTTTAGAATCGACATCGAAGGATTGGAACATCTTCCTCGAAAGGGTGGGGCGCTGATTATTCCGAATCATTCGGGATTTGCGGGAGCCGACGCTGTTTTACTGACGTTTCTCATTAAGCGAAATACGCGCCGCCGAGCCCGCTTACTAGCTCATCGCGCTTTTTTCGACTTCTCAAAAAAGCTCAAAGAAATTTCAGAGAGCCACGGCCTAAAGAAAGCGTCCTTTAGTGAAGGAACGTCGATTCTGAAACGTGGGAATTTACTGATCCTCTTTCCGGAGGGAGAAACCGGAAACTTCAAATCCACCTTGGATCGTTATCACTTGGCACAGTTTCATACCGGGTTTTTGAGAATGGCCATTGAAACGGGGGCTCCTATCGTTCCTTGTATGGTGATTGGTGCTGAAGAGTCCCACCTTAATCTGGGAAACTTGAATTTTTCTAAAATCATCAAAAGTATGCGCGTTCCGATTCCTCTGAATTTGTTTCCGCTTCCTGCAAAGTGGAAGATTCGCTTCTATCCTCCCGTGGATCCCTCTACGTTTGATCCGGGGGCTCAAGATGACCCTAAGAAACTCAAAACTCTTGCTCAGCGTTTTCAAAAGAATTTACAAAAAGAGATTCGAAAAGAGATCAAACATCGGCCCTTCATCTATTTCGAAAAGACAGGTAGACTAGCTAAGATCGTGAAGAAGAAACTAAAGAAGCTTCAATGAACCTGTCTCAGATCCGAAAGTCCCTCTTGGGGACCTTTGCAGTCTTGCCTCTGTTGTTTTCGACACCTGCTTCAGCGGAGTGGGGGGCCTATCTCGGATTTAACCTGGCGAACATGGACATTGTACCTAGTACTCGAAGCGAGAATAAGACCTCTTTGATTCTTGGCGCTCATTACGGTTTTGAGTTCGGAGAGGTTTGGACGCTAGAACCCGGTCTTCAATATGCCCAACGAGGCTTCACTTACTATTTAGGCACATCTGCGATTGATTTTAGCGTGGCTTATATCGAAGTTCCCGTAGTGATGAAGGCTCGCTTTACGACGAAGAAGGATATTACCTGGGTCCTTCTCGGTGGTTTCGATGTGGGGGTTGCGACGGGAAATGCCAGTTGCGCCATTACCTCCGACGACTTTTGCATCGCCGGACGAAATCTCAACACGTTTCATTTTGGCCTTCAGGCGGGCGGTGGGTTGGAAATTCGGGTGAACTCTACGGAGCGTCTGACCGTCACGTTGAAATATCTCTATGGGCTTACTGAAGTCGCTCATTCTTCCGCGTATGAGCTTCGAAACCGAGGTATCGAAATTCTCCTCGGCTACGAATTCTGAAAATAACTCTGAACAGATTTTAAAAAGTTCCTCGTGTGGGATCCGAAATGTCTCATTAGATTCGCCAGAAACTCTTCCATCTCCGCCTTTTGGTCAGCGGGAAGGTCTTTCAGCGCTGGGAGGACTTGGATGTCGGGTTCCGTAATACTGAAATGGTAGCTCGGATCGCTGACCCATTTTGCAGGAAAGGTTTTCTCTAGGATGGCGTCAGTATCATTGGCAAACCAGTTGGATTCGAACGCCACTTTCGCCCGAGCGTAACCGTCGTAATACCTTCCATAGTCTTCGTCGTAAGACATTTCACGCAGAGCCTGAAGTAAAATGCTCTTGGAGTTTTTGGCGGTAACAGCTTCTTTGACAATCTCGGCTTCATATTTTTCCAACACCAGATGCCGATTGGTAACTAGCTGGACTTGGTCGGCCTTCGGTTCGTTGTTGCCAAATAGATCGAGCACTCCCAGCCAAAGAAGGCGGGCGGATCCGATGCCAGGAACCACGGTAGAATGATAGGGCTGAGTGAAATCCTGAATGTAGTGAATAGCCCAGCCCGCAAACCGGTAACCCCAATAGGCGTGACCTTTT
This sequence comes from bacterium, assembly GCA_019751945.1. Taxonomy (GTDB): domain Bacteria; phylum Bdellovibrionota; class UBA1018; order UBA1018; family UBA1018; genus JAIEMT01. The sequence continues at coordinate 30,295 of JAIEMT010000062.1, forward strand.
TGAAATGAAAACTCCGACAAGGTTCTGAATAAATGAATGCGAAACTCGGGATAGGTGCGGCGTAAATAGCCCGCCAGCTGATAGCTCAACCAGGCTTCGTTATAAAAACCCATGTGAAACGGAGCTTGGCTACCATAGCTCAAAAGTGGATTTCCAAAAGGTTGCTTCCCGAATCCGTATTCTTTTCCGAAAGCAGTTCCATTGTTTTCAAACAGACCGATGTCGAGGCCCTGGTCCGGTTCGTCACTCGCTGCGATTAAAATATCTTTGGCGCTGGCAGCGGCGGGTGTTTGAAACTGGAGTTCGGGATTGACTCGAATGGCTCTCAAAAATCTCTTTACCAGAAGGTCTGCATCGTCAGTGGGAACGAATATCAACGCGTCCGGTCTTTTTGGGTAATGGGATTGATGCCGACGCAGCCAGCCTTCTTCTGCGGCGAGGAGTTTCATCAGCGTATCTTGTTCAGCTTGAAGAAATCCCGCTAAGGATTCTCCGGGCACACTGGTCACTTTTTGAATTTCACTGACGCCGGAAATCGCTTCCGCCGTCAGCATTCCGTGTTCAGACCAAGCGTGAGCAAAAGATGGAGAAAGGCATCCCCAAAGAAATAAGATGGCGTATTTCAATTCCCCCAGTCCCCCCCTCAAGGGGGGCGTATTATCTGCCATCTGTTGAGAAGTAAAGAGGGGGACTGAAATTAGAATGGGAGAACTAGTTTAAGAATGACATTCTGCGGCCATGTTTTGCTTTTTGAAGCACCGCAAAAGTTCCTAGTCCAATGATCACCGCGGTCGTCGTAGCGATTGCTACCGGTTTCCAGTTCTTTCTCACGAACTGAAGGGCCATGTCCGGGGTGGCGTTTGAGATTTTGTCGACGATGTCTTCGACTTCTTGTGAAACGATCGTGCCTACTGAGCTCAGAATGGCGTGAAGTTCGTCGCCACCGTCACTGAGTTTTCTGGGGCGTCTCGAGTAACCATTTCTACTTGTTTCTGAATGTAATTTATCCATTGCATCTCTCCTTTGGCTGTTGAACTTTGCAAAAGGGAGACCACTGCTTTGATCATCTATTCCGCAGCGAAGTGGGGAAGTGAACTTTCGTTGGGGAAAAATGGGGCATCCACGAGTCGCAAAATGGGAGTGGGCTGCTTCCCTAAGGAGCCCGCACGGCAAACTCTTGAGATTTCTCGGACTCTGCGGAATTGCCTTGAACAGTTCCGTAGGCGGTGGCTACGAAATAATACCAATCACCACTATCTAAACCAGTGACGACGGCACTCGTTTGCTGCACCGGAATTTCTAGGGGTTGATCCGTATAGGTTCCAGATTTCTTACTCCAGTAGAGGCGGTAGCCCAGAACGACCACGTCAGGGACGTTCGGGGTTGGACCAGGCTGCCAGTTGGCGTGGAGTGTGCCAGACCCTGTTTCGCCAGGAGTGACGACTGGTTTGCCGTCATCGGAGGGAGCCCCGTCTCCGCCCCCAGAGCCGCAGGCTGTTGCGAATAGAGCTACTACTACCGTCAGGGAATATATTGCTCGTTTCATGAGCAGATCTATACCACTCCGGAAGTGAGTCGGGGTTAAATAATATTTATGTAAAAATATCCGACGCGTGTAAAGATCCCAAACATGGAATTTTTACACGCACCGGTTGATATTTCTAGCGATTTAACTGTCCGCGAAGTGCGCGCGAGAGATCGGTGACAACTCGATCTGCTTGCGCATCAGCAAGGCCGGCATTTGCTTTCAGTGCATTCACGTACTTCGGAGCAGCAATTCGCATGCCTACGAATTGAGCAATTTCTTCTACATTGTTGGGATTGATACCCGCAAACTGGAAGTATTGGTGCACGCGTTGCTCGACCGGCAGCGCTTGCATGCGGGCGATTTCCGATTTGAAAAAGCTAGCGGAAGCAAATTCCGGTTGTGAGGCCAGATCGGATAAAACGCGATCTGTGGCTGCGACGTTGCCTTCGACCACTTCAGGCGAACAGCCGGCAGGAGTGCCGCAAGTCCAACCCGAACACCATCCGCCGAACATCACGGCAAAAGCGTGAGCTTGATTGGAGGCCGAAAAAGCCAAAAGAACCCCAAGAACTACAGCTGATTTTTTCATAATTTTCCCCCCTCAGAGAAAGTTCTGAGCGTCGGATACGCGCGGGGGTGGATGTTGTCAAGGGAGGCTCCCCAAGAATTCTGTCAGAAGGTCGATGTCAGAATCTTCTAAGAACTGTACGACTGAAAACATGACCCCCGACTCATTGGTTCGTCGTCGGTCCCGATAGTCTTTGAGTTGGCTGGCAATGTAGCTGCGCCGCATTCCTCGAATCGAAGGGGTGATGCCGAAACCTTTGTAGTCCGCACCATGACAAACTGCGCAGTTCATAGCGTTAGCAATCCGTTCGCCCTGTTGAATACGTTCGGGAATGAGTCGGGCGAGATCGTCATTTTTCCTGGGCGGGAGTTTCGAAAAATACCCCGCAAAGAATTCGATTTGCGGATCGCTCATACCTTGAGTGATTTCATTCATTTTAGAATGAATGCGAAGTCTTGAACGATAATCTTTGATTTGTTTCTCAAGGTATTCTTGGTGCTGTCCTTCTAGGCTTGCAACCGCAGACTGCCCCGCTCCGTGACAGCGAATGCAGGACTGAGGAAGGGGAATAGCCTGAGCTTCGGCGCCCAGGATCCAGCTCAGAAGAAGGAGCGTCGTGGTACACATGGCACTCATGGCACTCATGGCACAGCTCCTTTACAGTGAGTCAGTACTAAATCCAAAACCTGTCGATATAACGGCACGAAAGTCTGAATGGGGCGATCACTGTCATTCAGATTCCAAGACTTCACTAGGCTGTCAAAGTCTGAAGTTGCAAAGAGCTGCTTTATATCGGATTCGGTGCATTTTTGGATCAGAGGAGCATCTTGATAGAGAAAACCAAATCCCTCATAGCCGCGCAAAAGCATTTGGTAGGCAGCATCTTCAATATTGGCGGCATCGACGCGAATGGGGTGAACGAGGGCCCGTGGTGTGGTGGGATTTTGCGCCAAAGTAGAACCGAGCGGAGTGCTCGTCAGGGGATTGCGATCTTTCAAGGTGGGATCGATGTAGGCGTACTGATCGGATCTCCAGCCCGGGCCAATTTCTTTCATCAATGCACTTCTATAAGGAATGACTTCTAAGAAATTGTCGACTGGTGCATCGTAAAAACCTTGTCGCGCTAAACTCAGCACAGATTCGAGAAAAATTCTTCTGCAGATCAGGTTGTCCGCGCAACCTTGTCCCGCAAGGCGCCTGCCGGTAAGAAGAGACGCATGAGCATCTTGAATGACGACGTGAATTTCTCCGGCGTGGCTTGCGGGATTTCCCTGCTCATCAAAGGGTTGAATTTCCAATCCCAGGTAATGATCGCTCCCCACCGCTTGCTTCACCAAATCGGTCATCGGTGAGTGCCCAAAGTTTCCGGGCGCAAAACCACTGGTGCTTTCTGACCACGGCTTTTCTGCGTAGATGGGACCGCCTGCCTGGTGGCAGGTCATGCAGAGCTGGCGTTTGGTCATCTGGCCGTACAGAATCGTGTTCTCGTCCACGAAGGTTTGCGGATTTCCTGGGGATGGAATGTAGTTTCGAACGGATTCGAAGTTGAATCGGCCCTCGTAATTGTTCCAGCTAATGACCTCAAGCGTGTTCTGGATCTCGCTATAGGCTACAAAGATCCGATCCACGATATCTCGGTAATAAGGCCGACCTCCATCGGTGAAGGGCGAAAGAATGTATCCAAAGATCACCCGAGGATGAGCGGCATCGCACTGCCCTGCCTGAAGAGAGCGGCCAAACGGAACCATGGAGTGCACCAACGCGGGCGCAAAGTCATCTCCTGGACTCGCTACAAAAGATTCTAAGGATTTTTTGAGATTTAAAACAGGGTAGGGCACCGACGTGCCCTGTTGAAACCGATCTCGAAATACGGAGGTCTGTGCAGAAACCGAAGAGGCCGCCAGAAAAATCGTTAGAATGGAGGGTAAACGATGTTTCAAGCGGCCTCCGAAGTTCAGCTCTTAGTGTCCCGTGACGTAGTTCTCATAAACTTTTGATTTAAAGTTTGCGGAACTCTGCCAAAGGAATGGAACCCACTTCAGGCCTTCTAAAGTAGATTTCACACTAGGTCCCAGCTGATACGTATCGACTGTTGCGTCGTAAGGGCGCTGGAGCATCGTATCGTTCGACTCGATGGGGTAAAGCGTCTTGCCGACTTGGCTCGTTGCAATCGCGTTTGCTCGGTACATGCGTTCGAAGAGCTGAGTGGGTTGGCTCGATTTTCCGAGCTTCGCACTCGCCAAGAGAACGTCTTTAGGAGTGAAGAAGGATGCCTCGGCTTGGAAGTCATTTCGTTTCGAGGGGTCGTAGTTGTATTCAAACACACCCGCTTTTCCGAGCTGCCAAGGATTTAGCCAGATTTGTTTTCCCTTAGCCAGCAATTCGAGATCACTCGTAGTCAGTCTGTCGAAGTAGAGACCTGGGATATAAGGATTGTACTGCGCACGATTGGCTGCATAGTCGCCAGCCACGTCATTTTTTTCGCTAGCAGGATTTTCAATCGCATACGAGAGAAAGAACTGTGGCATCGTTCTAGGTTTCACTTCGCCAAACGGATTTGCCAGAGGGTTGTATTCCATGAACGCATAGTTTGCGTTGTAGAAAACAATGCCCACAATCGCATACTTCGCATTCTTCGTATCGACCGACCCATCCGCATTGTAAGCGGGGAATAGCCCTTGAGTGCCCAAACCGTAAGCCACGGGCGTCACGTTGTTCTTTTTCAAAAGCTTCACAGTTTCTGTGTAATCCGTCAGGCCGTACAGCGAGAGGTGCTTCCCTCCGAAGTCCGACAGCGGAACGTTTTCAAATGCCTGCGCATTCAGCGTAAGCAAAGCCGAAATCGCAAAAATTATTTTTTTCATAGGACTCTCCTTTTAGAAGCAGCGGAACTAGCACGAAGAAAGGAGGTTTGAAAAGCAAACGAGAAAGAGGTCTGTAGAATTGCGCGACGAGTCTTCGGCAAAAGAAAGTACCGAGTACATGAATCGAAATACCGCTAAAGCTGCTTGGCATTTCGACCCAATCCCAAAAAAATTTGCAAGATTACATTTCCCTAGAAACTCCGAACGCAGCGAACGGCCATCTTGACGGAGCGTGACTCCTGCCCTCCGTTCGATTTGATACATTTCGAACTCTAATCACTAAGCCTAGTGATTAGGTATGATTCGGTGTCAAAAATATTTCTGCCATGTTATCAAACTGAATATATGTTCCCAATTCATAAGGCTAGAGCGAGCGTATTCAACTACGACGATATTCCAGCCGGATATTACTTCCAAGTCATGGCCAAGGGGTCCGGTGTGCAGCGTTTTTGGCACCGGAAAAAGTTCGAGGAAGTGGCCAAAAAAATTGGCAAATCAGACCGGCTTCTCGACATTGGCTGCGGACCGGGTTCCTTTCTTTTCGTGGTCGGCCAGATCAAACCGGATGTTCAGGCGGTTGGGGTAGATGTCGCATCAAGGCAAATCGAATTTGCGATCAAGAATGTTCAGTCGCAGTTTAAGCAAGGCAACATCTCATTCCAGAAGCTCAAGTCAGATGATGTTAAATTGCCTTTCCCCGATGAAAGTTTCGACAAGGTCACCTGCATTGAGGTCATTGAGCACATCCACCCTCATCTAGCTATGAAGTTATTGGAAGAAGCTCGAAGAGTTCTTAAACCCACGGGACGTCTCACTGTTACGACGCCCAACTATCGAAGTCTTTGGCCATTGATTGAGTTCGCACTCGAGCTTCTGAGCCCAGTGAAATATCACGAACAGCACATTAGTAAGTTTACCCCTAACGCGTTCGCAAAATTTCTTGAGGCGGCTGGCTATGAGATAAAAAATTTCAGTACAATCTTCATTGTTGCGCCTTTCTTCATGACTATTTCGCCGCCGTTGGCCCGTTTTCTTCACCGGATTGAGCGAAAGCTCCCTTTGCTTCTGGGGAGTTTACTCATGGCCGAGTGTAAAATTTCGCGACTATGACTTCTATGAAGACCCGACTCTGGGATGCCTTGGTTTGGGTGCTTGTGATCTTTCCGTTAGTCACTGGAGGGATCTGGCTGCATCGTTCAGGACTGAAACTTGAACTCGCCGAATTGGCCATTCCAGTTCTCCTCGTCTCGGTACTAGGATTGCACTTGGGTCGAAGTGGACTAAGTAGCGCTTCTTCTGTGAGATTGGCCGAACGAACCTGGGATTTCTGGAAGACGGTTTTAAAAAATCGGACTTGTTTGACACTATCTTTCTCGTTTTTTTTGGTAGCTCTCCTTCTCGGGTTGTCATCAATCCGCAGACACTGGGCGTTCGGGAGCGGCGCTTACGATCTGGGAATTTTTACAAATGGACTTTGGAATCTGTCGCACGGAAATGGCTACTTTTCTTCTGTGCGCGGGGGAATCAACCTCTTAACTGATCATCAGTCATTCATTGTTTGGCTGATTGCACCTATCTTTAGAGTTTTTCCTTACGAGGAGACCCTGTTGATAGCGCAAGCTGTGACTCTTGCAACCGGGGGTGTCGCAGCTTATTTCCTTGCTCGGCAGTATTTGGGCGCGAAACATTGGGGTACAGCGGCCATGCCCTTACTGTACTGGGCCTATTCCCCAGTAAGAAATGCCAATGCATTCGATTATCATCCGGAAACGATGATGCTCCCGCTTTTGCTTTTTGCGATCGTTGGAATTCAGAGTTCCAAACTGTCGGCTCGACTCTGGGGCGTGCTTGCACTGATCTTGGGTCTGGCTACTAAAGAAACTGCTCCGGCCTTAGTGTCGGCGGTTTCGCTAGGCTGGGCTTTGGGCGCCGGGCCAGAAAATACTCGGAGATTCACCAAAAAATTTGGGATTTTCCTGATTCCATTTTCTATCGCGCTGTTTGCTTTCGAGCTCAAATGGGTTCCTCGCTTGGTGGGAGGAGAGCATTTTCATCTGCACGAGCATTTAATGCAGTACGGAGGGACCTTCTGGGATTTAGCACTTGCGCCGTTTGTTCGACCCTCCGTGTTTTGGGGGAATTTATTCGGGACTTCCCGACTAAAATTTCTTTTTTATACACTGGCTCCTCTTTCATTTCTGCCAATCTTTGCCTGGAGGAATTGTTTGGGTTCCCTTCCTGGTTATTTGCTTTTGTTTTTAACAAGCGGTGATCACAAAGTTTCGATTCAATATCACTATGCGATCGAACCAGCGGTAGGCCTATTCTGGGCTATGCCTTCGGCAATTCTTCTAGCAAAAAATACGCGATGGGAAAAGCTAGCCCAGCCTGGCGTTGTCTTGTTTTTCGCACTCGCGTTTTTTGGGAAATCAGAACTCTACAGAATTAGAAGAAGCGCGCCTGATGAACATCAAGTCTGGCTACGTCAGCAGTTCATCCCTTGCCTTAGTCAGTCATCCATTGCCGCTTCGTCGGGGTTTATACCGCATGTTTCGGCGAGAGATTGGGCCTCCGAAATTGGAAACATTTTGCAAACTGATGGAAGGCCTGTCTCCTGTGTCGTGATTGATTATGATTTGAACAACTGGTCGATGGCTGGAGCGCCGTGGAACGGTTTTCTTAACCGACTTGCGGAACAGAAATACACCTCTGTCTATAATTGTGGATCTACCACTCTTTATGAACATTTTCAGGCTCTAGGGGAGTGTATGAAGTGCCGGCCGAATTGTAGTGGTGGCTGAGGGCGGAGTCGAACCGCCGACCTGCGGGTTATGAATCCGCCGCTCTAACCATCTGAGCTACCCAGCCACTTTAAGGGAATGATTAGAACCTCCGTTCATAACCTTGATTTGAAAGGGGATCAACACCCTTGAAATCTAGGCACTAAAAAGGGCAGAATGCCGGCTGAATGAAAACCGCTGCCTATCCCAAGCCAGGAGCCGTTGGAGGGCGTCTCATTCGCCAAGTGATTGGTGAAATGAAGGCTCAGGGCCTAAAACTCCCGTTAAATTCGCATATCCTGATCGCGGTTTCGGGCGGTTCTGATTCGCTTGGATTGGCGCGACTCCTGATCCGCTACGGAAGAAGGATTGCTTCAGCAGATAAAATCTCGGTCCTGCACATCGACCACGGCTGGCGCGCGGAAGCGTCGGCGCGTGATGCCCGATTCGTAAAAAAGCTGGCAGGGGAGTGGGGCGTCCCCTTCATTACAGTAGGTCGGGAAAGTTTTGTTTCGCCTCGAAAGCGGGGAAGCTCCTTAGAAGAGCATGCTCGCCAGCTTCGAAAGCAAGTGTATGCCCTTCTGGGTGAGCGCCATGAAGCACTAGTGCTGACGGCTCACCAGGCCGATGATGTGGCTGAGACTCTCCTTTGGCGTCTGCTCACTGGTGCAGCTGCCACCCACGGCGGCGGAATTCACTTTCGAGAAGGAAGTGAGCTTCGTCCTCTTTTAAGAATTCGAAAATCTCAACTTCAGCAATTTCTCAAGGAAGAGGGGCTGAAATGGAGAGAGGACTCGACCAATTCGGACGGGAAACTGATGCGTTCGAAAATGCGCGGCGAGTTAATGCCGATTCTCGAGAAACTTTTTCCAAGAGCGGTGGAGCACCTAGTCGAAGCGGCTCTCAAAGCGCAATCTCAAATGACCGAGCGCAACCTCGATTTGGACCGAATCGCAGATTTCATTTTTCGGGCAACTGGACAACGTCTTCGTCGCCCCCATCTTGAGAACGTAAATGAGGGATTGGTTCGTCCCGAAAAAAGCGGAGAAGTCCACCTACCCGGAGGTTGGAAATTACTGAAGACCGGCCGTGGCTTGGGACGAAATGTAAATCGCTGAAACTCCAGGCAAAAACTGACCAGCTTCCGGTCGGTTCGTTGATGTTTCTGGCTGGTCGTGCTAACCTTTATAGTAGGGAGAGGATTATTTATTCAGGTTCCGAGCTTTGGAGTTGATGGAACCATTAAATAAACACTGATGAAACCTTCACACAAAACAATCGCATTCTGGATGGTCCTAATTCTGCTCTTCGCGAGCTTGGTCAAGGTATTTGAGCCAGGCAATCGCCATCGTCGAGAGATCAAGTTCAGCGAGTTCATCTCGATGGTGAAAGAAGGCAAAGTCCAGGACGTCACCTTTAAAACTGATAGCAGCACCATCACGGGGACCTTGAAGGATCCCGGCGCTGATGGAAAGCGTGTGAACTTTGAAACGATTGGCGACACCAAGAATCCGAAGGTTTTAGAAATCCTCGACAACAACAAGATTATTCCGAACTACGAACGGGAAGAGAAAACCCCGGTTTGGCAGCAAGTGCTGATCTCGTGGTTCCCGATGCTGCTTCTTTTTATTTTCTTCTTCCTGTTTATGCGACAGCTCCAAGTGGGCGGTGGCAAAGCCATGTCCTTCGGTAAGAGCAAAGCGCGATTGCTGACGGAGTCTAACAACCGCATCACCTTTAAGGATGTTGCAGGCGCGGATGAAGCTAAGCAGGAGCTTGAAGAAATCATCGCTTTCTTGAAAGACCCGAAAAAGTTCACTCGTCTCGGCGGACGCATTCCTAAGGGTGTGCTTTTGATGGGCCCTCCGGGTACCGGTAAGACCTTGCTGGCAAAAGCCATCGCAGGTGAAGCAGGTGTTCCGTTCTTCTCGATTTCTGGTTCAGACTTCGTAGAAATGTTCGTCGGTGTGGGCGCTTCCCGCGTTCGCGACTTGTTCGAACAAGGAAAGAAACACGCTCCGTGCATTATTTTCATCGATGAAATCGACGCCGTCGGCCGCCACCGTGGTGCTGGCTTGGGCGGCGGTCACGACGAGCGCGAACAGACATTGAACCAGTTGCTGGTTGAAATGGACGGCTTCGAATCGAACGAAGGCGTGATTTTGATTGCCGCTACCAACCGACCAGACGTTTTGGATCCGGCTCTCTTGAGACCGGGCCGCTTCGATCGTCGCGTTGTGGTTTCCGCTCCGGATGTCAAAGGACGCGAGCAGATTCTGAAAGTTCATACCCGTAAGACCCCGATGGCTGCAGGCGTGGATCTCTCGATCATCGCGCGCGGATGCCCAGGCTTCTCAGGCGCAGATCTTGAGAACCTAGTAAATGAAGCGGCGTTGCTCGCTGCTCGTTCAGACAAGAAATATTTAGAGATGATGGATTTCGAGCAAGCCAAAGACAAAGTCATGATGGGCGTCGAACGTAAAAGTATGGTTCTGACCGACGCGGATAAGCGCACGACCGCTTACCATGAAGCGGGTCACGCGCTCGTAGGTAAATTTACTCCCGGAAACGACCCGATCCATAAGGTGACGATCATTCCGCGGGGGATGGCGCTAGGGTTGACGATGACCTTGCCGAGCGAAGATCGAACGAATCTTTCAAAGGAGCGCGCTGAGAACAACATCGCTGTTCTGATGGGCGGACGTATTGCTGAAGAAATCATTCTGAATCAGAAGACAACGGGTGCCGGTAACGACATCGAGCGCGCTACCGACCTTGCTCGGAAGATGGTTTGTGAGTGGGGAATGAGCGACGTTCTGGGGCCACTGACTTTCGGTCAGAAGGAAGAAGCGATTTTCTTGGGTCGCGAAATCAATCAGCACCGCGATTACTCAGAACAGACGGCTCAAACGATTGACCGCGAAGTGCGGGACATCGTGGAGCGCAACTATCGTCGTGCTCGCATGATTCTCGAAGAGAAAGTTGAAATTTTGCACAACCTTGCAAAGGCGTTGCTCGAACACGAAACCTTAGATGGTGAGGATGTCGAGCGCATCGTGCAGGGTTTGAAAGTTGAAAAGAAAGCTGGAACCTCGGGCAGTAGCAGTACGCCCTCGGGAACGCCTGTAACCAATCAGTCACACTCAGGAGGAGGGGCGACGCCCGCACCAGTTCCGGCTTAAGTAAGGGCCTATCCAACGCGAGACTGCCGCGACCGTTCGCCGCTAAAGAATAGTGGTCGATTTCCTGCTCAATCTTCAATCCAGTATGCGTTTTATCGACCTACTGGACGTGGGGATTGTAGCTTTTATCGTTTACCGCATTCTCCTCCTTATTAAGGGCACTCGTGCCATGCAGATGCTCACGGGCTTGGGCATCTTGGGGATTGGATTTTTTCTCTCTTCCACTTTAGAACTTTTTACGACGCATTGGTTGCTGTCGTACTTCTTTGATTACCTCATTCTGATTGTCATTGTTCTTTTCCAAGACGACCTTCGCCGAGCTCTCACGCATGTTGGCAAAAATCCGTTCTTTGCGAGCGCTTCGGCTGAAGAGGAACAGGAGATGGTCGATGAAATTGCACGCGTGTCTTCGCGTTTAGCTAAGGAGCGCATTGGCGCGCTGATTGTGATTGAGCGCGAGACGGGATTGAAGAACTTTATCGATACTGGTTCGAAACTCGATTCAAAAGTTCGAAGTGAGTTGCTCTATTCGATTTTCACGCCGACATCTCCGTTGCATGACGGTGCTGCCATCATCATGGGTGGTCGAATTGCAGCGGCAGGGTGCTTTCTTCCACTTTCAAAAGATCCGAACATTGACAAGAAATATGGCACGCGCCACCGCGCGGCACTCGGTTTAACTGAAGATACAGACGCGATTGTGGTTCTCGTTTCCGAAGAGGCGGGCGAAGCCCACCTGGTCAAGAACGGAAAGATTACGACGAATTTGAACGAGCAGGAGATGCGCGACAGTTTGGCTGCGCTCTTGGATCTCTCTCGAAATCAGATTCGGTTTCCTCAGCGCTTAAAGGCGTGGTCGAAACAGAATCGCAGAACTTCCGATAAATTTGATGGAGAGATGTAGACCCCATGCCCACTGGTTTTTTTGAACGCATCTGGGAAATTCTGACGACGAATATGGGGACGAAGTTCATCTCCATACTGGTCGCGTTTGTGCTGTGGTTTGTGGTGCTCGGCTCTAGAAACGTCGAAGTGACGAAGGAACTCCCTGTGGAGGTCATCACTTCTTCCGATTTAGTCGTAGCAAACGACGTCCCAGATAAAATCTCATTTCGTCTATCCGGTCCGAAGGCTTTCTTGCGCGCTATCTTGGATCGTCGCGATGATCCCATTCGGATCAACGTCAGTAATGCGAAACCGGGGTTGATCACTTATCGATTCTTCTCGGACAATATTCATGTTCCGATTGGTGTGAAGGTGCTGTCGATCAACCCGACTGCGATTCTTATCAAACTCGAGCCGATCAAGCGCCGCGAAGTGCCGGTTAAAGTGGAGCTGAAGGGAATTGTTCCCGAAGGATTTAGAATTTCTAAGACGACAGTAGAACCGCCGACTGTGAAAGTGCTCGGGGCGGAAACACGAATCGAAGGCCTGTTTGAAGTCTCGACTGTTCCCATCGATGTGAACAACTTGAAACAGACCACAGAAAAGGAAGCCATTCTCGATATCGATCGCTTGGGAATGAAGTTCGAGGGGATTCCTCCCAAGGTCACCATTCACGTCGAGCCGACGCTCGCTGCGAATTTTAAGATTAAAAATGTCGAAGTGCGCGTTCTAGCTCCCACCGGAGTTCAAGTGGCTGTGGAACAACCGAACATCACTATTTTAGTGCGGGCTGGCGCAGAAGATCTCAAAAAGCTGGATCGGTCGACGGTTTATGCCGTCGTCAACCTGCGTAACAAGGGGAAGGGTGAGTACGTGGAGGTTCCTCAGGTGAATCTCCCGGAAAATGTGGGCCTCGTGAAGGTCATTCCTGAAAAAGTTCATGTCAAACTCTTCTAAGGTCAGATAAGGTGAGTCTTCATGGGTAGCAAGCTTTTTGGAACAGATGGAATTCGCGGGTTGGCCAACCAGTTTCCGATGACGGGTGAAATGGCGATGTCCGTGGGCCGTGCGGTTGCGCACGTGCTTTGCCATCAGCCCCAGAACCGAAAGCAGACTAAGAACTCCCTTCCGGTTGGCTTAAAGCCCCTGGAATCGAAGCTTCCCGTTCGTCGTGCGAAGATCGTAGTAGGAAAAGATACGCGTCTTTCGGGCTATATGATTGAGCAAGCACTGGCTTCGGGAATTTGTTCGATGGGTGCCGACGTGATTCTGATTGGACCGCTTCCCACCCCCGGTGTTGCTTTCGTTACTCAGAGCATGCGCGCCGATGCAGGCATCATGATCTCCGCTTCGCACAATCCGTACTACGACAACGGAATCAAAATTTTCTCCGCTGATGGCTATAAACTTCCGGACGAGTTGGAAGCCGAGATCGAGCGCTTAGTGTTCTCGAAAGATTTAGAGAAGCATCGTCCCGTCGAAGATTTAGTGGGTAAGGCGTATCGTATCGACGACGTTCATCACCGCTATCTCGTGTTTTTGAAATCGCTGTTTCCAAAAGATTTAGATTTGAGCGGCATGCGCATTGCTTTGGATTGCGCAAATGGCGCTGCTTACAAGGTCGCGCCGCTAGTCTTTGAAGAGTTGGGTGCTGAAGTCATTAAGAAAGGTGTGGGGCCCAACGGTCTCAATATTAATGATAAGTGCGGCGCCCTTTATCCCGAGAACATTGCCGCAACGACGATTGAATACCGCGCCGATATCGGCATCTCACTCGATGGTGACGGCGATCGCTGTATTCTCTCCGACGAAACGGGTGAGATCGTGGATGGCGATCAAATCATCGGCCTTTGCGCACTTCAAATGGCGCAGGAAAAGTCGTTGAAGCACAACACCGTGGTGACGACCCCGATGTCCAACCTGGGACTAGAAGTGACTTTGAAGGAAAATGGCGTGTCCATGGTACGCGCTCAGGTGGGCGACCGTTACGTGGTCGACACTATGCGAAAGAATGGCTACAACCTCGGCGGCGAACAGTCCGGCCACGTTGTATTCTTGGATCAGTCCACCACCGGAGACGGCATTGTAGCCGCACTGAAGGTTCTCGAGGCCATGCGCCGCACGGGGCAACCTCTTTCACAGCTCAAGAAAGCCATTAAGCTTTTCCCGCAAGTTCGCGAAGACGTGAAGGTCGTCCGGAAAGAGCCGTTTGAAAAGCATCCTGAGATTTCTACGGCGATTAACGATGCTGAAAAGGCATTGAAGGACCGAGGCCGCATTTTTGTCAGATATTCCGGAACGGAATCGCTTGCGCGCGTCTTGGTGGAGGGCGAAAGCTTCCAACAGATCGTCGATCTTTCGAAGAAAATCGCTAGCAGCATCCAAAAAGTTCTTGGATAAGCCGCAGTAAATCCAGTATCCCTAGTTCCACCATGAATCCCACTGGTTTGCCCACTTTGGGCGTCAACATCGATCATGTTGCCACTCTTCGGCAGCTGCGAGGCACGCCCTATCCGAATTTATTAGAAGCAGCACGAATGGTAGAGGTCGCTGGGGCTCAGCAGATCACCGTGCATTTGCGGGAAGACCGCCGACACATTCAGCCCGAAGATGTCATTTTGCTGCGCAAACAGCTGAAGATTGCCCTGAATTTGGAAATGGCGAACACCGATGCCATGGTGAAGTTTGCCATCAAGCACAAGCCCGATTGGGTTTGTCTCGTGCCCGAGAAACGCCAAGAGGTAACGACTGAGGGTGGTCTCGACATCAAGAAGAACAAGAAACAAATCGGTGCGACCGTCGCAAAACTTCGAAAAGCAAAAATTCAAGTGAGCTTGTTTATTGAGCCGACAGAGTCTGCTGTGGAAATCAGCCGCGAGCTTGGCGCTGATGCGGTGGAGTTGCACACCGGCCGTTACTGTATTGCGACTCAGAAAAAAGCTTCTAAGACTTTATCTAAGGAATCGCTCGCTGAGCTGGAAAGAATTCGAGCTTCTGGAACCAAAGCGTTGAACTTAGGTTTGAAAGCCCATGCGGGGCATGGGTTTGATTTTGAAAATGTTCGTCCTGTTGCGGCACTTCTAGATTCTGAGAGAAAGCCGCTCATTCGTGAATACAATATCGGGCACGCCATTGTTTGCCGCGCAGTTTTAGTGGGACTAGAGCGTGCTGTTCGTGAGATGCTATCTGCGATTTTAGCTCCTTAAGAAAGGGTCTCCTATGCCGACTCCACTGAGGATTTGCACCAGTTCTGAAATGCGCGAGCTCGATCGGGTTGCTGAAACCGAGTACAGCATCGACGCCAATATATTAATGGAGAACGCCGGACGCGCGGCGACTCAGATTCTTCTCGAAAAATTTCCAAATGCGGGAATCACGACTGAGATTTTAATTTTCGCAGGGAAGGGGAACAACGCCGGCGACGCTTTCGTCGTCGCCCGCCGTCTACTCTGCTTAGAGCGTAAGGTGCGCATCTTTCACGTTCAGCCCGTGCAATCTTACTCGGGTGCTACCGCCAGCAATCTGCAGATTCTGCAGAAGATGAAAGCGAAGCTCACCTACTTAGAAGGAAGTGCGGATCTCGAGTCTTACTTTGCAAAGACCTCAGGCCCTTTCACAATTATCGATGGCCTGTTGGGCACCGGTCTTCGAGGAAATCTCGAAGGAATTTTTTACGACGCCGTAGAAATGATCAATGCTCTGAAATGCGAGGAAGTCGTGGCCCTCGACATTCCCACCGGAGTGAGCGGGGATACAGGGCAGATTCAGGGTGCTTCTATCTTAGCTAACCTTACAATTTCATTTGGCTTTCCTAAGATTGGTCACTTTCTTCCTCCGGGCGCCACACGCCGTGGAGAGTTGATTAACGTCGATATTTCACTGCCCCCAAAGTTTCGTCGGGAAGGTGACAAGTTCCTGCTCATGAAAAATCCCATGAGTACGTTGCTTCGCGAGCGCGATCGCTACGGCCACAAGAATTCTTTCGGTCACACCCTTCTTTTGGGCGGGAGCCCCGGTCGCTTGGGTGCTATCGCGATGGCCGCTTCGGCTTGTCACAAGATGGGCACGGGTTTGGTGACCGTCGCTACTTGGGAAGATGGTTTGGAAGCGTTGACCATGAAGCTTCCCAACGAAACCATGACGGTTCCGATTCGACTGACGGGTCCAGAAGCAGAATCCTACAAGCGCAATATTCCGAGCTACTCCAGCATTGTTGTGGGGCCGGGCTTGGGAATGCGCACGGATGGCAAAGCGTTGCTCGAACAATTGCTAGCGGTTTATCACGGTCCACTGGTTCTCGATGCGGACGCATTGAACCTGGTTGCGGATTACCAGTTGCATGGACATCTGGTGCAAAGACGAGCGCCGACCGTTCTTACTCCTCATCCGGGAGAAATGGCGCGCCTCTTGGGTTGCTCCACCGATGATATTCGCCAAGATCCGATTGGGTCGGTGCAGAAGGCCGTGAAGCTCACTCACTCCACCGTGCTTTTGAAGGGTGCTGCGACACTCATCAATTCGCCGGACGAAAAACTTTTCTTAAATCACTACCCGAACGATGGAATGGCCACGGCAGGAAGCGGAGACGTGCTCGCTGGAATGATTGGCGGATTGCTCGGTCAGCGTATGGATTCTTTTCAAGGCACGTTGCTGGGCGTGTATCTCCACAGCTTGGCGGGCGACTACGCTGCACAAGCCCTCGGCCATCGCAGCATGACCGCTGCCGACATCATCGGAAATATTTCGAATGCCATCAAAGACATCTCCTCGACATCGGAACTCGTCCTCCCTGTGGAAGGCCGAGCCCGCTTGCTCTGAGAAGCGCGTACTCGAAATCGCTTCCGAACTTGCTGGCGAACTTCAAAAAGCAGACCGAGTTCTCCTCGAAGGTCCGCTTGGCGCTGGCAAGTCGACATTCGCGCGCCAGCTTTTACAGGCGTTGAAAGTTCAGCAGCCTTCTGAGGGAAGTCCCACTTTCGCTATTGCTCATGAATATCGCTCTTCAAAATTCGCGGTGATTCACGTGGATTTTTATCGAATCAAATCAGAAGACGAAATCGAAGATGCTGGCATTCCCGAGTATTTTTGGAACAAAGACGGCATCGTCTTGAGTGAGTGGACGTCTCTTTTTCCAGAGTTTGAAAAGTCAGTCGTAGAATCTGCTGCTTCGGGCTCGCGCGTTTGGCGTGTGGAATTGAAAATCATTTCGGAGTCTGAGCGCGATTTAGAAATTAAGCTGCACTGCTAGAAACGGCCGAGTGAAAGAGCGGCAGAAGCTTGTCCAAATCAGGACGAAGCGTATTGGTCGACACTATCGCAATCACACCCCGGCAAGCATTGGCTGGTCCTACGCGGACCATCGTGAACCACTCATCTTTTGCGACACCGAAGGCGCCGCGAACCATGTTGCGATTACTGCGTTCATTCGTGCGAGTCGCAGGCGGTGTCAGCTCAATGAAGCCTTCTCGGACAAAATGCCTCCACATATCGGAGACCAGAGCCGGGTCCCATTTTAATCCTGTCCAAATTTCCATGCGATGTTTGGGGCTGACTGCCGACTTCGCCCAGAACACCGGAACCTTGCTGCCTCCCTCAGGTGCACCGATTCTTAGGAACAACGCACTCGTCGCGCCCTTCACCAAGAGTTTGGTGAGACCTTGTGCGAGAGGATCTTGGGAGGAACTTAGGTTGGTATTGTCCCAAATCACGAGCTTCTCAGGCGGCTTTCGTTCTCGACGCTGCGCCTTCTGAATTTCTGCACCAGCCCCTGCTGCGGGATTCAGTGCTGCAGTGGGAAGGGGGGGCGCCCCTGGAATGGAAATGACTGGAATCGTAAGAGATGGACCACCACCCAGGGTTAATTCTGTCCCTGCAGGAGCGAGAATCACAGGGGCCAGTTCTGGACCGTCCTGAAGGGGTTGGCTTTCCTGGGGGCTGGGAGGTTCAGGGGCATAGGCCTGGGGCTCGTGCTTGGCCAGCGGGTCCTGATCCGGTATGGGTTCAGGGGTATGTGCCGCCTTTTTGGCAGAAGTTGTTGATTTACTTAGTTTTTTTCTATTTAAGAGCGCGGTAATGCTTGGCATCTCATGGGTCGTGCTTCCATCGTTATCGACGGTAAAGCTCCCAGAGCCAGTCGGTTCATCCATCACTTTTGGATCGAATTTTCGGTTTTTAGACATAGGGCTCTCAAGGCTGTATCGGACGAATTCTCTTTAAAAATTATGACGCACCACTATATGTTCTGGCGTTTCTTGTTAAAAGGGACTAAATATCTACGGAATAGTAGTTGACGCAGTAACTACACCATGGTAGCCATTTGACTAGGTTTGGTGTGAGGGAAAGGGAGAAAAACAATGCGGTTAACCTCAAAAGGCCGTTACGCAGTTCGTGCAATTTTAGATCTGACCTTCAATTCCAATGGAAGGCCAGTCCGTCTTCAAGAAATCTCTGAACGTCAGAAGATTTCCCTGCACTATTTAGAGCAGTTGTTCCGACGACTCCGCAAGGGTTCTGTCGTGAAGAGTGTTCGTGGTCCGGGCGGCGGATACGTCTTGTCCCGTTCGATGGACGAAATCTCGATCAAAGATGTTTTGGTCAGCGTGGGTGAAAACATTAACCCGGCGCGTGACTTGATCGGCGCTACCGATATTAAGAGCGACACGGTCGAGTTTATTCTCACCAAGACGTACTTCGAAAATCTTGGAATGATCATGCAAGAGTATCTTTCCACTACTTCGGTCGGCGATTTAATTCGCAAGGCACGCGGTGGTCAGGAAGTTCCGAAAGCTGCTACGGCAGTCGGACAAATGCTCGACCAGGGTGGTCTCCAAGCTCCGGCATCTCAAAATGTCGGCAAAGACTTATCTTGATTCCAACGCCGGAGCGCCACTTCGTCCACTAGTCGTGGAAAAGTTGCTTTCCGTTTTCGCCGAAACGCGTGCGGGTAGTGTTTTATTACCCAATCCTTCGAGCATTCATGCGCATGGCCGGCAGGCTAAGCGCTGGATCGCCGAAGCCCGTGAGGCGGTGGCCGCTTCTCTCGGCAGCGGAACAGATCCCGAACAAGTCCTTTTCACTTCGTCTGGAACAGAAGCTAATCAGCAGGCTATTCGCAGCGTTTTAGAACCCGCTCTCTCCCGAAACGGTCGCGCCACAAAGCCGCATTGGATTCTCACTCCGGTCGAACACGATTCTGTCTTACAGATGGTGAGTTGGTTTCAAGAACAGGGTGGCGAAGTCAGCTACCTTCCGGTGGATGCCCAGGGGCTCCCTCATTCTAGTGAACTTGAAAATCTTTGGCGGCCTGAAACAGTGTTGTTGAGCGTGATTGCTGTCAACAACGAGACTGGCGCCATTACCGATTTAGCTCCCTTGGTTCAAACCGTGCGAGCGCGAGGAGCACGTATTCATGTCGACGCAGCACAGGCTTGGGGCAAAATCCCTCTGGACTTAAAAGCTCTGGATGCGGACTTAGTGACGTTCTCCGCACATAAAATCGGGGCGCTAGCTGGTGTGGGAGTGGTCTGGATTCATTCCGGTGTGCGCATGCAGGCATTGATGCGCGGAAAACAGGAAAAAGGTCGTCGCGGGGGAACCGAAAATCTTTTGGGCATTATTTCAGCGGGAGCGGCAGCTGCACTTGTGAATCCTGAAAAATGGAGTGAGGAAGTCGGCCCTTGGCGCGACCTCCTTCAGAAGAAAGTGGTCGAAAGAATTCCGGGCACCTTTGTGAATGCTGGCCTTGCCCCTCGAATTGCGGGCACTTTGAACCTGAATTTCGAAGGCGTGGAAGGGGAGAGCATGGTCATGGCCCTGGATCTTGCCGGCTACTCCGTGAGCTCAGGTTCTGCATGCGCCAGTGGCGTTGTCGAGCCTTCTCATGTATTGATGGCCATGGGCCGCAGCAAGTCTCAAGCCATGGCGGCCATTCGAATTTCCCTTTCAGAGGCCTTGTCCGAACAGGTCTGTGAGGATTTTGTCTCGGCTCTGGAAAGAATTGTTTCAAAAATAAGGGCATCCCAAGGAATTGGTCAAGAAAAGGGCAGAATTCGGGTAGAATTAGGAAAAGAGCCTCAGGTAAAGGGTCATGCAAACTGAAAATCGGCAGCAAAAAGTTTTAGTGGCAATGAGCGGGGGAGTGGATAGCTCCGTCACTGCTGCTCTATTAAAGAATCAGGGCTATCAAGTGATTGGCGTGCACATGCAGCTCTGGAATCACGGCGATGACAATGCCGAGCGTTTCGGCTCGCGCTGTTGTTCAATCGTGGACTCCAATGACGCGCGCCGTGTTTGCGATAAGATCGACGTCCCCTACTACGTGATCGATGCTCAGGATGTTTTTAAGGACAAGGTTGTCGATTACTTTGTTCACGAATACCTTCAACAAAGAACCCCAAATCCCTGTGTCGAATGCAATAATTCGATTAAGTTCAGTTACCTTTTCCAAAAGGCGGATGAATTGGATTGTGAGTTTGTGGCCACAGGCCATTATTCGCAGGTGGTTCAAGACCAAGCTGCAAGTGTTTCTCGCCTTTATAAATCGATCGACCCCGCTAAAGACCAGAGCTATTTCTTATTTGGTCTTACACAGAAAGCATTGAAGAAAACCCTGATGCCATTGGGCGGGTTGTCTAAAACTATGGTGAGAAAGCTCGCCGATTCTTTCGATCTGGGCGTTTCTCAAAAGCCAGATAGCCAAGAGATCTGCTTTATTGGTCAAGAGGGTTACAAAGGATTTATTGAAAAACGGGTGGCAACCACCTTTCGTCCGAAGGGAATTATTCAAACCGTGGAAGGCACGATCGTGGGCGAACACGATGGCCTGCATCGTTACACCATTGGCCAGCGTAAGGGCTTGAAGTTCACGGTGAAGGATACTGAAAACTTCTTTGTCACGGGGTACGATGCCGCCAACCAGGTGTTGATTGTTGGCCCCGAAGAACAGCTTTTTCAAAAAACCCTGATTGCAAGCCGAGTGAACTGGATTCGTCCGGTGGAAGAATTGCATGGCATTCGTTGTAAGGCAAAAATCCGGTCTCGCCACGACGAAGCCGCATGCCGAGTTTTTCAGTTTGAAAATGGCACTCTTCGGGTGGAGTTCGATGAGCCTCAGCGCGCCATCACACCCGGCCAGGCTATTGTATTCTACGAAAACGACGAAGTGCTCGGCGGGGCCTTCATCGACCGCATCGGAACCGCCTAATCGTGAAGTATTTGGTTCGGACGTTGGGATGTAAGGCGAATCTTTCGGATTCGCAGCTCATCGAGGCGCAGCTGCAAGCCAAGGGCTGGCAGTCTGCCGATGTCCGAGGTGGAAAGCCTTCAGGCGTCGATCTCTGCATCATCAATTCTTGCACGGTGACTGACGAAGCCGATCGTCAGAGCCGCAAGCTCGCCTCCAAAATGGCGCGCGATTTTCCGGCGGCCAGTATTGTCGTAACGGGCTGTGCGGCGGAGGTAGATCCCGAAAGATTGGCGGCCTCCGTGGGTATTCACTACGTTGTGGGAAATCAGAACAAACCCCGATTAGTGGATTTTGTGATCGAAGCCTTAGAAAAAGATCGGGTGCACGAGAGGCCTGCTTCGGAACTCGGGCGAGTTTTGGGGAGTGCCGCTGCATACGAAGAGCTGCGTTCGAAACACCCGATGGATCGAGAGTGGCCGGCTCCTGAAGGAACCTTTGCACTCCCTGCTGTAGAAACCGCAAAAACTCGGGCATTTTTGAAGATTCAAGAAGGATGCAACGCATTTTGCACTTACTGTGTGATTCCCTACGGGCGTGGGCCCGCGCGCAGTTTGCAGATTTCAGAAGTCGTTGCGCAGATTCAAACTTTGGTTGCGCAAGGAGTTCGTGAAGTCATCCTCACTGGAACAAATATTGGCGACTACGGGGTGGATTGGCAGGAGGGCACTCTGGCAATCGATGCGCTGCTGACAGGAATTTTTGAACAGACCACTTTAGAGCGGCTTCGCATCAGCTCGCTCGATCCGACTGAAATTACGCCGGCGATGTTGAGGCTGGTTGAGACGGAACCTCGTTTTTGTCCTCATTTTCACGTCTCATTACAAAGTCCCCATCCTCGGATTTTGAAATTAATGAAGCGGAAGTACGGCGCTGAGCAGGTTGAAGATTGTTTGAAAAAAATCGCCGCACTGAAACCGGCTGGAAATTTACCGGGCGGAGTTTTCGTGGGCATGGACGTGATCGCGGGATTTCCTGGGGAGACCGACGAAGAATTTGAATGGACTCTTCAGACCCTGAGAAGCTTGCCATGGAGTCGTCTTCACGTCTTCCCTTACAGTGAACGGAAGGGAACGCCAGCAACTCGCCTCCCAAATTCTGTGCCCCTGTCTGTGCGAAACGAGCGCGCCCGTGTGCTGCGCGAACTGAGTTTGGACCGGCTTCGTTCGCAGTTCTCAAATTTAAAAAGCCTTGAAACTCTCGAGCTTTCACAGATTTTAATGGAGAAGAACGTGAAAGGTCCTGACGGAGAGCGGGTCTGGGCTGCTGGATACACTCCGAACTACCAGCGGGTTTTGGTCCGTCAAACAGGGCTTGCGAACCGGCTCATTTCGGCGACCCCGAAAGAGTGGTTAGAGGACACCGCGTCAGGCGACTTGACTTGGCTGGCCTAAATCTTCTTTGACAAAGCCCCCGGCCTGTTCTAATTCCCCGCCAAATCTAAGGGGGTTTTAAATGAATAAGAAAATTTTGAATCAACACGGTATTTTCGTGATGGCTCCAGCCATCTTCGTTTTGCAAGCGCTCACTTTGGGTGGGATCGCTCTTTTCGGCGACAAACTGAAGACTGAAAGAGTGCAAACGATCGCTCATAACGAGTACACAAATAAAGTGTATAAAGAAAATCTTACAGCTATCGCTCTTTGGTATAAGGCAGACGATCAGCACGTGATCGAACTTTATAAAACTGCTCGTCAGGGCCTCGATCAATTTTACGCGGACTTGATTGCAGACATCGGTCCTGCTGGTGAAAACACTGCTATGAGCGACATCAATCAAATCGGCAGCGAAAGCTGGATCGGTTCTTTTGCTAAGAATAAAGACCTTCGCAGCTGGAGTACTCACGGTGACCGTACCCCAAAAACTTTCGATGAGTCACAGAGCTTAGCTCAGTACTTCGGCCCGCAGAGCGCTCCGGACTACGGCAGACTCGCTGACATGGCTGTTCGTGTGATGGATGCTTGCCAGTACAAGGAAATCTGCGTGATGCACCGTTCGGCTGTAGAAGCAGCTCAGTCGCTCGTGAAGATGCCTGAGCCGAAGCCCGCTGCTCCTGCGAAGGCACCAGCACCGGCTCCTCGCTACGGACGTCAGTAAGAACAACTGTTAGCTAGTTCCCGCTGAAGAATGCGGCTTTTGTGCGAGGCCAGACCTAGAGCAGAGGGTTTAACCGGTGTTCTACCTGCTG
>JAIEMT010000033.1 GCA_019751945.1 bacterium
TATGTTTGGATTCTGGTGAACCCATTCTAAACGCGGTGAGGTCATGCTGCAATTTCAACTAAGTTTAGCACTCCGCCGAGATTGAGAAAGACTAAATTTTTTATCGCGCCTAGCCGTTAGTGAGTACATGAACTGGGAAGTCCCCAACTACCGCGCCCGAGCCTATTTGAAAGCCCGTCGCCGCATTCGCCAGCGAATTGAAGACACGCGCGCGCTGAAACGCGCTGAGTCAAAAAAATCGCTCCACGTTCATCGCACCCGCGCTCAAATCAAGGTGACCGAGAAGAATGGAACCAGCACTCAGTTCTTACCCGCGCGCGTAATCTTAAATGACTTGCGCCCCGAGAGCCTGCGTCTGTTCACCAGCGTTCCTGTTCAACAAGGTCAGTTGATTACGTTGACCATCGAACATCCTCGCAACTTTTATGTCCAAGCCCGAGTCGTGTGGTGCAAAAACATGCCGACCGGGACTCCTATCCTGACAGAAATGCCGTACCTCTACAGACTCCAGCTGGAGTTTGTTTTTAAGACCCATTCGGAAAAAAATTCGGTGAAAAACTATTGCGAAGAAATTTTTTCGAACTATCTTTCGGTCAATCGAATCCCCATCGTCGAAGTTTGAAATCGTTTGGTTTGCAGATCAGATCGCCTCGGTGAAGCCCAAGTCTTCATCGGAGGCCATGCACTCGTCTATCGGTCCGCTTGAAGAAGCCCGCCTCCTTTATATTGAACAATCCGAACTGAGTCGAAGAATCGCGGATGGCGGGGAGCCCTTGGTGATTTACGATGTCGGACTGGGCCTAGCCGCGAATGCGCTCGGGGCTTTGGAGTGCGCAAAGGGAGCGGGAAGATCGTTACAAGTCATCAGTTTTGAAAATGATTTGGATGGAATTCGCTACGCGCTCACCCAAACCGACGCTTTCCCGTTTTTGCAAAACTGGAAGTCGGCTATCGAAGAACTTTTAGAGCGGGGCATTTGGAAATCGGAAAATCTAGAATGGCAGGTTTTGGAAGGAGACTTTCTAAAGCTGGACCTTTCGAAACTTCCAGAACCCGAAATGATTTTCTTTGATTTCTACTCTCCGAAAGTTCATCCGCAGCTTTGGGGCGTGGACTGCTTTCGGAAATTATTTCTGAAAACGGAGAAACGCCGGGCTCAGAAGCTTCGGACCGATCTCTATACTTATAGTTCTTCACGCGTAGCGCGAGAATCGCTAGCTCAAGCAGGCTTTCAAGTGGGCGAGGGAAAACCGACGTCAATTAAGCGTAACACTACGCACGCTTGGACTGACGGCCGAAGCTTTTAAACTCGTCCCCAAAGAAGTCTTCAACCAGTCGAGCAGTGTTGCGGCTGCAGCACTTTGAGTGCGATCCTTCAGGTGGGCAACGCGAATCGCATTTTTCAAAGGAGCTCCCTTTCCTTTGTACCGGTAGAGCTTGTGTCCTTCGTCCTCGAGTTTCTGAATCAGGTGTCCTGGCAATACGCCCGCACCCAAACCGCTGACGATGAACCGAGCCATTCCTTGCACGTCCATGACAGTGGCCTTCACATTCATCTTCGGAATTTTCGGCCCGAGGTGGTGATGAAACCACATTCTTAAGACGGGCTCACCCTCTTGATAGTCGACATAGTCGAGGGTTTCGTAATACTTGGAATGATTTCGAACCTGGCCTTTTTCTTTGTAAACGGATTCGGCAACGCAGAGGTCAAGAATCTCGTCGCAAACTTTTGAAACTGCGATGCTCTTATCCATCACGAAATCATCGACAAACGCGAAGTCGAGGTCACCCCTCAAAATTCCCTGGTTCATTTCGGAAGCAAAACCCATTTTGAGATGAAAGCGCACCATCGGGTAGATTTTGGCAAATTCCGCTAAACGGGGAATCACCATATTGTTTCCAAACTCGATCGGAATTCCAAAGTTCACTCGGCCAGCCAAACGCTTGTCGCCCATCTGAACCACGCTCAGCGCCTCCTCGATTTTAGAGAGGCCACTGGAACAGCGTTCATAGAGAGTGGCTGCCGCACGAGTAGGAATCAGGCGCTTTTTAATACGATCAAAGAGTTTGACGCCCAGCATATCTTCGAAGGCCTTGATGTGCTGGCTGACTCCGGACTGAGTCAAATGAAGCTCCCCGGCAGCCGTCGTCATGCTCTGGGTTCTGTAAACGCTCTGAAAGATTCGCAAATGGTTCAAATTGATATGATCAATAATCATGATGGATGAATAACACGGGTTATCATGAAACTTAATCAATAAAAACTCTTCAAAAATCGCTCTCTTACCGCCGATAAGCAAGGGAGCGAGTATGAGCGAACCAAAAGATCATAAAACAACAACGCCGCCCCAGGAAGGAAAGGAAACTCGTCGTCGTCTAGTGGCGATGATGTTTACCGACATCGCAGGTTATAGCTCACTCGCTTCGCAAGATGAAAAGCTCGCCTTCACCTTGCTCGAAGAACACCGAAGCATCTTCCGCAGAATCTTTCCGATGTACGGTGGCAAAGAAAACAAAACCATTGGCGACGCGTTCTTCATCGAGTTCGGTAGCGTGGTCGAAGCCGTTCGCTGTGCCATTGAAATTCAAACGGCGTTCTTTGAACGCAATAGCTTCAGTCCTCCCGAACGACAGATTCACGTCCGCATCGGCGTACACCTGAGCGACATCATCGATTTCGAAGGCGATTCCTACGGCGACGGAGTGAACATCGCCGCCCGAATCGAAGGGCTAGCGCTGCTCGGCGGTGTTTGCATCACTCAGCAAGTGGTCGACCAGATTGAAAGAAAAATTGAAATTCCGATTAAGAAAATCGGCCGCACGAAATTAAAAAACATTTCCACCGCCACCGAAATTTATCGACTCGTCTTTCCGTGGGAAGAAAAAGTTTCACTCTGGAAACGTCTCCGAATTCCGGGAATTCCAGAAATAGCTCCCATCATTCGCTCTTGGAAAATCAATCCCTTGATGGCCGCGCAGCTGGGGGGAACGCTCGCTGTTTTTGGCGTCACACTCGGACTCGTGCTTACCAAAACTGATCGCTCGACTGCTTATCTTCCCACTTTTGAAGCCAAGAATCAGGCGGAGAAAGCGCCACGCACCGATCTCAGCCAAGGCTGGCAGTACGTCGTTACTCCCGAAACACTGAACACCAAGCAGGTGAACGACCTTCCAGACTCGAAGTGGAAACGCTTCGATATCAACTCGCCTTGGCAAAGTGCGGACGAATTCAACGGCGAATACTGGATGAAGAAAACCTTTATCGCCAAGGACCGTTATTTGTATCCCGCCATGGTGCTGGGCCTGGTGAATGAAACTCATCGTACTTTTCTGAATGGAAAATTCATCGGGGGTGCAAATCATCCCACGCATATGGAATTTTATTCGATCGACTCCTCGCTGATTCGCTGGGAAGGTGAAAACACCATTCTGCTTCACGGTACGACCAAGCGCACGCTCATGCCCGGTCTCTTCTCGCTCTTTAAGGCCGGTACGTTCATGGGTGAATTCGACGAAGCCTACTCGGTAGTATTCAACGACCGGGTTCGCTACCACATGCTCCGCTCGATTTACCTCGTGGTCGCATTTTTAACCGCGCTGATGTGTCTGACTTACTATTTCTACCACCGTGACAATCGGCTCTATCTCTATTTCTCGGTCTATTTATTCTTGGGAGCGATCGGGTTGGCCTACTACAACAGTTTCGCAGCAGCGCTCTTGGACTACCGTTACCACCGCTTCATGAAACTCTTTGCCTACTGTTGCTCGAGCATCACGCTCTGTTCGATTTATCTGAATCTGAAAAAACTCTCCAGCCTCGAGCGATCCAATAATATTTTTAGTATCTTCGCGGGATTGGGAATCTTTGGGCTGACCTTGGTTGGCACCGTTGAACCCTCCCAGTTTTTACGCCGTTACGAGGAAATTTTTCAGTACGCCAGCTTTTACACTTTCTTTTGGATCGGTGCTGCCGTCATCTACAGCGGAGTCACTCGCTATCAAAAGTTCACTGGGGATATTCGAAAAACCTTGTTATCAATGAGCTTGCTCTATGAAGTACTCACCCTCGTCTTTGGATTCACAGAATGGATGCTCATTCGAGGCAGTAGCAAATCGACGGGAGTGATGTCCGCTCTCGGAATTACTTCCGGTCCGCGCTCCGGCACAGAAGACCTCGCCATTACCTTGCCATTTGTTTTCGCCGTGACGGTCTTAATCGGCGGAATTTTGGATTACGTCCTAAAGAGCCGCCGCTTCCAGTACAAGAAGATGCGTGATGATTTCTTGCTGACCATGACCAAGGAAGCCGCCGACCACAAGAACCTGGAATCGACGATCTTCATGATCCAAGACAAGATGTCCAAATTCATCAAGGCCGAGCGTTCGACCATCTACTTATTGGACAATAAGGGCTGCCTGAAGGCGTCGTACCTCAATGGCGACCCTCAAACCAAACACGAGGTAAAACGCAGCATCCAGCCCAATGACGGGATCATTGGCTACGTGTTCCAGAGTAAATCGCCTTTATTGATTAAAGACCTCGCCACCGACATGCGCTTCAGCCAATACCTAAAAGACCGTAGCGGCTATAATGGCTACAAGACCCGCTCGTGCATCATCATCCCCCTCCTCTCCGGCACAGAAATCGTCGGGATTTTGACGTTCGCCGATAAGTCGGATGGAACCCCCTTCACCCGCCACGACTTCACCCTCACCTACGTCGTGTCCCGCCACCTCGCCATTTTGATTAACAACAAGCGACTGCAGGAGGAACTGTCGGCATTCTTGGCAGCGTAAACTCAAAAAACTGTGAATTTTTTAGACAAATTGACGATACTTTATAAGTGAAGGGATCAACTCACTTAACTAAGGGTGTCATAACCATGAAAAGAAACATGAGAAACCTCGTCGTTATTCTTGCTCTAGCTCTTTCGCCGAACCTGGCATTTGCCCAAGGCGCTACGCTGAGAGAAGGAACTTTCAATGCCGAGACGAAGCAAAAAATGGGCATGGAAAAATCTCCCTTCAAAGCTTGTAAGGACGTCACTCTCGTTGGCGAACAAGCTTTCAAGAAAAATGAAAGTTACTGGAAAGAATACGCAGTTAAGTGCAAAGGCCAA
Source organism: bacterium (assembly GCA_019751945.1). Taxonomy (GTDB): domain Bacteria; phylum Bdellovibrionota; class UBA1018; order UBA1018; family UBA1018; genus JAIEMT01. The sequence continues at coordinate 5,121 of JAIEMT010000033.1, forward strand.
ACGACACTGCAAGTAGTTCCCCACACAGCTGTTACCAGCCCGGTGATGAGCGATCTCGTCGGTAAAGAAAAATCAGACAGCGCAAAAGAAAATCGCGCTCCGAACGATTCTCTCTTCGGAACGATTGCTGCAGAATCCTTTCTAGACAAAATCGGCGAAGGCGCTCTTAAACAACTCAAAGAAGCTGAAAATAAGGTGGGTTACCTCGAGCGATGCATTGATAGAAAGTCTCCTTGCCGCGGTTTAATTGATAAGGAAGTTGAAAAGGCGAATAAGGAACTTGCGAACGCTCGCCTGAACTTAGGTTTCATCCAAAGCGCTTCGGACACCGTTGAAGCGGATCAGATTACTGCACTAAAATCAGGTGATCCCACTCGACTGATTAACTCGAAGCTCGAAGCCGATGTGAAATTCATCACTCCGCCGATCGCATTAGAAGGCGCAGAATACGACAAGGTGAAAGCGGAATACGCTGCTCAACTCCAAAAGCTGAAAGCCGAAATGGAAGGCGAAATCAAGGCCGAGAAAAACACGGCAGCTTGGTCAACCAAACGCGAGAGCCTGCTCCCAAAATATCGTAAAAAACTCGTAGAAGACTTTCTCACCAAGAAGAGAGCTGCTTATTTGAACTCTTTGAGCAAAGCCCCATTCTTGGGCTACTTACCCAAGAAAGACCCGAACGAAGAGGAACTTCGTAGAGCCTGGCCGAAGATGAAGGAAGACATTCAGAAAACGATCGCCATGGTCAAAGACACCCGGGACAACGGAAAAACGGTTTACGAGGTAGAAGATGGAATGGGTGGAACCTACACCACCTCAGCTGGCGGCGTTCGAAACAAACTCGACTTCATGTGGAACACCGCGGTCGTCGAAAGCGTATTAGACGCAGAAAAAGCAAGCAATTCTCCCTCGAGTTGCGCAACTGCTACCGGTCTTGCTAACTACCTCAAAGTTCGCCGTACTCAGAAAAAGATTCTCGCCGGGTCCGCTATTGCATTTGTCGCCATCGCGGGTGGCTTGGGTGCCCCCTCCTTAGCTGGCGCTGCAGGTGTCACCTCAGCAGCAGCATTGAACACGTCCGCAGTAGTCGGCGGATTCGTTTCAGGCTTTGTTCCTGGAGCATTTGATGTGGCTATCACAGCAGCTCAGACCCGAGGGCTGGAAGGAGCTGCTCGCGCAGGTGTCACCAGCTTTGAAACTGCCGATGAAGTTCGCACGGAAACCGACAAGGAATTTAACAGCTTCCTCTGGAACCCCATGTCTTACGGTGGTGCAATTGGAACTTTCACGGGCGGTACCAAAGCGCTTCTGAACATCGCTCGGGCAAAAAATGCAGCAACAGCCACTCAAGTAAAGACCATTGTTGGCAAAGCCAATGCCGGCTCACCGGTTGCTCGTGTCGAGTTGAATAATCTTGCCGCAAAAGCTGAAAGCGACGCTCTCGGACAAGGGGTAACAGATGCTGAAAGATCCTTAGTCGAAGCCGCTGCGACAAAAGGTGCCTTGGGTAAACCTCACGCCCCAGACACTGAAGTCTTAGATGAGATGAAAGCAGCGAACGTTAGTTTCAAAAACAAAGCAGAACGCGACGCCTTCTATAAAGACGTCATGGCCGATTACATGAAAGTGAAGTCGGATAAGAGCCCGAAGGAAGTATTACAAGCGATCATCGCCATGAAACGTTTCGGAATCAAAGATAAGCAAACCATGCTCGCGAATTTGGAAACCTGGCCGGGCGATAGCTTGAAGGGCCTGAAGATGGCCTATCAAGAAGGATCCTTGGGCCTGAAACAAGGTAAGAGCTCCGAGCAGGCTTTCAAAGACGGCCTGGAGAAATTGATGAAGAATCAATCCCAATACAAAGGTCGCAATCTTTCTGCTGCCGAACAAAAGGGCATGAAAGACAAGGTCCAGCAGATGTGCGCTTGCGCCGGTGTTTGTGGGGTAGCAGGTCGTGCATCGAACGATTTTGATACGGGCGTGCAAATCGCATCTTGTGCCTATATCCCGTCGACCGGTGCTTTGACCGCTCAGAGCCATTGAGAAAAGCGTCCCTTTAAAGTAGAAGTAGAGAAACTCTTTCCACAGGAGATTCTCTATGAAAACTCAGCTTCTCATCTTAGTTGCAGGCCTCATTTCGTTTAACGCCCAAGCCGCCATCAAGGCAGAAACCGTCCTATATAAGGAAGGCAACGTCTCACTCGAAGGCTACATTGCTTACGACGACTCTGTTAAAAAAGAACGCCCGGGCATTGTCATTGTTCATGACTGGATGGGACCGAGCGCCTTCACCGAAGGTCGCGCGAAGGAGTTGGCCAAGCTGGGTTATGTCGCGTTTGCTGCGGACATCTACGGCAAAGGCGTTCGCCCCGCCAATGCTGAAGAAGCTGGAAAACTTGCCGGTCATTTCAAAGGCGATCGCGGTTTGCTTCGCGCTCGCACTAAGGCTGCAATGGATCAGCTGCTCTCTACAAAGCTTGTGGATTCCAAAAAAGTGGTCGTCATGGGCTATTGCTTTGGCGGCACCGCTGCACTGGAGCTTGCCCGAAGCGGGGCACCTCTGGCTGGGACCGCTAGTTTCCATGGTGGACTTTCCACTCCGAACGCATCTGACGCTAAAAACATTCATGGCAAAGTGCTTGTCATGCACGGAGCCATTGACCCCTACGTTCCCCAAGCAGAAGTCATTGCTTTCAGAGAAGAGATGAGCAAGGCCCGTGTGGACTGGAAGTTCATTTCTTACGCCAATGCTGTTCACGCTTTTGCGGTGCCTGGCGCTGGAAATGACCCTTCTAAAGGAGCCGCTTACAATGCGGCTGCGGATAAGAAATCTTGGGCGGATTTTCAGAAATTCTTAAACGACCTTTTTAAGTAATGGAATTTGAACAGCTCACCCTCACGAGCGAGAAAGTTTTTCTCCGGCCTTCGACGCCGGCAGATCATCCGGCTTTGAAAGATCTTCTCAACGACCAGAAGACTATGGCGATTTTGAAAGCCTATTTCAAAGTCGAAACCTGGACGGACGAACTCATTGCCGCGCGATACGAAAATTATCGCAACAAACAAAAACTCCGTGAGCTCTTAGATTTCGTCGTGATCGACCGGGCGACTGATCAACTCATCGGGAACTGCGGATTCAATCACTTAGAATTTGAAAAGCGCACCTCGGATTTTGGAATCATCTTGCATCATTCGGTTTGGGGAAAAGGAATTTCTTCGGAATGCCACCGGCTCTGCTTGGACTACGGATTTCAAAATCTGAATTTTAAATCGGTCAGTTTTGTCACCGATGAAGCGAATCTTCGAATGCAGGGGTTTTTTACGAAAGTAGGAATTCCCCTCCTTAGCACTAACGTCAAAGAAAAGACCCGGCGTTACGAAGTTAAACGAGATTCTTGGCCAGAAGTTCGCTCCAAACTGATCTAGAGATTGCGAACTTCCAACAACTCCGATAAAAGCACCCTCTCAAGGGGATTTCATGAAGCGGCTCGTCGTACTGGGGTTCTTCCTCACTCATACTGCTTTCGCCACTGATTACTGCGCAACGGCTCGTGGAGCTTTAGATGCGGAAACGAATCGCTTAGGTGCAATTATTATGGCCGGCGGCTCCGAAGCGGCCGCCGCTCAAGAACGCATGAATCTCGTGGGAGTCGTCGACACTCACGTCATCATTTATTGTTTCGAATCGAACTCGAAGCCCATTCCTTTGCCGGGAGACTTCTGTGAAACCATGGTGACCTCCGGAAATCTCGAAGCTCAACGCCATCAAAAAGAAGCGATGAAGCTCACGGATCCCGCTGAAATCGCCAAGGCGTCCGAGAAGTTCATGAACCTCTTCGGCGCACTTATTAATCTCACTCAAAAGCTCTGCCGAATTTAATTCAAGTGATGGCGCACACTCGTCACCACAATGTTGCGTTTAAACAGCAGCGCCGCACGCATTAAGAATGCTGTCTGATTGTGGAAAATTCCTTCCCACCACCGAGCGGTGACAAATTCTGGAATCAGAATCGTGATCACGTGTTTGGGATGGTGACTGCGAATTTCATCGATCCGATTTAAAATGGGAGAAAGAACAGAGCGGTAGGGAGAGCTCAGGACCTCTAGCGGAATACCCCTGCCCCACTGGCTCCACTCCCGCTGCAGCCTTTCGGTACAATCGGCATCGAGCTCCACATAAACAGCGCGAACATCTTTTGCGATGGACTGAGCATAGCGAAGAGCGTCCACCACACCTCGGTGCAATCCCGAAATGGGGAGAATCACCGTATGGGCAATCTGGTCTCGGTACTCTTCGGGCTTGTGCCCCGAAAGCGAGAGCTGCTTACCCACTTTGAGATAGTGACCCTTCACACCCAAAAACATCCAGATGAAGAGCGGAATAACGAGAGTGATGATCCACGCCCCGTGCGCAAACTTTGTGACAACGAAAACAAACGTCACGATTCCGGTGAGAATTCCACCGAAGAGATTCAGCGCAGCCTTCCCACCCCAACCTTGCTTACGCTCTTTGAGCCAATGCTTCACCATTCCCAGCTGCGAAAGCGTGAACGAAAGAAAGACCCCGACGGCATAAAGCGGAATCAAGGCGTGAGTGCTGGCATGAAAAAGGAGAATGAGCAGCCCCGACAGAATGCCCAGAATGATCACGCCATTTGAAAACACCAGCCGATCGCCCACCGACGTCAACTGCCTCGGTAAGTAGCGGTCTCGCGCTAAAATAGAAGTGAGTCGGGGAAAATCGGCGTAAGCAGTATTCGCGGCAAGAACTAAAATTCCCATGGTTGAGAACTGGATAAAGTAATAGGGAACAGTAGTTCCAAAGATCGAACGAGCCAGCTGTGAAATCACAGTCTCATCCGCTGAAGGCACAATGCCGTGATAGTGCGCAAAATAAGTGATTCCAAAAAACATGACCGCTAGGAGACAGACCATCACAATCAAAGTCACCGAAGCATTTCGAGATTCCGGTTTCCTAAAAAGCGGAATACCATTGCTGACCGCTTCGACTCCCGTCAAAGCAGTGCAGCCCGAAGAAAAGGCCCGGAGAATAAGAAAAATCGTCAGCGAATGCTGAACCGGTAGATTCGGGGGCGATACATGGGTGAAAGATCCCACCTTCATTTCCCACGCACCCACCACTAATAAAATCAGCACACTCACAATGAAGGCATAAGTCGGAATTGCAAAAACAGTGGAAGATTCTCGAATGCCTCGCAGGTTCATCAAAGTCAGAATGAGAATCGCAACCAAGCACAGCGCCACGCTATGCGACTGAAGGCTCGGGAAAGCAGAGGTCAGCGCGGCAATCCCGGCGGCCACACTCACTGAAACCGTAAGAATGTAGTCCGTCAGCAACGCTGCCGCGGCAGTCAGTCCGGCTGGAACGCCCAGGTTTTCATGGGCAACAATGTAAGCGCCGCCGCCGCTCGGATATTCATAAATAGTCTGGCGATAAGAAAGCACCACCACAAAGAGAAGACCAATGATGGTGAGGGCAATGGGAATAGAAAGATAAAGCGACGCCGTTCCGGCAAGCACGAGTACCATGAGAATTTCTTCGGTCGCGTACGCAACAGAGGAAAGCGGATCGGAAGAAAAAGTGGCGAGCGCCTTCTTTTTCGACAAGCGTTGATGTTGTGCTTCCGATGTGGCCATCGGAGCGCCCACGAAAATACGTTTGAGAGACGACAAGACTGTGCCCACGTCATACCTCCTAAGCAATTTGTTCTGAGGAAATACCGTGGGCGAAATGCCCATAGACGTTCCCCTTCAACGCTGACGAGGTTAGCTGACGGGCTCGGACTGAAAGAGTTGTCCTACATTCTTGCGAACGATACGCCCCGGAAAAATTGGGTCCCCCGCTTCCTTTCGGAACTAAGCGATTCTGATACCTACACTACGCCTAAATTTTTGATTTGAAAAGTGGTGCTCCGGCCGAGACTCGAACTCGGATGCTTTCGCGTACGACCCTGAATCGTATGTGTCTACCAATTCCACCACCGGAGCGTGTGTATAAAGGAAGGGGATTTTTAGCATCTCTCTCTGCACAGGTAAAGCGCACTGAAGACCGCTTAATCCTTAGACAGTTTTCAAAGAATTGAACGACCTTTCACAGACTTACGTCGACCCACACCCAGCAACCAGTTGAAATTATAGATCATTTTATAGCGCAATCCCTCACACCTTTTGGCACGGCACCTGAATAGTACATCTCGAGAGCAGTGTGCGCGCCCGTTGAGAAAAGGCCGCACGAACAGATGTGTTGTGAGGAAGTAGATGTATGAAAAGTTTTAAATCCTTTGTTGCCGTCCTGGCAGCGACCTTTATCACCGTCAGCTTAACCCATTGCGGAAAGACCAACGTCGATACGATTGGAACCATCCCGGGCTTACCGAGCTGCGGTTTCGGAAACTATCCGGTTGGACAGCAATGTACTCCCGGCTTCACTTTCAAAGACGCCTGCTACAACTACGGTGGAAATGTAACCACTGTGAACGGCACTGAAGTTTGCCGCACGATCATTCAAGTTTCAAACGGCTACTTTTATGGAAGCGCCGGCTTTCCAGTTTTGAACCCCTCGAACCCCGTGGGACCCTACTCGGTGAACACGAATTTCATCGTCATGCCCGGCGATCGCTTGCAGATTTCTGCGAACGGCGGTTGGGGACAAGACGGTATGTGGGATCTTCAATGTGACGAAACCCGTGTCGACGGTCTGCGCGGCAACACCGTGAGCTACAACGAAGGCATGATTGAAGGCCTCGTCGGCAGCGATGGCGCCGAAGTTTTCCCGATCGGCTTCTCGGTCAATAGAAATATCAAGTACCGTGGCTACTTTCGCTTCGGAATCAATACTCTTCTCCAAAACACGGATGAGTGCTCGAAAATCGAAATCAACTCGATTCTCGTGATTCGCTGCAACGATGCCTCCGGTAATACTTACACTTGCAGTTAATTTCGGCTACATTAGCTAGGATTGGCTAAGAAAAACCGAAGTTCACATCAAAAGCAGAAGCACTCTAAACGCAAAGGCAAACCCTCGCACAAGGGCGACCACCATGGTGGGAGCTTTGGTGGAGGCGGCAGCGGCACCCCTCGGGGTGGCGGCGGAGGCGGTGGATTCAGCTTCAAAGACCGAAGTGGCAAAACACACGGTCGACGAGCGCACCCCGATCGCCAAGAACGCTCTCAGCCAGAATCTCGAAATCAGTTTCGCCCCCGACCTTTTGACAAAGCCTCAGGCAGAGGTGGACCCCGAGAAAATTTCCGACCCGATGGCGGAGGCGCCGGTGGCTTAAAGCGCGTCGTTGCTACGGTCGACAAAAACCGCAAAGGTTTTGCTTTTCTCAACAGCCCCCAGAATACGGGCAAAGATCTCTTCGTTCCACCTCGCGATGCCGAATCTCTTTTTCACGGCGATCGCGTGGAAGTCCTTTTTCATCCGAACTCGGGACAGATTTACAACATCAAGCTGGTCGAACACGGGTTTGAAACGATGGTCGGCCGATTTGAACTCTTGCCTTATGGCGGAGCTCGAACGGGGATTGTTGTTTACGAAAAGAAAAATACTCGCGAAGAAATTTACATCCCCGAAGCCCCCAAAGAGGTTAAAGATAAAGACTGGGTCAAGATTCGGTTGCAGTTCCAGGAAAAAGGGCAGCACAAAGTCACGGGAGAAGTCGTCAAAGTCTACGGCCAGGAACTCCCTGCAAGTGCAGACGTGGAATGGGTGGCGAGCGAGTATCGCTTAGTGGAAGAACATTCTCCCGAATCCATTGCTCAAGCAGAAGCGTTTGAGTTGGATTTGGATCTTCAAAACCGCAAAGACTTGCGCAACATTCCTTTTATTACCATCGACGGCATCACGGCGCGGGATTTCGACGACGCCATTTACGTAGAACGCACCGGAAACGGCTGGGTGCTTTGGGTGGCCATCGCCGACGTGAGCTTCTACGTCACCAAGGATTCTGCCATCGACAAGGGCGCTTTTTCACGCGGCACGAGCGTTTATTTTCCTGAGCGCGCATTTCACATGTTGCCCCGTGCGCTTTCAGAAAATCTCTGCAGCTTGCGTCCGAACGAACCGCGGTTAGCGATGGTTGCAAAGATGACCATGGATGGAAGCGGCAATCGAAAAGAAACCGAGATCATGAACGCGGTAATTCTAAGCCGCCGCCGCGCCACTTATGAAGAGATTCAACAAGAGCGGGATCAGAATCTTAAAAATCCGAAGTGGGAATATGCGCCTCACTATGAACTGTATGAGCAGCTTCGCCGAATCAAACGCGAACGGGGTTCGATTGATTTCGACCTGCCCGAGCCAGTGATCTTAGTGGATGACCAAGGAAATCCAACCGAGATTGTGAACCGGGACCGATTGGACTCGCATCGCCTGATCGAAGAATTCATGATTGCGGCGAACGAAGCATCCACCGAATGGATTTTGGAAAAAGGCTGGCCCTTTATTTTCCGCGTTCACGAAGAACCGTCGCATGATTCTCTGCTCACCTATCAAAAGTTGGCAGCGAGCTTCGGCGCGAACTTTCCCATTCGCGAAGGCGATATGAGCCGAATTATTTCGAAATACGTACGGGACATCGATAAGCACCCGGCAAAAGATGTCTTGAACATGGCACTGCTTCGATCAATGAAGCAAGCCATCTACACAGCCACGCACGGAATTCACTTCGGCTTAGCTTCGGAGGCGTACACGCACTTTACGAGCCCGATTCGTCGCTATCCGGACCTCCTCGTTCACCGCATGTTAAAGCTGGCGCTGATTCATAAGACTCCGCGCAACGCTGAACAGCTTGAGCAGGACTTGCAGAAGGCTGCAGACCACTGCAGTTATCGGGAGCGCTTAGCCGCAGATGCTGAACGAGAGTCTCGCAGAATCAAGCAAGTGCGCTACATGACCCGTCACTTAGGTGACGAATTCGAGGGCAAGATCAACGGTATGAACAAGAATGGTTTCTTCGTTCAACTCGATGAGCCCTACGTGGACGGAATGGTGCCCAAGGATTCACTCACAGATGATTTCTACGAGTTTAACGAAGACAAGATGCTTTTCTACGGCAAGCGCAAGAAGCGGGTGTATAAGGTGGGCGATCGCGTTCGAATCCAAGTAGTTCGAGCCGATCTACTCGAGCGACGTATCGACTTCAGTTTGACAGAGCATCTGACGCCCTCTCCCCTGTCGGCTGGGAAAAAGGGGAAGGCTGGGAAAAAGTTGCCGCGTTGATCGCCCGCGTAAACCCTGAGATCCTAAAATAATATGAAGTGGATTCGAACTGGCCTTCAATTAGGCCAGGCGGTTAAGAACGTCCAACGTTTACGCCAGATTCTCGGCGTGCTTGCCAAGCACGGGTTCGGGGATTTGATCGACCGCATGGATCTCGGAAAGTACGTCCCCACCAAACTCATTCAACTCACTCATCCCGAGCCGGATCTCAGCACGCCCGTACGACTGCGTTTGGTAATGGAAGAGCTAGGTCCGACATTTGTAAAACTGGGTCAGCTCCTTTCCACTCGGCAGGATTTGCTACCAGAATCCTTCATCGATGAGTTTGTAAAGTTACAAGACAATGTCCCCCCGATTCCTTTCGCCGCGGTGAAAACTGCGATTGAAACGGAATTGAAAGGGAAATTAGAAGATCTTTACGCCGATTTTAATCCAGCCCCCATCGGTGCAGCCAGCATCGCCCAGGTGCACGAAGCGACTTTGAAAACTGGGGAAAAAGTCGTCGTCAAAGTTCAGCGCCCGGGCATTGATAAAACGATCGACACGGATATTTCGTTACTCGCTTTCTTGGCAGGGCTACTTGAAAAGTACGTTCCTGAAACGCAGATCATCAGCCCCAAGATCATCATCGATGAATTCTTTCGAACGCTCACGTTCGAGTTGGATTTCTTGGTCGAAGCCAACAACATTGTTCAAATCCAGAAGAACATGGAGTCGATCCCCGAGATCGTCATTCCCAAAGTTTATAAACAAGTTTCGAGTCGGCGCGTTCTGACCTTAGAAAAAATCGAAGGCGTTCGGGTTAATGATCTCAAGGCCATTGAGGCCGCAGGAATTGATCGACGAAAGATAGTAGAAATCGGCGCGCGCGGATTCTTCAAGTCCGTGATGATCGATGGCTTGTTTCACGGCGATCTCCACGGCGGAAATCTTTTCGTGATGTCGGGCAACCGCCTGGGCATTATCGACTTCGGGATTGTCGGGCGCTTGTCCGAGAAATCTCGCGGGCAGCTCACCAGTATGTTGATGTCGCTCCTCTCAAATGACTTCGACAATCTCTGTTACCAATACGCCGAGCTCGGCTCTTCCGGACCTGGAATTGACTTCGAAGGCTTTCAGCGAGAAGTGCGAAACACCCTGGCTCCGTACATGGGCCTCACGCTCGAAGATGTGAACACCGGCAAGGTGCTCATCGCCGCCACAAAGATAGCGGCCAAATATAACATTAAGGTTCCGGGCGATTGGATGCTGGTCTTCAAAGCCATCGTCACCGTTGAAGGAATGGGCCGCACGCTCGATCCGAACTTTGATTTGATGAGCGTAGGCCGCGATCTAGTGAAGGACCTGATTCAAAACCAATATTCCTGGCCCAAGATTTCGCGCGACCTGATTTGGGTGGCCAAGGATATGGCGGAGCTCCTGCAAATGCTCCCCCGTCAGATCCGCTGGATGTTCAAGAAGTTCAATAGCAATGACTTCGCCGTGGAGATTCGCTCTCCCGACCTACAAGATCTTCGGAAGCAAGTCGATTCCACCGGCCGCCGCATCGGCAACAGCGTCTTAATCGCCGGCCTCTTCGTCGCCGCCAGCTTAGCCATCAACCAAACCACCGACCGCAAGATCTGGGACCTCCCGGTTTTGAGCGTGATCTACGTGACGATCGGATTCTTGCTACTGCTCCGGCTTTTCTTTTCCAGAAAATACTAAATCTTTTCGTAGGCCTTCATCTCTTTTTCACGGCGAGAGACCTTCCAACGAAGTTCGTAAGGCTCCAAATTTGAGTGCCCCAGGAAAAGCCAAGCGATAGAGCGTTTCCTTTTTTCCGAGAGCCTTTTAAAATTCAATGGCACTTTGGGTTTAAAGCCAAAAGCGCAACCGACAAGAAATAGAATGTCTTCATGAGGTCAGTGATACCGCTTCCTTTACCTCGGAGTCAATCGATGGGACTTCTGAAGAGGTTAGTAAAGAAACGTCCCCACTTTGGACTCCTAAGTTTCTTTGCGTGTTTACAAGCCGACCCCTGGGATTTAACGAAAGCCCCACTCAAGGGGACTCGAGATCATGAAATACTTACTTTTGGTTTTAGTAGCAGTGTCGGCAAACAGCGCTTTTTCAGCAGACCTGGTCTGCAACTCGAGAAAGGCTAATTTCGGGCCAAAAGTCTATATCACTGCAAAAGCAAAAGACGACTACAAGGAAGGTAAAGAAGAAATCAACACCCTTCGGGATTTCGCTGTTACTGCGGGCGTTGCTACTGATCTCTTACCGGTGCTTAAAAAGGATGACTCCTACAGCCCCAATAAAAACAAAAATCGAAATCGCTTCAATGTCGACATCAATGCTACTGACAATGACTTCGACGGAATCATGCACGGCCTGATTCTTCCAAAGTTTTTAACCAAAGATGACATCACCAAGAAGAAAGATAAAGTCATCACCTTCAATGCCACCATCATTTCTAGCACCGACAGCTACCACGACGGCATCAACAGCTACTTCTTCATTTCCTGCACTTTGGAATAGACGGTTAATTTGGCAATTGATCGACGTGCAGTCGAAGCACCTTGGTGTTTTTCTTCGCAGCTTGATTGATGTAGCCCGGAACATTTGCAAACTCTAAAACGAGTTTGGTCTTTTTCAGAGCTTGAACAAATCCAGCACAGCCTGCACCTTTCGCGTCGAAGGCGAGCCAGCTCGTATTGTCACGATAGAGGTGCCCACCCACCCTGGAATCCACCGTGCATCCCGAAGGAGCCAAGGGCGAAATCACTTTGTAAGAACCTGCATTTGAGAATGAAAAACCGGCTGCCATCTTCGGGTCAAACTTAGCCCACGCCAGAGGGTAGTATAATGATGCGGTCTGAGTGGGAGCTCTCCACTGCAAAAGGGGCTTCCTAGAATTCGTCTTTCCAAATTTCACATGCACGTCTTGCTGAGCAATTTCGACGGGCTTTTGCGGTGCCTGGTAAGGGTGGGTGACCTTCGGGAACTTGGGTGTCGCCTTTGGGGCTGTGGGGGGAGCGGCTGCTAGAGCCAAAGGGATTCCCAAAACTCCGCCAAGCACCAAGCCAAGAAAGGTTTTCATATCCAAATTGTAAGGCGAGTTTCTTGTAATTACTAGGGTTCTGGCATATCTAAGTCCCCCTAATAAGGAGCACTGAAATGATGAAGGCCTTGATTTTAGTAGGCGTGGTGGTGGGACTTTCAGCTTGTGGTGGCGATCGTAAAAGCTTGTCGTACGACTTTAGCGAGAATGGCTGTCAGACCAAGCACTCCCTCAATACCCAGCAGGAGTATTGCGACACCTTGAAGGATCGTTCTAAGAACATGCAAGAAGGTGTTGAGTGCGCACGTCGAGCCCGCTACGACGAATTCCAAAGACAGTGCTCTGGCCAGAAGTGGGACAACTAAAGTTGACTTACGCTCTGGGTTAACATATTCGATTGTCTCTCTTCTCAAGTGTCGGGATGTAGCGCAGCCTGGCTAGCGCGCTTCGTTCGGGACGAAGAGGTCGTGGGTTCGAATCCCGCCATCCCGACCATATTTCCCCTAAAATTTACTCCTCAAAAACTGAGACATAAAAGGGCCGACCAGGATGGGAGGACCAAGGAGCATGGATGCTCGCCTGGCTCACGTTTTTGAGGAGTAAATTTTAGGGGAAATATGGTCGGGATGGCGGTGATGAAATGCGCTAGCGGTTCGTATTCTTAAGCTCAACTACAAGAATTCCGATGAGATAGCGTGAAGTCCAAACTCGATTTTGCGCTATCTCGATTCTGCCTCGCGGTCACAGTCGTCCTGGCTTTGGGTAACGCCAGAGCTGTTTGGGCCGACGAAACTTGCGAAAGTTATTTTCGCTTCTACCAACCTTACACCGCCGCTTCAGCCCAGCGGTATCTCGATGACTTTCCGTGGGTGAAGATTCGGGAAATTCCCATTTCTAAAGAGGTCCAAGAAATTCCATTGCCCGAGGGTTACCGGTTCAACCGAGCCTATCAATGGAACAACGACCAAACGGGAACCAGCCAAGCTATTCAATTCGTCATTTCAAAAGACGGAAAAGACGTGGCGAATGTGAAATTCGACTATTCCGCGGCAGACCGCCTTCTTTATATTTCCAATGTTGAGACAGTGGAAGCTCATCAGAAAAATGGGTTGGCGAAAGCCCTTTTCCAAGCTTCAGAAATCGTGACCCACCGACAAGCCCGGACGATTCAGTTCGGCATGTCGGAATCCAACTACGAACGAATCTTAGAAGCAATGGCTGCAGGAAAAAATGTCGAGGAAGCACTCAAGAGCACGGGCCTGGGAGCTTACTTTTACTCCTCGGGATATCACCTCGCTCGGTTCGCACCGTCGAACGCGATGATCAGAAAATATCCCGACCTGAATACAGAGAAAATTCCCAAAGGCTATCGCGACGTGAATATTCCGTTCTTCTGGCTAGAGAAAAACTAATTCAAGCAAGCTTCGATCGGCGCAGGAACCGACAGCGTGTAGTCGAACTCATAGTGGAGTGCGAACTGATTCACGATTTGCCAATTCAAAGTTTGCGCGCCCTTCGAAATCCCAAAGAGGTCCTGGTCGAGATTCAGGTGCATTTTGATCTGATTGTCAGTTGAAAAATTGAAGGTGTATTCCGAGCAAATCAGCTTGCCGTTTAAATTGGAAACGACGGGCTGATTGAACATCTCTTTCAACTTTGCCCATTTTTCATCGTAGGATGAGTAGGTAAAGAAAAGTGGCTCAGCAGTCATATTCAAAAGCGGCTGTCCCATCAGATTTTTTACGGAGTAATTTCCAAACTTGTCAGTATCGATGACCGAGACATCTTTCATGTATCCGTAAAAGCGGAGACCCACATAAGTCGGCATCAATTCATCTAGGTAGAGCTGAGCCATGTAATTGAAGAGCTTCTTCTGCCCCTTCACTCGAACGTTGGGAATGTAAACAATCATCTCATTATAGTTGATGCCATCGGTAGCACCGATCAATTTCGCGCCGGTTTGCTTTGCGAAGATCAGCAATACAGGATGGAAATTCGCACTGACCAAATCCTGCTCGCCCAGTTCCAGATAATCGGGAAGTGAAGCCTGGACTTGCGCCTTCGGAGCTGCAATCACAGCTGTTTCTGAAGACATTTTCCCTTCACTGAAAAGCGGAAGTGCCGCGAAAGAATTTTGAGCCAAGAACACCACCAACAAAGCGATAAGTTTCTTCATGGGGGGCCGATATCCAGAATCTGAAAATATTGAAAGAAGTTTTTTGGCAACAAGCCTTCACGGGGTTGGATTTGGTCGAATCGATATCGGCATTACGCTCTCCGAAGAAAAAAGCAAAGAGGACCGACCTTGACTTCTTCAAAAAAAAGACTTAGACGCATCTAGTCTAGCTGACTTGAGGGCTTTAGTATGAATTTCAGAAAATCGATTCTTTTAACCCTTTTCATTCTAGCGTCGGGGACAAGCGCTCACGCCGCTACCTCCATCAAAATCGTAAACTTAGGTTTTGGAGATCAAAGCGGTATTGGAGGTTTCGTCCTTTTCCGAGATGGAAAGGTTGGATCTACTGATAACTATGACGATCCCCCGGTCCTCACTTTATACGAAGGAATCGTCAGACCTCTTCTAGATGCTGCTGAGAGGTTTTCTGAAAACGACAAAATTACCGCAATAAACCCAGGGCGTTTTTCTCCAGAGGAGCGGAACTGCAAAAGCGGAGCAAGAACTGTCGTGTACGTCAACAACTCGAAGATGAAAACCGCTCCAATCTGGTATGAGTTTATCTGCGAGGGCAAGAAGACCTCGTATATCTCTCAAAATCCAGAAGCTCCCGCCCTGATCAAGACCATGCAGGATCTCAATACGCTCCTTGACGGAATCTACACCTACAAAGCAAAAGCTCAGAACAACTAGCAACTACCCCTATCTAGAGATTGTTTAAAAAATCTCAGAAAAAGGCCTACCCTCGCCCCCCGCCTCATCTTTATCGCTTAACAATTAACACTCATAAAAAAGATGAGGGATACCGGGGGGTTGTCAAAAATGACGCATTGTGCGGATCCGGAAAAGACCGCAAAGTGGTCTGTAGGGGTAAGGTGAAAACAAAGCGGGACGTTCTCCTCAGACTCGAATGGGCTTCGGGTCGGCAAAGTTTTTATTCCTGGAGGGGAATATCATGAGAAGAGGGATATCTTCAGTCCTGTTTTTGTGCGCGATTTCGACGGTAATTTTCAGCACCGACACTTCTGTCGCAGCTGATGTGAATTCGACCGTGATCGCACTTCGACTTTCAAACACCATCACTGGCGGTTCACTGCCTGTCTCCGATCCTATTTTCACGAATATGGCAAATCGGGTGCAAGCCGGAGACATTCAAGGTGCTGCGGCACTCGCTGCTAACAGCAAATACTTCGCAGGCTATCTGGCTCGTCGTCTTGCTATGCAAATGCAAAACGCTGCGCTGGATGCTTTCGGTATGACGGACAACGACTCGACGGCGTTCATCATTGCTAAATTCGCTGGCTCTGCTGGTGGCGGAAGACCTAGCATCAGCAGTCTTTGGTCAGACAATGCGACCTACTTAGTAGACCTCGCTGGTGTTCCGACCCACGTTGCTAGCTTGAATGCGACGCAATTGGCTGCCGTAGATTGGACTGCCTTGGTTCGCCAAGAAGGCCAGCAAGTGAAAGACACCCAGAACGTCGTGATTCCGCTTCCCGCGAAACACGTCGGGGGTTACCTCACGCTCAGCGACCGCCCTAACGACAACTCGTTTGCGATGTACGGTGCTACCGCTGGTACGAACCTTCGCTTCATCGAAGGTATTTGGGAAACCGCAACAGGTTTGGAATTGATGAACGTGGCTTCAAAATCAGCGCGCGTTCAAGACGTTCCCCGTTTCATTCCTGAATACGATCCGAACTTCTTCAACGGTCAAGGTCAACCGGCTTGTATCGCTTGCCACGGCGGCGGTATGGCGTCGGTGAACCACGGCTATGCAGCTGTTGCGGACATCTTCGACTTCACGAACAACAACGGCTTCATTTACAATGCAGCGCCTGCAACCAACCAACGGAAGTCGCTTGGTTCAAACGCTGGTCAAAGAAACAACGTCAATACTTGTAACCTGGTTCAAAGACCCACCACGGTTTGTAACCCGGACAGCGTCGGCGTCGATGCTAACCAAAGCTGGGATCTCGCAGCGACTTGGGAAGCTTCGGGCGTGCTCTCTCGCATGGGTTGGACTGGTGCAAAGCAAGGCCAAGGCTTGAACGCTTTGGGGGTCGCTTTGGGTCAATCGAAAATCGTTTACGAGTTTCTCACCGAACGAGTGATCGGGGAAGTCTGCCCGATGGGATCGTTCAGCGCTTCGGACATCGCAAGCATTGCTGCCTCTGCGAATCCAAACGCCTCAACTCCTGGCACTGACGACATTCGCACGATCGTAGCTCGCGTCGCCAGCCATGCAAGTTGTCTGTAAGAAACTAAATAACGAAACTAGAGGAAAATGGTTATGAAGAACTTAAAATTGGCAAAATTGATGTGCCTGGCCCTTCCGATGGCGATCGCTACGGGTTGTTCGATGGATCAAGCAAGCAACTTGGCTGGCTTGATGAGAAACAACAATAACAACCAAGGCGGCGGAGCCGTCGTAGGAAACGGCGCCACGGTTTCAGGAACGGGTGCTCTCAGTGTTCCAACGGCGAACGCTGCGATTGCACGAATTCAGAACGGCTTGGAAGGAAGTGTGAATCCGATGGCGGGTAACTTCCAACGCTCGCTGGCTCAAGTGAGAACGAACCTGCCAAAGGTATCGGATCCCACTCAAGCTTCGGGTTACGACCAAGTTCAACTCCTGGTGTACGGCGCTTGCTCGGACTTAACTACGGGCAACACTCCGATCATGCAAAGCCGCTACGGCGT
The DNA here is from genome assembly GCA_019751945.1 of bacterium. Classification (GTDB taxonomy): domain Bacteria; phylum Bdellovibrionota; class UBA1018; order UBA1018; family UBA1018; genus JAIEMT01. The sequence goes on from JAIEMT010000033.1 coordinate 22,290, forward strand.
TACTGCTAACGGCACCATTGCTGCGAACACGACTGCACTTGTGAACGCAGGAATGCGCATGATGGACCAATACACTGCTGGTCTCGCCTCGGCGAGCCCTGCTACGGATGCAGCGAGAGCAGCCTTTCAGTCTCTCGTTTCGCGAGTAGGAGCGACTGCAACCAACACAAGCCGAATTGCGTTCATGTCGGTGTGTATTGCAGCAAACACGGCAGGGAGCACCTTGTTGGGATTCTAAGCCGGGTTTTTCGGGGGATTACTTAGCTTTTTAGCAAATGTAAGCAAGAGGGATAGGGATATGAAAATCAATGTGAAAAAGAATTGGAAAGATCTTGTCGACAGCGGTGCGAAACACGCTCCGGGACTAACTCGAAGAGAGATGTTGGCAAGAGGGATGGCGACGGGAGCAGTCAGCGTGATGCTGCCGGAAATGATTGCCAGCGGTTTTATTAAACAAGCTTTTGGCGCGATCAACTGCCCGGCTCCTGTTCGGAATCCGGGTGCCATCGCTCAGATCTTTGCAGAAGGCGGCCCCACCATGGGTGCTCGCTTCATCAGCGAAGCTCAGGCTGCTGCAATGACTGTAGGCATGGCTTCGAACTACGGCATCAGCGGTCAAGCGAACTTACGACGACTGGGACCAAACCTCGTCATCGATAGCACGAGCCCATTCGGTGCGACCATTCTTGCGGGTCCCAACGGATATCCGGGCGGCGCTGCTGCATGGCAGGCAAACGTTCTGAGCAAAGTGAGCGGCGGGGGCCACCTGGGTCCCTTCAACCAAGACGACGGCGCTGGTGTGAACACTGGTCTCGTTGCTGGTATCAGCCCGTTCAAAGTGTCTCAGATGGGTAAAGATATTAAGATTCGTGCGAACGCCACTCCGGCTGCTTTTGCTCGTGGTCTTCCAAGCTCATCGGTCGCTGGTGCTTTGACCACCGCTTCGTTGGCAGGTGTCTTCAGCTTGACTCCCGCTGCGAACGGCTTGATCAACGCGGATGCCATGACTGCTGCTTCTGATGCATCGAACGCATTGGCTGCTGCATTCTCGGGTATCTTCAAAACCAACGAACGTAAGGGTGGAGCCCAAATGTTGAACAACGCGGGTTGCGGTTTCTACGGCAACTCGGCAATGGCTGACCCGAACTACGGTGCAACCTTGTTCAACCCTGCAAACATCGCGGCGTTGAGTTCGAAAGTCACTCTCGCTCAGTTGAGTGCAGCTGAGCAAGCTCTGCTCGCAGCTTACTATCAATCGGCAATGGGTGTTGCCGGCGGTATCATCAGCCAGTATGGCGGACGCGACTACCACGGAAACAACCCGCAAACGGACATCGCACCGAAGGACATCGAGGAAGCACGCGCTATCGTGATGTTCTTGGCAGCATGTGAAGCCGCAAACGCCAAAGGTGCCATGATCTATACTTCGAACGGTCAGGCAATCGCTGATGGCGCTCTTGCAGTAACCGCGAACATCGGGGGCGTTGCAACTGCATTGAACGCTCCGGTGGCAGCTGGGGATGCAGGCGGTTCGTACAATGCCGGCTTGATCTTGTTCTACAACCCGGCAGGTGCCGGCCCGCAAGCTCGCTTCACCGGAACCGTGAACGCCACGTCCGGTAACGCTGTGATGGATCCCGCTGTGGGTTCGTCGGCGGAAGCAATGGCTGGCTTGTACTTGACGGCTCTCAGCTTCATCAACAACGGCTCCATTCCGGCAAACGCTTTGAACGCGTTCAAAGCAGCTGGCGTGGCTAGAAACACTGCAGCTTCGGTACTTCTGTAAGAAGTCACGAGGCGGAGGCGAACTGAAATGAGATCCTTACTCATTCTAGGATTTCTTGCGGTCTCGGGCTGTGCAGTTGAAACAGTCACGACCGCTCCTTTCGGAGACAATATTGGAGGCGGCGGGGGAATTAACCCTGCCGCCCTTCAAGCGTTCAAGAACGGTTACTACGCCTTTTCTCAGTCGCAAGGTTGCGTGACCTGTCACGCCTCAGTGGTTTCTCCAATGTTCTCCAGTTCAAACCTCACTGCGGCTTACACGGCTGCAAAATCGAAAGTGGATTTTGCCAGCGTCGGTAGCTCTGTTCTTATTTCTTATGTCGGCAATGCTCACTGCAGTGACTCGGCTTGTTCGAACCCCGCTTTAGCTGGCACCGTTCAAGGTTATTTGGAAAGCTGGGCTGCTGCTGAAGCTTCTGCACCAAGTGGTGGCGGAGGTGGTGGCGGTGATACAGGCGGCGGTGGCGGCGTAGGAGTAGTGACTCCTGCAGTGCCTCCGAAACATCTCACAGCGGCTGTTGCCCTTCCTGCAACCATTCCGTCCATCAACCAAGCAGCAGTTCCTGTTCGCTTCTTGTTGAATGCAATGGCCCCGGCATTCCCGGCGTTAAACAACGCTGTTGCCGAATTAGAAGTTCAAAGATTAGGTCCCGGCCAATATCGGGTCACCAGATTTAAAATTGCGGGCGCATCCGCACCGGTACGAATCACCGGGGTACACGTCTACGTCCGAGCAGCGGCTGCAACCGGCATCGGCGTCGAAGACGTGTACCAAGGCAATTTATGGAAAAACGACGTTCTCAACGTCGCAGTGATTGCTCGACCCAATCCGCTTCCTGCGACTCCGATGAACGTGGCTGTGCTTGAAACGCTAGCGTTGATTATGCCCGCTCAAAGCTCAGCCGATGTTCTGACCATCGGTTTCGAAAATATCGAAAACCCTTAGCGATTGCCGAAGAACGACCAAGATGTTGCAGTCTTGATTTCCTGGAAACGATGAATTCCAGCGTTCGAACAGCGTGCGGTGAAATCACTGCGATAAGCGCCGATGATCGCATCCACGCCTGCCTGAGTTAAAGACGAACGTGCAGGAGCTTGAATTGCAAACAACAAGGTGCCATCGCAAGCCAAGAACAAATTATCACTGTTCACGCCTGGAGCGGGATCAAACCAAAAGATACCGCAATGGTCGAAATTCTTTAAGTCGACCTTCGAAAGATCCTGATTTGCAGCGAAGCTGTTGGTTGAAAATGCAGAAACAGTCAATACTAACCCCATCAATAAAGCCTTCATAATTTCCCCCTAGTAGTTGTTGAAACAAAAACTTCGGGTGATTTAGCTTAACCTTCGTGGATTGTCATGAGGTTTCACATGTCGCGGCGCCATCAGGCGCAGTCGAGCCACAGTGGCTTCGACTGCGCCTGCGTCATTTCAATTAGCTATTTTCTGGGACATCGAGTTGACCGAAAAAACCCCTCAGGCGTGCAAGGGCTTCTTTGAATTTCGGGAATTTTTTGGGCCATCCCAGTCGCCACCGTTTCCTTTTTAATTTAGGCACAGCGACTTCAGGTTCAGCGGAAATCATTTCGCTCAAGCCCGAAAACTCTTTTCCAACTGTTCCCCATTCTCTATCAATAATTGCTTTCATACATTCTCCTCGCAGTCGTGCGACCGCAGTTTTTCTGCGATTGAGGGCGCAGAAATTCCCTCGGTGCGAAATGCACCAAAAAAACTTTGGGTAAAAAATCTTAGTTATGAATTTGAATCAGGAAAGACGTCAGCTAGTAATGCCAGCAGAGGTTGTCATTCCAAAAGTGCAGCTGAGGCCGCTAGAGATATTTTTATTCATGAATGACAATCCTCCCTTCAATAGAATTGAAATGCTTATTTAGGTTAAGGGGCGTTGAGTTTTATTTCAACCACTAAATAAGAAATATTTTCTGATATTCTGAAAGAATGATCTACGCCATCGATTTTGGAACCACGAATTCCCTACTCGGTGCCGCTACTGCTGGACAGATTCATCCTCCCATTCCGCTGGATCCGCACGCGCGGGATCAAAGTATTTTGCGAAGCGTTCTATTTTTTCCAAACCGCAAGACCTGCTTCTACGGCGCCGAGGCGGTCCAAGAGTTCGTAAAGCACGACATGGAGGGGCGGCTCATTCGCTCCGTCAAAAAGTTTTTGCCTATGCGCAGCTTCATTGGAACTTATGTCGAAGATCGCCCCATGAATTTGGAAGACATCATCGGTGTCTTCCTCGGCGAGTTACGACGCCGCGCGAACGAACACTTCAAACAAGATGTCGACTCGGTCATTTTGGGCAGACCCGCCCGATTTTCTCAGGACGACGCGGACGACCAGTTCGCGCAATACCGACTCGAGCGGGCTGCAAAGATTGCCGGATTTAAAAACGTCAGCTTCTGTCCCGAACCTGTCGCCGCCGCTTACGAATTTAAGACAACGTTGAAAGAAGAGAAGCTGGTTTTGGTCGGAGACTTTGGCGGTGGTACTTCTGATTTCACCGTCATCAAAATTTCAAATGAGCGCTATAAAAAATCGGACGTGCTTTCGATCGGGGGCGTTTCGGTCGCCGGCGATGCACTCGACGGAGCCATCATGCGAAACCGCATCAGCAGATACTTCGGCTCGGGGGTGCAATACAAAGTTCCCTTCGGATCGAATATTCTCACCATGCCGATTCATCTGATGGAAAAAATCTGTTCACCCGCGGATATCTCGCTGCTCCGCAAACGAGACACCTTAGAATTTTTCAGAAATGTAAAAACGTGGTCCCTCGGTGGCGAAGATCGGGAAAAAATGGACCGGCTTTTCACTCTGATCGAGGAACAAATCGGATTCGAGCTCTTCGAAGAAATCGAAAGAACGAAGCGAGGACTGTCAGAGAAAAATTCTGAAAAGTTTTCCTTTCATCACTCTGACGTCGACCTGGACGAAGAAGTAACGCAGAAAGACTTCAACACCTACACTCAAGAAATGATTGATAAAATTCTAAAGTCTCTGGACCAAACAGTGAAGGACGCCCAAGTCCCTTACGACAAAATCGATCTCGTCTGTTCGACCGGAGGAACGGCCAAAGTCGCCGCCATTCGCCAGGGACTCGAAGACCGATTCGGTGCGCCGAAAATTCGACAGCACAACCATTTCCACTCGATTGTTCATGGCTTGATCCACATGGCCAAAGACGAATCGACAAATTCCTGACGCGCTCCAGGCACTCAAAACATTCCCTTCCGAATGACGCGGTTCAAAAACTGAGGAAATTCAGCTCAGTTATTTCTTCACAAAAAGAGCTCTAAATATCGGGCCTTCGAACTTAAGAACGCCCTTAAATAATCCGAATTTACATCAACAGGAGAAACCGTCTGAGTCAAGGACGAGCCGTACCCGATTCAATCTCAAGGTATCGTGTGATGGAGGCGTTGGGCTCCGGTGTGAGCTCGACCGTCTATCGCGGCACGAGCTTGGACGACCCGTCGAAAACGGTAGCCATCAAGCTCTCACGCGCGAACTGGAATCAGACGGAGTTAGAAGCGCGAGTTCGCTTCGAGCTCGAAGCAGATCTTCTGTCCCAACTCTCTCACCCCAACATCGTTCGCCTGGTTTGCTACGGCCTGTACGAAGACCACCTGTATCTGATCACCGAGTTGGCGAAGGGTAAGACTCTCAAGCAATTCATTGCGGAACGCACTCTGCTCACGCATTTGGAAGTCGCAGACATTCTCCGGCAGATCGCGCTCGGCCTTGCACACGCTCACGGAAAAAGAATTCTCCATCGCGATGTCAAACCCTCGAATGTGGTGCTGAATCATCAGCCCGGAAAAATCGACGTGAAGGTTTTAGATTTCGGCTTGAGTCGTTTTCAAGATCTTCGCCCCACCACGCAAACGGTGGGAAGCTTCTTGTACATGTCCCCTGAACAGCTGGGCATTCTCCCTCAGGCTGCGACGGAACGAAGCGATTTGTATTCGCTGGGCATTCTGGCAATTGAATTGCTCACCGGTCGCCATCCCTTCGGCGATTGTGATCTGCGTGAACTGATTCGTCGTCACGCAGCAGTCCTTCCAGAGATTCCATCCAATGTTCCGGAAATGCTTCGAAACATTATCCGCCTCTTAGTTCGCAAGGATCCGGCCGAACGCTACAACTCGGCAAAAGGACTCGCCGCGGATTTACAAAAATTCATCGACCGCTCCAACACTGCAGATATTCAGACAGCCTTTGAACTTCGAGGCCAAGATCGTTCGACTGAATTGAGAATTCCCGCTTTCTTAGGTCGTCGCGCAGAACTCGATTTGCTCCACACCTGCTTCATCGAAGCCGGTAAGGGACGCTTACAGCTGGCGACTCTCTCGGGCCAATCCGGAATGGGAAAATCTCGGTTGATTGGAGAGATCACCCGCCATTGGACAAGTAATCTTACGCTTTGGGGAAGAGGCCGCGCCTATGGACAAGCCTCAGCTTACGGACTCATTGCAGAAGCACTCAGAGGCCTGACGAAGCAAATTCTCTCCACCGAACAGAAGGATAAAATTAAAGACGCTTGCGGCGAACTGGGCGGAGAAATTCTCAAACTCGTTCCAGAAATGCAGCGAATTATTGGCGACGCAAAAGAGCCCGTTCAAATCGAACCCGAAAGAAAGCAGCAGCGCTTCCTCTCTCTTCTGACAGATATTTTCGCAGCCATTGCAACTCCCGAAGCACCGCTTGTTTTCATCTTTGACGATATCCAGTGGTCAGACGAAGGTAGCCTGCAAGTCATTCTTCACTTACTAAAACAAGCGGATCGCATTCCGGGAATGATGATTCTCGCTTATCGTACGGACGACGCAAAATGGAACGAGCGTGTAGAAAATCTGGTGAGACAGATCGCCGCCTCTGTAAGACCGACTCATATTGCACTTCGCCGCCTCTCTGACGAAGACATCAAAAATCTGGTTTGGTCCATGCTGGGAACCGGCATCACCGAAGTGAGCAATGTCATTGCGTCGCAAGCCAATGGAAGCCCGCTCTTTGCAGTCGAACTCATGCATGCTTTGGTGGAGAACCACGTCATTCACCGAGCGGAGTCGGGATGGCGCCTCCACGACCCGAAACAATTGCAATCTGGAAAATTCAGCGACGGCCTGCTTCAAACCATTCTCAATCGCCTCGATCGCCTGAACGAAGGTCAGCGCCAGGTTCTCACGCTGGCAGCCGTCATTGGCCGCTCCTTTGATTTCGATACCTTGAGGAATGTTACCCAAGCCCACTTTGGGGAGAGCGAAGAAGAAGCGGCCCGACGAGTCCTGGAGACACTCTCAGAAGCCGAACAATCGCGCCTGGTCGCTTCCCGTCCGAATGAAAAGAACTTCTCTTTCACCCACGACAAAATTCGTGAGGCGATCTACGAAGGCCTCGATCAAAAAATTCGAACGCACTTACATCGACTCATTGGCGAATCCCTCGAGAAGAACGCGAAGGATACGAACAAAGACGTCTATCTTTTAGCCCACCATTACCTGCGCTCAGATGAAGTACTCAAAGGGTTTGACTACTCGATCGAAGCTGGAAAACTGGCTCAAGAAAGTTACGCTCACCTCGAAGCGCTCGACTTTTTTGAACAGGCGCAGGAGCGAATTCAGAAAGTTCAAAACGCAGGAGCCCATCCGAACCTCGAAGCGAGAGAACTGCACCTTTCGGAAATGCTAGCCGACGCCTACAGTATGATTGGCCACTATGCCAAAGCGCTGGACGGATTCGAATCCATTCTTAAAAAAACACAGGGTGATACAGCAGTCGCCAGAATTCTCAGAAAAAAGGGAAAGGTTCTCCTTGCAAAAGGAGAGGCCAGCCAAGCTGCAGAAAATCTCGAAAGAGCCCTTCGAGCCTTGGGTGAATCCGTTCCGACCAGTCGCGCTGGTTTGCTCTGGACTCTCCTCAAAGCACTCGTAGTGCAAACTGTCCATTCGACTTTCCAACCGAAGACATTGCCCACTCACGATCTTCGACTCCGAGAGATCGCGCAGATCTATACTCAACTCACCTACGTCTATTACTTTACGGACAGTGTCCGATCTTTTACCTACCACCTGAGAAGCCTGAATTTCGTAGAGTCTCACAATGTCATCGACGAGATCGGACATGCCTACAGCACTCATGGCCCCGTCATGGGTATGGTGCCTTGGTTTACTCGCGGCATTCGTTATGCGCAGAAGAGCCTCATTCTTCGACAGGCTCTGGGAGATCGTTGGGGCACAGCTCAATCTCGCCACTTCCTCATGTTGGTCATGGGAAATGCCGGGCAATGGGAAGAAGGCATTAAGGTGGGCCGCATCGCAGAATCGGAATTTCAACAGCTGGGAGATCGCTGGGAGTTAGTCACCCTCGTTGTGAATATTGGTTACAACTACGCCTACCTTGGACAGTGGGACCTCGCCGAATCCTACGCGGAAAAAACTTTGAACATCTCCAACGAGATTCACAATACCGCCGGCTTGGCTCACTCTGTTTGGCTGAAATCTGAAATCGGTTCGAAGCTCGATCAAGAAGCTTTGTTGAAGGAAATTGACCTTCACCTCGTGGCCTGCTTGAGAGCAGGAGATTTTTTCAGCTCGAGTATGGTTTATCTTGCGAAGGGACGAACGCTCCTCCGCCTCGGCCGTCTCCAAGATTCGGAAAAGACATTTAAAGAAGGCCTTCGGGTCATGCACAATCGCCTGCTCCGCACGGACTACCTGATGGGAATGTACCCCGGTCGCGCGGAAGCCCTTCTGGAACAGTACGACCGCACCACCAGTTCGAAGAATCGGGCTATCCTGCTTCGTCACATTAAAAAAGCTATTCGCGCGGCAAAATGGGCAACCCTGGGTTTCCCCAATCACCAGCCTTACACACTCCGAGTGCAAGCGCGCTACGCGTGGATCAAGGGCGACACCTATTTAGCAGAAAAACTCTGGCGCAAAGCCCTGAACCTTTCGATAGAAAGGCATGCTCTCTACCAACAGGCGCAATGTCTTTTAGATTGGGGCCTAGCCCTACAAGAGATGGATCCGGATCGATCTAAAAATCTGCTGACTCAATCGATTCCGATCTTTAAGCGGTTGGGAGCGACTCACCACCTTCGTGTTCTAAGAAGCATCCTCCCGCTAGACCCTGCGTTTACTCCCGAACAAACCGATTACACCGTGACCACAACCAATGGCTTCGGAAATAGCTCCTCCGACAGCTCTAGGAACAAAGTCGTTGAGGCGGAACGCCTCAGTTTCCTAGTCGATATTTCGAGACAGCTCAGTGCCACACTGGATGCCGATGGCCTGCTCCAGAAAATTGTCGACGCTGCAGCCCGAGTCTTTGGAGCCGAGAGAGCCATTCTGTATCTGCGAGAGGTTTCGACGGAAGAATTGCATCGCCGCGCCACCTTTGGAGCCAAGGAAGTCCGCGACTGCCCTGTCTCCACCGCAGTGCTTGACCAGATTCTTCGCTCTGAAAAAGGGGTGGTCTTTGCGGATGCCCAACTCGATCCTCTTCTGGATAAATCCGAAAGCATTACGTCTTCGGGGGTACGATCGGTCTTGGCCGCTCCACTCCTCTTTCAAGGAAAACTCCTGGGTATTCTTTATCTGGATAACAAACTCATTCGGGGTCTGTTCCAGGAAACGGATTTGGAAACACTCGAAGCGCTGGCTTCGCAAGCCGCAGTTGCCCTCCAAAACGCAGGCAGCTTTTCAGAGCTGGCTCAATCCAAGAATGATTTGCAGGAACTTTACAAAGCGAGCCAAGAGTTGATGGGGGTTTTTGATCGCCGCCGAATTTTCGCGGCCATCGTCAATCACGCCGTTCACATTGCTCGAGCGGAGGGGGCGGCCGTCATCGCATTCGAAACCGACAAGACTCAAGTGAAGCTCCAAAAAGGCTTCCCTCCTTATAGCTTAGGAGAGTTGGAAGAACTTCTGGCCATGAAGAAGGACTCCCTGCCGCTGGAAGAATCACTCTTAGACGGGACGACCATTCTGGCCATGCCGCTTTCTTTTGCAAATGATTCCCACGGGGCTTTGGTGGTTTCCGAGCCTGCCGAGATTGAGCGAGCCAAGACAGTCATGCAAACCCTGTGTTCTCATTGCTCGCTCTCCCTGCAAAACGCCAAGCTTTTCGAACTAGCTGTGACCGACGAACTCACGCAGGTTTATCAGCGGCGTCACTATGAAACGATGCTTAAGGATCTTTCCAATAAGAAGGAAGACTTCGCAGTGGTCCTGATCGATTTAAATGACTTTAAGCCCATTAACGATACCCTGGGCCACCATATGGGCGATATCGCTCTTCAGCATGTGGGTAAAACGCTGCAGCAAAATCTGCGCATGAGCGACCTCCCGGCTCGAATCGGGGGAGACGAATTTGCTGTGGTGCTCCCAGGGAGCAACGAGGAGCAGACCAAAAAGGTTGTCGATAAATTGCGTGCAGCGGTGAGCGAAATCGCACTCGACGGGAAAAATGGTGAAAAGGTCTACTTGAGCGCCTCATTCGGATTTGCGACTTCTTTCGAAGGAGAACTCACTACCATTCAAATTCTTGCTGACCAACGCCTCTATAGTGATAAGTACCTTCACAAAGCCGCAAAAAAAGCTAAACAAGCTGCTTGAGAAACAACTCATCATCTTGAATACTGGAGTTAATCGTGAAGGATAAAATCAACTGGAGAAACACCCTTTTTCTGACTTTGACGCCCCTCTCGGCGTTGATTTTAATTCCTATTTACTTTTATTTTTATGACTGGAGCTGGTGGCTCTTAACCTTCTTCGTCGTGGGCTTTGTCGTCAGTAATATGCTGGTGACCTGCGGGTATCACCGCTACTTTGCTCATCGCACTTACGATGCTCATCCGATCGTCGAGTGGCTGTACGTTATTTTTGGAGCGGGTTCATTCCAAGGCTCCGTCGTGGAATGGTCTGCGGATCACCGCATTCATCATCGCGAAGTAGACACGGAAAAAGATCCTTATAATATTAAGCGTGGCTTTTGGTACGCACACATTGGTTGGCTCTTTATCGCTCGTCCGATTGAAAATCCTGAAAAGCACGTGCCGGATCTTTGGAAAAAACCCATTCTGCGCTGGCAGCACAATTACTACCCCTGGGTAGCTACAGCTGTTGGATTTATTTTTCCGTTGATTGCCGGTTATGCCATCGGCATCGGCTGGGGCGGCTTGCTCTTCGGCGGAATTTTACGAATCGTTTTCAGCCAACAATCGACGTTCTTTATTAACTCCCTTTGCCACAGCTTGGGAAATCAGCCGTACGGAGACCACAATTCAGCTCGTGACAGCGTCATCATGGCAGTCCTGACTTTCGGCGAGGGTTACCACAATTACCACCATCAGTTTCAATCCGACTATCGCAACGGAGTTCGCTGGTACCAATGGGATCCCACAAAGTGGTGGATTCGAAGCCTTTCTTACGTCGGACTTGCAGAGCGCTTAAAACAAGTCAGTGCCCTAGAAATTCAACGGGCCCAAATCAGCTTTCAGGAAAAAAAGCTGCTCGCGAAAGGCCTGGCTCACGATCATGTCCAAAACATGAGACGCCAACTCGAGGCGGCTCAGAACCGAGTGAAACAATTGCGCGATGATTACGAAACTCGTAAGGCAGACGCCCGCCAGCAACTCAAAAAGGAACTCGCTCTAGCAAAAGCCGAGTTCAAGCTGGCCCGAAGACAGTGGCAGCTTTCCTGCAGACGCCTCGCTACTGTTTAGACTTCGTCATTTTTTGGAGATACGCCGTTCCACGGGACAGAATTTTTTTCTGCTCGGGAACTTTAGGATTTAATCGATCTAGAAACTGGGTGAAGAGAGCGCAATCTTTCGGATCGGCACTCGGCGGGCATCCTTGCTGAAAAGCTTTGAGAGCTTTTTCATATTCTCCAAAGATGGTGTAATAATAACCCGCCTCGGAACATTCCTTCGTTAACCCCGGTTTACACATCTGACCAAAGCGAGTCATTTCGTTTTTAATACTGAGCTTCCAAGCATCGCAAGCTTGGGCAGATCCAGACTGACAGGCCAGTTTTGAATAAATGAATCGGGGAACATCCAGTCCCTGGCCCGCCTTCAGCTTGGGTTCCCAGACTCGCCGGAAGGCATCGAAGCACGCCTTGCCCCCTGCCAGGTAGCAAACGTTCTGCTCAAAATCCCCGATAATGCCCACCTTCATAAAAAAGCGGTTACAAACTCCCTGGTCTCCCGCTCGACAGTCTTGAAGCATTTTGAAACTGGCCGCATCAAGTGGCGGCTTCCGCGCCCCACTACAAGCAGAGTAGCACCCGGAGTCACAGAGGCTTTTTAGGACGGGTTCATACTCGCTATCCTGGGGAGACTGCCGTGTCGACCAGTTGGCCAACCCCCCCTCGGCATTCGATGGAAGGCACTCCGCCCCGGCATCAGCAACGGAAAAAGCCGATAAAATCCCGAATAAAATCAAAACCCTCATTCGCATGAACCTTACTATAGCTGGTCAAAAGTAAACTGTTAAGAGCGTCAAGAATCCCACGCTGCCTACCGATAAAAGATACATAATCTGTGTCCTATTTAATGGAGCGTAGGCTGCCCGTATGGTTCACGCGCGCGAGAAAAAATCAGATCTGCACGGAGATCTCCAGATCCAAGGCGACCTCACGCCGGATTTTAAAACCATTCTTACGCCCGAAGCCCTCGCCTTCGTTGCGGAAATCTGCCGCCGCTTTGGTCCCTCTCGCGAAAAACTCCTTCAACGCCGGAAAGAAACTCAGAAGAAAATCGATGCCGGCGAAATGCCCAAATTTTTGGATGAAACTCGTGAAATTCGAAATGGGAATTGGAAGGTCGCTTCCATTCCTGCTGCGCTCCAAGATCGCCGCGTGGAGATCACCGGCCCGGTCGATCGAAAGATGGTGATCAATGCGCTGAATTCGGGTGCGAAAGTTTTCATGGCCGACTTTGAAGATTCGCACGCCCCCACCTGGAAAGGGACGATGGAAGGGCAGATCAACTTGCGTGATGCAGTTCGAGAAACCATTTCCTACACCAATCCCGATGGAAAGAAATACGCACTCAATGCTCAACACGCGACACTTTTAGTTCGTCCCCGAGGTTGGCATTTGCCGGAAAAACATGTGCTACTCGATGGGCACCCTGTCTCCGCATCCCTTTTTGATTTCGGATTGTATCTCTTTCACAACGCTAAAGAGTTGGTAAAGCGAGGCGTCGGCCCCTACTTCTACATTCCTAAACTAGAAAACCATCTCGAAGCACGCCTCTGGAACGAAGTGTTTAGTTTCTCTGAAACAACGTTGAACCTTCCCCTAGGCACCATTCGCGTGACGGTTCTGATTGAAACCATTTTAGCCGCCTTTGAAATGGAAGAGATTCTTTACGAATTAAAAGATTACTGCGTCGGCCTGAACTGTGGTCGCTGGGACTATATTTTCAGCTTCATCAAAAAATTCAAAAACCGCAAAGACTTCATTTTACCCGATCGTCACCTGGTAACCATGAAGGAACATTTTTTAAAAAGTTACAGCGCCCTTCTCGTCCAAACCTGCCATCGACGAGGCGCTCATGCCATGGGCGGAATGGCTGCTCAGATTCCCATCAAGAACGATCCCGCAGCAAATGCTGCCGCGATGGAAAAAGTTTCCGCCGACAAAAAACGGGAAGTCGTAGGCGGACACGACGGCACCTGGGTAGCTCACCCCGCATTGGTTGAAATCGCCATGAAAGCTTTTGCGGAAATGAAAGGTGCGAATCAAATTAGCTCACCGGGACCTAAAGATAAAATTACCGAAAAAGATCTTCTCACTCTTCCAAAAGGCGAAATCACCGAACAAGGTATTCGCTCGAATATCAGCGTGTCCATTCAGTACTTAGAAAAATGGATCGGCGGCTTAGGCTGCGTTCCCCTTTTCAATTTAATGGAAGATGCTGCTACCGCGGAAATTTCCCGTGCACAGCTCTGGCAGTGGGTTCACCACGGCAAACTGGAAAAATCAAAATACAAAACTTTGAAAACAGAAGAACTCGAAAAAATTAAAAAAGAACAGGGAGACATCCGGTTCAAGTCCGGCAACTTCCAAAGAGCTGTAGAGATTCTGGATCGACTCGTCCTCGACCCAGAGTTCTGCGAGTTCTTAACGCTTCCTGCATACGACGAACTAGAGGGATAGGAGAAGATATGAGTAAGAATAAATCGCAAGCTGCAGAGTTAGAAAAACTTTGGAAAACGGATCCCCGCTGGAAGGGCATTCAAAGAAAGTACAGCGCTGAAGACGTGGTCCGTTTGCGCGGAAGTCTCCGAATTGAATACACCCTCGCTACTGAAGGCTCTAAGAAACTCTGGAATCTTCTCCACTCTGAAACTTACATTGCCGCCTTGGGAGCCTTGACAGGGAACCAAGCTTTGCAACAAGCGGAAGCCGGCCTGAAAGCCATTTATCTCAGCGGCTGGCAAGTTGCTGCAGACGCAAACAACTCAGGGCAAATGTATCCTGATCAAAGCCTGTACCCCGCCGATAGCGTTCCTTACGTCGTGCGTAAGATCAACAATACCTTCACCCGAGCCGATCAAATTCAATGTTCGGAAGGCCGTAACGATTGCGACTATTTCGTTCCCATCGTCGCCGATGCCGAAGCAGGCTTTGGCGGAAACTTGAACGCATTCGAACTCATGAAGGGCATGATTGAAGCAGGCGCTTCGGGCGTGCACTTTGAAGACCAGCTGGCTTCTGCAAAAAAATGCGGCCACATGGGCGGCAAGGTTCTAGTTCCCACTTCTGAATTTGTTCAGAAGCTCACCGCTGCTCGTTTAGCAGCCGACATCTTGGGAGTTCCGACTTTGCTCGTAGCTCGCACCGATGCCAACGGAGCCAACCTTTTAACCAGTGACATTGATGAACGGGACAAGCGTTTTGTCACCGGCGAAAGAACTTCCGAAGGATTCTTCGTCATTCGCGGGGGCATTGATTCCGCCATCGCTCGTGGCTTGGCTTATGCCCCGTTTGCCGATCTCGTTTGGTGTGAAACCTCGGAACCCGACTTGGTTCAAGCCAAGCAATTTGCCGAAGCGATCCACAAAGAATTTCCGGACAAGATGTTGGCGTACAATTGCTCGCCCTCCTTTAACTGGAAAAAGAAACTCGATGGCCCGACCATTGCGAAGTTTCAAAAAGAACTGGCTGCCATGGGATACAAGTTCCAATTTGTGACCTTGGCAGGCTTCCATTCCCTGAATCATGGCATGTACGAACTGGCTCGCGCTTACAAGTCGAGCGGCATGACGGCTTACGCTGAGTTTCAAGCTACCGAACTCTCAGCTGAAAAGACCGGCTATCGTGCCACCACCCATCAGCGCTTCGTCGGTACGGGGTACTTTGATGAAGTGGCTCAAACCATTGCCGGCGGCAAGAGTTCGACCACTGCACTCAAGGGCTCCACTGAAGAAGAACAGTTTGATCGCAAAAAGAAGATTGCCTAAAAGCCTCTAGCTAGAGCTTCGGAGAG
The DNA here is from genome assembly GCA_019751945.1 of bacterium. Taxonomy (GTDB): domain Bacteria; phylum Bdellovibrionota; class UBA1018; order UBA1018; family UBA1018; genus JAIEMT01. The sequence continues at coordinate 37,603 of JAIEMT010000033.1, forward strand.
CGAATATGATGCCGGAATGAATCCATTCCGCACTGTTTGGCTGCTCACGCTAGCCTTGTTCTTTGCCCCTTCGCTTCAGGCTAACGATATCGACTTCTGTTCTAAAAGCTATCCTTCCAGCTTGAAGGGTTCCAATTCCGCACGTCTGAAAAAATTCTTCGAGGACCTCTGGGTTCAAAGAATGAAGGCTCAGCCTGAGTCCGCTACCTATAACGGCTATCCTCGGAATCATGATCGCTGGAGTGATCTTTCGAAAGCCGCCAGAAAAAAAGATCAGGAAACCGTGGCGTGTCAGCTCCAGATTTTCAAAAATTTCAAAACGTCCTCATTGGAAGAAAAAATATGGATTGAATTGGCTATTCGACAACTCAACGATGACCTGACTTCTTCCAAGTTTGGAAGGGCCTATCTCTTTGTCGACCAGCTCTCGGGTCCTCAAACAGAAGTCGTCCGCCTTCTCCTCAGAGCGCCTTCGCTGCGCCTTATGGATTATCAGGATCGAATTTCTCGCCTTAAAGCGCTTCCCAAATACTTAGAACAAGGATCGGACCTCTTAAGAGAAGGGATTCAAGCCAAGATCACTCTTCCTCGATTCTTAGCAGAAAAAGTTCCAGCCCAAATCGACTCCCTTTTAAATGAGAAGGTCGAAGAAAATCCTCTTTTCGAAAGCTTCAAGAGTTTTCCAAAAGATTTGCTCTCAAACGAATCTGAAATTCAAGAGAACGCCAAGAAGGCAATTCGAGACTTTGCCATTCCTGCTTTCAAAAAATTTAAGCAGTTTTTAGTATCAGAGTACATTCCCGCCTGCCGCGATGGCATTGCATTTACTCAGGTCAGAAACGGGGAAGCCTGGTACAAGGCTGCAGTTAAAATTCATACGACCACCGATTTAACTCCCCAAGAGATTCACAAAATTGGCCTTTCAGAAGTGGAGCGAATTTCGAAAGAGATGGATCAAGTCGTTTCTAAGGCAGGAAAAGGTTCCAAGAAGGACTTCGAGAAATTCTTAAAAACCGATTCGCAATTTTACTACTCCACACCCGAAGAACTTCTCGCGGGCTACCGCGATGTTGCAAAACGCATTGACCCTGAACTTCCTAAACTTTTTGGAAAGCTGCCACGCTTACCCTACGGGGTTTCAGAAATGCCCGCACACTACGCCCCGTCCTCGCCGACTGCTTACTATTTGCAAGGCAGAATCGACGCAGGGAAAGCCGGTTTCTTTGAAGCCAATACTTACAATTTAAAGTCTCGCCCAAAATGGGAAATGGAAGCACTGACCGTTCACGAAGCGGTTCCGGGACACCACCTTCAAATTGCTTTGGCTCAGGAACTAGGAGAGTTGCCCGAACTCTTAAGGGAAGCGTCCTTCACCGCCTTTACGGAAGGCTGGGGTCTTTACTCGGAAAGCCTGGGCGACGACCTCGGGCTTTATAAAAGTCCGTACAGTAAATATGGTCAACTGTCGTTTGAAATGTGGCGGGCAGTACGCCTCGTGGTCGATACGGGAATGCATACTCTCGGTTGGTCTAAGGAAAAGGCCCTCGCCTATTTCATGGAGCATGTATCTAAAGACCGTTTACAAAGTGAGGTCGAAATCGACCGCTACATCACCTGGCCCGGTCAGGCTCTGGCCTATAAAATTGGCCAACTGAAGATTCAGGAGCTTCGCGACCGCGCTAAAAAGGAATTGGGCGATAAATTCAGTATTCGAGACTTTCACGATGAAATCTTGAGCCACGGGACAGTGCCCCTAGATACCTTGGAACAACTGTTCAGTTCCTGGCTAGTCCGGCAGAAGAAATCGAAAAAAGTCTAGGTCCGGCGTTTATTGTCACTGTCAAATTCTTACTCGAAAACGCCCCTGTCTCATTCAAGACACACCCAGCTAGTTCAGCCACTTAGGCGTGCCTCAAAGGTACTGTTATTGCTTCGTTATACCGATAGGGGAACGAGGGAATCACGTGCGTTTATTGAACGTTTTCGGCGCTCTATCGCTCATCACGACCGTCGCATTGGCCACTGGATGTTCACAAACATCCTCGTTCACTATTCCCAAAGGCGTCACCACCACTGGCACCACAAATTTTGGTCCGGTACAAACGGGCGTAAACAATATTTTAGTCAGTTGGGCTGCCAGCCACGCTTCTTCCGTCAACAAAGCGGGCGGCGGCTATCGCGTTTACTACAGTTTGAATTCTGGCTTTAGTACTTCTGGCGCTCTCTACGTCGACGTGCCCTATGTTTCCGGAGCAACTGCTCCGACCAGCGCTTCGATTCCGAATGTGGGCGATGGAAAGTACTACATCAAGATCGTGGCCTACTCGAGTTTGGTCGGCCCCTCCGGGGGAACAGAAAGCGCGAGCGGCACTTCCGTAGAAACTTCGGTGACGGTGCCATGAAAGCACTCCAATCGTTCACCGCACTTTTGGTCAGCTTGAGCATGATTGCGATTCCCTTCGCACCCACTCCTGCTTTAGCTGCGCACTCGAAGCGGATCAAAAAGCCCCGTAAGGCAGAATTCGTTCCAGGTGAATTGATCGTCAAATATAAAAATGGAACGGATGTCACCACCCGGGATGCCATGAGCAATCGTTCTGGTAGAAAAAAGATGCGAACTCTCGCCCGCTCCATGATTCATCAAATCCAACTGAGATCGGACGAAACCGTTGAAAGCGCTATGGCGGCCTATCAAGACGATCCCGATGTGGAATCTGTTCAGCCCAACTATATTTATCACGCCTTAGCAGCTCCGAACGACCCTCTCTACTCTCAGCAATGGGGATTGAAAAACTCTGGCCAAACCATTTTGCAGGCTAACTCTTTTGACACGATTGATTCGACCAATAACCCCGGTACGGCTGCAAAAGATATGGGTTTAGAAGCGGCATGGAATTCCATTACCGATTGCAGCGCCATTACCGTCGCCGTCATCGACACGGGCATCAACTACAATCATGGGGACCTAGCCGCCAATATGTGGAATGGCGGAGTGACTTACCCGAACCATGGTTACAACTTCGTCGACAACAACAACGACCCGATGGATTACAACGGTCACGGCACTCACGTAGCGGGGACTATTGGGGCCGTGGGGAACAACTCCACGGGAGGTTCAGGGGTCTGTTGGAATGTAAAACTGATGGCCGTGCGATCTCTGGATCACACCGGCTCGGGCACCACTGTTCAAATTGCGCAAGGAATTAACTTCGCTGTAGCCCAGGGCGCAAAGGTCATCAACATGAGCTTAGGCACAGGTTCCTTCGACTCCACTCTCAATACGGCTGTCACTAATGCCAATAATGCGGGCGTGATCATCGTCGCCGCTGCAGGCAACGACGGAACGAATAATGAAACGACTCCAACCTATCCGTGTAACTTCACTCAAGCCAACGTGATCTGCGTGGCAGCACTTACTCAAACTTATGCGCTGGCGAGCTTCTCCAACTACGGTTCCACGAGTGTCGATGTCGGCGCTCCTGGAACAAACATCTTGAGCTCCTGGGCTGGGAATCAAACCACCATTGCCGAAACGTTCAACACGGCGGGTTCGCTGAACTGGACGGCGAGTACGACCACATCGGGTGGATGGGCTTACGCTTCCAAAACACTCATGAGCGGCGGAGTTCCCAAAGTTTTCGACATGCTAGTGGACCCATCCAACTGGAACGGCACCAATACTTTCAACACCAACACGGACGACAAAGCTTACAAAACTTACAACATCAACGCAGCCGATACGGCATCGCTCGAGTTTTCTGCATTTGTCGACACCAACACGAACGTCGACTTCTTCAAAGTCTACATGGCCCCAGGCGGCGGAAATCCAATACCCGGGGGCACATTGCTCGACACCCTCACCGGAAGCACCAAGGTGAATGGCACACTCACGACAGAGTTCTTCTCGTACGACATCACCAGCTGCACGACTGCAACCTGTTCCATCGGTTTCCAATTACAAACAGGAGCGACCGGTGGAAAGACGGGCGTCGGTATTATCAACTTTGCACTGAGCTTGTTGACCGTGGACAACACGCACTACAACATTATCGAAGGAACTTCGATGGCCTCGCCTCATGTCGCAGGACTTGCAGCTTTGGTTTGGGCGTTCAATCCTTCGTTCACCATGGCTGAAACGATTGCTGCTATTACGACAACGGGTACTGCGACGGCTTCTCTGTCAGGAAAAACTACTACTGGCAAAGCCGTTCAAGCCCTCGGAGCGATTTCTTATATTCCGGCTCCCACGGGCGTCTCAGCTGTGAAGAACTAAGCAGGATTTCCTTCCATTGTCAGACCTTGAAGCTCGCGCACATGACGAGCAAACTCACTCACCAACTGCTGGTACTTCGGGGCGCTTAAGCGCTTGTTAAAGAGGGACAGGAGTTCCTTGTAATACCAAAACACCTGCATGCCGTGGACAGGGTAACGATCCCAAACATGAAAGCCTTCGTAACGAACTCCGAAAAGCAATTCCTCGAGGTCGTGTAACTCTTCACAAGCAATAATGAGAAGCGCTTCTTCTAAAACGCCCGGGAGCTTTCCGAGATAGGCCTTTTTCAGCGTGCGCCAGCGATCGTCTTCTTTCATCGCCTCCAGATTTTCAGCGATCTCGGGGTCTGCAAATGCAAAAACCAGATCCGCTACTTCTTTGTTAAATCGAGAAGTAATTGTGGAATGGGTAATGGAAGAATCCCCAATCGTGTCATGTAAAAGAGCAGCGGCCGCTTGAGAATCGGAACCCCCAAACTTGAGTACCAACGAAGCCACCCCCAACGGGTGAAAAAGGTAGGGAGACTGAGTTCCGGGTTTCTTTTGGCCTTGATGTTTTTCTTGGGCGAATTGAAAGGCGTCTTTTAAAGATAAAATCATCGCGCCACATTATCAGGAACTGCGTCGGGGTCAGTAAAAATCCACCGAACTTTGCTTTCGCCTGAGCCATTTAAGCGCTCGGCGGGGACCTTTTTCTGCAAAAGGTCCGCTACTGCGTAGGCCGAATTCAAAATCTTCCAGCCTGGGAGGACGGTTTCAAACACCCCCTGAATCCACGGATAATGTGTACAAGCTAGAAGCCCAATTCCAGCCCCACCTGAAGAAAACTCCTGGGTGTACTCCCGAACCAGTTCCTTCATTAAACGGTGATCCTGCCAGCCCTCCTCAATCATAGGAACGAGAAGCGGGCAGGCCTTTTCAACAAGCTGGATTTTTCCTTTTGCGAGCGGGGATTCGAGATGATCGGCATAGGTGTGACTTTTCACTGTCGCCTTTGTCCCAAAGATCACCACCCGACGAAAATCTGAATATTTTTTCAGCGACTCGTTCACCGCCTGAACTCCGGCTTGCACCACGTCTAAGACCGGGACGCCGTCCATGATTTCGTGAATGGCTTCAATGGCGACGCACGAAGCGGTATTGCAAGCGACGACGAGTACATCCACCGATTCCGATTTCAGTCGAGCCACGGCATCGGTGACGAGGTGACGAATCTGCATCGGGCTCTTCGTACCGTAGGGAACATTGGCCGTGTCGCCAAAGTAAAGGTAATCGATTCCGCGGTAGCGAGAGCGCAGCTCATTCAGCACCGTGATTCCACCGATGCCAGAATCAAAAACTGCGACTCTTAAGCGTTTAGATTTTCCAGCGGTCAAATTGCAAATCCTATGAAGTAGCCCAGGTTAAAGAAGAAATGCAGAACAATGGGCACGCCAACGGACTTCTCACGTGATTTGAAAAAAGCCAAGTAAGACCCTAGGAAAAATGCGTAAATGGCCTGATAAAGAACGTACGACCGTAATTCGTTCGGAACAAACCACCAGGCAAAAAAGTGAGCAAAAGCGAAGATCACACTCGTTGCGAGAATGAGCTGCCCCTTCTCCTTCAGAAACTCCGAGAGAAGTTCCCACATCGCCATCCGGAAAATCATTTCTTCGAGAATGGGGCCTACAAGTAAAAGTAGAATCAAGGTCTCTGTCGAACGCATATCAAACGGAACAATGAGACCGAGAGGCGCAGCGAGTTTGTAAATCACCAACCCCGCCATGACCGAGAAAACGAATTGGGTGGCTAAGCGAAAACTGAAGGGAACTCGAAAGCTGAGTCGACTCCAATAGAGCCAAGCCACCAATCCGACATAGACCGCTTCAAAATAATAAGACGACCACATTCCCAGGGAGTCGAGCTGCTCTGAAAAAACAAAGCGAACCACGAAGTACACGAGAAGCAGAACGAGCGCACGAATCTGGGTCAGGGTCATAGAGATCTCAGTGGCAGGTGCCGGTGACTAAATCGTTATTGGGGCTTTCATAGCCCACGAAGAATCCGCTGTCTTGGCAGGTGCCGAAGATCAGGTTGCCGGTCGTGGAATTTCGAACGTTCAGAAAGCCGTTCGAACACGACCCGGTCACGAGGTCTCGCGTTCGGGAATTGTAGCCACTGCAGAAAAAGAAGGTCGGAGGGCCAAACTGGTCTTCCACGCCGATGATTTCCACGGCCGCTGCCTCGGATTCCACGGGTTCTTGGGCATGCACAAAACTCCCAAAAAGACTGACTGTCAGACTGATTGTTAGGAAACTGGATCGAAACATAACTCCCCCTCCTTGAAGAATGATGCAGGTTACCTGAATGATTTCATCACTTTAAAGAGAAGCTTGCTAAACTTTCAACCTATATTTAAAACACAAGGGCCTGACTTGACTTGACAATTTTAATCAGGTATAAGAAGCGCGAGGTTATTTGTGTACTATTTGTTGATGATCAGCCTAAGCCTAGCCCTGGGAGTAGCCCCTGCCTTAGCCGCAGACGAGCCCGCAACCCTGGTAAGCACCCCTGAACTCGTCCAGAGCTTCACGGAAGTCACCAATAAATCCTTCGATGTTCCCGGTAAAATATCGAGCATTCACTTTGACGCTACGGCGGATTGTGAAACGTTCCTCACCTTGCGCAAGCTGGTGGTTCAAACGACGGATACCGAAAAGACGAAAGCAGCTGTGAAAATCGATATCACCTGCCAACGCATCAGCGCTGATGCCACTGCCGCAAAAATCTTCTCAGGTAAACTTGATGTTTCAGAAAAGTTCGTCGTCACCACCGGCGATCACGACCTAAATTTCTCAATCGAAATTCCGGTGGAGATCGACGCGCTTACCAAAGGTGCCGTCACCCAAGCTTCCATCCTGAGCGCACTCAAAACTCATCCCGTAAAACCAGGCACGGGTTTGAATCTTGAAACTCCGTTCATAAAAGGATTGGAGTCCAACTCCCCCACCATCAAGATCGACGTCGTGGCCAATCTGACCAAGATGGCTTACGACGATCGCCTCGAGATGATTTCGAATCGCATCGTCCAGCTTCTCGAGAGTGCAGTTTCCCCTGCTAGCGAAACCGCAACTCCCGCACCTGCTTCGACGAACTAACCCGGATTCTTAGTCGCTTTCACTTTCTTCGCATTGCTGATGTGCAGTTTCTTCAAGAACGCTTCGTTATTAGAAGGACGTCCCAAGAACTTGGTCAGCAACTCGCCCGAGTCTTCCATATTTCCCTGTTCCAAAATCGTGCGGCGATAGCGATCTCCAGTCGCGGAATCCAAAATGCCCGCAGCTTGGAAAGTGCTGTACATGTCCTGAGCGTACACCTCAGACCAGAGGTACCCGTAGTAACCGGCATCATAACCACCCATCAGGTGCCCGAAGCTAGCAGCGAAATGGCCACCCGGTACCGGATCCACACCAATCACGTCCTTAAAGAGACTGTCGTAAATCGCGGCAGTGTCTACCGGACCCGTGCTGGTGTGATAAGTCATGTCCGTCAACGCCAGCATGAGCTGACGGCTGTAATGATAGCCCTGTTGGAAATCCCGAGCTTGAATCATCTTGGTCAGCACGGACTTCGGAAGCTTCTTCGACGCATCCTGATAGTGCCCTGAGAGACGATCCAAGATCTTTTCTTCCCAAACCCAGTTTTCCAACATCTGCGACGGAGCTTCAACGAAGTCCTGCGCAGTGTTTGAACCTGACAAGCTCGCGTACGGACCCTTTGTCAGAGTCTGGTGCATGATGTGACCAAACTCGTGGAAGAGAGTCGTCACCTGATCATGACTCAGCAACGACGGCTTGCCATTGCTCGGGGGCGAGAAGTTGCCCACGATTGCCGAAACCGGTTGATTGTATTCCTTACCCATCATTCTTCCGCTGATCAAAGTGAACGCCGCAAAGTGCGAGTACTTTCCTTGGCGTGGAATGAAGTCGGTGTAAAAGTAGCCGATCAAACGATCATCCTTCATGTCGATGATCTTGTAGAGTTTCACATCGCTGTTCCAGCTATGTGCTCCGGCGACTTCTTCATAACGAACTCCAAACAGAGTCGAGTAGATCTTGAACATCTCCTGAACCACTCGGTCCGAGGGGAAGTATTCTTTGATCATCTCGTTATCCAACTGGAAGTCGCGCTTCTTCAGCTGATAGCCCAGATAGTTGATGTCCCACATTTGAACGGCGGTCGCCTTGGGATCGTACGTCTTTTTGTAAGTCAAAAGCTGCGCGATATCGTCCTTGTTTCGTTGAGAGAGCTTGTCTTTCAAACCGTACAAGAAATCCATGACGGTCTTAGAATCCTTGGCCATGCGATTGCGCGAGAGCTGATAGTCCGCCCAGGTCTTGAAACCCATGAGCGAAGCGATCTGCTGACGAACTTGAAGGGCTTCTTCTAAGAGCTTCGTGTTCTCAATGCCCTGACGATTGGCATACGCTACAGCCATTCTTTTACGGGTCTGTTCACTTTTCGCGTTTTGCATCAGATCCGTGTAATCGGTGACTTTCGTCGTCACGATATAGCGTTGATTGTCCGGAGTTTTCTTCAGACGGCTCAAGAAATCATCGTTGGTTCCTTCGAGCTCCTCCTTCGTCGCTTCAATCGTGGTGTTGTCGTTATTGTTGTTTGCAGAAAAAGTATTTTGAAGATTGTTGAGCTTCACGAAAAGAGCAGTCACTTGAGCCAGCTTATCGTTCGCTAGCTTCAATCCGTTCGCTTCGAAGCCTTCGAGCATCTTCACCAAAAGGCGGTGTTCAGCTGCGACTGAAGACTTCTGATCTTTAATAGCATTGTAAAGTTCGCGACGGCCAAAAGCCTTCACGCTGAACTCGCCCACTTTCTCTTCACAGACCGCGCCCTCTTTGTTGATGTCCTTATCGGGCGAGACGTACTTCATAAAGGTGAGGGGCTGAACGACGTCCCAGGTGTCTGCCAAAGTTTTTTCAAACTCTAAAACGGTGTTTTGGAAAGTTCTTTGAGCGGCTGGAATCTTTTCAATCGCCTCAATTCGAGCCTGAGCTGCATTCAGTGAGTTCTCACAGAGTTTAGTGAGCTCACCTGAAGCGAAGTCTGAGCGAATCAGATCGCCAGATGCGCTAGGTTGTCCGCCAGTTCCTGCTTTTTTGGATTCTGATGCACAAGATGCCATAACAAATGAAAGCACGACGACACATACAACGGCTGTAAGAGCCGTAGAATACGACCGAATTTCCATGAGATCCCCCGTTTTATACGCCTCTGATTATAATTCCTGAGGCGTTCCCGGAGGTGTGTTTACCTGAGTGCCCCTAAATTGCAAAGGTGGCGAGGAAAAAAATTTGTCAACACGGTGTGCCTGGAGTACTTTCTACAAGAAGGATTGAAACACTGACCATGAGCGTCTTACAGTTCAACGTGAAAAGCATCGATGGTAAAGACTTTCCCCTGAAAGAATTGAAAGGGGATGTGCTCTTGATCGTCAACGTGGCGAGTCAGTGCGGATTTACCCCTCAGTACGACGGCCTTGAGAAACTCTATGAGAAGTACAAGGGTCGTGGATTCAAAGTACTGGGATTTCCTTGTAACCAGTTTGGGGCCCAAGAGCCGGGCTCTGAAAAAGAGATCAAACAGTTCTGTGAAACCAGCTTCGGCGTTACTTTCCCACTCTTCGCGAAAATCGATGTGAATGGAAAAGACGCACACCCTTTGTACAAGTACCTCACTGAGCAGAAGCCAGGCGTTCTCGGAACTGAAGGGATCAAATGGAACTTCACCAAGTTCCTCATTGATCGTAGCGGAGAGCCCATTAAGCGGTATGCACCCCAGGTCAAGCCAGAAGATATCACCGCAGATTTAGAAAAAGCTCTCGGCTAGTTGAGTAGGAGTGGTGCTCACCACTCCTTTTGTTCTCCCAAATTTTTTTAACCGAAGGAGGTCACTCACAATGACCGCAAACGAACTCACTGGTCTGCTTAAACAGACCGGAGCAAACATCAAAGCTTTACGGGAACAGCGAGGAATGAGTCAGGCTGAGCTCGCAAGACGCTCTGGAATCTCGGCAACCCGTTTGAATGAAATCGAAAGTAAACGATCACGCGATATCCGTCTCTCGACGCTCTCGGTACTTTCCAAGTCCTTAAACGTATCGATTGCCGCAATCATCGACGTGCCCGAGTCCAACTTTTCCAAGCAAGATCAGAACAGCCTTCTCAAAGCGAGCGAAACGATTACTCGTATCATTCGACGAATACGGTCGCTCTAACTGACCCAAATGGGCTATCTGCAAAGATCTTAAACAGGCCTTTTGGCGTAAACGGCGATATACGAGCGCTGAACTGTGCACGGCTTTTGCAAATTGACCCTGGAGGCCAGTAGTTCATGAAGACGTCCAGCCTTTTTCAAACTTTTCTCATCCTTGTTCTTAGCTTGAGCCTTGCGGAAACAAATCGACTGATCGACCTCATTCAAGTCACTCAGTTTAAAAAAAACCAAGCTCCTGTGTCGCTAGAAGTGGCGAGGGTAAGCACTCTCGATCAAAAGCTCCTGCCTGAAATCTACGTCGACTCCTATGAAGAAGGAGAAAGCCCTGCCGGCGCTGCGGAAAGACCTTCCGTGAGACCCAAGAAAGAGCGTTTCTCCCACTTTCAAAAGATCGAAGTTCCTGTCTACGTCGAAGAAGACTAGGGCTTATAGGGCGTTTGGTAGCTCACTCGAATTTGAACTTGGCTCAGGTCTCTGCCTGCGGCGAAGTTTAAGTTTGGTAACACAATGGCGTTGCGTGCAGAATTATAAGTCCAACCAGTGATTACCAATCCCGTGCTGACATCCCAAACAGTGGCGTGAGCCATGTCAACGAGGGGTGCCGGTAACACCAACACATACCCCGTAGGGCCGCCGACCGGAACGGGAGTGCGAGCTGCGATGTCCGAAGCAGTAGAAATAATATCGGTTGAAATGGCAGTAACGTTCTTTTGCATATCCGTTGTTCCAGCACAAAGCGGATAGACACTGTTGTGAAATGCGCTGAAGAAAGTCTCATAACGGCTTCCTTTGAATTGGAAATTTTGATTCTCAGGCTGGCATCCCAAATCTTGAGAACCAATCAGCCCGTACAAACCTATATTTCCAGCCAACGAAGCCAACATTTTCGCCGCTGCGACCGGATCCTTTTGCGTATTTACATTGTCTAAATTTTCATCAATATCCGTGGCTAAAATAATAGCCACGTAGTCCTGCCCGAAAAACTCAGGGTGAACCTTGGCAAATTTTTCGAGGGGGGCAAAAAGCTGTTCATCGCCAGATCCACCTGTTCCAACATTCCCAATCGCTTGCTTGAGTTTATGTAAGCTATTCGAATCCGCGGATTCGACCGTAAAATAGCTGGTATTGGCGATGTCCGTTGTGACGATGGCAGCCTTCCAATTAAATCCAATCAGATTGAAACTCGATAAAGCATCGCTGATTGCTCTTTGATAAGTCTGCATACTGCCGCTGTTATCGATCACAAAAATCAATTTGATCTGATTCGTGAAATTCGAAACCGGAACTAACTTGTCGGCAGTTTCAGTAAAGGTCACCGGCACAGTCATTTGACCCGCATGCGCAGCAAATGACATCATCAACGCCAAAACCAAATTAAAACGCACAAAATTTTTCATTTCCCTTTTCCCCCATGAAGACTTTTGCGTAGCAACCGGCCCCTGCTTCGTCTAGAGTTTTTTAAATGAAATATAAGACTCTCAGCGTTGAATCGACGGTCATTGCGGGCGTGACGCTCATCACCCTACGTCGTCCTGAGGCTCTTCATGCGCTAAACACCACGCTTTGCGCGGAGCTTCGAAAAGTTTTTGAAGATTTGAATAAGAAGACACTCGGCGAGGTTCGCTGCATCATTCTGACGGGCGAAGGCGAGAAGGCTTTTTGCGCGGGTGCCGATCTCAAACAACGAAAAGGCCTGTCATCGCAGGCATGGTTAAAGCAACATTCCGCTCTGGAAAAAGCAGCGAAAGCCATTGCGAGTTCTAAAATTCCCCTCATCGCCGCAGTAAATGGAATTGCCTTCGGTGGCGGGTGTGAATTGGCGATGATGGCCGATCTCATCATTGCTTCCGATCGGGCACGTTTTGCCCAACCCGAAACACGACTCGGGATTATTCCAGGAATGGGCGGCACACAACGACTGCAACGGGTGATTGGTTCTTTGCGTGCGAAAGAAATGGTTCTGTGTGGCCGCGTTATCGACGCCCCTGAAGCTTTAGCATGGGGTTTAGTCAATCAAGTCGTGCCTCATACAAGCTTGATATCCACCGCACTTCAATGGGCTGAGATGATTGCACGAATGGCGCCGCTCGCAACCCGCGAAGCTCGACGAGTGATGAATGAGGGCGCAGACATCCCCATCGCCAAAGCCCTTCGCCTCGAAATCCAAGCGTATAAGAAAGTCGTGGAATCTTCAGATCGGAAAGAGGGCTTGACGGCCTTCTTTGAAAAGCGAAGTCCTAGGTACTAGGATAAACACTTTAGGAAGTTTGCAGGAGAATTTACTCGCGCCGGCGCGAGTTCCTTCGGCCGGGATTCTATTTGTGGAGGTGCGAGTCTTCCCTTTCTGCCTGCCGCCCATCCTGGTTGGCCCTCGGCGGCATCGCCTTGAGAAGCCTCCTGCTTCTCACAGCCCATTTAGGGCTGCCGGCCGACTCGGG
>JAIEMT010000057.1 GCA_019751945.1 bacterium
TGAAATTCTTAGAAATACTTGGGGCTGAGGAATCTTCGGCGTTTAATGTTTCTAACTACTTAACTCTGCACTTCATTTTGTAATTTGCTGCATCCGAGGTCCCGAAAAATGGCGGAGAGAGAGGGATTCGAACCCTCGGTACGGTGTTACCCGTACACACGCTTTCCAAGCGTGCTCCTTCAACCACTCGGACATCTCTCCGTGCTCGGTAATAATAAGGTTGAAGATTGCGGAGCTAACATGAGTCCGAAGAATCTTCCACCTATTTAACATGTGGCGGCGTAGGCACCCCCTCTACCACAGGGCCCCTCAAAAAAAATAGCCTAGCCCCATTGTTTTTCGAAGCAAATATTCCGAAACGAACAGTTGGGATGATCCATTCTCTTTTACTGGCAATCGGACTCTTATCGGGACACGTGGCCTATGCGGCTGATGATCCAACCCCGTTTGACCTCAGTAAGTGCGACAAGATTTACCTTCGCCTCGGGCAAGCCGAGGAAGAAGCAAGCACCATCGCCTCCATCCGTCGGAGCAATCAGTTCTCTCATTCCCTGAGACAATCCATGGGCAGAAGCGAAACCGCCACCGAGGCTCTGAGTTCCGAAATGCTCGCGGAAACAGAACTACTTCTCCAAAGAGGAGACTTTAGTGACCTCTCTAGAATCTGGGGCAAGGTATTTCTGGATGTCGAAAGCTCTCACTTCCAAGCCAACCTCGCTGAAAAAGAGCTTTTGGAATTGAAAAATGCTCTCAAGGATCTGCCAAGCACCGCGACTGTTGAGCGAAAAAAAATCGCTGCAACCATTCAAAAACTTGAGGCAAAGATTTTCGAAGCAGATCGCACCTTGGGTAGCAATTTTGAAATCTATGCCAAAGGTAGAAAATATCTAGAAGTAACTGCAGCCGGAAAAAATCCGGAGTGCAACGATACCGCTTGCATTAGAAATGCCCAGCAGATTTTAAGAAATATCGGAGCCTACGATCAATCTCGGCACTCCACTTCGAACCTTCTGCCATCTGAACGGCCCAAATGGGATATCGACCGACCCGAAAACATCCCCAAAGACGCGGATCCCACTAAGCCGTGGAACCTCAAGTACGCTGACGGCAATACAGTGAGGGGGCGCTACTACCGCTCCATCGAAGCTCAAAAAGCTGCTGCGGTCACCGAAAGATTCTTGGCTGAAAGGGACCGTCTCCTCTCGTTTGCCACCAATCCCCTCTTTTTGAAATTCGCCGAGAGAAAGGCGAATAAGATGCTTCAATCCTCTGAAGCCAAAAAAGAATGGGATTCCGCTCTCAAAGTCTTTTACGATGTCGAAGCTCGTAAAAAGGATATGCCCGCAATCATGCGCCTCTCGTTGCTCGATACCAAGGACAAGATGGTGGATGTACTTCTCGAGGAAAGGACTCGAAACCCCAATATCCTGGTCACTTTCGCTCGAACCCTGGAAAAGCAAAAGCTTTGGCAAAGCCTGAAAGCTCACATCAGCGAAAGCAAGAATGAAGCGCTGCTCGCCGATTTTAATGACGCGGAAAAAAAAGCGCAGATCCTAGGTCCCATGACCGTTACTGACGAGGGATCATGGGTTCGTGCCACCGCTTCCATCATTACAGTTGGAGCTTATGTGGGGATCGCGACCGTTGTCTCCAAATACCTTCCTCAAGTCGACACTTTCTTAGATAGAGCGCGTTCCGCGATGGACGCCTTCGAAAAAGAACAAACGACCCAGAAACAAAATCCTCCAGAGCCGGAGCAACAAAAGGCTCCGGAACAGGGCACAACGCCTTAAAACTTCTCCAAATTTCCGGACACATGAATCATACTCAGAAGAAAGGGGGATCCTTCTATGCGACGTCAATTCAAGCTGATCTTCTTATTTCTGATCGCGTTCTTTGCGGCGACGGCGCCGTTTTTTCCAAAAGTACTCTGGGCTTTAATATTTTTTGGCCCCCTCATGGCGATTGGCCTGAAGGACTACTTCCAGAAAAAACACACCATCTTGCGGAACTTCCCAATCATCGGCCACGGCAGATACTTCCTCGAGATGATTCGCCCGGAGATTAACCAGTACTTCATCGAGTCCAACTCTGACGGGGTTCCGTTCAGCCGCGAACAGCGCTCGGTCGTCTATCAACGCGCGAAGCGCGAGCTCGACACTCTTCCATTCGGCACCCAAAAGGATGTTTATGAAGTGGGATATGAGTGGGTCAATCATTCGATCGCGCCCAAGCACCTCACGAACGACGATATGCGCGTGAGGATCGGGGGTCCCGACTGCGAAAAACCTTACTCGGCGAGTTTGTTCAATATCTCGGCCATGAGCTACGGTGCTTTAAATAAAAACGCGGTGGAAGCCCTCAATCAAGGCGCAAAAAAGGGCGGCTTTTATCATAATTCCGGCGAGGGCTCGGTCACTCCCTATCATCTCAAACATGGCGGGGACGTCGTGTGGCAAATCGGAACCGGCTATTTCGGCTGTCGCACGATGAACGGAAAATTTTCTGAAGAACGGTTCAGAGAAACCGCAGTTCACCCGCATATAAAAATGATCGAAATCAAAATCTCCCAAGGCGCGAAACCGGGCCATGGGGGAATTCTCCCTGCGGCGAAAGTGACTCGCGAAATTGCGGAGATCCGCGGGGTCCCGATGGGCAAGGACGTTGTTTCGCCTCCCGGACATAGTGCTTTTTCAACGCCGATCGAGCTGCTGGAGTTTGTCGCGAAACTCAGAAAACTTTCCGGAGGCAAGCCCGTCGGCTTCAAACTCTGTGTGGGAAAACGGCGGGAGTTCTTGGCGATTTGCAAAGCCATGAACGAAACAAAAATTACTCCGGACTTCATCACCGTCGACGGAGGAGAAGGTGGAACCGGCGCTGCACCGCTCGAGTTCTCGAATTCAGTGGGTTGTCCGCTTCGGGAAGGACTGATTTTTGTGCACAACTGCTTGGTCGGATTCAATGTCCGCAACCAAGTGAAAGTCATCGCCAGCGGTAAAGTGATGACCGGATTCGATATTCTAGCCAAGCTCGCAATGGGCGCAGACCTTTGCAATTCCGCACGCGGAATGCTTCTCGCGTTGGGATGTATTCAGGCGCTCCGTTGTAATTCCAACACTTGCCCCACTGGAATTACCACCAACGACCGCAATCTCATGGCCGGCCTTCACATCCCCACCAAGGCTGAACGCGTGGCCAATTTCCAAATCGAAACCATCAAATCGCTGAAGGACATGGTGGGCGTGATGGGGCTTTCGAAAACGACCGAAGTACGTCCCTGGCATCTGATGAGACGGATTTCTCACAATGAGATCCGGCACTATGGGGAAATCTACGATTTCATTGAACCGGGATCGCTGCTGGGATCCTCATTGCCGAAAACCTTCGAACGCGCTTGGCACGAAGCTCAAGCTCGTAGCTTTGACGTCGCTCCAGCGAACTAGAGCATTCAGTCTGTTTCTTTCTTGAATCGTCGTAACGCATAGTGCTATAGGTATACCGATTTCAACAAAGGAACTAGAAAATGAATAAATTCATTCTAATGGCAGTTGTTGTTTTAAATTCCCTTAACGCTTCTGCTGATACAAAAATAGATGACTTAAAGAAGAAACATCCAGAACTTGCTGGAAGATCTTTGTGCTTTCTAGAAGAGCCCAAAACCTATTTCATTTTCACAGGGTCTTTCTCGGGAGAGTATGGTCACGCATTCACAGGAGTTCGGCTCTCGACTCAACAGGAGTATAATCAATTTCTACAAACCAAATGCGAAGCTGCCCTCAGCTCTGATGGGGAACTGCTCTGGTTTAATGTCGTTGTCCAATAGCTACCCGCCCAACTGCCTCGCAAAGGTAGCAGAGTCGAAGTAAGCGTGTTCGCCGACAATTGGCCCACCCACTTGATCAAAGACAAATGCGACGAACATAGGCAGATCAATCTTCGCAGCAGGTTTACCCTTCACATCCGCCGTGAGCGAAACTTCGAAGATAATTGCTTGCTTCGCGACATACATCCCATTCGGACGTTCAACGAATTTCACATTTTCTAACGGACCAAAAAAACCTTGGTAGGTTTTCAAAATCGTATCGTGGCCTGAGAGCGGAGCACCGTTTAAGATATATTCCGGCTCCTGCTGCAAAGTACCCATCGTTTCCACGAAGAGTTTGTCGGTTGAAGCCTCCAGAGCTTCGACTTCCATATGCTTCCGCGCCAGATCGATTCTTCTCTGAGTTTCGGCATCTTCTGCTGCTGAATTTGCGCGAGCATTTTTCGTATTCGCAAAACCTGCGAATCCCAAAGCAGCTACTCCTAAAACAGCCTTCTTTATAAAACCTCGTCGTTGAATGAGTTGAAACATGATTATACCCCCGTGAACATTTCTGAGTTCGTTTTTGGACCGAATTTTTTTGGACTTAAAGAAAACGAAAAACCCTCGTACCCATTTCTCGCTACTTCGCTACACTTCTGAAGATAGGCGGGATAGCCGCCCACATACGGCATAAAGACGCGCGCTTTGCCGGGAACGTTGGCTCCCAGGTACCAAGAATTGCAGGAATGAAAGAGCGTCGCACCGGTAACCATCGCAGAATGATCCATCCATGCGGACTCGGCAGCCGGAGTGACTTCAACCGTCGCACTCCCTGTTTTCATTGCAGAAGCGATGCAATCAGAAATCCAATCAATGTGATGCTCGATCGATGCCACCATATTGGTAAGCACGGAAGGACTTCCCGGGCCATTCACCATGAAGAGATTCGGAAACCCTGCAGTTGCAATTCCCAGATAAGTCGAAGGACCATTCCCCCACTTTTCTTTCAATGCAACTCCCTCTCGACCGCGGATATCCATTTTCACAATGGCACCCGTCATCGCATCGAAACCCGTTGCTAAAACAAGATCGTCAAACTGGATATGATCGGCAGTAGTGCGTACTCCCTGCTCTGTTACTTCTAGAATTGGCGTCGATTGAAGATCGACCAACGTGACATTCTCTCGATTGAAAGTTTCGTAATAGCCAATATCGAGGCACATGCGCTTACAGGAAATGGGTTGCTTGGGCGAAAGGATTTCTGCCACTTTGGGATCTTTTACGATCTGACGAATCTTGGAGCGCACGAACTCCGAGGCAGCGTCGTTGGCTTCCTTGCTCAAAACTAAATCGTAGTAGGCAAACATGAAACCAAAGCCACCCTCCTGCCATTTCTCTTCATATCGAGAAGCTCGCTCTTCAGGGGATACTTCCAGGGCCGACTGCGTGGGAGAAGGAAGATCGACGGCAAAATAATTCTGGCGCTCCCGTTCTCGAAGACCTGCGTAGTCCGATTTGATTTTCTTCAGAGTTTCCTCTTCCAGAGGATAGTTATTGGCGGGTACGGCATAAGTAGCCGTTCGCTGATACACGTGCAGACTCTTTGCTTTCTCTGCAATAATCGGAATAGCTTGCAATGCTGATGAGCCCGTTCCGATCACTCCCACTCTCCGGCCAGTGAAATCGATTTCTTCTTTAGGCCAGGTGGAGGTGCGAAAAATGCGACCTGCAAAGTTATTCGCGCCAGGAATGTCGATGTCCTTCGGAACGGAGAGACTTCCCGTTCCTAAAATAAAATAAGGCGCTGTGAGAGTCTGCCCCTGATTTGTCTTTATCGTCCAAAGACTAGTGGCTTCATCGTAGCTGGCCGACTCCACACGCGTATTCAGTTGAATGTCGCGGCGAAGATCAAATTTATCAGCGACGTGTTCGAGATATTTCAAAATCTCGGGTTGCGTGGCGTAGCGCTCCGACCAATTCCATTCCTGCTGAAGTTCATCAGAAAATTGAAAGGAATATTCCATGCTCGGAATATCACAACGGGCTCCGGGGTAGCGGTTCCAGTACCAGGTTCCGCCAATTCCATCTGCCGCTTCCAACACCACAGCGGAAAGTCCTAGTTTTCTTAGTCTGTAGGCGCTGTAAATTCCGCTGAATCCGGCACCCACCACCACAACATTATAATGAGCACTTTTCATTTTCTTCCCCTTGAATTTTTTGCGGGCTAACACGCCCCTAGGCATTTGACAAATCAAAGGGCAACGTATCCGTAGGCCCGATACCCCCTTTTATGTACTCTTAGGCAAGGGACCTCAGAGCGCGAGCGACCGCTCGAATTTCTGGTCCTTCTTTTTCACCCTGGCGATGAACAATGTAAACACTTTGGCGCCGTTGTTTTTCAGAAATAGCACAAGGATATTGGACCAGCTGATACTTCGAGGCCGCCTTCTGATTGTAGAGCGCCACCACAAATTCCGGTAAGTACGCCAAAGCTAGGCCCTGACTACAAATCTCAATTGCCGATTGCATCAAGGTAACTCGGTATTCATAACGCCGGGGAAACTGATGGTCCGGCCAGCCATCTAGTCCGACGACCTTTGAAGGGGTCCCTTCCAAAGGCGCCAGAGGAACGACGAAAGGAGGGTCCCCCTGTTTGAATAGAAACGTCTTAGAACCAAATACGCCCATGACAATCTTGGTGACCTCCTTAAAGACCACCTTAGAAGTGGGGATGGGGACGTAAGTAATTCCGACATCGGTGCGGTTCTGACTGATGGCCTGCTCCAACTGGCCCGGAAGAAATTCTTGCAAGACCAGAGAACGAGAAGGAAAGCCCTTGAATAGAACGTTAAGAAAATAAGTGGTGAAAACTTCGAAGGAGCCCACACGAAAAAAATCTGCCTCAGAGGGTTGACGCAAGCCATTGCGAAGGCTGCCCAAATTTAACCAAGAATGGAGTAATGGTTCAACGTCTTGAAGAAACATCTGCCCTGCTTCGGTTAGAACTAATCCCCGTCCCTCTCTCTCGGTGAGCTGTAGTCCCGTTTCACTCTCCAAGCGCTTCATGGCTTTAGACAAGGCAGGTTGAGAAATTTTTAAAACCTCACTGGCCTTCGTAATGGAGCCCGTCTTTGCCAAAACGCAGAAATATCGAACTCGATCTATATCCATAAGTTATGGACCTATAACCTGAATGAACTTATTTTCAACAATCTTCTGAACTATTTTGTCTCCATGAAGACGAAGTGCCCAATCGCAAGATTCATGAAAACAAACCCAGTGGGAAGGCTCCTTACCTTTCAAAATGATCCGTTCGGATTTTTTGATGAGCATAAACCCCTAGACACTACCAAGCCCGTTCGGCTGAATCTGGGATTTCGTCGCTTCTTTTTTTCTTACGACCCGCAACATGCACAACACATCCTGCAAGACCGCAAACAGAAGTACGACAAGAGTTCCCTTGTGCTGAAAAAAATAAAAGCCTTATCTGGTCCTCAAGGTCTCATTCAACTTCAAGGCGAAGACGCTCTCAGAGTCCGACAGACAGCCGGGAAACTCATGAACACGTCCGGAATGGACCGACTAGTTCAAAAGGTGGACTCCTACGTGCGAGATATTTTTCCGCTCATCGACCAATCCATCGAAAGACGGGAGCCCTTCGATCTGGTTCCGCATCTCACCCGAATCGTCTTGAGAACCGCTGGAGTTTTTATCCTCAATCACGATCTCGTTTCCGAATCCGATCATCTGAATGCAGCCTTCGTGGACTTGAATCGAAAAGCGGGAGAAAGCTTGAGGAGCATTGCGGAGTGCCCATTTTCACCGTCGAAGCGTCGATCTCTTCACACGATTCACTCCGAGCTGGATCGGATTGCCGAAGAAGTTCTGAAAATCGAAGAGCCGTCTTTACTGAAAGCAATGAGATCGAGCGGAGAAGAAAAATCCTTCATCCGAGACCAGCTAAAGGCGTTCATGTTTGCGGGATACGACACCACGGCTTCTTCGCTCATTTTTGCGACTTATCTAGTAGCAGCTCACGAGGCGGCTCAGAAAAAAATAGCCGAAGAAGCCATGCGAGCTACCAACCTCAACTATGAGGACTTAAAAAAGTCTGCATTCGTTCAATCCACCTATAAAGAGGCGTTGAGACTCTATCCCTCTGCTTACTTCCTTCCCCGCGAAACGAATCAAGACGATGTTCTCGGCGGCGTCAGAATTCCAAAGGGATCGCAAGTATTCCTGAGCGTGCGCCACATCCAACGCCATCCCGACTATTTTGAGAATCCTAACGAATTCATTGCAGACCGCTTTATCCACAAGCTTCAACATCCCTATTCCTTTATTCCTTTTGGCGGAGGAGCACGAATCTGCATCGGAGCAGCGCTCGCAAAACTCGAAGCCACCTTGGTGCTCCAGAAACTTTGTGAACGCTACAAAATGCGGCCGTTGAATTCCGCCCCTCCAGAGATCGAGGCCCTCATCACGGCCCACACCAAAGCGCCGCTTCCTATTTTTTTTCAACATCGAAAAATGGAGGAGACAGTATGAGCGCACTGAAGATCCAACAAACACTGAATAAGATTGAAAATGAAATGCACGACATAGCACCCAATAGAAACCCTGCTCTGTTTGGCGAGTTTCTTATCAGAGGGTATTCTGCAGTTACCTTAAACTCCGTTCCCGATCCGATCTTTCATGAAATCTTGCATGCCAAGCTTTGCTTGGGAACGCTGATCACGCTTTACGACGACTTTGCCGACCGTCCAGATAAAAAGAATCCTCAACTACTCGAATCTCTCTACCAATTGAACTTCGGTGGGCGAACGACGACCCGATATTTAAATCCACAGCATCATCAAGTGATCACCTTTGCGGAGTCTCTATTCGAGGAAATGGAAAACACCTTGAACCGGCTGCCGAACTATCTCCCATTCAAAGAGATACTCAACTTTGATCTGTCACAGTTCTATTCGGCCAATCAATATAGCTCTCTTCTGACAAGCCATCCGTATCTCCACAACTCGGCTGAAAACTGCGCCTACGCTCACCACAATATGGGAATGGTTCTAGCCGCAATGATGGATTTGACTGCGACGGAAACAATTGAATACTCTGAGTTCGGCACCATGCGCGAAGTTTTTCTATTGGGTCAGCGCATGGGCCGAATCTTCAATGTACTCGCAACTCACAAGAGAGAAGTTACTGAAGGCGATATTACCGGAGAGCTACCCCCGCTAGCGAACGCCGAGGACCTTCAGATTGCAAAAAAGAAGTTAAATCAAGAAATTCTCGATCTCTACGCGAAGATCAAAAGCTTCAGCGATCGAATCACCACATTTTCGGTGGAATCCTATCTCGAGGGGCTCCTCCAAGTGGAAAAACTGCATAAAAAAATGGAGGGCACACTCTGATGCCGATTACTGGAAGATGTCTTTGCGAAAACGTGAAATACAAGATTTCAGTCTCCCCGATTTCTCAGGGAGTTTGTTATTGCCGGCAGTGCCAAAAATCGGGAGGTGCTACCGGCTTACTGGTGCTGCATACCGATGCGTTTGAGTTCTCTGGAACGCTCTCTTCTTATGAAACAAATTCCGATGACGGTTCAAAAGTGCGGCGAAATTTTTGCCCCACCTGCGGCAGTCATGTTTTTGCACAAATCCTCGACGTCCCTGGAATCCTCACAGTCAAAGCGTCAACGTTGGACGACACCGACTTTTTTGTGCCGCAGTACCTAGTTTGGACTAGAAGCACTGGCCGCTCTTGCGCCTTCCCGTCGAAAGTTCCGTCCTTCCAAGAAGACGCTCCATTAGAAGTCGTACTGGGAATGGCAGCTCAGACCTGACTGAAAATCTTTACGAGAAGCTTCCGCGGAAACAGACTCATCAACTTGCGAATCCAACCCGCTTTACTTTGAAAGAAAATCTCAGGCGAGTGATTGTCTCGGGCTGACAATAAATGCGAGGCCACCGTACTCGGTTCGAACCGATGAAACCGCCGCTTCATCTTCGAAGCATACTTCTGATCGAATTGAGTTTTCATGGGAGGAGCGACGTAGGTTTGCACGAGTACCCCTCGAGCCAAAGCATTCCAATAGAGAGATAACCCGAACTGATGCAGGAACGCTTTACTTGCAGAGTAAAGACTCATGGATGCCAACGGAAAAAAAGCGGCTTCAGAAGAGATCAGGTAAACTCGCTTCACTTTCAACGATGACAAAGCGGCCTGCATTAAATGATGCACTCCCAGTACATTCAGATTTAACAACCGGGACCCCTCTTCTAAAGAGGTTTCCGCATAATCCCCATAAGCCATCTGAGCCGCACAAAAATAGACCGTATCGATTTCTCCGGGAAGTTTTTGAAGCTGAGCAATCAAATCCTCTCGATCGGATTGCCGGGATAGATCGCAAGCGATTGCTATAAACCCACTGCCCGCCGACGTTCCATCCGAACTTCTCGCCACACTAATAACAGGCTGGCCCTTTTTCAAAAGTTGCTGAACCAACTCCGCTCCCAATCCCTGCGACCCTCCGAGAACCAGATGATACGACTTAGACATGACCCAGGGCCCTTTCTACCGTTCTCAAAGCATGAGCTGCGATCATGAGAGAAGGATTGGTTCCTAAACTGCTTGGGAATACTGAAGCGTCCACGACATAGAGGTTTTCCACCTCGTGAACTCTCCCGGAAAAATCGACGACGCTGTTTTCAATCGCCTTACCCATTCGTGCCGTACCACAGGCATGAGCTAGGCGATGATTGTTTTCGGCCTGCTTAAAGGTTTGGCGGTAATAAGGCCCCAGATACGTTCGCACCAACTCTCGCATCACTCGAATCTTCTCTCGATCTCCTTCTGAAACCTAATAGGTGATTCGAATCTCCCGATCGGGTGGATCTGCCTGATCTGAATTTAAATCGATGAAATTTTCAGAGCGCGCTTCGTCTTCCACGATGGAGGCAAGCAATGGTGTCGAAAAAAGTCTGTCGGTAATTTTAGGGAAAAGCACAGAAAAACCTGGAATCTTTTTCAAGAAGGGAATCTCATCGTAGAGTTCTTCCAAGACGATACTGGGGTGAGGAAAAGAACCAAAAGACTGAACCACACCTAGCTTTTTATTGTCGCGCAGGTAAAAATCAGACCATCCTAGGCACTTGTTAGCTTTCAAGCTTTCTTGCTTCGCCGAATCGAAACTCGAAAACTCCTTCAATCGAAGAGAATACAAATCAATCAAGTGCCTCATGAGATAGCGGCCCAGTGCCGTTCCACGCGTGCCCACTCCCGAGTTTTTTAGAATAAACGGAGTTCGAAGAGCTCCACCGGCGACAAAGACTTGATTGGCCTGAATCACAAACCGAGGCCTTCCGAAAAGCTGCCCTGCCTCCACCTCTACCGCAGTCGCTCGCTCCCCTTGAATCAAAACTCTCAGTACCAAAACATCGTTCACCAACGAACAGGTGGGAAATTCCAAAGCCTTCTTGAGCGGTCCAGTCCAAGCGTCGACCTTGCAGCGCTTTCCACAGTAGCGACCCTGACAGAATTCACAGGATTTCAGATTCGTTCGAGATAAATGAAGGCGCCGAACATTTACCATCTGACCCGAAAGGTGTTGAACCAAACCAGAAAACTCTTCCGGAATAGGTGCGGGCTGACACTGAAAAAGCATTTCCACTGGACTGAAGTAAGGTATCCAACTTTCCAGAGACTCGGGCCAAGCCCCACCCCGATTGGAAAAATCGCTGATGTGGGGGCGCTCCATCACCATCCCAAAAAACCGACTCGAACCGCCGACCCCTTCCCCTAAGAAGGGGAGGAAGGATCGTTTTTTCGCTGTATCGAAAATCCGTTGCTGCCAGAGACCCAATCGAGTATCGGCCGGGGCAGACTCCACCCGGGGTCCGCGCTCCAAAACGAGAACCTTCTTACCCTTTTGCGCCAATGAATAAGCAGCAGTCGCACCCCCAACGCCACTTCCAATCACGATGGCGTCCCAATGAATGCCGTGCAGTTTTTCAATCGAATGAGACATGGAATTTTTTCGATTCAAACGCAGTCCAAGCTAGTCCTCATTCAACGCCAGTTTTGAGTAGTATTCTACCCATTTTTTGCATCCACGGAGGTACGATTTACGCGCGAAGAGTACATTCAAATCTTGACTCCTTTGGCTAAAACCCTTAATGGGAGCCCGAATTCAGCAATTCACTAGGAGGGGACTATAAATGAAGAAGTTTTTCACGGTTCTTTTAATTGGAATGACCCTGGCCGCCAGTGTTCAGGTCGCAACACCTCGACGAGCTGAAGCTCTCGGCGCAGTCGCATTTTGGGTAGGCCTCATTGAAATTGATGACGCCCAGAATGCCAACATTCCCTATTACAACCCCTTTTTAGTGGGTGCCTACTTGCTTATGGCTGGTGGATTTGTTGTGGGGATTAGCTGCTTGGCGGCTGGACTTCCAGTTTGTGCCCTGGATGCCGAAGGCCAGAAAACACTTCCAGCACTTACTGAAAAGTACCTGACTGAAAATGGTTACGAAGCCAAAGATGTCCCAGCACTCCTCCAACAAGACCATCAGCTGATGGAAGTTTTGAAACACGAAAGCCTTGCCGTTACGAAAGACGACAACTCAACGACTTTGTACGAAGCCGTACAACAAAGGTTGCCCGAGGTCTCGAAGGACTATGTAGCCCTGCTCGCAACCCGACTCGGAGTTCCGGTCGTTCAATAATTTTTAGGGAGAAGTATGAAGAAGTTTATCAGCACTTTGTTAATTGCAATCACTCTAACCACTGCAATGCCTCGCCGAAGTGAAGCGATGGCTTTCTTGAGCTTTGCAGCTGGAGCCGTGGGCACAGTTTGGTTTTCAGACGATCACACTCCAGGAGGTCGATTAGGATTCTGGTCTTCCGCAGCTGTCATGACTGCGGGATTCCTAGCCACCGTGAGCTGCTTCTGGACCGGTGGCGGAACCTGCGCATTGGCGAAAGAAGAAACTCCCCGAAACATCCCAGGCCTCACCCCGGAGTACTTGGCCGAAAACGGTTACGATGGAGCAACGGCCGCTGCGCTGATTGCGCAAGACCAAACTTTCATTGAATCGATTCGAGGAAATCTCTTAGTAGTAGAACCTTCCGACAACTCGCAAACCCTAGGTGCAGGCATTCGCACGAAATTTCCGGCTGCTAGTGAAGAGTACGTTCAACTCTTAGCAGTCCGCTTGGGCGTACCGGTCGCTCAATAAGTGAAGGTCAGGAATTTTTTCCTCTTTGTTTGTGTTCTGAACTTCGAGAGGCAGGCCCACTTTTATACACAGTGGGTGAACGAAGTTTTTGCCAACAAGGGCTCTCAGTACCGAGTTTATAATGAAGCCACTCCGGCGAACTGGCTGGAATGTATTCAACAGGGGGCTGACGAGGTTGTCGTCATCGCTCACTCCCTCGCCATCAAAGATGGCGGGAAGGTGATTAGCCTCGGGTACTATCGCCAGCTCGAACCTCCACAAAGATCAGAACTGCTTTCGAAGGCGCATCAGTATTTCTCTACGGAACTCGAACGCATGGATCAGGAGATTCGGGATCTCGAAACCAGCGGCAGAAATTCGTTTGAGCGCCATCAGAATCGCTACCAGGACTATATCAATAGCCTAAAAATTCAGCGCCGGGATTTAGAAGCCCGGTTCCATCGGGTAGAAGCTTTTCCTGAAGACAAGCCCCTCTACGAAATCTCGACTATCCTCCCCAAAATTTTTCAAAGGATGAAGGAGAGCTCGAAGGCCGGGAACTTCAAATGGAAGAAACTTCGGATCGCAGCTTGTAACCCCGACAAAGTTTTTGAGCCCTATCCGGAACTGCGTGAACTCATTCAATCCCATGGAATTGAAGTGGAGTACGGAGTTCGCCCACTCCTCAACTATTTCTCGAGCGAAGAAACTGCGATCGTAACGAAGGGTTGGCTGGAAAAAAGCCTTCGCCGCTGAATCAATACCCCGAAATAACGCAGTACCTCAGTCACTAAGAAGTCTTTGTAATTACAATTAAATGAGAAGAAGCTGTCTTACGGGTTTTATTCTTGATGTAATATATTTCCATCTTCATAATCGACTCTGAAGCCTCCGTATTTTCTGAACGTTGAAAGGACTCCGTGCAAAGCCTGCAGGCCAAAATTCTAGTCGTTGATGATGCTGTAGATCATCAACTGATTGTTCGTGAAACCTTGGGAAAACAGCACACCCTTTTCCAAGCACTCACCCTCGCCGAAGCGGACAAGGAGCTGAGTGCAGGAACCTTTGACCTCATCCTATTAGACGTCAACCTTCCCGACGGAGACGGCTTTACTTATTACGCAAAGCTCCGAACCCAGGACCATACGCGCGACATCCCCGTCATGTTTGCCACATCGCGTTCAGACATTTCCAGTGAGGTGATGGGATTTTCACTCGGAGCGACCGATTTCATCGTCAAAC
The DNA here is from genome assembly GCA_019751945.1 of bacterium. Classification (GTDB taxonomy): domain Bacteria; phylum Bdellovibrionota; class UBA1018; order UBA1018; family UBA1018; genus JAIEMT01. The sequence continues at coordinate 14,263 of JAIEMT010000057.1, forward strand.
CCGTAGAATTCGCCCGTCTCCGAGCGCGCATCGAAGCGCGCCTGAAACTTATTTTAGACCAGAACGAGAGAGAATTGACCTTGCAGAAAGGAGACCTTCGTCTCAGCGTCTCTTTGCAGAGGGCGGCTCTCGTGAAAGAAGGAAAAGAATCGCGCCTAGACCTCACACCATTAGAATTCAAGATTCTTTTCCATTTCCTTCGATATGAGGAAGTCGTTTTTTCAAGAGAACAGCTTCTTTCGGCGATTTGGGGAAATGCAACGGACGTGTTTGACCGAACCGTAGACATGCACATAAGCAATCTTAGAAAAAAAATTGCTCTCAGTGATTACAAGATCCAAGCCGTTCACGGAACTGGTTACAAACTGGTGAGAAAAGTGATTGGCAAATAATCCCCATTGTGAAGACCCGAACGACAGGTTGGACTTGTCGCTCGGGTCTCTCCGTGCCCTACTCAACTAGGGCTTGATGATCGTGATTTTCCAGTTCGCGCTCGTGGGTGTCGCACCTAATGTTGCAAAGCAATAGAGCCGAACTGTAACCACCTTCGCTGATGAAAAAACTGTTGGCAGTTAGAGAATAGCGAAGGGAGATCTAGGAGATATAAATCGATTATTTGGTTTTATTTACATACTAACAATATGTATAAATGGCTGATCTAAGTGATGTGGAATCAATAGAAAAATTGCCTCCCCTGCCTAGGTTTTGACACAGGAGAGGCAATTTAAAAAAACTATCGAGGCAGATTAATGCGGAAGCTGACAGCCCGATACAGTGAGATCAATTTCACGCTTCGAATTTACGCAGCTGTAAATCCAATAAGTCTGCTGTCCGTACGAAAGACCTTGCTCAAACGAAACAGCGCCTGCTGTATCGACTTCGCAAGGATTGTTCATCGTGCATTTTTCGCCATCTTCATTTCCAGTGTTATTCACACCGATGATGGTCTTAGTGCCTTTTGCAACGATGGGCGATCCCGACGTTCCACCGATGGTTTCACAGCCCGGACGAGAATAGCGGAGTGAATCTTCCCACACATAGTCATCTTCTAAGAGCTTCGGAACAAACGCTTCGACGCTGCAGGTGTAACCGCGGGTCCAGTATCCCGAGACGACTTCAATGTCTTGAGCAACCGTGGTTTTCTGGGACGAAAGTGTGAGCGGGCGAATATTGTGCTTCTTCAGAATCTCAGCGTAAGTTTCGCTCAGTTCGTAAATGCCGATATCCGTCTTAGTCATCGTGGCATAGACGAGCTTCGTTGCGCGAACGGTGCCGATTTCGTTGCCGCTTCTTTCTAATAGATCAAACTTTCTAGTGCTGGGCTCGTTTGAAACGAATTTTCCCGGCTCAATCATGTCGGTATGAACACAGTGGCCATTGGTCAAAATCATCGCCTTATCCGTGTCGACACTCGTTTCAAAACGAAACAAGCTTCCCGAACAATTCGAAAGCGCTACGATTCCTTCGAAATCGTAGGCCTGGCCAAATGAGATGGGAATGCGAACGTTAGAGCCGTCTTTTCTCGGCAAAGGCAATGCAAACGCGGACTGCGATAGAACGAATAAGGCAACTACCCCTATAAAACCATGCTTGGTCTTCGTCATGATGTTCCCCCTTGAACATATGTGTGGTTGTCAATGAACAGGCCTAGTGTAGTGAGGTTCTGAAAAGATGCAATTTGCTATGCGTTATAAAGGAAGGATAAACCGGAGAACTTATTGAGGTTTTTCTGCTTCTTATTCAATTAGCGTAGATTTAAGACCTGTGCTATGTTCAGCCGCGTTTGTTTCGTGTCGCGTTTTGAGATTGCGGGCATAGTGCCCTAGCCTCTTTAGCGGCCCCTAGCCTTAAGGAGGTTATTTATGGGTAAGAAACTGTATGTTGGCAATCTTCCGTTCGCAGCTACCGATCAAAGTTTAACGGAAACTTTCTCTCAGTGCGGAACCGTGGAATCTGCAAAGATCATCACGGATCGTGACACTGGTCGCAGCAAGGGTTTCGGCTTTGTCGAAATGTCTTCGGACGCTGAAGCGCAAGATGCAATCAGCAAATTTAATGGCGCAGACTACGACGGTCGTCCGATGACGGTCAACGAAGCTCGTCCCATGGTCCCGCGTGAAGGCGGCGGCGGTGGCGGCGGACGCGGTGGCTTCGGCGGCGGCGGTGGTGGTGGCGGACGTGGCGGTCGCGGCGGCTTCGGCGGCGGCGGCGGTGGACGTCGTTACTAATTCGAATTCCATTCTAAATTAGGAATGAGGGGGACTTACCTCCAGGTAAGTCCCCCTTTTTTTATCTTCATGAACAATTTCTCAGAACTCCGTTTGGCGAATGCGCTCGAGCGAGCACTTCACGCCATGAAATTTGAAACTCCCACTCCGGTACAAGAAAAGGCCATTCCCTTGGCCCTCACCGGAGCAGATTTAATTGCTACAGCACAGACAGGCACCGGCAAGACCGCTGCTTTCTCCCTGCCTACGGCAGACTTCTTGATTCGAAACCCCGACGCAACAGCCCTGGTGCTGGCTCCCACGCGCGAGCTGGCCCTTCAAATCGAAACAGTTTGGAAAGACATCACTCGTTTTCGTCCTGACCTTCGCTCAGTGACCATCATTGGGGGAGCATCGTTCTCCGTCCAATGCAAATGGCTCAACAAAAATCCTCGATTCATCATTGCAACTCCGGGTCGCCTGGTCGATCACTTGCAACGCCGAACGGTGAACCTCAACCGCGTGAGCGTTCTGGTCTTAGATGAAGCCGATCGCATGCTCGACATGGGCTTTGCGCCCCAACTCAATCAGATTTTAAAAGTTCTTCCCAAGCAGCGGCAGACTTTGCTCTTTTCAGCAACTTGGGAAAGCGCCCTTGACGAACTTTCAAAGAAATATTTACGAAATCCTCAACGTATCTCTGTGGGCGCCGTTTCGCGTGCGGCGGGCAGCGTGGAGCAGACGGCGATTTCCACGATCAACAATAAGAAGAACGACACTCTATTAGATGAACTGAATCTCAGAAAAGGTTCCGTTCTCATCTTCACCCGAACCAAGTCGCGCACCGATCGACTTGCGAAGTATTTGAATTCTTATGGGCTCGAAGTGGCGCGCCTTCACGGGGGCCGCTCTCAGTCCCAGCGAAACTCCGCGCTAGCTGCCTTTAAGCAAGGCACGGTCAGAATCTTGGTGGCAACGGATATCGCGGCGCGCGGTATCGATGTGGTCGACATTTCACATGTGATCAATTACGACCTTCCGCAGGCACCCGAAGACTATATTCATCGGATCGGCCGGACGGGACGCGCTGGCGCAACCGGACAGGCGCTTTCTCTCTTAACCCCTGAAGATCGTTTGCAATGGAAAGACATCAATACACTTCTAAAGAAGACAGGTTCTACGCTGCCCCAGGTGCGAGGACAGGCCCCTGAGACGGCCCCTTTGACACCTCCCGCAAAAAAACATCGGCACGGACGATCCCGCTGGAAAAATCGGAACCCTTCCGCGATGATGAGGCAGAAAGGCGCTTAGTTCCTTCTCACGTTGAGAGGGAATCTCAGCGGGGGGCTCATGACTTTTTTAGAGCAAGTGCTCGATCCGCCTCATTACGGATTCGCAAAGGATGGGAAGTTTTATCGTCCTACCCATCGCGAAATCTTCAAAGAGTTCTTCAGCCGCCTCAATATTTTTCAGTCTAAGAAAAATTGGCTCCCCTTCTTCAGTTGGACGGTGGCCCTCTTTTTTTGGTACCCGTTTCTCCTTTTCTGGTTTGAATATTTCACCTGGCCGCTTTTCATTGTCGGCTTCATTTACGGAATGGTGATTTTAGGAAGTCATGGAACTTTCTGGCTTCATCGTTTTGGAACTCACCGAACTTTTCGCTTCAGCAGCCGCTGGGTGAGCGAACTCTGTCGCAACGCTGTGATTCGCGTGATTCCAGAAGAGGTCTACATCATCTCTCACCACGTCCATCATCAGATTTCTGAAGAAGCCGGCGATCCTTATAATGTGCACGGCGGATGGCTCTACTGCTTCCTCGCCGATGCGACTCACCAGAATATTCGCAAGGACCTCTCTGAGCGCGACTACGCAAACCTTTGTCAGCTCATGAAGCACACCCATGTGCGCTTGAACACTTATCAGGAATATTTGAAGTGGGGCACGCTCAGCAATCCATACTCTTCAGTGGCACACTATGCGGTGAACTGGGCGTTCTGGGCTGCTGTGTTCTACGCCATCGGCGGAACTCCGTTGGTCGTCACGATTTTTGCTTGGACGGGAATCTGGGCTTTCGGCGTTCGCACGTTTAATTTCGACGGCCACGGCCGCGGAAAAGATCGACGACGTGACGGTATCGACTTCAACCGCAAGGATATGTCGGTCAATCAAGTGTGGCCGGGCTATGTAGCGGGGGAATGGCACAACAACCATCACCTCTATCCGAATAGTGCTCGCTGCGGATTTCTTCCTTACCAAGCAGATTTGCCATGGACGTGGATCAAGGGACTTGCTGCCATGGGGGGCATCACCTGGTATCGAGACTGTAAGGAAGAGTTCATGGAAAATTACTACCGTCCTTACTTGGCTGGCCAACCGCCGAAGGAAGCGGCTCCCGCTGAGGCAGCGGTTCAAGAAACCTCAGCAACTCCTGCCTAGTCATTTCATAGGCGCATAGCGACATTGGCGGCGTTTCCGGCTATAATGAAGCCATGCATCTTGCTCCGCTCATTCGCGACTTAGCAGTCATCCTCGGCGTTGCGGGCATCATGAGCCTCATCTTCCAACGCATTCGGCAGCCCGTTGTCCTTGGGTACATTCTGGCCGGTGTTTTTGTAGGACCGTACACTCCCCCATTCCAGTTGGTCACCGATGTTCCCAGCATTCAGACCTGGGCAGAACTCGGCGTGATCTTTCTGATGTTCACACTCGGTTTGGAATTTAGTTTCAGAAAACTGGCGCAGGTGGGCTTTCCTGCCAGTATCACGGCCGGGACCGAGGTGCTGTTTTTCTTACCCGTCGGTTACTTTGTCGGCCAACTCTTCGGATGGACGCCAATGGACAGCATTTTTCTGGGCGCCATTCTTTCGATTTCATCGACCACCATTATTATCAAAGCCCTCTCCGACCTCAAGCTTCGCACCCATCGCTTTGCCGAACTCATCTTCGGCGTTCTGATTGTCGAAGATTTGATTGCAATCTTATTGATCGTCGCACTTTCAACGATCGCTACAAGTCACACAGTGTCAGGTTTAGCGTTGCTGGCGGCCGCATTGAAGTTAGTTCTGGTGGTAGGAGGGTGGTTCCTGGCGGGTTACTTCGTTATTCCCCGCTTCATGCGCTACGTGGGCAAAGTCGGGAACGACGAGATGCTCACCATTCTCTCGCTCAGCTTGTGTTTGGCTTTGGTCGTTTTTGCCGTTCAATTCCACTATTCTGCAGCGCTGGGCGCGTTCATCATGGGATCGATTCTGGCAGAGAGCCCCGTACTGAAAAGAATCGAAGAACGAATGGAACCGCTGCGCGATCTCTTTGCGGCAGTTTTCTTCGTCTCAATCGGAATGTTAATCAATCCCCAAGTACTGCTTCGACACTGGAAAGAGGTGCTGATCTTAAGCGCGGTCACCATCGTTGGGAAAATCATCAGCACCTCTACAGGCGCCTTACTTTCTGGGCAGACCTTTAGAAACTCCGTTCAAGTCGGTTTCGGCTTGGCTCAGATCGGCGAGTTTTCTTTCATTATCGCCAGCCTGGGTCTTTCCCTTCATGCGACGAGTGACTTTGTTTACCCTATTGCTGTAGCCGTTTCACTGGTCACCACTTTCACCACGCCCTATCTCATTCGGGCTTCTGGAAACGTGGCCGCAATGGTTGAGAATGCTCTTCCCTCTCGCATTCGCTCGGCCCTCAACCGCTACGCTGCTTGGAGCGAATCGAAACGCACGCAGGGGTCTCATCAAGACAGTTTGAAGGGACCGATCCTTCGTTGGTTGATCAACGGTTTGATTGTATCGGTGATCTTTGTACTCAACTCAGAATGGCTCCGACCCTACTTGGGTAGCAAAGAAATATTTACTGGGATCAAGCTTTCGCTCCTAGCCTTTTTCTCAGCCCTCATCATCTCGCTTCCCTTTATTTGGGCCATGCTCTCGGCGACATCGCTTCTGGTGTTCAGAAGTCTGACGCTGATTTGGATTGGCGCTCTTAGTTCCGAATTCTTTCCTGGGAAATACGTCATCCTCATTACTGGGGTTGCTCTGATTATTTTCTTTGGTCTTTTTTATCGAAAACTCGAGGCGTCTTATCACTGGTTTGAACGAACTTTTCTCTCCAACTTTCAAAAAGGTCATGAGGAAAAAACCAAAGCAGCTTCGCTCAACCACCTTGCACCTTGGGACGGCCACTTAGTCACTATTCAGGTGCATCCCAACGCTAACCTAATTGGAAAGCGCCTAGAAGAAGCGGAGCTTCGAAATCGCTTTGGGGTAAACGTCGTCGCCATTCAGCGCGGACTTCATACGATTGTTCCGCCTAAGCCGGCAGAACTCATTCTCCCAAACGATGAACTGATTGTTCTCGGCAACGACGAACAAGTCGACAACATCAAAAAAGAACTCGAAGTCCCATCCGGTCACTTGGACCCTGCAAAAGCCCCGACGAGTTACGAACTTCGTCACATCAAATTGGAAAACGAAGTTTTCGCCGGAAAAACCATTCGCCAATCCGGAATCCGAGAAAGGTTTCACTCCATGGTGGTCGGCCTGGAACGACAGGGAAAAAGAAGTACGAACCCCGACTCAGACCTTCAGCTTCTCGTTGGAGACACACTTTGGTTAGTGGGTGAAAAGGCCCAGCTGGACCGCCTAGCCGCCCACTGTAACCCAGAAGTTTAGGCGGTTTTTAGCGGAAATCTATGGCATAGTCGCTGGGTGACTCAACGCCAATTGCTCCCGTGCGGAAGACCTGCCCCGGAAGTCGACAAAGCCAAGTCGAATAAAAAAGACGCGCGCGAACTCCTTCAGAAAATCACCGAAAATTTGGACCAGTTTGTAGCCCAGAAGAATCTGAATCGGAGCGAAGTTCGAAACAAGATTCTAGAGACGATTGTTTACGAGGCCCGACATTTTCGAGCGCCCGATCTGCTCGAACACTTACACCGTAGATACCCAGATGTGGGAAAGGCTACTCTTTATAGAAACCTCCCCGTACTGGTCGAAAGCGGTGTACTTCAAGAGGGGCCCACCGACTCCGACGGCCAGGTTTACTACGAACTTACCGAAGACGAACACCATGACCACATCGTGTGCATGGACTGTCACAAAATCTTCGAGTATCAAGACGACCTAATCGAAAAACGCCAAGAAGAACTTGCCGCAGGAATGAACTTCCACCTCAAGAATCATCGGCACGTAATCTACGCAACCTGCCAATATAAGAACAAAAATTAGAGTAAAATCTGAGCTCGGACCGCACCGACCAGAACGGATGTCGCATTGTCTTCAAGACCCGGGCTGAGAATCCACTGTAAATCGGGCTGCAAAAAAACCTTCTTAATGATCTGAGCGCGATAAGTAAGCTCGAAGGTTTTTTCATGAGAATAAGGAATAGGACCATTGAATTCGGGAGCAAAGCGCGCCGGACTGCGGCCCGAGGCAAGAGCAAAACCGACTCCAGCCTGATCCGTTTCACGCCCGAAAGGGCTCGAGTAGTTCATTCCCAAATGCAGGGACTGAGAAATCATGTTGGCGTCCGAGGTTGAAGCCCCTCCGCGAATAAAACCGGAAAGACGAGAAGTAATCTTTTGATCCATCAGGGCGTAAAAACCTTGGTTCAAAATCTTTAACGGCTCCCCTTGAGCGTCGGTCAGAAAAAGATGATTCGACTTGTTCGTGTAGGTCCAAAGTCCTAAGCCAATCTTGGAAGGACGACTAAATGTTTCAGCGGCAAGATTGACTTCCATCACTCCCAGAACACCGTGTCCCGCGCTGTATCCAAACCGAGTCACCGCAGGATTCTTGGGGTCACTCGGAATACCGTCATAGATACCCAATCGGACACTCAGAGTATCCGTGGCCTTCACCAAAGCTCGAACGGTCATTCCTGGCATAGGGAAAATAGAAGGTCCGTTTGCCCCACTCTTTCCAAACTCCGGTCCAACACCAAAAGAGGAATTGAGAAAGAGAGTCGAGGAATCCGTCACATAAAATTCAGAATTGAGATCATGTACGCCAGCCAAAAGGGAAATGCGCCCGTCCCAAAGGTTCTGTTCGAACCAGGCCTGATAGAGCTTCACGAAAGAAGGACTCTGAATATTGCTGGCGCCCTGGGTATCGCCAATCCCTAAACTTTGATCACCACCGTGGGCAACGAGACCTTGAACCCAGATTCGAGCATTCTTCCAGGCAATGAATTTTTCCAAGCTGACTTCGGTACCGAAGTTCAAATTCCCCAGCAGACCCGTTCTTTTTTCATCGGTTCCCCCGGCGATGGGAGCCATAAGGTCGGACTTATAATCCAGGAAAAGCCGTGCATTTTCAGACGGTTGAGAAACCGTTTCCTCGGCTTCGGCCTGAGATTTTTGAACCACAATTTCTTCGGATGGGACGGCTGCGAACGCACTTGGAACCAGAAAAAAGACAAACAACGCTGCTAATTTCACAGTAGATCTCCTCTGCCCTGACTTGAATACCCCACCGGTATCAAAGCTCCCACGGCCTCGCAACAACAAAGTGAGACTGGGTCTCAATATCTAAAACGCTTATAATCCAGTAGAGATAAATGGGGTCACTTTAAAAACCCTCCAAAACGACCTCTTTGAAAAATTATTTTTACATATAACCAGTGTAAATTTTGAACGATTCCTGAATTCAACGATTTCGGTAAATTGACGCGCACTCGGCACGGCGATAGAACCTCTCTTCAGCGGAGGTCTTCTTATGAATGCCCAGCATGTCCAGCCTGTAAAAGTCGCGATGATTACCACAGCCATCCTGACACTAGTCCCAATCGATTCTCACGCTGCAAGATCTTCGAGAGATTTTGAGCTTTCTCCCTCGGTCTCCCTAGCACAAGTGATTTTCGGCGCTGCAATGACCCTGGCCGGGTCGACGATCGTCTTAGCAGGGGACACGATCGGTGGAGGACTCTTGAAGCATCTCTTCACGGATCGCCTGGGCTCTCAGATGATTCAATCGGGTCTTGAAATGCTAGACCGAGAAAAAAGCATCGCCTTTGCAGCGATCGAAAACTGGGAAGAGGCAAACTCTCTCGGCCTTTCTGAGCAAGAGGTTCGCGCCTACAACAGTGAATTAAAAAATATTCGATGGTTACAAAATAGAATTGCTGACGATGTTCGGGGGAGTTTTAAATCAGGCCCTTGGGATGAACGCGTAGCCGTCGACCGAGCCCGTCAACGATGGATGTACGCCGTAGATCAGCGAATGATTTCAAGCGAAGCCTTTGCGGCCGTTCAAAAAATCTCGTTCTCGCTCTACTCGAAGGCTAAACCAGCGGCCTGATTAGAATACTACGCCGACTCGAAGGGAGTAGGCTTGCGGCAAACCAAAGGCGTTGTTTCGAAGTAAGAAGTTGGCGCGAAAACCCAAATCTAAGTTCACATTGGATGTTCTGAGCACCGTCACCCCTCCGCCAACTCCTGCCATAAAGCCGCCGACCATTTCTCCAGACAAAATCGTGTCGTGGACTTTCGCCCCCCCGGCGCCAAAGAATCCTGAAACGTAAGGCGCCACACCATCCATGCTCAAGAAATACTGAGCCTCGAGACCGGCTCCTAAGAATTGCGCGGTATCTTTAAAGTTGACCTGAAGTAAAAGAGAAATCAGCATCTGGTTGACGTCCCAGCCGTAAGCGCCTGCCAAGCTGTAAGCCACACCAGAGGTGTTCAAGCTGGAAAGGACGCTGCCCCCAAATCCGACGTAAGTTACCTTTCGAGTCGCCTTGCGCTGAGTGCCGTCCCGCGATTCATGATCTGTGACTTCTCCCACTCGGCTGTCATTGGTGGCGCGAATTTCAGAAATCACTGAACGCGTGAGACGTTGAGCGACTTTATCGAGCTCTTCAATTTTCGCGGCTTTGAGCTGACTAGAAAAAACGACTTTTCCATCTTTCACTTTTGCCAAACTCAAAACAAAAGATTCTCCCAGCCGAATCAATTTGGGTCGCAAACTATAATCAGCGCTACCAGCACTTTCTACCAATCCATGCGAACCCACTTCAGGAACAGAAGTTCGGATCAACTCGACAGTCGTCTTCAATTCCGAAGCATTCACGTCACTTCCAGTGGCCGACTCGACATAAACTTGATCGGCCATTGCGGTAGGAGCAGCCAAGAAAACGGCGAGAGTGAAGACAAACGCGCTGACATTTTTACGAATTTTCATGAGATTTCCTTCTTGAAACAGTTCTATACAGCTTTGTTTCATTTCACAAGAATCGCAAATGCTGCATCTAGTCTTTGTGTCGCCAGTCTTTATCCATAATGAGGCGAGCGCCTCGGCGAAAAGTGAAATAGGACCACGTCCATTGCAAGAAGACAAAAACTCGGTTCTTAAATCCAATGAGATAGAAGATGTGAACAAAGAGCCAGGTGAGCCAAGCTAGAAAACCTCCCATTTGGAATTTACCAAATTGAAGAACCGCAAGTTTTCGACCAATCGTCGCGAGCTGGCCCTTGTCGAGATACTTGAAATCGTCCCTAGGTTTGCCAACCACAGTTTTTACAATATTCAATGCCGCGTGACGCCCTTGTTGAATTGCCACCGGCGCAAGACCCGGAAGCGCTTTTTCTTCTGACTCAAAGCAGGCCTGGTCTCCCAAAACAAAAACTTCGGGATGTCCCGCAATACTCAAGTCCTTCTGAACAATGACGCGACCCACTCGATCCAAAGGCACGCCCAAACTTTTTCCCAGAGTAGACGGCTGCACACCGGCTGCCCACACTACTGTTGCAGCCCGAAGACCCTCGTTGCCCAGCTGTACTCCGTCGGACCCGACATGGGTGACACGAGAGGAAGTCCAGATCTGAACACCTAGTTTTTCGAGATCGCGCGCGGCACGCTTGGAGAGTTCGGGAGAAAAACTGGCCAGAATTCTGGGCCCGGCCTCAATGAGAATCACTCGAGTGCGAGAGGGATCAATATTGCGAAAATCTCGCTCCAAAGAATAGCGGCTGATTTCACTGATGGCTCCAGCTAGCTCCACTCCGGTAGGACCAGCGCCCACCACAATGAAAGTCAGAAGCTCCTTCTTCTTTTCAGGGTTGCTCTCTTTTTCAGCCTGCTCAAAGGCCAACAACACTCGACGTCGAATTTCGGTGGCTTGCTCTAAAGTTTTCAAACCCGGAGCAAAGTTTTCCCAATCCTCGTGACCGAAATAACTGTGGTTCGCTCCACAAGCCAAAACCAAATAATCGTAAGAAAGAGGAGGCGAGCCCTCAATCACCACTTTCCTACTTTTGAGATCGACGCCAGTCACTTCTCCCATAAACACTTCGGTATTTTTATATCCCGCTAGAACAGATCGGATGGGTGAAGCGATTTCAGCAGGAGACAATCCCGCCGTAGCCACTTGGTACAGGAGAGGTTGAAAAAGGTGATGATTGCGACGATCGACCAGGGTGATCCGGAGAGAGGAATTCTTTCCCAAGACCTTGGCGGCATTCAGCCCCGCAAAGCCGCCCCCGACAATCACGACGTGAGTGGAGTCCTGCTCAGATTTGGCCATGACGCCTTAGTTCTACTATTGCACCTCAGCAGAATCAATTTGAGGTTTGCCAGCAACGTTCAGGTACTCGCCCACGTTCGTTCTGAGGGCCCCTAGGATCTTTGTATAGAGGATAGAATTGCTTAAAAAGAATGGCATGGTCTGACGCGCCTTCAAATAGGCGGGAAACACATCCATCGTCTTGTACCAGTTGATGAAGTTGCCAAAGTAAAAGAAGTTTCGATTCAACCCGGTATAGCTGATGACATGCTTTGCTCCAGCGGCCAGCCAATCAGGTGCCAAAGTAGAACCGTAGCAAGCTTGCATGAAAACCAGATTCAGATGCCGGAGCTTTCCCTTCCAAGTCGCCAACTCCTCCCAGGAAAGAAAGTAGTTCTCACCCGAAGAAAGGTAATTGGGTGCGCCGTGGGTCAGCAAAATCAAATCGTAAGGTTGCCCTGCGGCTTCGAGCTTGAGAATAGAACGTTCGAGAACGTTGAATCCCACCTTGTCGTAAGGAATGTAGATAATCTCGTCATAGATCTCGGAAAGCTCAGGAAAGAATTGCCACCAAGAAAGAACTTCTAGGCGCTGAGGCAAGTCCGTCTTGTAAGCCTGCTTGATTTGTTCGGTGTACCCTTTTTGCACCCAGGAATCCGAAGCCATGAACAGAGCGTTCTTTCCTTTTCTTTCATGCCGAAACCGAGAAGGATTGAACTTGGGATGAGTGACGAAGGTCTGTGCGGTTCCGTCTGAAGTATCCAAAGAATCGTAGTCCGAAACCTTCGGAGCAGAAGGCAAGATGCAGGACGAAAGTCCCAACGTCACCAAGAGCGCCCCTACGGTTGCCAAACGCTGCGAGCGGAAGATCATTTTTTTCTCTTTGAAGTAGAGGTACGCACCCGCTGAAGAAACGATAGCGACAGAAATCAACTGACTCGTAGAAAGATGGAGCAGCACATCCGAGCGTCTCATTTCATCGGCGCGGAAGAACTCCGTGAAAAAGCGTCCCACTCCATACATCACGCAGAACCATGCGAAGAGCGGAAGGGTTGGCTTCTTTCGATAAAGGTAAATCAAAATTCCGGCGGTCAAAAAACCCAGGAATGAATCATAAAGCTGAACGGGATGAACCGGGATTCCCAAGAGTGGCATAACCGATTGCGGATTGTAAAAGCGCACCGCCCAAGGCAGCGTGCAAACCTTGCCCCAGCAACAACCCCCGGCAAAACACCCCACTCGTAGAATTCCGTAACTGATCGCCACGATGATGGCTCCGAGATTCCACGCCTTCAGACGCTCGTGCGGCTTAAAGGTCAGGCGTACTCCCCAGAAAAAAGCCAAGGTCCCACCGATGAAAGCTCCGTAGAAGGTTTTGCCGTCTAAACGAGTAAAAATTTCTAAGGGATGTTTGAGCAGCTCGGGTCTTTCCCAAAGCGCGTGAAAGAGACGACCACCCCAAATCCCCGAAGCCATGATCGAAATCACGAGCACAGGAATTCTGAGAAAGTATTTCTGCTTTCTGAAACCAAAGAGAAGAATCCCGATCGCCAAGGAAAGGCAAAACAGGTCGAGGATAAAGTTAGTAGGAAAGAGGAAGAACTGTTCTCCAATTTTAAACTGCAAAAAAGGAAGCATAACAGCCCTCCCTCTTCCTTATCTTACTTCTGCTGGCCGCCGCGTAGAGCCGCTGCCAACTTGCCAGCGACTTCAGCTGCCTGAGCAGCACTGAGGCCAGTGCTCTTTTGCAAAGCATCCACTTGAGCTTGGTTCACTTCGCGTCCGTAGATGAAGTTCACCAAGTCTTCGTTGTTTTGCGGATCGATCGCCATCGTACCCATGTACGCAGCGATTTTTTCCTCGTTCGTAGCCAGAGCTTGAATGGAGCGGATCTTTTCCTGAAACTGAGCTGCGTTGGCGAACTCAGGTCTCTTAGCCATTTCGACCAGAACCTGATCCACCACAGCTAAGTTGCTGGCTTTAACTTCGTCAGAGCAAGCATCATAGCCGCACGAATAAACGTAACGGCAGCTTCGGAGAGGATAGTGCCCGGTACAGACTAACTGAGTGCCGCAATAGCGGTTCCCAGCGAAGGCTGCGTCCACCGAACCCACAGCAACGAGAGCGAGAGCAAAAAGAAAGTGAATCGATTTCATGTCGACTCCTTACTTTTGCATTCCGCCGCGCAGAGCTTGAGCAACTGAACCGGCAACAATCTTTGCTTGTTCAGCCGAAAGACCCATGCTCGCTTGAAGAGCTTGAACCTGTTCAACCTTGATTTCACGCGCGTAAGCGAACTCAACCAATGCTTCTTGGTTCTGAGTGTCGATTGCCAAAGTGTTCATGTAAGCAGCGATCTTGGCATCGGTTGCTTGAATCGCTTGAATGGACTTCAAAGCATCGCGGAACTGTGCAGCTCCAGCGAACTCAGTGCGCTGAGCGATTTCATTCACAACGCGATCGACAGCAGCGACGTTGCTCTCTTGAACTTCAGGAGCGCACCATCCCCACCAGTAATAAGTGTAATAACCACCACGGTAATAAGGCCGAGCACCCGGATAAGCGAATGCATTTGCGGCGGCGAATACCGAAACAACCAAAGCTAAAGCAGCAATCTGTTTCTTCATATGTCCCCCTGTTTGAGACTTGGCATATGCCAAGACGTTTCCCGGGGGGTTAAACAGAAATACCCAGGAATGCAAGAGGGAGACTTCAGATTTTATTTCTGAATTTCACGCAGTAGGTCATAGTAGAAGATCACACCGTCTTGAAAACCTTTACGGGTGTTCTGGTCGCGATCTTCTACAAAAGGCTCCATTCCATAGGCCTGAATTCCTGCGGCGCGCAAATAATAGGAATCCGTTTTCCCTGTTCCCACAGTAGGAATCACGGGAACGTGCGCACCAAAAGTACTCGTCACGACAGTTTTAAATGCCTCGAAGACTTCATTCTTAATCGAAGAGCTGGGAATTGCGGGGAGTTCGGGTTCTTGCAACTCGATACTCACCTGTGGATCATCCACCAAGCGCGTGAATCCTTCTACCAATGCCTCGGCCCCCGAAGAGGGTACTAAGCGAGCATTAATGATGGCTTCCGCTTGAGCCGGAATGGCATTGCCGCGAATCCCTCCATTAATCATCGTTGCAGAAAAAGTGGAGAACAACATGGAATAAGCGAGCTGATCAGATTCTCTCGTCGAACTTCTCAACTTCTGGATCCAATCTGGTGGCTGATTGGTGAGTTTGGAAACCTGTTGAACAAATTCTCTCGCAGTCGAATCCGGCTTGAAAGGCGGTTGGTAGCGAGAAATTTTTGCGAGAGCTCGAGACAGAGCGTAGATCGCATTGTCGGGTTTCTGAAGCATGGCGTGGCCAGCCGTCCCCTTTGCAACGACTCGAAGATTCACTGTTCGCTTTTCTGTGGTTTGAATTCCCACCCACCACACCTTCCCATCTTTTGTAGCAGGTCTGCCGCGACTTCCTTCTCCGAAGGCCACCTCGGCATTAGCAAACTCGTCTCTATGTTCTTTTAAAAGATATTGAATTCCTACTTTTCCACCGGCTTCTTCATCGGCAGTACTCATAAAAATGATGTCTCGGTGAATCGGCAGGTGCATACGCTTGAAAAGGAGCATCGAAACGGCTTGAGCAGCAATGACGCTCTTCATGTCGGAATTGCCACGGCCTTGACTGAGCAAGATTAGCGGACGCTTGGTTTTATCTCCCTTCAACCGAGCGATCAGGTTTGCACGCCCCGGTTGGGGTTCAATAATTTTCGTTGGAATGTCCGCTTTGTCGAAAAGCGCTTTCAGATATTTTGCGGCAGCGATTTCATTTCCAGAAGGATTTGCGGAATCGATCTTCACTAAATCCTGCAGAATTTTTTGGGCTTCAGATTTTGCGCTCAACCAATCCGGACCTTCGGCATGAACCGAAAGCGGTGCACTCCAGAGCACACTCAACACCATCGAAAAGCTGAGAAGGGATTTCACTCTCTTAGTCTACTGGGAGTCGGTTTTGACTCCAACGCTAAACTGCACTAGAAGAAGCCCGATGATTTGGGGACGACTTCTCTTTCTTGTTCTAAGCGCGACTCTTTCACTACCACCTGCCCACGCAGATCAGCTCTGGATGTCGACACCCCATGTCGAGCCCCGTGCAGTAAGCGTGGTCATTCACGGCTTAAACCTCAAACCAGAAAAAATGGATGAGATCGCCACCTTCTTAACTGCGCGAGGTTCGGAAGTTCTTCGAGTCAGCCTGACGGGACATCACGGGGACATCGAAGCCCGCAAAGACATTACCCGCCAGCTTTGGACGCAGGAGGTTTTTCAGGCGTATACAGAAGCCCGCGCTCACGCCGATCGGCTCCAAGTTCCCCTCTACTTTGTAGGCTATTCGTTGGGAGCGGTATTGAATCTCGACGTTTTGCTTCACCAATCTGCTCGCTACGACAAAATGATTTTCTTCGCACCCGCCATCGAGAATAAAGCCCCCGAAGGCATCATGCGCTTTCTTCGGCACTTGCTTGGAAAAAGCGGATCGCTTTTTAGTTTGAATTTGAAAGAATACCGAGCCCACGACAGCACCAGTTTCACCATGTATGTAGCACTTCTGGATTCTGAAAATGCGGTCCATGAAAAAGGCCTGCAAACTTTGGCCGGCATTCCAACTCTAATTTTTTTAGATCCAGATGATGAAACCGTGAGCTTCGATCGAACCGCGAAGCTCCTACACGACTCTCAGCTAGAACCCGCTTGGAAGTTAATTCCAGTGAATAACAACGGCTCCACGCTTCGCAAAAAATACCACCACTTGATTATTGATCGCGAAAGCGTCGGCGTCGCTCAGTGGAGAACCTTGGAGCGCGCCATGGACGAACATCTCGATTTGTTAAAATAGTTACATCAGGAGTTCGAGCAGATTGCCCACACGAACGTGCGTGCGCTCCCAAGCAGCCATTTCATCCACAATCGGAGCCAACACTTTTTCGATGAAATCAGGACGCTGACCTTTCGCGGGAGTCAGAAACTCTGGCGCACTGTAGCCTCGTTGAATTCGAACCCACTCATCTCCTACTTCCGCCACAACTTTCCGGCCCTTGTCGTCGTAATAGACCATCCTCCGAGCGGACTGAACCATCTTCCCCGGAATGTCGGTGGTCACTTCTTTCACGTTCGCCGTCATGTACTCGCTCATCCGCGTCGAGCGAAGTTTCAATTGCTCGATGGCCTTGCTCATTTTTTGAAGCTGAGCAATTTCTTGAGCCGTATACGCCTTCTTTGGGTCCGCAGCCTCAGCCTTTAACATTTGAACCAAATCATCAAACTGGAACCCCGTCTTCTTAGCATTACTCGTCAGCATGGAATCGATCATGCCGTTCATCGGAAGGCCGGCGGACTTACTCTCTAAAACATATTTGGTACTTCCCATGAGGAGCCCCTCCGCTCGGTCGGCTGCCGTGTGAAAGACATTGTCGAGTGACATCTCTTCCCCTCTCCCCGTGAGTGAAGGCATTCTTACCGGGCGCGGAGTTTTATAATCGGGAACGTAAACATTTCCCTCTTTTCGCGCGTAGATCGTTTGGTCGTGAAGATGCATGACCTGAGGATTGGTTCCCTTCTTCGACTCTGCAACGACAGGACGAATCTTCTTCGAAGCAAGTCCCCAAAAACCCCCTTCGTTCGCCGGCCCATTGTGGTTGATGTTCACATGCAGCGCCCTCTGAATTTCGGGACCAGTCAGAGACTTCGACTTTGCTGCTTCCATCAGAACAGCGATTCCGCCCAATTCGTGATTGAGATTCACGTCGATCGGCATGTCTTTAAAGACGCTCACCGTTTCCTCAAAGGTTTGCTTGGGATTAACGAATGCAAGTGGTCGTCCCGCTTCGTCCACATGGCCCGCGCGCTTCAAATAGTCTCGCATACTAAACAAGAACTCCGCGGGCTGACAATCGGGGCTCAGCTTCAAGCAATCAAAGAGCTCACGCGATGCCTGGGGTGGTTCACCCTTCAGAAGATTTTTATACTTATCCAACTTTCCGAGATCTGAAATCGCCATGCCCAATCGAACGGAGCCGGGATCCGCCCCCACTTCTTTCACCAGCTTGCCCATCGCCGTGCGGGTGATCTCGAGCTGATGCCGTACTGCCGCCAATTCCGCAGCCGACTCGCCCGTCTCAATCGCACTCTGCATGATCTTGCGCGCCAGCACAGAAGATCCATCTTTTGCAGTAGCAGGAAATACTTCATCGACTCGAACCATCAGCGAAGCGCGTGTAGCAGTGATGTATTCCGCGGTATCTGTAGCAAGTAACTTCCCGCGCTCCCCTAAGCGAAACGGGTCTGCGATTTTTCTTTCTACACGAAACTGCCTTAGAAGACGTCGTGCAGACTGAGTGCCCCCGCCCCCAACTGTACTCACCGCTCCCATCAGTAAGGCGTAATCAAAATCGCTCTGCGCTTTCTTAAACTTATCCGCATCACAATTCGTCGTACCCTTGGCTCGGACCGTTCCGTCCAAATCGGAGGAACAGAACAGGCTTTGCTTATCGAGCTCGCTATAGGCTTGGTACGCTAACCCGCTCGACACCAGGGCTCCGGAAGCGAGCGCCACGGGCACGCCGTAGCCCATTGTTCCCACTGTCAGAACCCCCAGGGCAACGGCCTGCCCTTTGGATTGAGACTCGCGATCTTTCAAAAGCTGCTGAGCTACGAAGCAGTAATCCCCGCGCTTGCTATATTCAGTCTGTTGAATCACGTTTTCCAAGAAGACAGGCTCAGCGTATTCTGCCATTCGCTTCTTTTGGAGTTCGGCGTCGACTGTCGTGGCACGAGCTTCGACTTTTCCAAGAGCAAAAAGAATTTCTTTCTCTCCTGGTTTCGCCGATCGAATAAATTTCAAAAGCGGAATCTGTGAAATCAAGGTGCGGTAGCGATCGGTCGCGTCGACGCGGGCTTGCTCAATCGCCGCCCCCGCTTTTCCATCGAGCTCCCGCCCAATCATCAGTCGCTGGCTGTAGAGATTTTCATTAGGACCATACATGTCCCGAATTCCCAGAAGCTTTTTGTAACGAGCTTCATCCGCACGCTCTCTCATGTATCTGTTGGCGGCCTTGGTTTCGTCAGCGGTCAGTGCTTCCGGCTCGAGCGGATCATCCGGAGAAAAGAGCGAACGGTACCACTGCTGAAACTGCTTCTTGTGAGAAATTTTGGGATCGAGCAAGCAACCGTTGCTTTCAGTCTTTTTGAAGACCTCGACCACTCCGTTGTCGCCGCAAGGCCCACCCAACGCGATGGCCAGATTCTGGCGCATCTCTGCAACCTTTTCTTGAATGGCTGCCACGACGTTTTTCTTGTCTTGTTCACACTCGTCAGACTTCACGCTGCCATTCAGACACTTCCGAATTTCAGCCATTCTTCGAAGCTGTTCTTTCGATCCCTTCAGCTGAAGATCGCGAGCAGTCGCAAGCAGGTCGAAGGCAATCGCTACTTGATACTGATCCTCCGGATTTCTCATCACGCGAGGAATTTGTGCGCCGACTTTACAACCTCGAAGGTCGAGCTCCTGGGCAGCATCAAGCTGGGAACTCTCCGTCCCGCTTCTCTCTCTGAAATCGTAAGGGTGATCGGGCTTGAAACGGGTGGCGAGCGGAGCGATTTTCCCGTTCTCAGATTGGACGTAGCAAGATGGGAGCTGGACCTTGCTTTCAGCAAAAGCCGAAGGCAGGGCCAGAACAAAAGACGCGGCGAGACTGTAGAAAATCTTCCAAAACGACAAGGAAACCCCTCCTTGGGCTACCCCTCTCATCGGAAAATACTGTGACTTTCTGCAACCCTACCTACGAACTACACGAATCGATGAGAACTTTTTGCCGGGCGTGGTGCCGTAGCAGGGCTCCCATTGAAAACGAGTACCGAAGAATTGGCAGCGACGGTCTTCTTTCGCAGCCCGGTCACGACCGGAGCCACAGGCTCAGCGGCAATCCGAACCGGATCGCGTAAGAGCTTTGACGCCACCTTTTCCACCTCTGCCGTCATTTCGACGGCAAAAAGAACGGTCTGTCGGGTCTTCGGCAAGAAACGAAGAATCTCAATGAGCTGAGAGCCTTGTCCCGAAGCCAAGATCTGACAGGTTTCGTTGAGGATCAGAATCTCTGTCGAAAACAGAGAAAGATTTCCACTTCGTAAATGCTCCAAGAGTCGCTCTGGTGTTGCGATGATGATCCCAGGCTTTTCCACCAATGCCTTTGCTTCAGCATTGAGAGACTTCCCTCCTGCCAAAACCGCCACCTTCGGGCCCGTGCCCGCTGAAGTCAAAAGATTCACCGTTTTTTCTAACTTCAGAGCTAATGAGCGGTTGGGGATCAAAATCAGAGCCGACTTTTGTCGCAGACGAAGCAGACGTGTGATTACTGGTAAACAGATTGCGATCTTTTTTCCCGCCCCCACATGAGCGGTTCCAATCAGGTCACGATTGGAAAGAATCGCAGGATAAGCACGAGCTTGAATTTCAGTAGGATTACTGAACTTCATCTCTGTCAGAGCTTCCTGCAGAAACACTGGCAGATTCATTTCTTTGAACGTATTCACTCGACCACCTCATTCCTGGTGAATCAAATAGTTGATCGTTCATAGCAGAGGTGCGTTAGAAAACAAAATTTTATTTTCTCGCACCGAATCAATTTACTACGGTTTTAGAATTTCGAGTTTGCTGGTGGCAAGCGGGATCTGATTCTGTTGAAGCTTGATGAGAGCGGCTTCCAAGACTTCGTCCGCAACAGTAAAAGTTTTTCCGTAGTCATCCATGAAGTAAATCAAGCGGTAATTCACCCAAGATTCTGTTGTTTCTAAGATCAAAACTCGGTGCTCAAAATCAGAGCGAATATGATCTTTCACCACATCCAGCGCACTCAAGAGGACTTTTCTGACCTTAGAAGACGGAATATCAAACGGAATCTTAAAATTCACACCCCGAATAATCGGGCGATCCAGAATTGAAAAATTGGAAATCTGAGAGCCCGCCATCACGCGATTGGGAATAGTGATTCGCTCCTCATTCAGCCCCACCATTACCGTTGCTCGCCAAGAAATTTCTTCGACCTTCCCAATCCATTTCTGACTGGGTCCAGCAACCTCGAGCCAATCTCCAATCTGATACGGAATATCGAATTGCATCGACACGGCAGCGAAAAGATTTCCAAGCGTGTCCTGTAACGCCAAACCGAGAATCACAGAAAGAAGTGCAGAAGTCGCAACCAGTGGGCCGAGGTGGACTCCCAAAATTTCGGTGGCAAACCAGCCCATCAATAAAATGGAAATAAAGAGCGTGAGAAGATTCACTAGAAGCAGCGGCACTCCCACATTCATGTGACCTAAAAACAAATATTCAAACAGGGCGACGCGAGCTGCTTTAATGAAAACAACCGCACCAAAAAAGATGGAAACCAAACCCATGTAAACATACGCGCGCTCATGCAAAGAACCGGGCTCAGCAAATCGCTCAAGTGCAAAAAAGACCCCGAGAGAAAGGACAAAAATCAGCGAATAGAAAAGGACGCGTCCGAACTGGCGCCCCAAACTGATGTGACGCTTTTCGGAAAGCTTGCGCAAAAAGAGTTTGTAAAAAACCCAAGACATTGCCGCAAAGGCGAGAATAAAAAATGCGGCTTCAGGCCGAACGGTATTTTCAATTTTATCCCTAGGAATCCAGGGAGTTTCGACTTTAGAGATCTTCATAAGGAGTTTCCTCCTTATACATGAGTATTGATCTTCTAGGAAACACCCTATAAGTAGGCGCCCTATGAATTCTTGGATTTCTGCCTTAGTAATTATTGGGGGACTGGGCTGGACTTCAGCCGGCAGGGCAGAAGACGCTCCCGCTACGGACGAGCCCGTTTACGAGGTTCGAACGGAATCACCGGATTGGCAAACCTTGGTCAGAGGATTAGCTGAAGAGCTGCGCAGCTGCGCGCTGAAAAATCCTTGGTACAAGAAGGATTCCACCCGCCTGCTTCACGCAGAAGAATACTGTGCAGAGATCATTTACGGGATGCTCAATATCCGAAGAGTTCCGGAGCTAGCAGTCCAGCACGCACTCAAACGACTCGACATCGAAGCAGGCAAGGGTTTTACCCAAGACCTGAGCCCCAAAGCCAAGCCGCCTCAAGAGTAGCTTAGAAATTTTTCCAGATACGCCAGCTGGATCCCATGCTGAACTGGAGTCCAGTCATGACACCGAATTGAGCGCTGGTGCCGATCATGCCGTTCGAAAAGATCTGGTTCACGTAAACCGGGGGATAGCCCTGGCCCATATAGACCTGGTTACCCACGCAGATACCGCCGTAGCAATTCGTCGCACCGCTGAGCATGTTTGCCTGACGGAACTCGACAGCTCCCCAGGGGAACACCACCGCGTAGCCGCCTGGCATGACCTGTTGAATTCTCACCGGAGTGCCGGTGACCATGTCGTAAACCGTCGAACCAACGCCCATCTGATTCACGCCGTACGCCCCGGGTGCTAGCGGAGGAGTACTTTGGCCACAGCTCGAAAGACCTACGGTCAATACGATCGCCGCTAACAGACCAACAACAAGGAATGACTTCTTCATAATCACAAAAACCTCGGGTGCATTTATGCCATACCCGACTATTTTAGTAAAGAAAAAACCTGTAATTTTTTCCCTTGTGATTTCAGACTCTTGTAATTTTTATCAGAAAAGGGTGTAAATAAACGGAGCCACAGCCGAGCCCTGAGCAAAGAAAAGCAGGGTTCCGACCCCCAATAGGCAGAATAAAATGGGCATCAGCCAGTACTTCTTATGGGCCCGGGCAAACTGCCAAAACTCTAATAAGAAGGAAACCATGGGAAGATGCTATCAGATCTGCTCCGGAAGGCTGCCAAAAAATGGAGAACAGCTCAGCCGGGCTGAAGTTCGAAGGTTTTTTGGAATCACTCCGGCACTAAAATGATGAACCAAACGAGACGCGTAGCCCTCCTCAAAGGATTGAGGGGAGATGGCTACGTACTCATAGACGTCATTGAACTGCCCATTCAATAGAACCACGCTCCTATCGGAGTCAAGCGCATGCCTGAGCCCCTCCACCCATCCTTGAATACGTTTATCGCCTTGATGAAAGGACCACTGCCGTCCGAGATCAAGAACGCTAATTTTCTTTCCAGAGCTACTCAGCTGATCAGCCACTTTTCGCAGCTCGGCTACATTATTCAAAGGGTCCATCTGGCGACTCCGAATACGTCCGTCCAAAGCCATTTTGTGCATTTTGGAATAGAGGGCTGGATCCCTCAAAGGATCTGCTTCTTTGGAACTTCGATCCAAGTGCTTCGACCACCATTTGAACTTTTCGGCAACGGCCTGTCGTACAAACTCCGTTTTTCCTTTACCTAGTGCTTCTACCCACGTCTCGGATTCTTTTGCATAGCGAAGGCGTTGGTATTCTTCCGGAGTAGCAGCATGAGCCAGCAACTCGACATTGATTCGATTAAATCGCTGAGACGCATCGTCCGTATCTAAAAAAAGCAAATCGGTTGTCGCTGCGTGAAGGGCAGCCCCCACTAATCCCCGGTCCGATTCTACTGAAACAAAAACACCGGAAGGAGTCCCCGTCACCAGCGGAAGCATCTCGGAAGGCGACGGACTTGCGTAGGAAAAGTGCGAAGTAGGAGTATCGAGATCTTTTCTGTCTGCATAACTCGCCTGAACCCAGGTAAAAAGGAGGAGCCAAAGCATGGTGTTACTTCCTAGAAAAGGTCGTCGGGTTTCTGATCGCCGTAATTGTAGTTCCCACCCCAACAATGAGTGCCAGTATCGGTAATCGCGCAGGCGTGGCTGATCCCAGCCGTGATGCTGTGAACGCGCGTCCACTTGGATTGGGGAACCGTGGCCTGGTTATCGCTATCTTTACCCCAGCACCGAACGTTGGCCCCGCCATCCACAATCGCGCAGGAAAACTCGCTACCGCTACTGACCTGGCGAACGTCTTTCAAGTCATTAGGCACTTCCAGCTGACCGCGACCGTCCTTGCCCCAGCACTTCACTTGATTAGTAAGAGTGAGAGCGCAAACATGGTCATCCCCGGCAGACAACTGCTTTACTGGCCCTAAATCCGTTGGGGGAATGAAATCGCTCGCGTAGCGATTGGGAGTGGCCCAGCAATCCACACCTTTTTCGCCGGAGACGCAGATAAACTCTTCCCCGACGGCCATCGCAGTGATGGCCCCGACGGGCTTAAATTTGCGACTATTTAAAATGGAATCGCCCCAGCAAAAAAGCCCGGTGCTCGACAAAGCGCAGGTGTGATAGCCCCTAGCTTGTAAGTCATAGATCGTCCCGAGTCCTGTGGGAACACTATCGTCGTTGGTAGTTCCGCCAAAACACTGCACCTTCGTGGGCGAAGTGGTCATACAAAAATGGGAGTTTCCCAGGGCAACGAGATTGTTCTCTACAAGCGGCACGCCCGGTGGTCTCTCGTTTTCGATGAATCGACCGTAGCGCCAGTCTTCTCCCCAGCAGCGAACGCCCCCGGTGGTCGATGCACAAGTCAGATCCATTCCCACACTGACACGAGTAATGATGTCGAGGTCGGCGAAACTCGTCCCCGAAAAGAAGAAACTAAAAGCAATTGCTGAAACTCCCCAGATCCCCTTCAGCACGCTCCCTAGCGTACCCTCTAAAAACCACCTGTTTCAAGAGTTTAAATAGGAGGACTTTAGTGCGGTTCCCTGTTATTACACACCCAGCCAATATGAAATCAGGGAACTTTCTTATTGCTGCCCTTCTCGTTTTCAGCGCCAAAAGCGCGTGGGCATGGCCTACGAATCAGTTTCGAGCTATCGACCGCGTCACCAATTCCAAGCTTCAAGACGTTCTCACCTTCGCGCAAAGCATTCCCTCCGTCTCCAAAGTGCAGGCCTATTCGCTGACCGAGAAACGATCGGTCGCCTCTAACGGAGGTGAAGCAGTAAGAAACGTTCAGATCCTCTCCGACGGCGTTTTAAGATGGCTGAAGCAAGAATTTCAGTCGAAAGAACTGAACCTCGGAGACGGCCCCTTTTCATCGAGCGAAGAAGGCCTTCAGCATGCGCTCTATTACTTCGATCTTCATGCGTCCCCTTCGGACGAAGATGCGTTCAAGGTTCATACGGAACTAGCGGAAAGAATTCGAAAGGCCTTGGAGTCTTCCCGAGTTCAGCTTTTTGGGGGCGAGGCTACTGCGGAACAATTCATCTTTGGAATCCTGGGTTTTTACGACGAAGCGAATGCAGAGTTTCTTTTCATCGCGCAAAAGAGCGTTTACTTCAGCCCCTACTCCCCTTCAAACTAGACCTGCACCATGCTCATTCCTTTCACAGACCCGCAATGCCCCTGGACCTCTTTCGCCCTCGGACCGATGATCACTTGCGAACAACGGCTTTGCTCCTGGGTTCGACAACCTTCGAACTCCTGGTCGAATCTGATTTTTTTGGTGCTCGTCGTTGCATTCTTTCAAGATGCGCGAAGAAGTGGCAATCGCGTGGTTCGTGACTTCGCATGGATCGGGGCTTTTTTGGGGTTGTTTTCTTTCTTTGCTCACGCCTCGCAAACCTACCTTTTCAGCACGCTCGACTACTTGATGCAATTTGCGGTGATTGGGTACATCCTAGCTTTAAACCTCCTTCGCGCAGGGGTAGTGAAGCTTCCATTCCCCCTCCTTTATACAGGGATTTTTCTGGTAGCCACGGCAGCCCAGCTTTTCTTTACTCGACCGGGGATGATGATCTTTACGCTCATGACGGGTGCTGCCGTCTTGAGCGAGATGTACTTAATGGGAACTCGGCCTAAAACTTCGAGGCGAGGTTTTTTTGAAGCCGCATTACTTCTATTAGCAGGAACAATCTGCTTCGCCCTCGATGCCAAAAAAACGGTGTGCTTTCCGGAGAATCACTTCTTCCAGCTTCACAGCTGGTGGCACGTCCTTACTGCGGCAGCCCTGTTTTACCTGGTGAAGTACTACCGACAATTCGAAAAACTTAGGCGGTAAGGGGTTCGTCGTAGAACCGATAGGTCAGCCGCTGACGGCGAATGGAATTCAGAATGGCCTCGGGATGGCGCTCACAATCGAGGACCGTTTTGTAAGAGGTCATCTGTCTTCGAACGTGCATGTCGCTGCTCGCAATAAGGGGCAAGCGCGCCTCTAAAACTTCGTCGAAAAGAAAGGGTCCGCTAGCGACTTCCCAAGCATCAAATTCTTGAGCCAGTTCTTCGCGACGGTTCCAAAGATGGAAAGTCTGCTTCTCCACCTTTCGGGTAGAAACCGGATGAGCGGCGATAGCCAACGCCCCTTGGGCTCGAACCTCTCGGGCCAAATCCAACACATCCTTATCCGCATGCATGAACTTGCTCACGCCCAATCCTAAGATGTGGGCAGAACGATGGTTCGAAATCGAATTCTTCGTCAGCTCGAAACCGGGGATGACAATCATCTGGTATTGATCCCAAGCCCGTTCGGCTTCCGATTCTAAAATGCGCATGTAGAGCGGAAAATTATCGGGGGTCAGGGTGCGCTCCAAAGCGACAGCTGCTTTTCCTAAAAAGCTTCCGGACTCACAAAGATGATCAGTAATGGCGATGGCACCAAAACCTTGAGAGCCATACAAATCAATAATTTCAGGAATCGATTGTTTGCCGTCGGAGAAGGTCGAATGAATGTGAAAATCAGCTAAATACATATACCTCTAGTATCGACATCTCGCGTCCAGACCCCATCAGGGAAGGTTCAGGATTCGGTTAGGATTTCGGCTCCGTACAGTGTAAAAGCGGGATATGGCTCAAAATTCCCGCACCCCGAAGTCTGCTTTGATCACTGGAGCTGAAGGCGCCCTGGGTAACCACGTGGTGAATCGGTTTTTGAAAGGGGGCTGCCAGGTTTTTGGAACCTACCGTCCCGGCCAAGCCCTGCCTCCGCTGCAAAACTCAGCACTCCACTGGTTGCCGTTGGAACTTTCCAAGGCGGCTTCGGTGAAAGAAGGCTTGGCTCCCGCAGCGGAATCCGACGTGCTCATTCACTGTGCAGGCGGATTTCGATTTTCACTGGTGGATCAAGTCTCGGACCAAGACCTCGAATTTTTAATCGATGCCAATTTAAAATCGACCATTTTTGCATTACGACAAGTGCTCCCGGGAATGAAGAAGCGGGGCTTTGGTCGCATCGTCTTGGTAAGCGCTCGCGCGACTCTAGCGGCAGGAGCTGGCATGGGTGTCTACGCAGCGACCAAAGGCGGAATCAACCAGCTGGTTTCTGCGGTTGCTGAAGAAGTGAAGGGATTCGACATCAACATCAATGCGGTTTTACCGACAATCATCGATACCCCCGCGAATAGAAAAGACATGCCTCAGGCAGACTTTTCAAAATGGGTCGCCCCACAAGATTTAGCAGAAATACTTTTTGATCTTACTCAACCCGGATTTCAATCCGTGAACGGAGCGCTTCTTCCTGTTGCAGGAAGGGTGTAATGGAATGAAAGAAAAATCCTTCGAAGTCACACTCGAAAATATTCAAGACGCTAATAAAGTTCTGAAGACTTATCTACCGGCATCGCCGTTACTGAGAAACTCCTGGCTCTCAGACACTTTCGGCTGCGACTTGTATTTGAAGCTTGAAAACATGCAACCCATCGGCTCGTTCAAGATTCGCGGAGCGACTTATAAGATTTCTAAACTGAAACCCGAGGAAAGAGCCAAGGGAGTGATTGCGGCGAGCGCCGGAAATCACGCGCAAGGCGTAGCTTGGGGCTCTAAGAAACTGGGTACTAGCGCACTCATCGTGATGCCGAAATCGGCACCGCTGATGAAAATTCAAAATACCAAATCGCTCGGTGCGGAAGTGGTCTTGGAGGGCGATCGTTACGATGAAGCTTATGCGCATGCTCAGGAGCTCGCAAAAAAAACAGGGCGCGTCTTCATTCATGCTTTCGAAGACCCGGAGGTCATTGCAGGACAGGGTTCGATCGGCTTAGAAATTCTGGAACAACTCCCTGACGTGGACGTCGTGGTCTCCGCCATTGGTGGTGGAGGTTTGCTTGCCGGAACTGCGATTGCTTTAAAGTCGCTGAAGCCGTCGGTGAAAACCGTGGGCTGCCAAGCAGCGGGCGCAGACTCCATGATTCGCTCCATTCAGCAGGGCAAGGCCATCACTGCAGAACGAATCGATACCTTTGCAGACGGAATCGCAGTCGCTAAAGCCAGCGAAGTCATGCGAAAGATTTTGTCCGAGCATGTGGACCTCGTGGTGGAAGAATCGGATGAAGCCATTGCATCCTCGATCGTCATGCTGATTGAAAAAGCTAAGATTGTTGCTGAAGGTGCGGGTGCACTTCCGCTTGCAGTACTCGAAAAAATTCGGGGCGAGATCAGAGGGAAAAAAGTCGTTGTCGTCGTGGGTGGCGGCAATATCGACGTCAATGTATTGGCGCGAATCATCGACCGCGGTTTGATTCGAGCGGGCCGACGCCTTCGCATCAATGTACTGATGTCCGATCGAGTGGGGTCGTTAGCGCGCCTCACTTCTCTGATCGCTCAGCAAGGTGCGAATATTATTCAGGCTATTCACGACCGCAGTGAACCTTCAACGACCATTGACCTGACTGAAGTGGCACTAACTCTCGAAACGCGCGGACCCGAACACAGCCAAGAATTGATCAAGGCCCTCAAAGAACAAGTCATCCGGATCGAACTTGCCCACTAGCAGCAGCTAGAACGGAGTCTCGTCCTAGCTCTCCGCAGCACTCTTATGTCATACTCCTGAGTGTGGGAGGTACAGGATGTACTTTCGTTCGCGGGCCAGGATGGCCTCAGTCGGTGTGCTTTTCTTTTCTCTATCCATCGGTTCTTCAGCTTGTTTGAAACAAGGAAACGATTCCGGAAGCGGACCATTTCAGAATGCGGTTTGCGTCTCGAATATTCCCTTTCAGATCAACACGGGCTCAACAGGATCGGCTTTCGTCTTTGATCCAGATCCGGTGGCTTCTTCGGGAAATCCTAATCTCAGTGCAAGCGCAAGCTCGACGAGCTTTGATAGCTTTCGAGAGCAAGTTCAGCTTTCAAATCTAGGCGGGCACGGAGTGCTTGAAGGTGCATACGTCGACATTCGAACCAGCCTCGGCTGTACCGAAGGTTTCGGAGCTTTTGATCTCAACAATAAATATCTCTACTCCCACTCGAGTCCCTATTTCGGGGAAGCCATGTCGTATTACTTTGGTGATCGCTTTCGCTCCAAGATCGATGAAGCAGGGACTCTTGCTCCGATTGCGCCGCTGCGAATTGTCGCTCACTGCATGCAGGACGATAACGCCTTCTTCGTGCGCGGTCGCGACAGGAGCGGGGCGCTAGTAGAAAAAGTTTGCTTAGGGGATTCCGTCATGACCCCGGGTGCGACCTTCACTGACGATGCCACCGTCGTCATTCACGAAGCTCAACACGGAACCACGGTCGACACGTATTCGAACTCGTCCGATCTCAATCAGTTTCTTTACGATGAAGCGGGCTCCCTGAACGAAGCCATTTCTGATTTCGTCAGCCTGAGCTTCTTAGAACCCAGCATTCCTTCCAGCATGGATCCCCGGCTCTTCAGTCGGTGGGCACTCGGAAAATTCTTGGGCGGTTACAATGGAGTTCGTGGGGCCCACAAATGTCCCACCTATAGCTCGGATTACCCCGAGTGTGCCCAGTACGGAAACTTCTCTGCCGACAACAATACCGTCAGCTACAGCTACCCCGACGGAATGGGCTGGCCGTATGGAAACAATTTCTCAGGCCCCGCGTATGTCGCGTCGGCTTTCAAAAACTACACGAGCCAAGAAGAAATTCACAACGCCGGCATGGTAATGGTGGGCGCACTCTGGGACATGTACCAAGCTCTGAAGGACGTGAAAGGCGGGAATCAAGACGCCGCCTTTATTGCTTCTCATAAACTAGTGAGTGAATCTCTCCGCCGACAAGCGAAACCGACGTTCGCGAGAATTTCACCCGTAACCTTTGTTTCATTCGCATCGGGAATCATTGATGCAGCAAATGCTTTCGGCATGAGTGGTGCTGAAGTCGCTGCAGTGACCAATGCATTGAAGCAGCGGGGACTCTACAATGGTCCGAGCGTTTCCGGAGGCTGGGCGAGCGTGGGCGCCGGAAGTTCGGAATCCCCCGGTGTGAAAATCATGGACAATGGTCCACTCCTGAAGCGCTGGATTGCAAGACTGGGTGGTGACACCAACATCGTTCCCCCGGGCGTCGGAACTTTGAATGGAAGACTGGACCGAGGCGAAGTCGCGGTCATCTGGTTTGATATTCAAAACAATTCCTCGAATGGTGTGACAGCAGGTGGACTCCAACTTACCGTCACTTCCGACGATCCCAACGTCACGATGCTGAATGATTGGTACAACTTTGGTGCGGTAAGCAGTTCCTCGGCGCAAATTCAGTACAGCAAAGTAAATGGAACTCAGGTAGTGAACGCCCTCTCTTCAAGTAACAAAACCTTTCACGTCCCCACTGGGAATTCCTACTTTGCAACGAATCCCTACTTTAGTTCGACCTCTACAACCGGCGTCTGGGTCCGTGTAGCTCCTGGAGCGACGCGAAGAACCATGCGTTTTAATGTCGACATTAAACCTGCAAACGGAAACTCGACGAGCCTCTCGTTTCCAGTGACGATTCAATAGGAAGAGAAATGAAAAGAAGAACTCTCTACAAGATCCTTTTTGCGGCCTCCGTCAGCCTCATGCTTTCGTCGCTCAGCTTCTATTTCGGTGCACGAATCAAATCGATGATCGTTTCATCAGATATGGCTTTCGACGAAGCCCAGTCGCTCACTGCCTCCCAATCTGCTGCGAAAAGAACGGAAGGAAAAAGTCGTACCCCAGCCAAATTAGATTCCGAAAAGGAATGGAATCTTTTCAAATCTCGCTTCGGTCAGAACCTCACTGCCGAGTATGCCACGAACGGAAGACTCGCCGTTGTTCACGGAAATGCCGGACAAGGTCGAAAAGCTTCTTCAGCATTTAATGTGACCGACCGACAAGCAGCTATTCAACGTGCGCGTGAGGTCATTGAAGGCGCCTACGATCTTTTGGGAATCAATCCGAACTCCCCTCTCGCCGATCATCCAGTCGCAAGAAATTCGGATACATCCGTCCAAGTTTACTTTCGTGAAACGCGCGGAGGATATCCTGTTGAACCTAATGGGCAGATTACTGTGGATCTGGGAAAAGACGGAGAACTCCTCGGCCTCTACTCGAGTTACATACCTGATATAGATATTGAAAATTCTGTGAACCTTGGCAGTGACCAAGCAAAGGTTAAGGCTGGACAGATTTCCGTCGATACTCAGATCGGATTACGCGCAGAAGGCGGCCGACAGATTCTTTGGGTCGCTCAAAATTCCGCAATGGAAGCAAAGGCCCAGGGTCGAATCGCATATGAATTTCTCATTCAAGGTCGGCAAGTCGTTGTCGATGCGGGCTCTGGAGAAATTCTTTTCTCGCGCGATCGCCGACATTTCTAGAGCAGTATTTTCCGGATGGTGAAATTGCCACGTCTCTGGTAAAACGGGGCATTCCGCAACAGTCCTTCTTTTAAAATCCAATACAAGAGAGTTTCACTATGACACCCGAAAAACCATGTGTTTTGGTAATCGATGACGACTCCGCCGTTCAAGAACTGCTAAAAAATTTTCTCGAGGCAAAAAACTTCAAAGTGGAGTGCTACTCCAAACCTGAGGAAGCACTTTCCTTCCTCCAATCGGAACCCGATCGCTACATCTTTATTCTCACGGATCTCAGGATGCCCGAAGTGGACGGTCTAGAATTCGTAGCGCGTGTAACCACATTCGCACCCAAAATTCCGATCATTCTGATGACGGCGTTTGCCACCATTGAGGTCGCCGTCAATGCGATTCACAGTGGGGCTTATGATTTCGTCGTCAAGCCGATCGACTTCAAGCAACTCACCGTTGCCGTCGATCGCTGCATGAAATTTCTGCAGCTGCGCAAAGAAAATGAAAGTCTGAAGAAGGGCATGCGTACAATCTTCAATTACTCCGGCGCAGTCGGAAAAAGTGAAGCCATGCAACAAGTCTTCGACTTAGTAAAACGCGTGGCCCCCAGCACCGCGAACATCTTGATCACGGGGGAGAGCGGTGTAGGTAAAGAAGTGGTCGCTCGCGCCATTCACCAAATGGGAAATCGGAAAGACGCTCCGTTCGTACCCATCAACTGCTCGGCCATCCCCGACAACTTGTTGGAGTCCGAATTGTTTGGTTACACTCGCGGCGCATTTACAGGCGCGAACGAAAAGAAACCTGGTCTCCTAGAAGAAGCAAATGGAGGAGTTCTTTTCCTCGATGAAATCGGAGACATGAACGGCGCACTTCAGGCCAAACTTCTACGCGTCATTCAGGAAAGAAAAATTAAGCGTTTAGGAGAGAACCACCTGCGCCCGGTCAACATTCGCGTGATTGCGGCAACCCACAAAGACCTTAAAACGGAAATCGAAGCCGGCAGATTCCGTGAAGATTTGTTCTATCGCATTTGTGTGATTCCGATTGCGATTCCCGCTCTGCGAGACCGAAAAGAAGATATCTTCCCGCTCGCCTATCACTTCTTAGAAATTTATAGAGCTCAGAATGAATCTTCGGTGAAAGACTTTTCAAAGCAAGCCCTCGAGCGCTTACTCCAACACCCGTGGCGGGGAAATGTTCGAGAACTCGAAAATGCTATTGAGAGGGCGGTAGTTTTGTCAAAGCGAGAACTGATTGAAGCAGATGACCTTCCGCAAACGGAATTTAAAGCCACAAAACAAGATCTGAACAGCTTCTTCGAAAAGGGCGAACCCTTGATTTCCCTTGAGGAGTTTTCGCAACGTTACGTTGAATTCGTGCTCAAATCCGTAAAAGGAGTGAAAGAAAAAGCTGCTCAGATCTTGGAAATCGATCGAAAAACTCTTTATAGAAAGTTGGTCTCGCTACAGGCACAGAAAGCCTCGATGCGAGCTTCCTAATTCGGCGAATTAGATTTTCTTAAAGGGCTTATCTTTGTCGACTTCATTGGGGCGTGATTCGGTAATCTCTGGTGCGGGGCTCCTTTCTGCTCGAATCCGAAGCATCTTCCTTTAATAACGAATCCTTGAGCGATACGAATTCGTCCGCAAGCTCTGCGCGACGATCTTTGTCACACATTTTTCTTAAGAGAACGAAGCCCTTTGATTCTTCTTCGTCGATGTGCTGATGGACGCTTTCAGATAGGACGTGGAATAAACCATTCCATTCATCCGATTCGACGGAATTCTCTTCCATTTCATTCAAAATGTTTTCAACGATCTTATGTTCCTCTTCTGCAGAAAATCCGAAAACTCTTCCTTCCTTCTCGGGAGCAGAAAGGAGGATGGGATAAATCAGTCTTTCTTCTGCTTTTGAATGAGCTTTCAAGTCTTCATCCAGATCCCTAAAAATCTCTTGGCGCATTTCACCCGGTTGCCGATCTTTGATTTGAGAAATCAGATCTTGCACCTTTCGATGCTCTTTCTTCAGAACCTCAAAAATATCTGGCTTGCCCATAAGAATCTCCTTCTTCACTTCGATGTGTTTCCCTGCACAAGAGCAATACGCGTGCCATGGTCTACTGCAAGAATCGGGGATGACGGGAAGAAGGGTGTGGCGCAATTCCTGTCGAGAGAAATAATTCCCCACTGCACCACTTCGAAGTAAATCTCCTTGGACTTCCTGTGGCACGCGAGTTGCTGATTATCCTTATAAAAAGGAGTCCTTTATGAATCGCAACTATGGAAACACTAGTCCTTCGAGACGTTCCCAAGGCCGTGGAGGCGAAAGCCGTTCTTCCTCTTCACAGCCTCAGTATTCAGACAGACGCCGTAGGCAACAAAGGTATCCCGAGGTCTATGGCAATAGCAGCAGTAGCAGTGCCAGATACAGCGATCGCTATGACTCAGACTATGATCGCTCGGGACAAAACTCTCGATCCTCGGTTCGTTCCTCCGAAAATTATGGGTCGAATTCCCAAGGTTATCAAGGATACCAAGAAGGTCATCGCGGTTACTCGCAAGGCTTTCCACAGGAATATTCTTCGGATTATCAGCGTTACTCCAGCCTGGACGATGATGAAGATGATTACGATGATGACACCCAGATGATGGGTGAATCTGACTACGACGAATCAGACAACTATGACGAAGACGACGACGACAATGAAAGCCGAAGTAATCAGAGTACCCCAGATACCCAAAGAGGAAGTGGCCGCCGCAATTCCAAAAGAGGATTCGCAGCGATGTCACCCGAAAAGAGACGCCGAATTGCTAGAAAAGGTGGCAAGGCCAGTCACAGCAATTCCCGTTAAATCATTTTCGGCTCCTCTCTAAAGGCCAGGAAGACTCGATGAGTGTTTTCCTGGCCTTGGGTTTTTTTAAGAGTCCAGTGACTCAACCAAAAGTCGTGCTACACTTTCAAGCATGCTCAATACCTGGCTCGAAACAGCGGTCGTTGTACTGGTGGGTGGAATTGTCTTTGCTCTTCTTCATAGGGTGAACAAGAAGTACCGAGTCCCTACGGCGATCGGGCTCGGGGTTTGGCTCCTTTATAGTGGAGCAATGGCGGCCTTCGGTCTCCTCTTGGATTTTGACTCCATGCCGCCACCCATGTTTCGAGTGGTGGTGCCCGGAATAGTGGGTGTTACAGCAATCGCCTTTTCCAAGCTTGGAACACGAATAGTGAAAGACTTGAGCTATGTCGAGCTTATTGGGTTTCAATCGTTTCGCATTCCGGTGGAGCTGATTCTCTTAGGTTTAATGCACGCCGGAACCATTCCCATTCAAATGACGTTTGAAGGTCGCAACGGAGACATTCTCACCGGGATTTCGGCGCTGTTCGTCGCTTACGCCGTTCGCAAGAAACCGAAAAGGGGGTTGATCTGGGCGTGGAATATTTTCGGCCTAGCCTTGCTTGTGAATATTGTCACGGTAGCCATTCTTTCGATGCCGGGAAGAACCCGCACATTTATGAACGAGCCACCGAACCTCGCCGTCTTTTCATTTCCCTATGTTTGGATTCCAGCTGTGTTTGTGATGCTGGCTCTTTTCGGCCACTTGCTGGTCTTTAGAAAACTCCTGGGTCCGAAATGACACATTGTTAGGAATTCGACAGGCGTCAGGCTTTTATTGTTCACCTCGGAAAATTTTCTGAATTATTCCGCGCAATCTTCCTGGCCCACCCGTTGCAATACTCCCTCTAAAATAAATTCGAGAGGGATGATCATGAAAACCATTCGTTTGCTTCCTGTTTTTTGCTTAGTTCTTGTTTCTAGCGCCTACGCTGCACCGAAAGAAAG
Organism: bacterium; assembly: GCA_019751945.1. Classification (GTDB taxonomy): domain Bacteria; phylum Bdellovibrionota; class UBA1018; order UBA1018; family UBA1018; genus JAIEMT01. Next base: position 49,355 of record JAIEMT010000057.1, read on the forward strand.
AAAGCTGAATCAACAGATGGTTCAGCTCAAGAACGAACTTACCATCGAAGCACGAAAGAAGAGAGGCAACGAAAAGGTAGAGGCAGAAGCACAGATCGCCATCGTCTCAGAATATTTAGGATCCGGCATCGTTACCAAAAGACAACTCATCGAAAAGTATAAAGCTCTCCAAAGCACCTCAGCCTTTATGTTTTCTCAGCTTCCTTTTATGGGTGGCTTGGGCGGTTTCGGAGATATACAGAATTCCGTTTTTACAAATCTCGGCGCACAAATGGCCGTTATTGAAAAACTAGTTCCAAACATTCGCCAAATTGCCCCACCCAGTTTTGGTGTTGGGGGATTGGGATCTCCCACTGGACTGCCTGCATTCGGATACTTAGCCTACGTCTATGACGGCAAAGAGTTCAAACCGAACCCTTACCTTCCCGGCAGCGGTTACGGTGTAGGGGTGGGAGGATTTGGATTTCCCCCTGCGATGAGCGCTCCCGCAGAAAAAAATTAGCAGGCTGATGAAAAATCCAAATTTTAGTGTTTGATTTTCTCTGAATCTGGATTTTCTTTCTTTCGTTTTGGTTT
>JAIEMT010000002.1 GCA_019751945.1 bacterium
ATTTAAAATCCTGTTATTCGCGTTTATTTCCGTTTCTTCGAACGAATAGAACTAATTTTGATTTCAAAAAATAAATCAGGACTTCTTTCACTAGCCTGCAACTGCATTCGCCAAAAAACCTTGTGTTACAGAGTACGCATGAAAACTTTGCATGAAAGAGCTGTGGCGACCAGATAGGCCCTTAGATAGAACAGATACCAAAGTAGCAAGTTCTCGGTTTTCGCTACCGCCTGGGCAATCCTGTGGCCGTTTTTGAAGTGGCAGCTAATTTTTTGCATGCTAGAGCCCCGTTAACTAACCGCATTAACCCAGGAGTACCTATGCATTTGAATTTAAAATTTGTCATCGCAGGCTTGGCGTCACTTTCGCTTTCTCTCCCGGTATTCGCTGCCGACGGCGACCGAGGCGGGAGCCCCGGTGGAGACAACAGCATCGGATCTGCCACTCCGGGAACGGGCTTCTATCGGTGCTCGGCCAACGGTGGATGCGCATGGAATCAAGTAGATCCTCCCACTCCTTATGGATACGTCGATCAGAACGAATCCACATTTTTAGAACAAGAAAATCAGAACCTCACCGAATCCTCTCTCCAAAACGCTGGCTATAGTCCGGAAGAGATTTCAGAAATCTTGGCGGGGAAGGATCAGTATCTCGCTCAACCCGCTGGCAAAAAGGATGATTCGAAACTGCCCGTCGCTTGGCAGTACTGGCGAGCATCCCTCATGGGACTCCAAAAACGCTAGATGCGCCTTCTCGCGGCTCTCTTTTTTGGACTTGGAATTTTTAATTCGACGGAGGGTCTTGCCGCCACCTCGATTTGCATCGTCAATTTCGACCACAATCTCTTCGTCTCTGAAGCAGTCCATCGGATCTTTGATGAAATGGACAACGCGGAAATCTTTGACGAGGCTACCCCGGCAGATCTGAAGCACTGCTTTCTCTCCCAATCCGAAGAAGTCATTCTCCTCGCCCACTCCTTTCAAGTGGGAAAGTCCACCCTCCTCCAGTATGAGGAAAAAAATCCAACGACTGGGAAGAGAACTCCCACGACGGTTCACCCTCATTTTTTTGAGCGTCTCTCGAGTGACCTTCGTAAAACCGGCGCAACTCCTCCCAAAGTATTCCGGCTCGTCGCCTGCGATATTGATCGACTCTTGATGACCTATTCGGGCCTGAAAAGCATCATTGAAGAAAACGATATCTACTTGGATCGCCCACCCCAACTCCATCTAGGCCCACGGAACTTGAGCACACTCGACCTTTTCTGGCTGGACGAAAGTCGGCAAGGCCGAAAACTTGCCGAGGCTGATGAAGTGAGCTTCGTAGTCCCCACCTTTTCCCTCCTGGCATTTGCCGGAGGCACCCGAAAAATATTCGGAGGCCAGTTCTTAATCACCTACACCAGTCTCAATCTGGGGCTTGGGCATTTTTGGCTGCCCTTTACTGTGAAAAGTTCGACGTTTAAAGATTTGGAAATTGGGGAGTCCCGTCGACTGGGGGAATTTCAACCAGAAATCACCTTTGGTGTGCTCGACCGTTTCACGAGTAGGCCTTACGGACCTGAGATGGACCCCATCACGAAAGGTTTGACCGTGGCATCCCGCGAGCTCCGAGACTGGAGCAACCTGGGCCTCCGCATCGGTGCGCTTTCCCAGATTCGAATCACCCGATTGCGCTGAATAGAAATCTAGCTTTTAGCCAGTCCGCGGACTTCACCCGCTAGGTGAACCAGATAAGTGCGAAGCCAAGGGTAACTCTTGGTGAAGTACTCAAAGCTCGCCTCATTATAATGAATGAGCGTCGTGGTTCCGCGTTCGGTGAGGTAGAAATTCTGGGGTAAGTTCGCATCGCCTTCGGTGTCTTGAATAGACGCCATGACTAAGGCCAGTAATAACATCCAATTCCTGGCGTAAGCCAATCGAGGTGCCGCAGCGCCAGCCGCGCTGCTTGCTGCTCTTGCACTGAGAGCCCAACGGGCACCCTCCACAGCCAGAACTCCAGCACTAGCCCCGATCACCACGCGCTTTCGGTTCTCTGCTGAAAGAGAGGTCCACTCCCGAACGAGAAAGTTCCGGGCGTCTTCGACCTGCGCATCTGTGGGAGCAGCGACCGAGCTCGGACTTTTCTGGGCCACAGTCTCTTCTTGCCCCATGCGTTTGCAATAGGCTTGGGTGTCCATCAAGCTGATCTGGGAAATTTTTCCTTTATAGAGACGCGTTCCCATTTGATCCGGATGAGCGATGAGAAATCCCACGCCTCCAGAGAGCTCTGTAAAGTAGAGGGTCCCGCCCATCGGAGACGGAAAATCCGGAATCGGAGCCGTACCAATAATCTTCCAACGCCCCTTCCAGGTGGGAAGCGAACTACCTGAAACCAAGGTGAGGTCGGCTTCAAAAGGGAATTCACCTAGAACGTTGGCCAAGGTGCCTTGAACAGTGCGTCCCTCCGTGGAAACAATTCCAGTGGCCTGGGTAAAATCCTGGGAGGCAGTAGTTACTAATTTGGGGCATTGGTAGATCGCGGCCTGAGCCAGAGAAGCGCTTGTAGCGCTGAAAAATAGGGTGGGAATTAAAAACCAGCGGTAAAAAACTGCGTTCACTTCACTTCCTTCCAAACTCGTAAAATAAACCCTTAAACAAACAAACGATAATAGCGCGGATCTATATCACAGAGAGAGGGAAAGAAAAGAGTTTCTACGACCTCTACTGCCCCAGCGGAGATTGGATCGCGAAGATGTCCGCGTATCCTGTGGGTGCACTCGTATTGAAATTGCTTACCCACATCACCGCGGACCCAGCGGGGAGCGCCGAATTCACGGAGTAGCTCACCACTCCGCCTCCGCCATTCGAAGGTAAATTCAGAGGAATTACGCAGCAGAGTGTCGGGATTGACCAACCGATCCTGAGAGGATTTTCTACTTTTCTTCGAGGGGCTGGCGGGGTCTAAGAATTTTTATAGTCAGGTCCTCACTTGGAAACGAAGTACAGATTCTTGCATAACCGCACAGTTAAGAACAAAGACGAACCACAAAAAATTGAGTTTCAGATTTCTCTAGTCTAATGGGCGCCTCAGGCGGTTCTTGAAAAGGTAGTTTGTAAAATAAAGCAATAGAGGAGCATTCTATGAAAAAACTGATTTATAGCATCTTAACAGTAGCCGTTTTTACGACATTGGGGCTGAACCAGGCCCAAGCTTGTACAGTGGGGCCAATTGATCCGGTCGAAGAAAAAAATGATTTAGCCACCCACGCACTTACTGAACTCAAGGTCAGTATTGAAGATTTGACCTCAGTCGCCCTTTGGAAGGATCACTATCGTGCAAATTATATTCATACCCGGATGTGCCCCGCAGGCTTCAAAAGCGAAGCTACGTTTATCATCTCCTTTTCTTCGGGCGACCCACTCTCAAAAGGATGTACGGCTATTGTAAAAGTATCGAAGGAATGGATTTATAAAAATGGCCAGCCCAAATACGCCTACGACTCTATTCAAAAAACTGCCTGTCTAGAGTAGACTAGACGAACTTTTCAACAAACTCGCCGTTGGCGTATGAGAAAAGTTTCTTCTGGCCGTCGACTTCGGTTTCGACGTTCACCGGGCGTTGCCAGATTTCCCAGAGCGAGCGCATGGTTTCTTTGGACCAGCGCACGTCGAGGTCTAGCCCCTGGTGCTTGTGGAGGAGCAGGAGCTCCCCTTTATTCTGAAAGTTGCCGTCGGTGACGTAGATGTAAGGCTGTCCTCGGTTGGTGAGCTGGAAGAGCAGCTTCTCTTTCACCTTTTTGAAATCCCGCTCGGCGATTTCATACTGATTGGTCCGGCGGTTGAAATTATAGGTATAGAGCTTCTGGCGCTCCACAAAATCTTCGGTGAGGTACTCGTCCAGAAAAGTGACGTCATTACAAACACGACGGACTTCAAAGATCTTCTGGCGGCCTAGGCCCGCTTTTTTGTCCCACTTGGCCTTGAGAACCATGTCGTCGCACTCGTCCCAATCCTTGCCGAAGCGGCCCTTGTCCCAGCGGTCCTCGATGTCACGGAGCAGCTCGATCCCCACCTTATAAGGGTTCACTCGGCCAGGCTGGGTGGCCATGGTGCCGGCATGTTGGTCGGCATAGTCAATCAGCTCCGAGTCCTTCAGTGCCCGATGGGTCATGATTTTCGAGTGCCAGTAAGAAGCCCAGCCTTCGTTTAAGATCTTCGTCTGCCACTGAGGCGCAAAATAGTAGGCTTCGTCGCGAACAATGGCCAAAACCTCGTGCTGCCACTGCTCGAGGGGGGCATAGTTCAGCAAGAAAGCCAGAATGTCCTTCTGGGGTTCTGCTGGAATCTTCTTCGCCTTTTTGGAGTCTTCTTCCATGCGCTTGCGCTGCTCGGCCAGGAACTCCGGAGGGTTAATGAACGACTCCATATAAGGTTGGAAAACCTTGAGACGCCCTGGTTCTTGAGGCTGCTTAGCCTCGTCCTCACCACCTGGACGCTTCTTCTGAGGCACGAACGGAAGGTAGGGATCAATTAAATCTTCAATCGCCAAGCAACGATCGATAAAATCTTCGACCTTGTCCTGGCCGTGCTGATCCATGAACTCCCGGATCTTCACCGCATGGTTGGCCATCGAATCGAGCATCTTGCGATTGGTTTTCGAGAACCAGTGATTGTTTTTGAAAAAATCGACGTGGCCGTACACATGGGCCATCACGGTCTTCTGATCCACCAGGCTATTGGACTTCATTAAGTAGGCGTAAGAGGGATCGGTGTTAATCACCATCTCGTAAATCTTCTGAAGGCCCCAGGTGTAGCCCTTGGACAGCTGGTCGTAGTCCATGCCAAAGCGCCAGTGGGGATATCGAACCGGAAAGCCCCCTAAGGCGGCCAGGGAGTTGATCTGATCGTGGTCGACCATTTCGAAAATCGTTTCAAAGCAGTCGAGACCGAATTCTTTGGCGTAGCCTTGGATCTCATCGCGAATTTTGGCGAGTTCTAAAGGCAGTTCGCTGTCACCGTAGCGCACTATTTGCCCCTCCCGAGGAAGTCTTTAATCGACGCCAGAATGCCCTCTTTGTTTTCCACCTTCGATAGAATGACCGACTCGTGCTCGTTTCCAAAGTGTTCTTTTAGATCTTTATAGAATTGGCCGGACCCATAGCGAGACTCGACCTGGCCGTAGCAAAACACATTACACATGGGCAGAAGGCTCTTTTCCATGATCTCTAAACAGAGCCGCGTGTCTTCCCCCGACCAGTTGTCACCGTCTGAAAAGTGGAACGGATAGATGTTCCAATCGGATGGAGCATAGTCGGTTTCAATGATCTTTTGGCAAAGGCGATAGGCCGAACTAATCAAGGTTCCGCCCGATTCACGGGTCTTAAAGAAGGTGTCTTCATCCACCTCACGGGCCGTAGCGTCGTGAATCAGGTAGCGGGTTTCAATATCCTTATACTGAGAGCGCAGCCAGGTATCGATCCAGAAGGCCTCGGTTCGGACAATGTCCTTCTGCTCGTCGCCCATCGAACCCGACACGTCCATCATATAGATGATGACGGCATTGTTCTCATGGCGGACGTCCGTCTTCCAAGAGCGGTAGCGGAAGTCCTTCTTAATCGGGATCACCACCGGATTTTCAGGATTGTAGATCCCTGAAGCAATCTGGCGGCGCAAAGTTTCACGGAAAGTGCGTTTGAAGTGTCGAAGGGAATTCGGGCCCTGGTTGGCAATCCCGGTGTACCGCTCGGTCTTGGACTTTAAGGTCTTATGACCGCGGGGTTCAATCTTGGGCAGCTCGAGTTGCTCTCCCAAAATCTCAGCCAGCTCTTGCAACGTGAAATCCACATCGAGCGTATGCTCACCGGGTTTGTTGCCGACCTGGCCTTCCGATTCGCCCTGATCCTGCTTCCCTACCGGGTCGCCGGGCTTGCCGTCGCCTTGTCCAACACCGCCTTGTTCCTTTTCTCCAAATCGGAAGTGAGGGATCTCAATCTGCGGAAGTGGAATCGTCACCATGTCCTTACCCTTCCGGCCAATCATCTCGCCGTGGGTGACGTACTTCTTGAGATCTTGCTTGATCTTGCCCTTCACAATCGATCGGAAGCGGGCATGATCGCGCTTGATGTTATAAATCATCAGGTCTTCCTCTTCACATCTCCTCGGGCAAAGATGCTGGCCACGAAGCTCAGGACGTTAGTCGAACAGATCTCGCAATAGCCATGATTCTTAATGAGTCGGGTCTTTACGACATCGATCTTCTCTTGCATCGAGCGATCGACGACGTTGGAAACCAGAGTCGTCAACTTGATGGTGTCCTTCTGATCTTCGAAGAGCTTGAGCTCCAACGCGCGTCGAAGACGTTCGTTGGTCTTGTAGTCAAAGGTGCGGCCAGCAATCGCTGCCACCCCGATGCTCTCCATGATCTCGCGGCGGACGTCGTCCTTACGACTTTCAGCCACATCCATTTTTTCTTCGATCGAACGCATCAGTCTCTCATCGGGTTCCTCATCCTGACCGGTATATCGGTTGCGAATTTTTTCGCGTTGAATGTAGGCCTTGATGTTGTCGATGTAGTTCGCGCAGAGTTTTACGATTGCGTCTTCATCCGCCGAAATCGCACGCTGCACTTCGTTCTTCACGATGTCCTCGTACTCTTGAGTGACAACGGCCAGAAGCTCCCGGTACTCACGGCGCTTCTCTTCGCTGCCAATGAGTGCGTGGTGCTTCAATCCACCCTGAAGCTCATTCAGAACCATGAAGGGGTTCACGCAACCCACATCGCCACTCTTGTCATCGACCAGAGCATTCGAGATCTTGTCTTGAATGTAACGAGGGCTGATGCCTTCCAAACCTTCGCGAATGGCTTCCTTTCGAAGCTCTTTCACGTTGTCTTCAGTGTAGCCCGTCAGCGATTTTCCGTCGTAGAGCTTCAACTTCTGCATGAGCGAGAGGTTGGCCTTCTTCGGCTGCTCGAGACGAGTCAGGATTGCCCACATCGCGGCGACTTCTACCGTATGCGGAGCAATGTGCTTGCCTTTGATTTTGTTGGAGTTGAAGTCCTTTTCGTAAATCTTCACTTCTTCCTTCAACTTCGTGATGTAAGGAACGTCGATCTTCACCGTACGATCTCGAAGCGCTTCCATGAACTCGTTGTTCTGAAGCTTCTTGAACTCGGGTTCGTTGGTATGACCGATGATCACTTCATCGATGTCCGTCTGCGGGAATTTCTTCGGCTTGATCTTGTGTTCTTGAGAAGCGCCAAGCAAGTCGTACAAGAACGCGACGTCTAGCTTGAGAACTTCGATGAACTCGACCACACCGCGATTTGCGACGTTGAATTCGCCGTCGAAGTTAAACGCACGCGGATCAGAGTCTGAACCGTACTCCGCAATCTTCCGATAGTTGATATCGCCGGTGAGTTCTGTCGAGTCCTGGTTCTTTTCATCCTTCGGTTGGAACGTGCCGATACCCACGCGGTCTTTTTCAGACAGAATGAAGCGTTGAATCTGCACATGGTTCATGACCTTCGCCCAGTCTCCCTGGTAGCGCTTCATGAACTCCCGTTGAACGTAACGGCAAGCCGGGCAGAGATCGCCCGTGATGTGAATCTTATAAGGGGTTTTATTCCCCTTATTCAATTCCTCTAAGAGTCTTGGACGGGCTTCTTCGGGCACGAGCTTGAGGGGATCTTCGTGCATCGGGCAAGCCATCTCCGTTTGTTTTCCTAAGATGTGATCGGTAGCGCCTTTTTCATCCACCCATTTGAAAGTGTAGAGGACACCTTCATCTTGTCGGGAGTAACGCTCAATTCCTTTTTTCAAAAGTCGAGCGATCGTGGACTTTGCAGAACCGACCGGACCGTGAAGCAATAACACGCGCTTCTCAGTACCGTAACCAAACGCTGCGGATTTAAAAAAGTGCACCAGCTTCATCAGCGGTACATCTAAGCCGTAAACAGCGTCTTTTCCGTGATCAATCGGATCTTCGAAAAATTTGTAGTGAACGATTTTCTTTTTGTATTCGTCGTAACTCGTTGTGCCCCACGAAAGAATCATGTCGTACATTCTTTGGAAGGCATTGCGACAAACGGTGGGATTCTTTTTTACGATTTCTAGATAGTCAGAAAAAGATCCTTCCCAGTGATAATTCTTGAACTCCTTCATTGCGGTGGAGTCCGCAAGCATCTTGATCCAGTCACTTCCAGAAGTTGAATTGGCCATCGGTTTTCCCTCGTTGGTTGGACGGCTACGATCCCTACCTTTATTTTACCTTTACAGTGCCGCAGCTGTAAAGTTACTGTGACCACTAGGAAACGGGTCCAATGCACTCCAATCTGAAAGGGCAGCCAGCCCTCCTCCATGCAGTCCGCAAACTCGAAAAGCTCAATCTGGATCAGTTTGAGGTCTATCTTCAACGGAAGAACTCCCTCAAAATAGAGTCAAAAAACCAACAGATAGACTCGTTGACCCGGGCTGAGGACGTGGGCCTCTCCATTCGGGTGATTCAGGATAAACGGAAGGGCTTTAGCTTCACGACTTCGCTTGAGAAGGCGGCCATCGAAAATGCGGTCGACTCGGCTGTCGAGGTCGCGCAGTACGTGCAACCGGACGAATTTAATGAGCTGTTTCAGTTGAGTTCGAGCGTCTATCCAGAAGTCGACTCTTTTGATGCAAAAGGGGTTGCAGTCCCTCTGGAACAGAAAATTGCTCTCGCTAAACAGCTCGAGACCGCCTGCAAGAGCGCGGACAAAAGAATTACGGGCGTCCGATCTGCTGCTTTGGGTGAAACTCTTTACGAAGTTCACATGCTGGACTCGGGCGGGGACTTGGTTCAGTACAAGACCACTCTTTTCACCGCTGGAATTACCTGCAAGGCGGAAGAAGGTGGCGACAGCCAAATGGGCGACGAGTTTGCCTTCTCCAATTACTTAGACAATCTTCAAATTGCACAGACTGGAAAATTGGCCGCTCAGTGGGCCACTGAACTTTTGGGAGCAAAGCCCGTGGCCACCATGCAATGCCCGGCGGTGTTTCGAAACAGTGTTGTGGCGGGGCTTTTGGATTTTCTCTCGTCGAGTTTTTCGGCTGAGAACATCGACAAGGGCCGCAGCATGCTGGCCAAGAAACAGGGTCAGCGAATTTTTTCAGAAAATATTACGATCGTGGATGACGGCCTTCTCCCTGGTGGAATTGCCACATCTCCATTCGACGCTGAGGGCGTACCTTCTGCAAAGACAGTGCTCATTGAAAACGGGTTTTTGATGAACAGCCTGTACGACACTTACTACGCAAAAAAAATGGGAACAGAACCCACGGGCAATAGTTCCCGCGGAATCAAAGCCCCACCATCCATTTCTACAACGAATATTTATCTCCAACAGGGCAGAAAAAACCCAGAGCAACTGCTCGAGGGGTTAAAAAAATCCATTTTGATCACCGATCTCATGGGAATTCACACCGCCAATCCAGTGACAGGGGATTTTTCTCTGGGAGCATCTGGTATACTCATTGAGAAAGGTAAACCGGTTGGCCCCATTCGAGGTTTCGCAGTCGCGGGCAATGTCCTCGATTTGTTTTTGAATACTTCGGAAGTTGGAAACGATTTGAGATTTTTCGGCAATGTGGGTGCCCCATCGATCCTCGTAGGAAAGATATCGGTTAGCGGCGCGTAATGGAATTTGAGTTCGCACTCAATACAGACATCGGCTTAAGACGGAAACAGAATCAGGACAGCGTGGGTGCGCATCCCGAGTTGGGTCTCTTTGTTGTCGCTGACGGAATGGGCGGCCATCGCGGTGGTGAAACCGCTAGCGCACTCGCTGTTGAACACATTTACCTTCACGTAAAAAAACATAAAAAGAAACGCGGCGAAAACCCAAAAGAACTCATCAGCGATGCTGTTCGTGCCGCAAACAGAGCTATTTTCGATGCGTCGTTAAAAAATCCTGCGCTCCAAGGCATGGGTACCACGACAACGGCCATGCTCTTTGTCGACAATCTTTTAGTCGTCGGCCACGTGGGCGACAGTCGCTGCTACTACATTCGTCCACAATGCCTGTGGCAAGTGACGCGCGATCATTCGTTAGTTCAAGAAAAACTTCGCGCCGGTTTAATCACTCGGGAACAACTCAAAACAGATGTGATGAAGAACGTCATCACGCGCTCCGTCGGATTTGAAAGCGATGTGAATGTCGAGGTTTACGAAATGCCGATTCAACCCGGTGACGCGTTCCTCATTTGTTCAGACGGTCTTTCCGGCATGATTGAGGATGCGAAAATACTGGAAATCCTCCAAAAAGACCTCTTTACTGAGGATGAACTCTCCCGAGCTGTTGAGAATCTTATTCACGCAGCCAATGATCATGGGGGAGAAGACAATATCACCGGGCTAGTGGTGCAGGTGATGGAGTCGGCTAGGAAATAGAACAGAGATGGCGAATCGTTTCTTCACAGTCATGGTGGTTCCGGAAAAGACTTCGAAGGTCTACCGCCTCATTCTGCCCGGATGGCTCATTCGAGGCAGCGTGGTGGGCGTGCTCTTCGTCGGAATCTTAGCAGGCATCATGCTGCTGGATTACTGGTACGTCATGAGCCAGATCTCCGAGAACAAACAACTCAAGCTTGAAAACCGACGACTCCGCCAGCAAGTTCAAATCTTCAAAAATAAAATGACGACCATTGAAAGCACGATGGATCGAATTCGCACCTTCACTACCCGATTGAAAGTGATTACCAACATCGAAGATCGAAGCATCAACACGAGTGCGGTGTTGCCAGATGCTTCTGCCATTACCAGCAGTCATGCGGCACTCGCTCCGCCCCCCGCTGAAGAAGTAGACATCACCGACGGAACGATCACGACTTCTTCATCGGCGAAAGCGGTGGGTAGTTCTAAAACCCCCACCCCAGAAATTCTTTCCAACACGAGTGCGAAGGTTCGCGGCGATACTTTAGTGCCAGGAGTTTTCGACCTCCGCGACTCCATTGAAAACTCCGCCTCCCGCAGGGAATATGAAGAACTCGATCAAAAATTTTCTAAAATTAATTACGACTCTCTTCTTCTCGAGCAAAATCTTCAAAATCAGTACGAACTGCTGTCGGATCAAAAAACTTTCTTGGCTGCACTTCCCACATTGAAGCCCGCTGTGGGTTACTTCACTTCGGGTTTCGGTGTTCGCCGTTCGCCGACGGGAGCGGGCCGCGTGAAAATTCACGAAGGATTGGATATTGCGAACCACCCGGGAACCCAGATTCGAGCCCCAGCCGATGCAGTGGTCACGTTTGCCGATACGAAGCCAGGGTACGGATTAACGCTGATTTTGGACCATGGATACGGGCTAGAAACTTGGTACGGCCACACCCGAAAGATTTTGGTGACAAAAGGTCAGAAAATTCACCGGGGTGACACGATTGCCCTCCTGGGAAACAGCGGACGTTCGACGGGCCCGCACGTTCACTACGAAGTTCGAATCAATCACTACCCCGTCGATCCGATGTCTTACATTCTCGAAGACTACTAAAATTTTTGACTCCCCTATCGCACCGTGCTACGCGCCTCTTTAAGAGGTATTTCGTATGAAGCGTTTTTCTTTTCTGGCTCTGGTACTGCTTTCTGGCACGGCTTTCGGGATGGAACCGATTCTCCAATCAGGAAAATGGGACTGTCAGGTGAAGGGAAAAACTGGCGGCTATTTTCGCCCAAAAACGGACTACCAGCTTGAGATTGAAACCAATTCGAAGGCAGAGAGATCTCTCGTTCTTGCACTCGGAAAATCCGAAGCCCATGCCACTGAAAACACCTTGGGTTTTAATGTGAAATCCGGAAAGCTTCTAAGCGATCCTGCCACTATCCAAATCAATTGCGGTGAACCCGGTAGCGACTGTACCGATCTTGAAATGGTGGTTTCTATTCGCCGAGCAAAAACTAATAAGAATATTGGTTTTGCCTGCAAATCTACGAGCGCCCCGAAAATGATCACTCTGACCTCGCAAGATTTTGTTTGCGATACCGAGCTCGTCACCAACGGTCGCAACCATCGCGTGGAATTCACTGTTGCCGGATTGGGCACTCCTTACGCTCAAATCGAAGGGGATGCTGAGATCGTGATTAAATCCACTCCAGCAGACAGCCCTCTCGCCAGCCTCAACGAAAACATGTCCACAAGCGAAGACGCCAAAGAATTCTCCATTCATGGCGATTCTGATGGTCTCACCTTGGTAGACCTCGGGCTGTACGTCGATCAGGACTATAAGAAGGGCTACTACCGGGTCACAGACAAGACCGGAGGCAAAGACCACAGCTACGGAAAGGTCGACTGCAAAGTTACCAAACGTTGATTTGACACTCCCCTTTTCAGTGTGTTAATTGCGCCGTCCGTTAGGGGGGCACATGAAACACATCGTTGTTACGTCTTTGGTTATGGGGATCTCAACTCTGGTAGTCGGCTCTGGAAGCGCTTATGCAGACACGTCTGTTTTAAAGCGCGGAGAATGGAGCTGTAAAACTTCTGAAAAATCGCGAAAGTATTTTCGTGACGATCTCACTTATGACCTTACTATCAGCACTGGCCGCAATCTGGTTCGCACCATGGAATTTCGCTACGGCACGGTTTCTTTGATCGCTACCGAAAGTGATATCGCTTACGTGGTTGAATCAGGCCGTCTCCTCAAGCAAGCTCAACACGGCTACATTTCATTCTCCAATCAGACTGAAGACTTCACGAAGGTTCAGATCACCGTCGCAGTCAAAGAGGGTGAAGGCACTTATCGAAACGTGGGCTTTGATTGCGAAACCGAAAGCGAGCCAAAAGTCCTAGTTCTGAAGGCAAAAAACTTTGCTTGCTCGACCGACAATGAGTTGGAAGGCAAGATCAGAAACATCAAATTCAAAGTCGTGGGCCTCGGAACACCGGATCTGGCCATCGAGGGAAACTCTGATGCGCCGGTGAAAGTCACTCCCAAGCACCCGGGTTTAGCCAATTTGAATGAGAACCTCACCGTCGCAGACGACGATCAGAATACGCTCATTCTCCACGGCGACGCCGATGGAATCACTTACACCGATCTCATCCTGTATAAGAATAGCGGCTATGAAAAGGGCGCATTCCGAATCACGGATCAGTCGGGGGGCGATTCCAATTTCTTTGGCAACGTGACCTGCGAAGTGAAGTAGCGCGCACATTCACCGGAATTTGTTTTTTCCAAAGATTGACAAGCACTTGTCCATACCCACTTTTTGATTGAGGGCGGCAAATAACCGGTGGACAGGGGTACCGACTCCCGCTAATGTGACCCGTTACAAATTATGCTTCAAGTCATTGCCAAAAAGATCTTTGGAACTCAGAACGAGCGTGAACTTAAAAGCATTCGTCCTATAGTTGACAAAATCAATAAGCTAGAGCCCAGCATCAAAACCTTAAATGATGCGCAGCTGGCGGGCAAAACGACTGAGTTCAAAGAGCGTCTTTCAAAGGGGGAAACCCTCGATCAGATCTTGCCCGAAGCGTTCGCGGTCGTTCGCGAAGCAGCTTGGCGCGTGATTGGTCAACGCCATTACGATGTTCAAATGATCGGCGGCATTACTCTTCACCGCGGGCGCATTGCTGAAATGCGAACGGGGGAAGGAAAAACTCTCGTCGCCACTCTTCCCTGCTACTTAAATGCGCTGACCGGCAAAGGTGTTCACGTCGTCACGGTGAATGACTACCTCGCCCGACGTGACTCGGCTTGGATGGGAAAAATTTACGGATTCCTAGGTCTTCGAACCGGAATCATTGTTCACGGTTTGACCGATCAGCAGCGTAAAGAAAACTACGCCTGCGACATTACTTACGGCACGAATAACGAGTTTGGCTTTGATTATCTGCGCGACAATATGAAGTTTCGGTTGGAAGATTACGTCCAACGCGAATTGAACTTCGCCATCGTCGACGAAGTGGACTCTATCTTGGTCGATGAAGCGAGAACTCCGCTCATCATCAGCGGTCCCACGGATGAAACAACTGATCTCTATTATAAAATCGATCGTCAGATCCGAGCGGACGGCGGTCTTACGAAGGAAGTCGATTACACTGTTGACGAAAAATCCAAAACAGCTGCTCTGACCGATTCCGGCGTCGACAAAATGGAACAGCGCCTGGGGATCGACAATCTCTACGATCCAATTCACATCGAAACTCTTCACCATGTGAACCAAGGTTTGAGAGCCCACGTGCTTTTCAAACTCGATGTCGACTACGTCGTGAAAGACGGCGAAGTCATGATCGTCGACGAATTCACGGGCCGATTGATGCCGGGTCGCCGTTGGTCGGACGGCTTGCACCAAGCCATTGAAGCCAAAGAAGGCGTAAAGATTGAAAACGAGAATCAAACTCTCGCGACGATCACCTTCCAAAACTTTTTCAGAATGTACAACAAACTCTCGGGCATGACCGGTACGGCCGACACCGAAGCGACCGAGTTTAAGCAGATTTACAAACTCGACGTGACTGTGGTTCCTACCAATCGTGGAATGATTCGAAAAGACCAAGCCGACGTCATCTACAAATCTCAGATGGCCAAGTTCAAGGCCATTGCTCAAGACCTGAAGCGCCTTCACGAAAAAGGACAGCCGGTTTTGGTGGGTACTGTTTCTGTCGAAAAATCAGAACTACTCGGCGCTCTTTTGAAGCGCGAGGGCGTTCGTCACAATGTTTTGAACGCGAAACAGCACGAGCGCGAAGCCGACATCGTGGCACAGGCGGGCCGAAAAGGCGCTGTCACCATCTCCACCAACATGGCCGGTCGTGGTACCGACATTTTGCTCGGTGGAAATCCTGAATTTTTGGCTAAAGCAGAAGTGGGTACGTCGAACGCTAAAACTCCCGAAGAAAAAGAAGAGTACGCAAAAGCCCTCGAAGCGGCGACGCTGAAGTGGAAAGAAAAGTGTGCTGCTGAACGCAAGGATGTTTTGGAAGCGGGCGGCCTCTACATTTTAGGAACGGAACGCCACGAGTCTCGCCGTATCGACAATCAGCTCCGCGGTCGCGCAGGCCGACAAGGCGATCCGGGTGAGAGCCGTTTCTATCTCAGCTTCGAAGACGATCTGCTCCGTATTTTCGGTCAAAGTGAATTACTGAAGCGCACCGTTGCCGCGATGGAAGAAGATGTTCCGATCGAACATCGCTGGACCACCAAGGCCATTGAGAACGCCCAGAAAAAAGTCGAAGGCCATAACTACGATATTCGTAAGCACTTGCTGGAATACGACGACGTCATGAACCAGCAACGTAAAGTGATCTATGCTTTGCGAAAAGAAGTGCTCGGCAGTGGAAATTTGAAGGAAATGATTTTTTCAATGGTGGGCGATCTCGCTTCTGCCATTACTGAAGACTTCTTTCCCAAGGGGCGTTTGAAGCGCGTAGACGGACATCAGAATCTCAACGAAAAAGAATTAAACGACGCCATGGCCACCATGTTCTCGATTCAAACTTCGATTCGAGAGCGCGACATCGATCCGTTCAACGACGTTGGCCTGAAAAAACTCATTCTGAAATACGCTGACGAAGCCTACAAAACCAAAGAACAGAATATTGGCGATACAGTTCTGAGACAGATTGAAAAAATGATTCTGCTCTCGACGATCGATGGACTGTGGAAAGATCATCTCTTAGCGATGGACCACCTTCGCGAAGGGATTGGCCTCCAAGGTTACGGACAAAAAGATCCGCTCATTGCCTATAAAAAAGAAGGCTTCCGCTTCTTCGAAATGATGATGAACCAAATCACGGGCGACGTGGTTCGAAAAATTTTCGCGGTTCAAATGGCTCAGCAGGAATATCTCGAAGAGGAATTAGAACACAGCCACTCGGACGACTCGCATCAGTACAACGTCAGCGAAGACGGCGAGCTCCTTCAACAGAAGCCTCTGAGACCTCAGCTTCCCGACGCTGCACCTAAAGGCCGAGCTCCGGGGCCGGATCTTAGCAAAATGATGAAGCAACCCCGTCAAATGACCTTCACTCACGGCCCCGCAGCAGCGATGGGCGGTGCAGGTGGCGGTTCGGGCGCAGTCCCCTCGATGGCAGGCCCGGTTACTCCGCTCACAGGCGGCGCCGACAAAGTAGGCAGAAATGACCCATGTCCTTGCGGAAGCGGCAAAAAATACAAGAAGTGCCACGGCTCCTAATCCAGTCTTAAGATGACATTCGTCTCCCTGTGTTACCATTGAAAGAAGGGGAATCTCTTCTTTCGTGACGGGAAAAGACTTAACTTCTCTATTTGATTTAGATAGTCCGGAGAGCAGCGAACCAGTTTTGGTGAGCGCGCTTGATTCTCCACAATCTGACTTCTCCCCCATTCAAGAAACCCCTTCGATCAAATTCAATGCGCCTGACTTAGGAAATGATTTGGACTCTTCCCCTTCTGCAGATTTACCGCCTGCCGACCTCCCTCCGCCAGATGCGCCCATGGAACTTCCGTCGCCCGAGCCTGCCAGTTCGGAACCTCCGGCAATTGACCTTTCGGCACGTCCGAGTGCCAACACGGATTTAGAATTTTCTCCCCCACCTCCTGCGCCTGAGCCCGAGACTTACACACCCGAACCCACTCCTGCGCCTGAGCCCCCAGCGAGTACTACTCAGCGAACCGCTGCAAAGCCCAGCATCCCTAAAACTTCTGAGGCGTTTGATATCCGAGCCGCAAGCGTTGCAGCAACTGTTCAGGCGGCCTACCCTTTCAGCTTGAGAATTGATGGGCATCTCAAACCTGCCGAGCGCGAAAAGCTGGTGGATCTCCTTGCTCGCGAAAACATGGGCATCCGTGAATTCGATTTGGAAGTGCAGTTTGAAAGTGGGAAAGTTTTAATTCCCCGAATCAGCGAATATGCCGGGGTTTTGATCGTTCAAGCCCTGCGCGGAATTTCAGCTGAAATCACCCTGGGTCCTTCTGATTCTATTTTCAGCACTCCCGACACTCACGAAAGCAGTGACGACACGATTCAACGTCCTGCTTCGAAACTGGTCATCGAGTCATCCCACTTTGACCACTCTTCAAAAGTAGAAGCAGCCGCAGAAAAAATCGCCATCACCCACTTACAGACTCTTCCGGGAATGCCACAGTTTGAAGCGGTCGACGCAGTGGTCGCCTCTTGTGCCATTCGCACCTCGGCAGTCGAGGCGAATAAATCTACAGAATATTCCGAAGCCATTGAAGCGTTGAAACGCGAGCTTCGTTACCGCGCTCATCACCGAGGCGCGACGGCCATTATTGGATTTGAAGTAAAACTGACTTCTCTGTCGTTACCAACACACTACCGCATCACCATCACAGGCACGGCAATCAAACCCGCTGAAAAAAAATGAAGATCGCGTTGGTCCTATTCCTAGGCTTATTGACCCATCCCGCGTTCGCCATTCATAAAATGCCCGGGGAAGCCGAAGACCCCGGTGATCCCTTCTGCCCCGACTATTACGACGCGATTAAGTTCGGACCCCGTAACGATGACATCACCCTCAGCTTTATCCAAGGATGGAAACCCGAAAAGCCACCGGTAACTTACGATCCCCAACTTAATCTTGTGACTGTTGCTGACCCGCTCACAGGAAGAGAAATCACCTATGCCAGAACCGGTAGAGGACTAAATTCTTCCACACTTCATCCCAACTATGTTCAAGGACTCCGAGACCTCGGAAAAAAGGTCTTCGACGCCGGAACAGGTGAAGGAAAAATGGTGGAGGATCTGAGATCCATCGGCGTTGAAGCCTATGGGATGGACATTCATCTCGCACCGGAGCAGTTTCAGAAGTACTTTCTGAAAGGAAACATTGCCTCTACAGGTTTAGCTCCAAATCAATTTGATGTCGTACTAAGTAGCAATTCCCTGTTTTTCTATGAACGAAAAAAAATCGAAAAAATTGCTCCCGCTCTGAAGGAACTTGCCAGGATCACCAAACCCGGTGGAGAAATCCGACTCTATCCTTGCGATCTCGCCACGATAAAAAAAGCCATGAAAGGTAACGACCTCGAAATCGTTCATCAGGAAAAACTACCTGAATATGGATCGCAAAAGGTTCACCTGGTCATTCTAAGAAAAAAACCTAGCGCTCCTGGTTCGGAGCCCCAGCAGCAATAGAAAACTGAGTAGCACCGGCGCGCTTGGCGTGTTCAATCACCTCGATCGCTGCGCCTAAGAAAGCCTGGCGATCCCCTTCCAAAATCACTGTGCGAGATTGAGTTTGAGTGAAGGCCTTTTTCACTTCTTCCTGCAAGCGATCGAAATTTCCGGCCGCAAGAGCCGAACCCGAATTCACTTTCATCACCCCGCCTGGAAGGAGTGTGATGACGACGGCGTCCGAATTACTTTGAGTGGCTGCCTGGGCGGCCTTCGGAAGATTCACTTCCACACCCATTTGCGACATCACAGAACTGGTCACCATGAAGATAATCAGAAGCACGAGAAAGATATCGGTGAGCGGAGTAATGTTGATCTCGGCAACAATTCCAGCTTCATCAGTCGCGGTGTCAGGAGAAGAAGTGGGAAGAATGGCCATAAATCCTCAATGCTGTTGCCGAGCACCAACCTCGGTCAGGGTGGATCCGTCGCCCGTAAAACTTGCGCCGAGCATTTCGACCATTTCTTCGGTCTGAATCTTCACCATGAGAACGAGTTTGCCCCAGAAGGTTTGAAACGTGTTGTAACCAATCACGGCGATGACAGCGACAATGATCCCCGCCGCCGTTGCAATCAGGGCTTCAGAAATCCCAGCCGCGACGACTGCAAATCCGCCCGAACCCGTCACTGAAATCTGATGAAACGAACGCAAAATTCCAACCACCGTGCCAAACAAACCGATGAACGGAGTGGCGCTGGCAATGGTTCCTAAGATCCAAAGATTTTGGCGAAGTTCCTGATTTACCACCAGGCGCTGACGCTCCACGGCTTCGAGCCAACCCTGAACCAATCGCGAATCCTTTGAAAAAAGTCGTTCCAGCGCAACCATAGTCAGACGCGAAGTAGGAAGCTTCGGATTCTCTGAACAAAATCTTCGAAGCCCGTCCCAATCCTGACGCAGCATGAGATTGATCGATTGGAGATGAAAATCGCGCAGATTTTGGCCCAGTTTTCTGTAACTTAAAATCCGTTCGATGATGACGATCCAAACTAAGAACGAGCAAAGGATCAGCGGATACATGGTAAATCCGCCTGCGCTGATCATTCCCCAGATGGTCTGTGATTGCGACGACATAGCGCTTGCAACGGTAACGAGAGCCTCATAGGATGTCAACCATTGGGGGCAAACATGGCGCCAAAAACCTTAAAAACCGGCCTACTTTTCTTAGGAATTCTGGGCCTTGTAGGCCTTGCGTTAAATTCCTGCACTCGGGAGCCGAGCGTGCCAGAAGGTCGGCTCTACACGATTCAGCCCGATGAAATCAGCCACCTTTCAATTGCCAACTTAGATCCGGTGAAAGGTTCTCACTGGACAGCGGAAATGAAACGTACCCCCCAATCGCAAAACGATTGGACCATTACTTCGGGCCCTCAGGGGCTCAGCTTGCTCGACGGCGCCGCAGATGAAAAATTTATTCTTCACCTGCTCGATACCCTGAGCACGCTCACAACGGGAACCTCTGAATCTTTGAAAGGAACTTTAGCGGGTTTTGGCCTGGAGCCCCCTCACTATGTTTTGAAATGGACGACCTTCAAGGGTGATACTCACCAGCTTGAACTGGGGGCTTTCGTTTCGCAAAACACCAGCACGATGCGCTTTGCTCGACTTGAAAACAAAGCCATTACCTCGGTTCAAGGTGCGACCATCGAGATGCTCAATCACATGAGCTCGTTTGATGCGCTAAGAAAGCGCCGCCTTTCCACCATGACCACCGACGATGTCGACGAATTTGAAATCTGGAATGGCAAAAACAAGAGACTCTACGCCCAACGCCACGGCGAAGACTGGGTGGACGCGAAGAGCAAACGCATCCCTTACAATATTCATGACTTCTTAGAAGGCATCACCCACTTGCGTGTGAAAGCCTTTTTAGATGACCAAACAGAATCCGCAAAACTCCACGAGTGGATTGAAAAGAAATCCACCCAGCGATTTGTTTTGAAAGATCGAAAAGGCAATGCGTCGATACTGAAAGTGGCGCCTAAAGATGGTCGCCTGTGGGCTCTGTTCTCCACTCGCGGAAAACAAGTGTACGAACTCTTTCCCGAAGCGACCCATGTACTGAATACGCCTT
This sequence comes from bacterium, assembly GCA_019751945.1. Taxonomy (GTDB): domain Bacteria; phylum Bdellovibrionota; class UBA1018; order UBA1018; family UBA1018; genus JAIEMT01. The sequence goes on from JAIEMT010000002.1 coordinate 20,204, forward strand.
ATTCGAGTGTGCGCTAACCCAGCATACGCTGGCTGAATTTCTTCACCCATTCGGTATCGACGCCGGTGAAGTCCCGAATCCGTTCATGAGAATGAGAAAGCGGATGAGAGAAGTGATTCGTGGCTTCAATCGCCACCACCCAAGCGCCAGCAGCGCGTGCGGACTGAATTCCTGGTTCTGAGTCTTCAAAGATGAGAACCTGCCAAGGTTCGAGGCCAAAGTATTTCAAAGCCTTTAGATAGCCATCCGGAGCGGGTTTACTGCGAGGGTAATCTTCAGCGCCTAAAACGATTTCAAAATGCTTTTCGATTCCCAAATGCTGGATGGCGTAAAAAATTTCGCGGCGATTTGACCCAGAAACCAAGCCAATCTTAAAGTTGCCCGCCAAGGACTGAACGGTCTTGGCACTTCCGGGAACTTGAATGATGTCACTTTTCAAAGCTTCTGAATAGCGTTCGAGCAGCTTGTCTAAAACTTCTTCGCGAGAATAAGGGAATTGATATTTCTGGAAAAAGAAATCGATGGCCATCATCCAAGTTCGACCTGCGACGAACCCGGCGTCGTCTTTCGAGGCGGGAACTCCCCACTCCTGAAAACACTTCATCACGACTTTGGCCGCGACAGGCTCAGTGTCAATCAACGTTCCATCTAAATCAAAAATGACTGCTTCGATTTTCTTTTTCATTCGGGCTGTTTGCCGAACTTAGCGTACCCTAATTGAAAATCAAAGAATAGAGACGCATTTTGGTGGTGAGATAGCCGTCTGCGGGAGCTGGAACCACGACTACTGCTTCGCCTGAAGGAAACACCACACTTTGCAGATTTAGATTACTGCAAAGGGGATCGGCCGCAGCGCATCCCGGCAAGCTGGCCACTTCATAAGGGGCTGCCCAACCCTTGCCAGCGTAATAGGCGTACATCGTGTAGCCGTAGCTGCGAGTGGCAGCGGTGGTGCCATTCGCTGTTGAAAGCACTTTTTGCAGAACCAAGACAGCAGCGCCATTGAGATCGCCAGCAAACTTCAGTTCGTTCACCATTCGATACTGATCGCTACCGTTCAGAGCAACCGACTCTACAAGCGTTGAGTTGGTTTCCCAGGTTCCATTCACTGTAAAACCACGCGAGCGAACCTGACTCACCGGTGCGGAGGCAGTGGTGTAATCCAACAAAGTATAGGTCACGACAAACTTTCCGTTCCCCACGTAAGCAACACCCGGAGTGGCGTAATTCTGTCCACCCACTACTGCACCATTTTGATAACCGGTGGTGTAGAGAATTGCGCTGTCGGAATCGACTTGGAAAGGGCCGCTCCAAACACCTGTAGCAGTGCGCGAGTAAGCCACCACGCGAGCCTGACACTGAGAAACGCCCTGACACGCAGCTTGTAACGTCTGATCCTGCAAGAAAGCCACAACCACGTTTCCATGGCCGTCGGAATCCACCGCAAACCCTGAAGAATTTCCGCTCGTCGTGAGAGTCTTAATCGAAGCAAGAGTTTGCTCTTCTGACCAAGCTGCCAAAACGCAGCCTCCTGTCGGACAAGTGACGACGGGTTGGGTGGCCGTGGGGACGTAGATGTCGGCACCCGGAAGCGCGGCGCCCGTGCCCAATTGCCCGTAGGTATTTTCTCCCCAACAAGCGGTGATTCCACCCGTTACAACCGCGCAAGAGTGCGTTCCCCCCGCTGAAACCTGTATTCCGGCAGTGATGTTCGTTACAGCAGTTGCCACAGACGAAGGAGTGACTCCGCCCGAACCCAGCTGTCCGCGAGCATTGTCGCCCCAGCAACTCACCACACCTGTCGTTCGACGAATGCAGCTGTGGTTGTCACCGCCTGCAATTTGCGAAGCGTTTGCCACACCTGAAACTGCCACTGCAGTAGAAGTATCGGCGCTGGGAACAGCAGAGCTATCGCCCAATTGACCTAAGTTTCGTCCACCCCAACAGGAGACCGTGTTTCCCGCCAAAAGTGCGCAGGAGTGAGTCAGTCCAGCCACGAGCTGCGTAGCGCCACCCACACCCGAAACGGTGACGGCAGTTGAAGAACTCGCGGCAGGAAGGGCGGCGCCACTTCCCAATTGTCCGTTCGTATTTTTTCCCCAACAACGCACGCTAGTGTCCGCCAAAATCGCACAGCTGTGAGACTTCCCTGCGGCAATGTAAGTCGCAGTGGTAATGCCATTCACCGAGACTGGTGCTGCCGAAGGTGCCGCAGGAAGGGCCGCCGCATTTCCAAGCTGGCCTTCCGTATTATCTCCCCAACACGAAATACTTCCGGTGCTGAGAAGCGCGCAGGCATGCGAGCCCCCTACTGCAATTTGAGTCACACCCGTCAGTCCTGCGACCGCTATCGGTGAAGCAGAATTAGCGCCGGGAATGGAACCCCCCACACCCAACTGCCCTAGAGCACCAGCACCCCAACACTTCACCGTGCCACCTGCACTGAGCGAACACGTGTTGTCTCCACCTGAGGAGACTTGAGAAACGAGATCTGAATTCACACCCAGAACGGGAGCCGGCTGAGAGGTGTTGGAACCCGGTACGCCTGCAGCAGCACCGAGCTGTCCCAACTGATTGCGGCCCCAACAGCGCACTTCGTGGCTACTTAAAGACCATGCACAGCTGTGATTCGTGCCAGAGGTAATACTGATATCTTGCGAAGAAATATTCCAAACCATGGTCACGCCCAAACCATCTTGGATCGCTTGGAGGCGCTGAACATTCTTAGACCACTTCGGCGCTCCCGTGAGCCAACCCGAAGCCGTCGAATAAGTTTGGAGATAAGCGTTTTGAGTACTGTCGGTATAAACGAGATAGGCAGTGTCGCTCGAAAGCTTCCATCCCAAACCGAGGGAAGAAATGATCGGATTTGTCGCAGGACCCGGAGCAGAGAGAATCGTACTCCATTTCAAAACGGGATCATAAAAGGAACTCTGATTCTGAGGAAAGAGTAGTCCATCTGAGAAAACAGCGAGTGCGTCACCGACTGGTGCGTATCCCAGAGCCAATTTACCGATGTCTGCGACACCCGTATCGAGATATTTAAAATCAGAACCCCAGGCAGCCCATCCCGATCCATTTGCGGAATAAGAATTGTAAGTACGTCCGACAGCTCGAAAGAAAGTACCGTTATAAAAAGTTCCAGCTAAAAGAGCGGCGCTCGAATCGGGACTTTTAGCCAATTGATAGTCATTGAAAGTAGAAGTAACCGGACCGAGACTCGCTGAAAGTGCCGGATCGACGACAAGATAATCCGCTGCGACGGGACTATTCCACTGATGTGATGAAAGAAATCGCGAACCGATTGGGCTGAAGCGCACAACTTTATCTGTGCACGCAGAAAAAAATCCGACTGCAAAAATGGATGTGAAGATGAAAAACCATCTTCGCAAAATGTGCATGATTCCCCTCAACCCCTTGATTTCAGAATACAATTACTGAGTAATTTAATCAAGTAATATAAGGATATCTAAGTCGATTTCACCTGAGTTAACACATTGATATCTAACGATAATTCAGTAAACCAATGAGACGCAAAGCGTTATTTAACGAAAGGAAACAGCGCATCACGAGATTTCTCATCACGAAATTCAGATATTTTCACGCAACGTGTTGAAAAAATCCTCTCCCCTTTTTCCAAAAAATTTCTAAGATTCTTGGAGAATCAGAAAAGTAATTTTCAAAAAATTTTTCACACAGAAATTTTTTTCGAGAATAAGATTTTAAAAACTGATTCTGAGATTTTTAAAAAAACTGGTTGCAGGCCGGAAAATTCCCACCTACAACAAGAAATTAGGAGATTACAAATGGCTAAGAAAAAATCGAAATATTCTTTTATCAACGAAGTGCACGAGCAAATCATGAAAGCTACGGTCGTCAATCGCCGTGGTGAAGCAAAGGTCAAGAGATCTGACCTGAAGAACATCATCGAAACCGCTTTCAACACTGGAGCTAAAGCAGCTGCTAGCGGTGAGCGCGTTCGCTTTCCGGTAATCGGCGCTTTGGTTCGCAAGGAAGTGAAAGCTCGCAAATCCGGCAAGGGCGTGAACCCCTTCACCGGTGAGCCGATGGAAATCAAGGCTCGCCCGGCTACTAAGAAGCCGCGCTGGTCGTTCCCTCGCTCGCTCAAGGACACCTTCGCTAACAAGCGCAATTGGTAATCCTAAGCTAGTCTAGGTTTTACAAGGCCAAGCTCTAGAGATAGAGCTTGGCTTTTTTTTTGCCCACAAGTTATAGGTGGGAAATGCGATTCGTCTGTTTTCAGCGTAAAAATGAGGAAAAGATCGGCCTTCATACGGGCAGTTTGGGCTCGGGAAAGGTCTTGGAAATGGAGCGAGGCTTGGAGCTCACCGAGGGCTCGGCCTTCAAAAAGGAGTCGGTTCCACGCGACATGCTGGCGCTGATTCGAGATCAGGACAAGATCCTGCCGCGCCTCGAAAAAGTTCTAAAATCCCTTCGGGAAGGTAAAATCCCTGAAAAAGAGCTGATTTCTGAAAAGGAATTGCAGCTCCTCTCTCCGGTTCCCCATCCGATTTCGATGCGCGATGGTTACGCATTCCGTCAACACGTGGAAGCCGCGCGACGCAATCGCGGCGTTCCGATGATTCCCGAGTTTGACCACTTTCCGGTTTTCTACTTCACCAATCACCTGGCCGTGCAAGGCCCAGGCCCCGTCACGGTTCAGAAACTGGCGCGCGAAAAGTTAGATTTCGAACTGGAAGCCGCCATTGTGACGGGCAAGACCGGTAAGAACATCGCCGCGAAAGACGCCGACGGCTACATTTTTGGTTACATGATTATGAACGACTGGTCAGCCCGCGCGCTCCAGATGGAAGAAATGAAGCTGAACCTCGGCCCGGCCAAGGGCAAAGATTTTGCGACCTCCTTAGGTCCCTATCTGATTACTCGCGATGAACTGGCTCCGCACGCTGTGCCGGGCCCGAACGGGGAGCGACACAATCTGCGAATGAAAGCTTTCGTCAACGGAAAGCAAGTTTCCGATGGCAATTTGAAAGACATGAACTGGACGTTTGCTCAGATTTTGGAACGAGTGAGCTACGGCGTCACCGTTCATCCCGGTGAAGTGATCGGCTCCGGCACGGTCGGTACGGGCTGCTTCCTGGAACTCAACGGTTCAAAGATCACCGACAATCAGTGGCTCCAACCGGGTGACTCGGTTGTCATGGAAATTGAGCACCTCGGACGCCTTGAAAACACCGTTGTGGCGGCAGACTGATGAGCAAGTTTCGCCTCTACCACTACTGGCGTTCTTCCAGCAGCTGGAGAGTGCGTTGGGCGTTAGCCATCAAGCAAATCGACTGCGAGTGGGTCGACGTCGATCTCCTCTCAGGAGAATCCGAAAGTGCTGCTCATCTCGAACGAAACCCCTTGGGATATGTTCCGGTTCTGGACGTTTCGCCCCAGCTTCGACTGATTGAGAGTCTTCCCATTATCGAATGGCTCGACGAAAAGTATCCGAAGCCCGCGCTGCTTCCTAAAGACCCGGATTTGCGCGCCAAGACCCGAATTCTGGCCGAAATCATCAATGCGGGGACGCAACCCATTCAAAATCTCAGTGTGACGCTGCTTCACGCCCCAGAGAATCAGGCAGAACAAAAGAAGTGGATGCAGCATTGGACTCGAAATGGCCTTCAGGCTTACGAAACCCTCGTTAAGGGCACCGCAGGGAAGTTTTCCGTGGGAGATTCGCTGACCCTGGCCGACCTCTGCCTCATTCCTCAGGTCTACAATGCCAACCGTCAATCGGTGGATTTGTCGCCCTTTCCCACCGTGTCCCGAATTTACGCAGCAGCTCGCGAAACCGAGACCTGCAAGAAGGCTGAGCCCGAAGCTTTCGAGCCTAAATAGTCTTGCACCCGTCGCTCCAATTAGGTAATTCCTTGGGTCTATGAAACCATCTGAAACGACGAAAAAAGAGCTGCTTTCCAAGGAAGTAAAACACATCGACATCAAGAAGCACAATGTTGTCGATCTCGTGGAAGCAATGGGTGCCACGGCTTTCCAAGGACGCAATCTCGGCCGCGCCGCTGAAATTTACAACATGATGCTCGAAGATAAGGATTGCTCGGTAATCCTTTGCTTAGCGGGCTCGTTGTTCAGTGCTGGCTTGAAGAACGTCGTTCTCGACATGGTCAATAACAACATGGTGGATGCGATCGTTTCGACCGGCGCAGTCATCGTAGACCAAGATTTCTTCGAAGGCCTCGGTTTCAAACATTATCGCGGCAATCAATTCTTAGACGACAACGCTCTTCGCGACCTAGCGATCGACCGTATCTACGACACCCTGATCGACGAAGACAGCCTCCGCATCTGTGACAACACGATTGCAAAAATTGCTGACGAACTCGAAGCGCGTCCGTACACTTCGCGCGAGTTCATCAAGGAAATGGGCAGCTATTTAGATCGTCATGGCAAGAACAAGGAATCGGTTGTCCTCGCTTGCTACAAGAAAAATGTTCCGATCTTCGTACCGGCATTCAGTGATTGCAGTGCCGGCTTCGGTCTGGTGATGCATCAGACGAATCACCCGGACAAACACATGACTTTGGATTCTGCGAAAGACTTCTTAGAACTCACTCAGGTGAAGACCTCTTCAAAAGAATCAGGTCTGCTCATGATTGGTGGCGGCGTTCCGAAGAACTTCGCACAGGACACTGTTGTCGCTGCAGAACTCCTCGGCCAAGAAGCACCCATGCACAAGTATGCGGTGCAAATCACCGTTGCGGATGAACGCGATGGCGCGCTCTCGGGCTCGACACTTCGTGAAGCCAGCAGCTGGGGCAAGGTTTCGACCTCGTTCGAGCAAATGGTTTTCGCGGAAGCCACGATCGCCTTCCCGCTCATCGCTGGTTATGCTTACGGCAAGGGCGCTTGGAAAAAGCGCACGGGTCGCGAATTCTCGAAACTCTTTGATAAAAAGAAAAAGTAGTTTCAAATCTGCTCTCCAGCTCTTCTTAGTCGCGCTCGCAGTTTGCGGGACTTCGTCCGTCTTTGCGAACGACGATCTTCAGATTCTTTTTCAGTCCGGAGATGTGACTCGAAATAAGAATCAGGTGAAGACAGGTGCCACCGGGAGAGCCAAGCTCAGTCTATCGGGAGGTGTAGAAATTCACCTCGGTCCCAATTCCGATTTTGAAACTCCAGATCGCCTTCGAGCCGGCCGTATTCGTGTCAAAGTTCAGAAGAGTGACAAACCTCACTCGTTCACTCTCCGAACGCGTTCAGCAGTGATGGGCGTCCGAGGAACGGAGTACCTCGTCGAAAGTTTAGATGAACCCGGCACTCCGGAAGGGGGCCTGAGCGTTTGTGCCTTCGATGGAGCGGTAGAAGTAAAAACCGAAGGAATGAAACCTTCCACCACCGTAGTAACTGCGAATACCGGTGTCGTTGTTTCACCGACAGGGGCCATTAGCCCGTTAGTAGCCATGGATCCCCACCTCATGGATTGGTGGCGACACGAAACCCTCACCGATCCGGCCGACAGCGGGGCGAGCGAATTAAGGCTCCTCGCTTCGGACTGGCAGGCCTTCTGGGATTGGAAGGGGCCGATCGCGGCTCAAAAAATCAATCCTTCGGTACTTTACTCTCAGGCTCGCTTCATTCAATTGCATCCGGATCTTTGGACCCGAGTCTTAAATTCGGCTTCCGATCAGAACAGCTGGGTCCTCGATGCAGGTCTTCAGGGAGATATCACGCCTGTTCACTACCTGACCCTTTTTGCAGAATTTCACGGCACTTTCTTGGTCGGTCGGCGATCGACCACGGAGAACACAAAAACTTTTGATCTCGGAGTGAATCAATTGTTTGCAAGTTTTCTGATTCAAGAAAAACATCAAGTCGTCGTGGGTCGACAGGAGTGGACTTTCGGAGACGGTTTCTTTGTGGGGAGAGACCCGTGGAATCCGCTCACTAGAAATTTCGACGGCATTCTGGGAACTTTGCAATTCAGCGATTCCAGGCTTCACACACTCTTTTCTTTACTCAGTGATCGAGACGAGGCTTCGCGCAAGGATCTTTTTGCGGGGTTCATTTATAATCGCGCGGACTTTCCGATTGAGTTTTATCTCCTAGGCATTCATCGCGAAGGACAACCGTCGCTTCTAGATCCGGTTCAATCCAAATCCAATTACGCTGTTTTTGGATTGAAAGGCGTGCAGCCGATTTGGGGCCCCGTATTTACCACTTACGAAGTAGCTGCGGAAGCTTTGGAAGCCTGGGCTTCCACCACTGAAAAGGTTTCCAGCAACGAAAGTTTCGTTCACTTGCAGCTCGGTTCGAGATGGACACTCGGTGGTGTGCAGGGTTCCATTCGAGGAGTGTTCTTAGGTGCGACCTCGAGATTTTTTCAACTCTTCCCCGATTCTCATCGCTTCTTAGGACTGGTAAATCAGTTTACACAGATTCGAAATATTCGACGTATGGGAGCCTCACTCACTTCACAGTTTGTGGTGGGTTCGCTTCCGATTCAGATCGATGTGGATTACTCGAACTTTCAACGCGGTCTGATCTCTGAGACAGCTTACCCCATTGTCGTGGACAACTCGGCGGCAGCACTTGGAATTGAATGGGATGCCAGGATTTCAATCGAACCCCGACAAGATCTTTTCTTAGCATTAGCTGGCGGAATTTTTAGTCCGGGAGCTGCGTATGGAGCTTCCAGAGCGGAGTCCAACGTTGTCCTGGTTCAAGGGCAGTACCGTTTCTAGTGAAGTTCGCCCGGAATCATTTGAGCGGGTTGGCAAGCCTCATCCAATTCAACAACGGCTACCATGGCGACATCTACTAAATGTTCCACTGGGTCCGTCATGAAATAAGTTAGAATGACTTTTCCGTCCGCTACACCGCCACGAACCTGGCTGTAAAAAACTCCCGCCTTTCCGTTAGCACGACTGATGGCCATCTTCTGCGCATTCACGGCGCCTTCCAGCTGTTCCGAGGTGCATTCCGATGCGAACGAACTCGTACTCCACCAACACCAGCATACCAAGACTCCGGCAAGTAGTTTCATACGGCCTAAGTAGTCAGAGGGACGTCAAAAGTCAACTCTTGGGGCGCATGTCCCAACCGATCATCAAAGGCCACCATCCTGACGCTTGGGGTATGAACGGAGAGGTGAAGTTCTGGTATTAGTTCATCTTTCTTTGACTCTGAATTTGGGAGTGCTGGCTTTTCGAAACTCGCTATAATTATAAGGATGAGAGCCGTCCTGACAGCAATGCTCCTTCTGGTCTCTGGAACGAGTTTCGGGCAAGAGATGGTGAGTTTGAGACGCACACCTGGAAAAGTTCCGATTGAAGGTGCTCTCGAATTCTACTGTCTCCAAAAAGCCAACACCCCGTTCACCACCCTGACCGCATGCGAAGAAGCCACGACCCTTCACATGCAAATCTATTGGCCACAATGTTTGAACGATGCTGAAATCAAATGTGACGAAAACTCTTTTTTACCGGCTAAGGGAGCAAAACGAGCCCCGATGCTCTGTTCGTGGAAAGCTTCGAACTGTCGCGATGCCTCGGAAGGAAATTTAAAGGGCGATCCCTGCAAAGCCCTTCCGGGCTCGCAAAAGGTCAAACGTCTTGATCCCCAAAAAGCTTACGATGGTTTCAAAGCCACCAGGAAAGAAAACGCGAAGAAGGCGGCGGACTTTATTCAAAGCGATGCCTATCACCAAAATCTCATGGTACCCAGCCATCTTTGCGTTCAACCCCTCCCCCCTATTGCTAGACCAGATTCAGATAAAGAAGTTCACACATCCCCAGCAGAAAGGTGAGTCGCGCATTCTTCACGGTTTGGGTTGTTGAACGAGCACAAAATTCTATGTGAATGAAGCGAACTCGCGCCGGCGCGAGTGAATAAGAATCCCAGAGCGGTTTCAGCGCATCTCCACCACGCCGTTCAAAAACGCGATCAATCCCAGTGCACTCACCACGAACGAGGCAAGCGCTGTCCCGAAAGACGGGAGGGGAAACGACGCTGGAAAACCTCACTCTCCTTTGCAAAGGCCATCATCAACTCTTGCATCACCGTATCTAGGCATCAGGATAGCTTAAATAATTCTACTTTTCCGAAAAACGACGAGTGATTTTTACCAAGGACTCGCTTGCCTTAAGAAGCGCCACTTGCTCCTGATGAGTAAAATCAGTCTCTTGATCCTGTAGCAAATCCGAAATTGAAACCCCCAGTACTCGAGCAAGCGAAGAAAGAGTGGAAATTCGAATGTCGCGAGAGCGTTTGCTTTCAATCTCGCTCAAACGAGTAATTGAAATTTTTGCTCGTCGACAAACTTCGGCCTGACTCAAACTTTGCTCTTCTCGAGCATTTCTAATATTGAGTCCAATCTGCTTCAGGAGGGATGAAAGCTCAGACCCCGCCGATTCCTTCATTTCTTCTCTCTACCTTCAAACAAGGGCGCTGCCAAATCAAATTAGATTATCTTATATATTTGTATCTACTTACAATATAGTTTAATATGATTTTTAGAATGAGATCCAATCTCGGCAAGCACCCGAAACGCCTTTGGATTTTAGAAAACGATGCCGATCTCAATCTTTTGCTGACACACATCGCTAAAAATCACGGTTTTGAAGTGAAGAATCTCACTCACCTCGCGCAAGCTTGGGTGTGTTTACGTGACGAAAAAAAACCGGATCGTGTCATCAGCAGCGCACAACTCCCGGATGGAGCCAGCTCTGACTGGCTTCTCCAACTCCGAGAACGCTATCCCGAAATCCCCATTCTTTGCCTGTATGCTACCCCAATTCATGAATCCATACGCCTTACTCTTCGAGCAGCAGGCATTCTTTTTCGTGCAAAGCCGGTCACCCTAGCTCAGCTCTACGAAATTATCGAGGAACGGCGATGACTTAAATCTCTAAGCTGCGGTTTTTGATTTTGCCCGTGATGTATTCTTGGAACTTCGCCACGGGCATGGTCTGCTGTTCTTGATGGCCGTAGCGACGCAACGTGACCGTCCCATCGAGTTGCTCGCGCTCCCCAATTACCAGGACGTTCGGAATCTTGTGATTCACGGCAATCTTGATTTTCTTTCCCATCGTCTCTGAGGACGGATCGATCTCAGCACGAATCATCTGGCCGCGAAGATCATTGACGACTTTCTGAGCATACTCATTGAATTTGTCGCTCACCGTGACCACGCGCACTTGAACCGGTGCCAACCAAGTTGGGAAAGCCCCACCGAAGTGTTCGATCATGAAAGCCACGAAGCGTTCATGAGTTCCGAGCGGAGCCCGATGAATACAATAAGGATGGTGTTCCTGATTGTCAGAGCCCGTGTAGGTCAGACCCAACCGCGGGGGAATGGCAAAATCCAACTGATTGGTGCTGGCCGTTTCTTCACGGCCTGTGACGGTCTTAAATTGGAAGTCAATCTTCGGGCCGTAGAATGCCGCTTCGCCCTTACCTTCCACAAATTTCAGACCGCTATCCACCATGGCTTCGTAAACTTTCTTCTCAGAAAATTCCCAGGCCTTGGGATTATCGACGTACTTTTCCTTGCCCTTCGGATCATCCGGATTCCAAGTCGAAAAGCGCATCTGGTAATTCTTAATTCCCAGCACGCGATAAACTTCCGCGTGCATGTTCATGACCGACAAGAATTCCGATTTGATCTGATCTTCGGTGCAATAAATATGAGCGTCGTTCATGCACATCCCACGAACGCGGAGCAACCCGGAGAGCGCGCCGGAATCTTCAAAACGATAAACTTGACCGTACTCGGCCATTCGTAACGGCAGGTCCCGGTAGCTACGCGGACGTGCTTTAAAAATCATGTGATGGTGCGGACAGTTCATCGGCTTGAGACAGTAAATTTCTTTCGTCTCCACCGTTTGACCGGACTCCGACTCATGCTTTTCCTTCACTTCCATGAAGGGATACATGTGGACAGCGTAGTAAGGCAAATGCCCCGTCTTGTAATAAAGATCGGCTTTCGCCAAATGAGGAGTGGCCACGCGAACAAATCCCGCTTTGAACTCGAGTTCCTTAGCCAGGGCCTCCAACTCGTCGCGAATCACCGTTCCGTTGGGCATCCAAAGCGGAAGCCCTTTGCCGATCTGATCTTCAATAGTGAAAATGTCGAGCTCTTTGCCAAGCTTCTTATGATCTCGCTCGAGACCTAATTTATAAGCCTTCACATGAGCATCGAGTTCGTCTTTCGTTTTGAAAGCCCAAACATAGAGACGAGTCATCATCACGTTTTTAGAATCGCCACGCCAGTAAGCACCCGCCACGCTGCGAATCTTGAAACAGTCGGGGCGAATTTCACGCGTGTTCTTAACGTGTGGACCATCGCACATGTCGATGAATTTTCCGGTGTGATAAAAACTCAGAGTCTTTAAACTCTTTTTTACAAAAAGCTCTTCGGCGTACTGGCGCTTATAAGGTTCACCCATGGACTCAATCTGAGCCATGGCAGAAGCCTTGTCCTTTTCTTCGTGCGTGAAAACCAAGCCTTCCGCAATAATCTTCCGCATCTTCTTTTCGATTTCAGGAAAGTCAGCTTCAGTAATCGGAGCGGGAAGAATGAAGTCGTAATAAAAACCGTCGTCGATGGGAGGACCAAATCCGAGCTTAGTCCCGGGACGAATTTCTTGAACAGCCATGGCCATGACATGGGCCAAACTATGACGCATCCGATGGAGAGCATCTTCGTCTGAAGAAGCCGCGCCGCCGCCCGAGTTTTCATTATTGTTCTTGAGCATAAGTACCCGACTATATCTCCTTGAACCCGGAATCCAATCAACCTTTTTCTTGGGGATAGAGACTCTTCAAAGCCCCTCGAAGATCGGTCAGGCGGAAGCGAAACCCCTTTTGAATCAAGCGTTCAGGCACGACTTTCTGGCTCCCCAAAACGATTGAGGCCATCTCCCCTAAAACCAGCTTGAGCGCAAAAGCAGGCACCCGAAGAGGGGCTTTTTTCCCGAAAGTGTCGCCCAGTGCCCGGGAGAACTCTTCATTCGTTACGGCCTTGGGAACCACTGCATTGTAGATGCCCGAATAGGTGCGATCCGTGAGGGCGGTAACCAGGAGTTGCACCAGGTCATCGATGTGAATCCAGCTCATCCACTGCTTGCCCTCCGCAATGGGTCCCCCCAGACCCTTTCGAAAGAGCGGGACCATCTTTGCGAGTGCTCCCTGATCTTTTCCCAACACCATTCCAAACCGAAAAATCACCTTCCGAACCTGCTCGAGATGCGAGCTCGACATCTCCGCTTCCCAAAGCTGGCAAACTTCCGCTGCAAACCCTTTGCCGGGAGCGGAAGCCTCAGTGAGAACTTCATCCCCGCGGTCCCCATAGTAACCAATGGCAGAGGCGCCAATGATGACCTGAGGTTTCGCCTCTGAAGCCAGACCGACTGCCTCTAAAAGATTGCGCGTGCCATGCGTACGGCTTTCTAAAATGGATTTTTTTCGAGACGGAGTCCAATGACCTTCGGCGAGACTTTCTCCAGCCAGGTGAACAATGGCTTCTACGCCATCGAATGCCTCTCGGGGGGCTTCGACCTCCGAATTCCAAGCGTAGGCACGATAGGCAAAAGGTAACTTCTTCCGCGCGCTTTCGGGATCGCGAGTCAACACCACGAGTGAATGCCCGTCGGCCACCAATCGTTGGCCGAGTTTAGAACCGATGAAACCGGTAGCTCCCGTCATGAGAATCTTCATGGTGCTCTAGTTTACTGGAGTGACGTCCTCGTGGACATGAAAAAACTTTTCCACCAACTCGTCAAAAACCTCATCAAAGTAGATGCCCGCGTGGCCTCCATAGAGAGGGTTAAACACCGTGATATGAGGTTGCAAAGAGGCCTGAGCCAAAGTGCTGGCAACCCCTGGGGGTTGCTGACCCGTCTTTTCAGGGTCCGCGGCAGCTACCGGATCATCTTGCGCTAAGAAAATGAAAAGCGGGGCGGTGACTTTTCCTAGATCGCCCTTGACAGAAGTCCTGTCTCTGCATTCTTGAAAACTATTCTTCGGATTCTTCAAACATCCCAGGCTGACAATGTGAGTGAGAAAGCGCAGCGAGGTCGTTCGAAGCTGTTTTCGATCGCGAATGGTGAGCGTTCGCATTTTTCCTAAATCTTCTTGGTAAATCTCACTCACGAAGCGATCGCGCATTTCCTGCAAAGATGCGGGATTGAATTTTTCTCCCGAAGCCTGCAACAGAACATCTTCGTAAGTCGGCGATCCTTCATAAGTCCGAAGGAAACGAAACGCCTTGGTGATCAGATTGGAATAGTCGATGCCGGTGAGCGTGTTCTTATGATCTCCGCGCTCTTCAAGTCGTGCATATTGATCATCGAGCCGTTGTAATACTTCTAGAGTATCGATGAGCGGGCTTAAACTCAAAGCGCCCAGTTTCATTCCGCCCTGCTTCGTATCTTCCGCTAGAAGGTGAATTGCCAGCGTCGCGCCCCCCGAACTTCCAATCACGCCCATCTTTCCTTCTCGGAAGAACTTCGGGTAGTGACTCCGAATTCGTTGGTAAATATCTCGAGCCATCGCCTGCTGATTCCAGGGAAAGCGGGTGATGTTCCTTCCCATGAATTCGGTCGTGTAGATTCCAGGAATATAAAGGACGTTGGGCAAATCACCCTTTCCATGAACTCGATCCAAAGTGCCGACAACCGAATTGACGAACGATCCGTCCTCGGAGGTGGAAAACACCCCCGGTAAAATCACGTAAAGGCGATCGGAGTGTCCCTTTCGGAAATAGGCTGGCAAGGCGGAGTTGAAGTAGTGGTCTCCGCCTAAATTACTCTTTTGTAACGGGGCCGACTCCCACAGCACAGCAGGCGCGCTCCGGGAGTATAATGAGGCGGCAATAGAGAGCGTTACAGCATCATAGTGGAAAAGAGCCGGATTCCCAGTCAGGGCCTGAAGGCGGGATCGATACCGGATGGAAAACACATCTCCCTGCCCAGAAGCAAAGGTACTTCGCTTTAAAAGCTCTTGAAGGCCGGGATCGTTTGCGAAGGCCTGTCCGCTCCAGAGAGCCAAGGCCATCATTAAAATACGAACACCCACAGTGGGGGAAGTTATAGACTCGCCCGTCTATTTTAGCAAGCCGCGACATGAGCTCGGAACTTCGAAATAATTATTAAATATCAGATGTTTAACCACGCACAGAGTGTCGAATCTTTGGACAGTCCAAGGAGGCGAGGCGCTCTATATCCCAGTACAGAACGAATTTATCCGGTATGGAACTTGAAGTGACTATCCCCAGAGAGAGTTGTGCGGATTGCCCGACAAGATCGTCAGGCAAATGCAGAAGAGGATGTAGAGTATGAAGCAGCGTTTTTTCACCCGATCCATCATTTCCATCATTTCCATGATCATCACCCCAGCAGCTTACGGAGCCGCAATCGTTTCCCCCATCGCCGGCTTAAGGAACCCCGCTGCCTATACCCAAAATTTAGTTTCCACGAACCCGAACCTTCCCTGTCAGGGCGCCTGCCAAGCAGCACTTCTGAACACTCGAATTTTAGCGAATATTTCGACGGACGGAATGGTGAACGACACCCTCGTGCAAAATGCTCCCGAAAGCGCGAGCGATAAACTTTATAAATTAGTTCCAGTAGCAGGCGCAGGCCACCAGCTGGTTCCAGTGGATGAAAATCCGCGTGATCCTCGCATCAGCAATCAGACCGCAAAAGGTCAGATTCAACCGCTGCCGGCCTACGATTCGAATTTCTACATGCCGCCCGCTCCCGCTGATGTCCTGGCCATGCCTGCAGACCTGGGAGTTCTCCCGATGCCTGCGGATATCGGCCTAAACGGCGCAAGCACTGGCGCAGCGATGCCCGTTCTTTAGACGTATACGTCTAAATTAGATTTTTCCGACGGCCTTTCGAACTTCAGCGAGAAGCGCAGTAGCAACTTTGCGCGCGCGCAGACCGCCTTCTTTCAAGATCTGTTCGATCTGAGCGGGATTGGCCATGAGCTCCTGATATTTCTTTCGGGGCTCGGCTAGAAACTGATCTAACTTTTCAAACGTCTGCTGTTTAGCATCGCCCCAAGAAATTCCGGCAACGTACTTTTGTTTCATGGCTTCGATTTCTTCGGGAGTCGAAATTTCTTTGTAGATCATGAAGAGCGTCGAGGTTTCTGGATTCTTCGGATCCGTCGGCCCCACCGAATCCGTCTTCACGCGAGCGATGAGTTTCTGTAGCTGGTTGCTGGGAGCAAAAATCGGAATGGTGTTGTCGTAGCTCTTACTCATCTTGCGACCATCGAGACCCGGTAAAACAGCGCTCTGCTCGCTCAACACGTGCATCGGGAGTTTAAAAACTTTTTTGAAATCTTTATTAAACCGCTGAGCAATATCGCGCGTGATTTCGACGTGCTGAACTTGATCCTTCCCCACCGGAACGAAATCCGAATTGAACATGAGAATATCGGCCGCCATCAAAACGGGATAGCAAAAGAGACCCATGCTCACGCCCGCGTCTAAATCTTCTTGGCCCTTTTCTTGGTTCTCTTGAACCACCGCTTTGTAAGCGTGGGCGCGATTCATCAACCCCTTCGGGGTCACGCAGGACAGAATCCAGCTCAGCTCAAAAATTTCGGGGATATCCGATTGGCAGTAAATCGTGCAACGAGCCGGATCTAATCCGCAGGCAATCCAAGTGGCCGCTACTTCGTGCACCAGATTTCTAAACGTCTTGCCGTCCTGAACGGTGGTCAGTGCATGGTAGTCGGCAATGAAGAAGTACGGATCCAATTCCGGTTTCTTGGCCATCTCGAGAGCTGGACGAATGGCTCCCATCAGGTTTCCGAGATGAGGCGTTCCGGTAGGTTTAATGCCTGTCAGGACTGTCTTTTTCCGTTCCATGCGGGTATTCACTATAGCGCATGAAAAAGAAAAAGGTAACTCGTGTGAGCAAACTCTTGCGCGGTCGCTGCGTGCAACTCACGCCCTTGAAGATCCGCAACCAGAGCGGATTACATGACGCACGGGTAGATGCCGCGGGTTTGGGCATTTCTGTGGGAGATGTGGTGGAGTTCAAAAATGGCAAGGTCACGCGCCTCACTCCCAATCTCAAAGGCACGTCCAAATGGGTGGATCACGTCCTAGACCCTCGCCGACTGAAAGGCCTGAAAGCCCGACAACAAGTGGAAAGCGGCATCCGAGAATTTTTTGGAAAAAAACACGGGTTTTTGGAAGTGCGCACTCCCCTGCTCGTCCCCTCCCCGGGAATGGAACCGCATATTCGGCCCTACACCGCTGGCCCACTCGCCCAGGGACAGAATGCTTACCTTCCCACTTCTCCTGAATTCGCGATGAAGCGCCTGCTTTCGGGTGGCCTGGAAAAAATCTTTCAAATGAGTCCGTGCTTTCGTTCAGAACCGTTGTCGCGCACGCACCATCCGGAATTTCTGATGTTGGAATGGTACCGAGCTTACGCGGGCTACGAAGAAATCATGCGCGACACGGAAGAGCTGATTTGTTTTCTCGCGAAGAAACTTTACGGGAAACCGGTGATTCCGCACCAGGGCCGAAAGATCCGCGTGAAAACTCCCTGGCCTCGTTTAGCGATTCGCGACCTTTTTGAAGAAATGACCGGTGTGGATCTGGTGAAGAGCGCTTCGCGCGACGCCCTCGCTGAAGAGTGTCGCCGCCTCGGCATTCAAGTCGGAACGAAAGAAAGCTGGGACGATCTCTATTTCAAAATCTGGTTGGATTTGATCGAGCCCAAACTCCCGGTCGACCAGGCGGTTTTGGTTTACGGCTATCCGCCGTCTCAAGCAGCGCTCTCCGTTCTGACCCAAGACCAAGACGGAAACTCCTGGGCCAAGCGCTTCGAAGTTTACGCAGGGGGATACGAACTCGGAAACGCGTTTGAAGAATTGACCGACGCCCGCGAACAGCGCCGACGCTTCGAAAGCGAGATGGCCATCCGGGCACGCACTTACGGAGACGCCTTCCCTCCCAACCCGGTGGACGAAGGATTCTTGGGCGCCCTCGAAGAGGGAATGCCCCCGTCAGGAGGGATCGCCGTCGGCGTGGACCGACTCATTATGCTCCTGGCAGATGAGCCAGACATCGAATACACGATCTGGCTACCTTCAGAACACACGGATTGACAACCCGCCCCGCCAAGTCTAATACCCCCGCCACGAGGAGACTCTTATGCTGAAACCCTTGATTGCCGCTTTGACGACCGCTCTCGCCCTGACTTCTTTTGCTCGCGGAGAGGACATGCCGCCCGGCCATCACCACGGTGGTCCAGCAAACCCGGCTGCAGGAGCCTGTGTCGCAAAGATTGTGGGCATTGGCCAAGAGTGCCAAGCCTTTGAAACCCTCTTAGCGAAACTTCAGTGGCCAAGCTCCCTGAGCTCCCTTCCGATGGATTCGCTGGTCGAAGTTCAGCTCCTACCCGAAACCAGCTTCACCAAGCATGTCCCGGCAAAAAAATCGGCCAACGATCGTTACGGCAATCTCATTCCCCTCACCGTCCCCGCAGATGGCCTCTATCAGATTTCTGCGTCCACTCAGATCTGGTTTGAAGTGGCCGACATCACTCACGTGCCTCACGGCATGCCGGCGCAAGCGCTCGAGTGCCAGGGCTTCATGATGAACAACACCATTCAAGATGAACAGCCCAGCTGCAAAAACATGTTTAAGACCGTGACCTACGCTTTGAAGCGAAACAGCGCGTACGTCATTCAAATCTCCAACAGTGTGGATGCGAAAACTCACCTCTTGGTGACGGCAACCCACCCGGTTCCGAGAATTCCGTAACAGGGAAAACCTTAGACGAGTCTGCCGGTGGTGAGAATCTGTTCGATCTCTTTGTAGAGACCCGAGTCCATACCACGCAGGTTTCGAACGAAGCTCAGAACTTTTTTCTGAACCTGGGGAGGAGCCGTTTCGCCGGTGAAGCTGCCGGACTTTTTGAATTCGGATTTTTTCCACTCCAAATGGAGATCCAGAATTTCTAAATTGAGCTGCACTCCCAGCGTCTTTCCGTTCGAAAGCACGAGCTGAAGCCAATTCAAATCTCCATCAGAATAAATCAGAGTTGCACTCGCACCGGGCTCGACGTTCGTGTACGACAAGATCGGCGACAGAGTTGCCGCCAAAAGTTCGGGTTTAAAAGCTGCACGGATTTTTTCGCGAGCACGCTGAGTCGGGTTCATGAATTCCACAGCAATGCCGTCTCCATGGAGCGCACGAACTCGAGCCTCCATCACAAAGCGTTCGCTTTCAATGGCCAACGCCACTTGAAGGGGCCGACTGGGGTCCACTCCCATCTTCTCTAGGCCGCTAATCCAACAAGCAGCCCCGAGTTCTGCGATGGTCTGAATGGGGTAAAAAACTTTGGAGTACTCCGGAAATCCAATCCAGGCGGGGTGTAAGGACGGCTCGAGTTGCACTCGATCCACACGGCGGGCACAGGTCTTCCACTGTTCCCTCTGTTGATCGAGGTACATTCGCATCGGAGTGGATCTGAGAGATATTTTGTTATCGTCGTCCATATAATTAATTTATATTAACAATTATACAGGAGACGTAATGCGTTGCGCTATTTTTTTTACTAAATATTACCTAATGATTTCATAGGCATAATACGCTTCGCAATATCTTCTTAATTCTCTTTCGGCCGGGTGATCGGAAAGAGCACACAATCTTTAATATTCTCGCAGTTGGTTAGGAACTGAAGCATGCGCTCAATTCCAATCCCCCAACCCGAAATCGGAGGCATTCCGAACTCCATAGAATAGACGTAGTCTTCGTCCTTCACCATCGCCTCTTCGTCGCCCGCGCCACGAAGAGCGGCTTGATCTTCCAAGCGCTTCATCTGCTCAATCGGATCGACCAACTCAGAATACGCGTTCACGATTTCAGCCCCATTGATGATGAGCTGGAAGCGATCCGTGAGATTGGGGTCGCTGTCATTCGCACGAGCTAGCGGCGAAAGATCAATCGGATGCGCTGTTAAGAACGTCGGCTCAACTACTTTCGGGCGCGCGACTTTTTTATAGAGATGGTCGATCAGATTTCCACGGCCAAGTTCTTGCGGCTTATCGACATCCAACACAATGCCCTTATCGAAAATTTTCTTCAGCAACGACTTCGCGTCTTTAAACTGATCAATGTCGATGCCCGAATGTTCCAAGATCAGTTCGCGGAAAGTCACGCGCTTCCATTCTTTCGATAAATCCACTTGCACATCGCCGATGGTCAGCACCAGCGTTCCAAACGCTTTTTGAATAATATGAATGAAGAGATTGCGAATGAGATTCATGTTGTCTTCGTAGTTCCAATAAGCCGAATACCCTTCGACCATGGTGAACTCTTGAAGGTGCTGCGGACTAATCCCTTCGTTTCGGAAACAGCGAGCAAATTCGAAAACGTGATGGAATCCGCCCACAATCAGGCGCTTTAAATAAGTTTCTGGCGCAATTCGCAGATACATGTCGACGTCGAGCGCGTTGTGATGAGTTTTAAAGGGCTTGGCCAAAGCTCCAGACGGATTGCTTTGAAGCGTCGCCGTCTCAACCTCTATAAACCCTTGGTTTTCCAAAAAGGTTCGCATCTCGCGAACAATCAAACTGCGAATCAAGAAACGCTTCCGCGTGTCGGCGTTCATGATGAGATCGACGTAGCGTTGGCGATAGCGCGCTTCCACATCGACCAAGCCGTGCCATTTTTCCGGAAGCGGATTTAAACACTTGCCCAAGAACTGATAGCTCGTCACTTGAACGGTTTTCTCGCCCGTCTTCGTGGTAAACATGCTGCCACTCGCACCGATGAAATCGCCGATGTCGATCAGGTGTTGAAAGATTTCGTAATTTTTTTCGCCCACGCCATCCATCTTGATGCAGAGCTGAACGCGGCCGGCTAAATCTTGAATCGAAACGAAGCTGAGTTTCCCCATCTTGCGCATGGCTACGATGCGGCCTGCGACACGGACATCCGCCACCCCGTCTGCCAGCTGGGAGGCCTCTGCCAAGGTATGAGTCATATCGAAACGCTCAGGGTAAAGCTGAACCCCTGCTTCCGTGAGCTTTTCTAACTTCGAGCGTCTGACCTGCTCCTGTTCTGATAACTGGCGACTCATGCTTGCTTCCTTTCGAGTAATCGACGAAAGCTATCCCAATGGCGAAATCAATTCAATGGGCAGTCGAAATAGACGGGTTGAGTTTTAGCTACCCTGAGAGCCCACTTTTTGACCAGATCTCGGTAAAAATCCCCGTCGGGAGCCGAACCTTGCTTCTAGGCGGTAACGGCGTGGGGAAATCCACCCTGCTTCGAATCTTAGGGGGCTTGCACCTAGTGCCCCGGGAAGTGCTTCGAATTCGGGGAAAGTCGCCGTTTTACGACCTGGCCACCTCGACCGAAACAGCTCTCTTGGAAGACGAGTTCGACATCCACGTCGACATTCAGGTCAGCGAACTCCTAGCCGGCCGACAAAGTGTGAAGGCCGACCCCAAACGCCAAAAGCAGCTGATGGACTTGCTGGCCATTGATCCCCGCTGGCATATGCACCGAGTTTCGGAGGGACAGAAGCGGCGGGTGCAACTCTTACTCGCCCTCCGCGAAAAGCATCAAGTTCTCTTGATGGATGAAATTACCACCCACTTAGATGTGGTAGCTCGAGCCGACCTTTTGGACTGGTTGAAGCAGGACTCGAACAAGAATGGCACGACCTTGATCTACGCCACTCATATTTTTGATGGGCTTTGGGAGAAAGGTTCGCACTGGCCCACGCATCTTTTGCAACTCGCGACGCGTAAGCCAGTACTGTATCTTCCAGCACAGAAGGCATTGAAAAAGAGCAGCTCGCTCTACACCTATTGCGCCAGCTGGATTCGAAGGAATCCATAATGCCAAGACTCGAAAAATCCTTAGCAGTTTACTGACAAGACAGCGAAGCTAGAAGCGTCGGGCCCGCAAGGTCGGGCTGGTACAGCTTGCTGCTCACCACACCCGCAGCGTCTTCGCTGAATTCCAACACGAGCGGATTGAACCAAGCATCCGATTGATCGCAGGTTAGAAACACTTCACTGCCCGCTTTTTGCGGAGCGGGATTGCACGCAAACTCACCGACGGTCGATGCGCCTTGAGCATCAAAGTAATCCATCAATGCGCTGGTTGTGTCTTGCGAGAGAACAACGGAGTACCCTTCCACCTTTTGTTCTTTGCAGGTGATCTCTGCTGCATTTGCACTGCCCACTGCTGCCAATAAAACCACTGCGCTGAATAAAACCTTCATATCGATTCCTTTCGATGATTGAAATTACTGCACGGGTTGCGGAGCGGGCGGGAAGCAATCCAAGACGGCTTCGTAATCCGATCCGGTAATGCCTAACTTATAGAGATGTGCACGTTGGAGCGGAGCGATGGCTCCTGCTTCCACGTCGAGAGAAAAACCCGAGAAAGAAACCACGGGTTCGTCACAACGAATGGCGGTGTAGGGTTTGTCAGGCGCCAGACTCGGCGGACGTTTCTTCGGGATACAAACCAAATCACTGAGCTCGACTCGCCCACTGGTGTAGTCTTCCACGATTTTTACTTTGGAATGGTCGTCAGAAAAAACGGCAGAGTAGCCGTGTTGAGCATCCGTGCGCTGCTCTTTGCAAACCATGCCGGTGGCATGTGCGCTGACAGAAGCGAGAAACAATACAAAACTCCAAGTTTTTACCATCATCCGATCCCCCTTGTTTGGAACCAGATGATGGTACGAGTCACAGAAGTTTCAAGCAAGTCTCAGTGCGGCACCAGAAGCCATGGCCCCCTTCTTGCGATTTCTGATTCTTCAGAATAAGACTGAAAGGGAGCTGACCATGAAAACAAAACCAATCAAGAGCCAAGACCTGCCTACTACCCGAGGAATGCTGGACCTCGTCCGAAAAGAACTCAAGGCCGATAACCGGAGTTTGAGTACCAAAATGGACTCTCGGTTCAGTGAGATGGATTCCAAATTTTGTGGGCTGGAGTCCAAATTTAGTGGCCTGGAGTCCAAAATGGACAAGGTCCTCTCCGAAGTGGCTCGGATCGGCACTTTGGTCGAAGAGCAAAACTCCAACAACCGCATTGTTCTCGACGGCCTGACCAGTCTCTGGCAACGCCAAGAACGGTCTGAAGCCCGAATCGAAAAACTGGAAAAGCGTCAGTAGGCCCTACTTCTTCACATCCATCAAGTGAGGGCCGTCTAATGTGACGTGAACCTCAGCAGTAGCCGGCAGATCGTAGCCCTTAAATTTTTCAAGGATTTCCGGTAACGAAAGAACGAGCTCCGAATTTTCCCGATCCCACCCTACCCGACGCTCCACAAAACCATCGCTAGTCTTGACCCGAACAGAGACTTCCTGAGGAAGAATGGAATTTTTCGGATACGGAACTCTTAAAGTTTTAATTTGCGGATTAGTCGTCTCAGATACAAAACGAACCAATTCATTCTGAATCTCTCCTCCGAATTTGCAAACCGGAAGCGCCGATTGATGTGCGAAGGACTTAAAAAAAGCCTCGTAGCGACTGCCTGTATATTGCCAGGCGGAACCACTTTCGGGAGCACATGAGAAGTCTGGCGCTCCAAAAAATCCGACGACATTCACGAGTGAAGAATCTTTGAAAAAACTACCGACGGATTTAACCACATCGGAAACAGGAAGTGGATTGAGGTTCTCAGTGTCATTAGGAAACGAATAGGAATCGTCTTGATCTGTAACAAAAACAATCACGGTCGGAAGTAGAGGACTCAGGCGCGGAGCTCCAGAGTCGAGATATTTCTTGAGAGCAACCAAACCCTGTTCATTGGGAGAACCCGTATATTCGAGTTCATCAAAAACTCGAACCAGTTCCGACTGCCCGGTCTGTACATCAACCAGAGGTGGATCCTTTACATCTGTACTCAGTAAAGTCACGAAGACTGCCCGGCCTTGCTGATTCAATGTTTCTTTTGCAGCCAAAATGCTCTGATAAGGCTTGCCTGCCGGGGCAAAACTCGGGCTGTTATCGTAAACAACGACGAGTTGCACCGCATTCGCGGTGTTCGCAAGTTTAAAGGGATAGGTATAGGTCGTTCGAATTTCTTGCGCGTTTGTAAGAATGGGCAAGAGCATCAACGAACTCAAAGCAGAACTGAGGAGAAATTTCTTCATGTGACCGCGGATAGTGCAGCGCACAATTGAAGACAACAGAGATTAGCGAAGTACCTTTAAATTATCGTCCAAAAACTCAGCACTCAGCAACTTTGGTCTGAGTGGCCTGTGTTCAAGCCTCAGTAACCTAGCGAGCGGCGAGCCTCGTATAAAAACTCTTCCACCTTAGCTCGGCTATGTCCGGCCTTCGTAACTTTGCCGGCTTCGTTCATTGTATTTTCTTCGAGAAGACCGGTGTCTTTAGGAAACGCTTCAAGCTTCTGACCCGCTTCCGCAGTGCTGGGACGAATCACTTCTAAGAACGGAAAGCCCTGAACGGATTTGCGGTCTTGCCCAGCGGCATCCAAAACTCCGAGCAATACAGCGATGCCCGAGGGGAGCTTTTCGCCTTTGTCGTAGGCAGCGATCTGAACAAACTCGAAATCTTTTCCAGCGGTGAATTGAGGATCCGAGAAAATTTTATGCAAGGACTGACACCAGCCGCAGCTTTCAAATCCGAAGAGCACGACCAAGGGTTTTTGAGCGGCCTTGGCTCGAGCCAGACCTTGTTCATACAAAGTCGTTTGATCCACGCAGGTGTTGAACACTCTGCCGGGTTTGCAGTCGTCTGCTTGCGCAGTGACGGCTTGGAAGGAAGCGGCAATCATCAACGTTAAAATGAGATTTTTCATATATGACCTTCTTTGAAGCATTACCTGCCAACAGGTGCACCGCTGAACTGCCCCTTCACGTCGATGGGATGCGGTCCATCCAGCACTACACTTGCCTCGATCGAGGCATCAGCGGGAATAGTCATCCTCTTAAATGTAGAGACGGGAATGGAAACCTCATATCCACCTTCTTGGCGCCAATCGGTAACTTCGTGCTCTGTGACTACCGAGCCCGCTTTCACGCGTACCCGAACGGAGCGGGCATTCGAATCTACGGGAAGAGGAATTCGGATCACCCTTTCTGGACTCAATATCGCCTGCCGTAGGCCCACAACCTGTGAGTAGATAGCTCTCGACAACAAACTAAGACTGCACAGTGGATAATGGGAACTGATGAACTCGTTCGAAAATTCAGCATAGCGGCTACCAGCAAACTGCCACGTCGAACCGTTCTCCGAAGCACACAAAAGATCCGGTGCCCCAAAAAGACCAGAAACACCCACATAGGCTGCTTCATCGTCAAAAAAAGCTTTCACGGCCTGAACAACCCTCTGAACGGGAACGCGTTCCACTTGCGGTGTATCATAAGAGTCTTCTTGGTCTGTTACGAAAACAATCAAGGTTCGAAGATGCGGATCCAGCTTAGGTGTCCTTTTGGTGAAATACTCTTCCAATGCCACAAGACCCCGTTCGTTAGAGGTCTCTACATTCGGAGGCATATCCCTCAGCCTTCCAAAGGCTTCCTTCAACGTCTTCACGTCTCGAGCATTCTCAACAATTGGTCCCCGCGAAGGCGTAGTACTCAACAACGTCACTGAAATGGGACCCTTTTTATGAGAAGTCTCAAGCGCATCCAGTATGCTTAAATAAGCATTTGGATACCTTTCAATGCTTTGACTGTTGTCATAGACCACGATCATCTGAACTGAATTGTCTAGAGCGGCACTGACTGAAATGGGATGAGTATAAATCGTCCGAATTTCTTGCGCGTTTGCGAAGGTGGGCAAGAACATCAACGAACCCAAGACAGAACTAAGAACAAACTTCTTCATTACATCTCCTTTTTTAAAGAGCTGACTAGGATGGAAGCGCGCCTTACCGAGGACACTGACCCTGTTCCTGAAGACGTTGCAAAGCAGCCTCACAATTCACGCCCTTTGCTAAACCATCGCTGAAATCAGAAGCACCACCTAAAAGCGGTTTGGCTTCTAAACTACCCGAAACCTTATTGATGTAACTCCCCATCAATACGGTCTTAGTTCCGCAGTTCCTAAATGAGGTAGTTGGAACAGCCTTAAGATCAGAAGAGGGAGCGGGCACTATACTGTCAACAAAGCATTGACGCTCTTCAACAACGCAGCCGCAGGCAAACAAGGTTGCCTTGCTTTTCTCTTTTGCAAAAGCAGGCAAAGCCAAGCCCATTACCAACACGCTCAATACCAATCGAATTCCATACTTCATAAAAGACATCTCCTATTTCTGAGGTCCATTTGGAATGGCGCCTTGATAACACTATGCGCAATGTCTGACAACTACAATCAGATATGTAAATAAATTCAGTTTAATAATGACCTTGAGATTTTAATCACTCCAGGGCTTGACTCTCTCTTAATTTAGAATTATTCTAATATTAGAGATATGACAAAGAAACCCACCGCCCTTGAGGCCAGACAAGAGATTGAGAAGCGCTTACAGGAAGCCGGCATTCAGCCTACGGCCCAAAGAATCGCCATTGCTCAATACGTCCTAACGGACGCCGATCACCCCACCGCCGATGACATTAAGACGTGGGCTGATCAAAACTTCCCCAAGATGAGCTTGGCCACGGTTTACAACACTCTCAAAATTTTGGTTCAGTCGGGGATTCTGCGCGAGTTCAAACTCCCCCACTCGGATCGCGTGATCTACGACACGAACCTCTCCCATCACTTCCACTTCCTCGATGAAAAAACAGGAGCTCTTCACGATATTCCGCCGGAAGAGCTTGAGATTAAACCGCGGAATTCCAAAAACTGGGACATCCGGCAAGTCCACGTTGTCCTGGTCGGTAGGAAGTAAATCGTACAAAGGAGTACACAATGAATAGCGCAACAAATACCCCCTCTCGTGGAATGGTTGGCATTGGCCAACAATTTCCGGAATTCGCAATGCCAGGTGTGGTTTCGCTCGAAAAAGGAAAAGAGTTCAAAAACTTTTCCAATAAAGACATGAAGAGCAAGTGGTCGGTCGTTTTCTTTTGGCCGCTCGACTTTACCTTCGTATGCCCCACCGAAATCGCAGAATTCAATAAAGAGTTGAAGAACTTCAACGACCGCGATGCTCAAGTCTACGGCGTGAGCTGTGACAGTCAGTTTGTTCACTTGGCTTGGCGAAACAACCACGCCGATTTGAAGAATCTGGGTTTCCCGATGCTCGCTGATAACAAGAAAGATTTGAGCGAAGCCTTGGGCGTTCTGCACCCCACCGAAAAAGTTCCGCTGCGCGCGACTTACATTGTCGACCCGGATGGAATCATTCGCTGGGTGAGCGTGAACGACCTCAATGTTGGCAGAAACGTCAAGGAAGTCATCCGCACTTTAGATGCGCTTCAAACCGATGAGCTCTGCCCCTGTAACTGGGAAAAAGGCAAAGCAACTTTAGGATAACGATAGGAGATTCTATGTCGATCACTTCACTCGATCAGCTATTACCGACTCACAACACGACGATTGCAAAAAATCTGAAGATCAATCTTCGGAGATTGACTGAAGAATCGGCATTGGACAAAGTCGAGGCGGCCATGACTTTAATGGCCACCTCGACTTCTGTCGAATTTCCAGAATTGATTGCCTATGCGAAGACTCAGCTCGACGCCAATAGCGTGCCTGCCGATCAACAGCAGGAAGCTGCTGAAAGCGCTGCCATGATGGGCATGCTGAACCTCTATTACCGCTTCCGACACTTCATGCAACACAGCCCGGATGGCGCAGCAGCTGCTGATCACTATAAGGCAGCTGGTCTCAGCATGACGGCGCTAGCCAAGCCCGCCGTGGGCAAAGAGCGCTGGGAAATGCTGGCCCTTGCGGTGTCTGTCATCAATGGTTGCGAACAATGTGTGACCTCGCATGAGAAATCCCTGAGAGACCTCGGTGTCACCCCAGCAAAGATTCACGACCTAGCTCGAATTGCAGCCGTAGTGAAAGCGCTGAAGGCTCTGTCGACAATTCCTGCCGCTGCTTAACAGTGGTAGATAGAGACAGCGCGGAACTGCGATTTGAATTCGCGGTAGCTGTGTACCATTCGGAAAGCCACAGTGACTTCCGTACGCACACCCTTCTTACAGAAGAAGGTCAAGCTTCCGCCTTTTCGCAGTGTTTGCGCGAGACCGATACCTGCGCCACCTTCATCGCCCTTGTCGAAGTCCAAGGTACCGGTGTCGAAGTAACGGTTCTTAAACAAGCGGCACATGAGTTTGCCGCGATCCACGCTCCCGTGGTGATCTATCACCGTGAAACTCACCCAATCGCCTTCTTTGCGAATCATGAGTTCCACAGAGTTCTCGCGCGTGAGCGAGAAGCTCGTTTCACGCGGGAACGAAACCTTCAATCTTTCTTCAGGCGCATCGTAGACGGCGTTCATCAAGAGCTCGTCCACTGCGGTCACGATCGTATTGATCATGCGTTCCTGGAAAATGGTTTCGCGAACCAGAAAATCATGCACCTTTTCGAGCACGAATTGTTTCTGGTCGGAGTGAGTGATGCGAACTTGTTGAATAGTCTGTAACGATGTCGCCTTGGCAGAGATTCCGTCACAAATCCAATCCACCACCATATCGCAGTAATAGTTCGCGGATTCACGTGTCTTGGCGAATTCTCGCAAAATCACGTGATCATAAAGATGGCTCTGACTCAGAAGATCTGGATTCACCGGAGCATCTTCTGCAGTAATGAGGTTCACATTTCGAGCCGGGATAATATTGTAATCGGGGCCCGTAATCGTTCTAAAAGTATTGATAAACTCTGGGAGCAAGCTTTTTTTAGTTGAAATTGTGGCCTGATCCTCATGCCGCGTTTTCCTGTTTTCTCCGAGCCGTGAATC
>JAIEMT010000041.1 GCA_019751945.1 bacterium
ACTCGCGCCGGCGCGAGTGAACAAGAATCCCCGAGTCATTTCGGCTTACCTCAACCACGCCGTTCAGAAACGCGATCGGGCCCAGTGCACGCATCAACAAGAAGGCAAGCGCTGCACTGAAAGGCGCTGGTTAGATATTCATCACAAGAAACCCTTGTCACAGGGAGGGCAAACGACGCTCGAAAATCTCACCCTACTTTGTCGAGGGCACCATCAGTTAATCCATCATAGGAGTTGAAGGCTGACGTCTTCCGCAAACAGACTTGCCGGCACTCCAGTTGCTTCTTCTTGCACCAGGAGTTCTCCGGAGGGGCCGAGGCCTGTGACTTTGCCGCTGCTTTTGTTCCATTTAACGGAGGTCCCGGGTGTCATTACTGCATACCGGAAAAATATATCGGCAGCTAACGCAGGGGAAAAGTCTTTAGAATTCAGTTTTTCAAGCGATTCTAAAATACCATCGACGACTGCTGAGCGAACTTCATCGGGTGAAATTCGTCTTTGGAGAACTTCAGAAAGACTCGTCGCTGGTTGTCCAATCCCTTCTGGGTGGCTCTCGCAATTAATTCCAATTCCAACGATGCCGAAAGAATTGCCCCCATGGCTCGAGCTCTCACAGAGAATGCCGCCTAGTTTCGCATAACCATCGCCGCGTCGGCACCAGAGATCGTTCGGCCACTTCACTTGTACTGAGGCGGAAGGAAAAAGCGAGTTTAACGCTTGGGAGGCGCCGATTCCGGTCAAGATCGGAATCCAAGTCCACAACCGAGTTTCAGGAATGCGCACCACAATCGAAAGATAGAGATTTCCAGAGCCGGACTGCCAAGTTCGTCCCAGGCGACCGCGCCCTGCTTCTTGAATCTGCGAAGAGATCCAACTGCCATGAGGTGCGCCGGTTTCAGCAAGCTTTCGAGCCAGATCGTTGGTCGACGAGCAGCGCTCGACAACGGTATTGGGTAAAATTACTTCAGACACAGCAGTGAGAGATCCACAGATTTGACCGAGTGAGTGATGGAGCCGGAAGAAATCACGTCCACTCCTTTTAGCACATACGACTCAATATTTGCGGCGGATATGCCTCCCGAAACTTCCACCCAAACTTTTTTGGATGGCATGATTTTGAGGGCCTCGACGACTTGAGCGGGTTCGAAGTTATCGAGCAACACGGCGTCGACTTGAACTTCGAGGGCTTCGCGAAGCTCTGGAATCGAGGTGACTTCGACTTCCGTTCGAAGTGTGTGAGGAGCTGCCGCTCGACAACTCTGAACAGCTTGCGTAATTCCTCCAGCTGCTGCGATGTGATTTTCTTTGATAAGAATTCCACCCGAGAGATTCAAGCGATGGCTCGAGCCGCCACCAATAATCACTCCTGAAGTGACGAGATCTCTAAAACCCGGAAGAGATTTTCGAGTGCTCGCCACGCGGGGTGCTTCGATTTTCAGTTCCTTGCTGCGAGCTTGAACAAGATTGACGAGGTGCCGCGTCTGCGTCGCAACGCCGCTGACATACGAAGCGAGATTTAAGAACGGGCGTTCGAGCGCGAGAATAGAGCGCACCGGTCCGTGAAGTTCCACAGTGGTCCAACCCGTTTTCAACTCCCGGCCATTTTTTAGAAACTCGTGAATCTGAATAGGCATGCCCATTTCATCTGACAGATGTTGAAGCGCATAAACGCCTTCTTCGGCTGCCCAGATGCCATCGGATTTCGCCACAATCTTTGCCGAGATCATTTGCGAGCCGCCAGCCGAGAGGGTTCCGCGAGTGGTCCAGTCCCACTGCCAGCAGTCCTCTTCGAGGCCAATAGAGAGTGCCTTCTTCCAGAAATTCATGATAGCTTTCTAATTCGAATTCCATGAAAGGACAATAACGATGATCAGCCGTGAACCCTTGAACCGTAAAACGCATGAAATCCGCCCACTTTCCTTGGAGCTGGGGTACACGCGCTACGCAGAAGGGTCGGTTCTGGTGAAGGCCGGGAATACACACGTTTTGTGCAATGCCTCGGTGGAGGAGTCGGTTCCGGGTTGGTTGAAGGGTACTGGCAAGGGCTGGGTGACGGCCGAGTATTCTATGCTCCCGCGGTCCACTCATACGCGCTCCAAGCGTGATCGGGAGAAGGTTTCTGGTCGGACCCAGGAAATTCAGCGTCTCATTGGTCGGGCCTTACGCTCCATGGTCGATTTAAAGGCTCTGGGCGAACGCTCCGTCATTGTCGATTGCGATGTTTTACAGGCCGACGGGGGAACTCGTACCGCTTCGATCACCGGCGCCTGCGTTGCCTTGGCAATGGCCCTCTCTAAGTTGCCAGGAAAAATTATGGTCGATACGGTTGCTGCTATCAGTGTGGGGATCAAGGACGGTAAAGTCCTGGTGGATCTCGACTATAATGAAGACTCCGCGTGCGAAGTCGACATGAACTTCGTCATGACCGGAACGGACAAGTTTGTCGAAGTGCAAGGCACCGCCGAGCGTGAAGCCTTCGATAAAAAGCAGCTGGATGAAATGACCAGTGCTGCAAGCGAAGCCTTCAAAAAGATTCGCGAAGTTCAATTCTCCGCGCTCAATAAAGCTGGGGTCGAGATCTAAGGATCTGGCTGAGTTCTCGAAGAACGGCCGGGAGCATCTGGGATTCCCAATCCACCGCACCCGTCAGCCCGTCGAATTGAAAATGCTTTCGAAGGTACGGGGCGTAGTACTCATCCGCCTTACAGCTGGCCATGTAGATTTTTTTCAGCCGTCCGATATCGTGTGAATTATAGAATCGAGGCTTCCAGGTGAAGTCGGGAGTGAATGGGCCGAAGGCCAATCCCGAGCCGTGTCGAGAATGGCCAATGTAGATCAGTTCGTCGAATTCGTGGACGTGGTTTTCTACAAACCAGAGAAGGTCACGAGAGTGCTCGATCTGTTGACGGCAGGGGCGCAACGAACTGCTCGCCGCCCAAGTCTCTTGAGGACAGAGAAGGGTCGCCGCTTTTAAAACGACTTCGACCTGACCATCTGCCGAGATGAACTCACCGGGTGCAGACTCGTGGAGTTCAGCAGCAGTTAGGTGCGATCGAATTCCGGTTTCGATGGCGTTCGCCAAGGGAAGGAGACGCCGACTTCGATACCAATCTCCCGGATTGACCGAAAGGTCGGAATAGATAACGTCGGCGTATCCTACAATCACTAGCGCGCGAAATTCTGCCGCTTCAGCTCGAGCCGCGAAGGCGAGCCAGCAGAGAAGTAGAAACTGCGTGGTCCGCATTTCTTAGTCGCCGGAGTAAATTTCCTTAATGGTGGGGTACTGAGCCGGGTCTTGGTCGCAGATACCCGTAGCGCGAAGTTTTGAAATCGCATTTTCCAGCGAGTAGCAGCTATTGTCGACCCACTCATAGTGCCCGTCTACTTTGATGGCGAAGCTATAGGCTTCCTTCGGATTTTTTTCAACGCTACAGTACCGGCCTTCGAAGCTCGATCCCGGAGCGGTGATCACGCACTTGTTCTCAAAGGCTTGAGCTGTGCCAGCAATAAAGAGACACGAAACCAATAACAGTTTTTTCATACGATCCGCCTTTAGGATGGGGGCGTATTAGTGAAAGGGACTTCGTGTGTCAAATTGAAAAAGAAGAAGGGCCCCAAGGATCAGAAAAGATCCCCGGAGCCCCTCTGAGGAGGTGGTGGGTACAGCTATTTTGCTTGTCCTAAAGGACTAAGCAACTTTGTGAGCGCCACGCTTAGCGACGTAAGCTTGGTAGTGCTCAATCTTCTTGTCGTAATCCGGAACCGGCTCGCCGGTTTTCTTGATCAGACCAAATTTAAATTGTTCGTAGTGTTCGTCGCAGAAATTGAAACGTTTGGGAGTTGTTTTGCAAGCGACGGCGTGACAAGCGCCGGGAAGGGGATTGTGTCCCTTCGCGCCTTTTTTTCCGCCGCCACCTTCAGCTGCTGGACCGTGCGCGGGTGCGCCTCCGCCTGCTGGGGCTTGCCCTTTGGGTGCTTCTTTCTTCTCTTCTTTAGCTGCTGGAGCAGCTCCTGCCTGTTGCGCCTTTGCCATAAAAACCGTTCTCCTCTATCCCTTTACCTATCGGCAGCCCGACTTAAAACTTAAGTAAAATAGTACAGTATTATAGACGCACCGAGTTAAGTAACTTAGGCGATTTGTATATTCTCTAAATCCTATTTATTATTCCGAGATCGCTTTTCAACGTTTGTTTAAAAGCCATGGGGGGCAAACAAATGAACACACCAAGGATGGTGGCCACAGCGTTGGCCATAGGTCTTTTCAGTCTTTCCTCTTCTGCAGCAGTCCAAACCGAAGAATTACCGAAATACGTCAACATCGCCGCTAAAACCAAAGAACAAAGAACTCTCATTGCCAATGCCGGCGTGAGTATCGAAGCCATTCGTTCAGACGGGATTTGGGGATTTGCTCGGCCCAACGCTCTTGCACGCGTGAAGAAGGCGGGCTTCAAAGTGTTAAGCACGCACAGCTTTGAAACAGGCCGTGGCGGTCATCAAGGCGGCGGAATGTCTGCGAAAGACTTTCCGAGCGAAGACTCCCGTTTCCACAACTATAATGAGTTGATCACCGAGCTCGACACTTTGGCCGGAAAGCATTCCGACATCGCTAAGGTGGAACAGTTAGGGAAAACCACGGAGGGGCGAAAGATTCTTGCCCTCCACATCAACACGACTCCGATCGAATTGCAGAGTGGCCAGAGCACGAAGCCCGGCGCTGTGTTTATCGGAAACCACCATGCGCGCGAGCATCTCAGCATCGAGATTCCGCTGATGCTGGCTCAGCATCTGCTTGCAAAGAGAAACGATCCGGCGATTCAAAAGCTACTCGAAACTCGCGACATCTGGATTCTGCCGATGTTGAACCCCGATGGATCGGAATACGACATCGCAACTGGCGACTACCAAATGTGGCGCAAGAACCGCGCGAAGAACCATGACGGCACTTACGGCGTGGATCTGAATCGCAATTACAGCTACTTTTGGAACCATGGTGGTGCTTCGAATGACCCGAGCGACGAAACCTACATGGGCACGAAGCCGTTCTCTGAAAATGAAACTCAGGCGGTGAAGGCTTTTGTTGAAGCGCACAAGAATTTTAAAATTTTGCTAAGCTTTCACACCTTCAGTGAGTTGATTCTCTATCCGTGGGGTCACACTTACGACAAGATCAACAAGCCTCGGGATCTGCAAGTGTACGAGACCATGGCCAAGCAGATGTCGAAGTGGAATGGGTATACTCCCCAACAGTCGAGCGATCTTTACATTGCCAGTGGAGACACGACCGACTGGACGTACGGACAGCAGGGAATCTTTTCATTCACGTTCGAGCTTTCGCCGAGGTCGATGTGGTTTGGCGGCGGGTTCTATCCGGGTGAAGGTGTGATTGACAAGGTTTTCAACGATAATTTGAAACCCTGTTTGTACATGATTGATCTAGCGGACGATCCGTACCGCGTACTTGCAAAACCATTGATGTCCTATGGATCGAGCTACCAAGCTCCCGAGAAATTTATCTCAAAGATCCAGAACGATGGGCAGAACAATGGGCTTTTTGCCGATGTTCTGTTTGAAAAACCGGCGAAGTTCTAAACGGATCGTCTCTTGAAGGTCGTTCTCCATCGGCGACCGATTGATGATGGACTGATGGTGATCGTAAACAGCCTTCTTGACGATTTTCTTGGCCTCATCGATGAGCCACCCTTCCAGGGTCTCGTTGGTGAGGCCTTTTGTTATCACCTCGGGCTCCGATAAGATCTCCCCGTTCTCGGCGTTTCTCACCATCAACGAAAACACCACTCCGGTTTCGCCCAGCTGACGACGCTCTTTCAGGACGAGCTTGGTGACGTCATTTCCCTCTCGGCCTTCGATCAGAACGCGGGGTTCTTCCATATGCTCTACGACCCGACAAGAATCTTGGGTCAGTTCAATGATGTCCCCATTGGTGGCAATGACTGTGTTTTCGGGAGCGACGCCCGCTTCTTCAGCGAGTTGTGCATGATGAACCAGATGGCGGTATTCACCGTGGATCGGAACAAAGAACTCGGGCTTGGTCCATTCCAACATGGTTTTCAATTCTGGCCGTGTGGCGTGGCCGGAGACGTGAATGTCCTGCACGGCTTCGTAAAGCACTTCGGCTCCGCGCTTGAAAAGATTGTTCACCATCTTGCCAATCGCTTTTTCATTTCCGGGAATGTAGCGCGAGCTTAAGACTACTAGATCGCCCTGCATAATCTGAATGGCGCGATGCTCGCCATTGGCGATGCGAACGAGCGAGGAGCTATGCTCTGCTTGACTGCCGGTAGAAAGGACGATGATGTCTTTTCGGTTGTGGGATTCCAGGTCATCCATAGCCAGGAGAAGACTATCCACGTTTTTAAGATGTCCAGACTCGGTGCCCAGTCGAACGTTTTGTTCCATGGTTCGACCTGAGAGCACGACCTTTTTCTTCATCTTTCGGGCCAGGTCAAAGACTTGCGCCATTCGTGAAACATTCGAGGCGAACATGGCAATCATGGTGAGCCCTTTGGACTCTGAAAAAATCTGCTCAAACTTATTGTAGATCACTTTTTCGCTGAGACTGCAGGTGTGGCGTTCGACATTGGTGGAATCCGAGAGCAAAAGTTTAACGCCCTTTTCACCCGCTTTTTGGAAGGGCTTGGGGTCAATCGTAGATTCCAAAAACGGAGTGGGATCAATTTTGAAATCCCCCGTGTGAATTACTCGACCCATGGGCGTGTCGATGATCAGAGCGGCTGCATCCACAATGCTGTGGTTGACCGACGCCGTTTGAACTGTGAAGTGCTTAAATTTTAGGACATCGCCCATTTTGAAAACACGAATATCCGTGCTGTCGACTAATCCATATTCTGTCAGGCGTTCACGAATCAGGAGGGACGAAAACTTGCTGGCAAAAACAGGTGCACGAATTCCAGCTTTCAGCGCAAAGGGAAGGGCGCCGATGTGGTCTTCGTGTCCGTGCGTAATTAAGAAGCCTTTGACCTTGTCCTTACGTTCTACCAAGTAAGTGAAATCCGGTATGACGAACTCGACTCCAAAATGATCGAGATCCGAAAACATGAGGCCGCAATCGACAACCAGGATCTCTTCTTCATGCTCCAAGACGAGACAGTTCATCCCGATCTCACCGAGACCTCCGAGGGGGATGATTCGAAGCGGACTATTCATTGAAGAACTTGCCATATTTTTGCTGCTATCACTTCTGCGGCGAGATCGGTTTCCTCTCCGACAATGAGATCGGCAAACTGCCGAGTGGGTTCTAGATACTCATGGTGCATGGGCCGGACGGTTTCGTAATACTGGTGAATAATACTATCAATGGATCGATTCCGCTCGCTAATATCGCGGTGCAAGCGGCGAATGAAGCGGATGTCCGCTTCGACATTTAAAAAGACTTTCACATCAAAGAGGCTGCGAATTGAGGGTTCCCAGAGGGTGAAAATTCCCTCCACCAAGATCGCGCCAGCGGGTCCAGCCGGAACTGTTTCGTCTACGCGACGATTGGTTCGAAAATCATAAACCGGCATTTCAATTTTTTGTCCCATGCGAAGCGAAGTGAGATGGGATTTCAGCAGGTTCCAGTCAAACGCGTTGGGATGGTCAAAGTTGGGTTTTCCATGAGTTTTGAGCTCAGAGGGTGGCGAGGGCAGATAGTAGGAGTCTTGGTGCAGGACAGAAAGCGGCAATGACTTTCCTGTACCGGCTAGTTTTCCAAGCTGCGCGGCGATCTTGTTGACGAAGGTTGTTTTACCGGAGCCTGAACCACCGGCAATTCCAATGATGAACATACTTCCTTATCGAGCGCTGGCTTGTGCTTCCGAGGTAATTACGCGCTTCACCTTTCGCTTGTACATACCAGGAATCTTGGAATAGCTAGCAAAAAACCGGTCAGAGAGGTGCTCCTTATCGGTTTTGCCGTCCCAAGGGAGGCGAAGGGGATAGCCAGCGGGAATGAAAGCATGGCTTTGGAGAACTGCGGGGCTGAGAGCGGGATTCAGGGCTTTGATTTTAGCCCCGTCCAGTTTCAAAAATTTCTTTAACGTAGCGAGACGCACTGAGTCTGGCAGGACCACTTCTAAAATTTGAATAGGCTCGGCACGCTTTACTTCGGTGCCGAAATATTTCTCGGCATTGCGCTCCACTTCTACCGCTGCCAAAAAAGAAGCAAAGAAGTTACTACTCGCAAAGCCAAAGGTGCGGCTGCGATAACCCCGCACCACTTCATCGAGATTTTCAGATCCCACCTTGCGAATGGCACGCATCATTCCGATTCTGCCGTGGTTGTAAGCGGTGACGGCCAGGGGCCAGTTTCCCAGCGAATCGTAGTTGAGTTTGAAAAGTTTAGCGGCGGCTTCGGTCGCCAGCATCGGGTCATTTCTTTCGTCGACCGCATCGTCGATGTTCATGAAGAGGCGACCGGTCGAGGGCATGAATTGCCAAATGCCGCTCGCACCGACTTTCGATCGGGCTTTCACATTGAACGAACTTTCGACAAACGGCAGACGAGTGAGTTCCAGTGGAAGACCATGTTCTTTAAAAATATGCTCCATCTTCGGAATGTAGCGCCCTGATTCGTAGATGCCTTCTAAGAATCGATCGCGCTGTCCGAGTTGAAAGCGCATGCGCTTGCGATGAGCGGCATTCAAAAACTTATTGGGTTCTTCGATCTTGGCGAAGAGATCGTAGACCTTTTTCTCATCAGCCGTGAAGGTGCTGGGATCGTCTTGCTTCTTGTGAACAGCAAGCAAGGTATTGCGCCACTTCACCTTGGAGGCGCGAATTCGAGGAATGGATTTGGCCCAAGAGGGACGAATTTCCAAAACTTCGTAAATAACATCCACATACTTGGCATCGTGAACGAAGCCCTGGCTGCTCTCGTATTTACTGTAAACATTGATCCAGAATTCGAGATTTTTGGAGAGCTGACCATCCAGTCCGGAAGGAACTTCGCCTGCTTGAGGAGCAAGCTGCGGGGAGAGCAGAATTCCGAGTGCCACGAAGCCTGAAAAAGCGATTCTGAGTTTCGAAAATCCTACCTTCTTCAATGGCTTCCCCTGAGTTAAGATGGTCTCCTCTCTATCGTAAAAGGAAGTGGTCAGTGCGTAAAGATATCCTCTTAGGAGTTCTAGTTTTTCTGTGGGTGAGGACGGCTCATCCGGAAAATCTTGCCCACTCTTCGCTGCCTGCTCGCAACCTGACCATCTTGGTGGAGAGCCTTCCCGACACCTTGATTCCTCGAAATGCTTTGGACGCTACCAGCCAAAGGTTGGGAGCGCTTCTTTACCGAGGGTTGACTCGATTGAATAAGGACCTCGAGGTCATTCCGGGTTTGGCTTCGAGTTGGAAGGCATCGAATTCGGCAAAGACCTGGACGTTCCAAATTCCCGCCGGTTTGAAAGATCAAGCCGGGGGTGCCATCACGCCCACATTGATTGCAGAGTGTTTGGAACAGTATCGAGTCGGAAAACCCACCTCCGCTTTGGGAAAGAGTTTTAAGGATTGGAAATCCACAGAGGTTCGGGGCGATTCCGTGATTTTGAATTCGGAGAAGTCCGATCCCTACTTGGATCGGAATATTTCTCTGTTGAGATATTTTCGAGTGGCGGGAAGTACCGTGCCCTGCCAGGAACCTCGGCGTGGCGACCGGATTATTGGAAGCGGAAATTTCGCACCTCAAGGGACTGATTACTTCAGTTTTTCGAACCAGAATTTTCTGCGCTTAGTTCCGACGGACTCGAAGAGAAATGCGCCGGTGGATTTTGTCTTTGTCCGAGACGACGCCGCTCGGGCTATGAAGTTGATCAAGGGGGAAGTCGATCTTATTCAGAATGGACTGTCGCTGGCAAAGTCCCGCTGGTTACAAAAGTCTTACAGCGATCGTTTCGAAGTGATTGAGCGTGACGGCTCTACGATTAGCTACCTCTCCTTTAATTTGAAAGATCCGATTCTTTCGAAGGTCGAAGTCCGTCGAGCCATGGCCTTAGCCATTGATCGGAGGGATATTGTCGATCACAAGCTCTTTGGGTTTGGAACCATTGCGCAGACTTTGGTTTCTCCGCTGCTTCCAGAGGCTGCGAAGCTGGAGTTCCCTCATGATCTCAAAAAATCGGAAGAGCTGCTCGACCAAGCGGGCTTTCCTCGGGGCAAGAATGGGGTGCGCTTTAGTTTGCGGTACAAGAGTACGCCCATTCGCGAAGGCTTGGAAACAGCGCTGATGCTTCAGAATATTTTTAAGCGAATTGGAATTGAAGTTCGATTGGAAGTGGTGGAGCCCGCCGTGTTTCTTCAATCGGTCAGGAAGGGGAACTACCAGATTTTTTCATCGCGCTGGATTGGCGTTTCCGACGCGTCGATTTTGAATCGAACTCTTCATTCGGGACAGAATAATAATCGGGCTCAGTACCAAGATGCGGAGATGGATCGACTGCTCGACGCAGCTTCTGCAGAACCCTCGTTGAAGGCACGGTTACCGGGATTACAAAAAATTCAGCAAAAGATGTTGGATGATCTCCCTTACTTTCCGCTCTGGTTCTGGAATAATGCAGTAGTCATTCGAAAGGAAGTTCAAGCTAAAGCCCAGCTTCGCTCCGAAGATCTTTCTTTGACAGGAGCACTGGACACTTTGGTGGAACGCCTTACACTATTGGAGAGGCGCTAATTCATGGGCAAGATTCTAAAACGTGTGCTTTGTCCGATTCTTCCTGCAGCGGGAACGAGTGTGGAGCTCCCCGAACAAGAATCCAACCACGTAGTTCGAGTGTTACGGTTAAAGTCGGGCGACCAAGTCGAAGCACTCGACGGTCACGGCAATTCCCTCATCGGTCTGCTTCGTATTGCTGGAAAAAAGGCGTGGCTTGAAAATCCCATTGGCACCGATCATCAGGTGAGGAAGCAGCCCGAAGAAGAAACGATTCTCCCGCTGGTTCTTGAAGTGGCCATCATTAAAGCCGACCCCATGGTGTG
This sequence comes from bacterium, assembly GCA_019751945.1. Classification (GTDB taxonomy): domain Bacteria; phylum Bdellovibrionota; class UBA1018; order UBA1018; family UBA1018; genus JAIEMT01. Next base: position 10,981 of record JAIEMT010000041.1, read on the forward strand.
GATGATTGAAAAAGCGGTTGAGCTCGGAGTTCGCGAACTCGTGCCCCTCATCACCGATCATTGCGTTGTGAAGGTAGAGGGAAAAGGACCCGCGGAGTTCCAAGAGCGCTGGCAGAAAATTGCAGATCAATCTTTGAAGCAGTGCGGTCGTTTGAAGCGAATGGAGGTTTTACCTCCGGTTCAATTTAAGGAATGGCTCCAAAAATGCCCCAACTCGGCAAAGGATCGACGCTATTGGTGCGACAAAGATGATCGACTGAAAGTACCTGACCTCTTAGAGGAGCTCTCGAAGATTCCGGCTGCTGAGCTGCGCAATGAAGTGGTGCGCCTGATGATCGGCCCCGAGGGGGGCTGGAGCGAGGGCGAGATCGAAATGCTGCGGGCCTTTTCCCGATCCGTATCGCTCGGGCCATTGATTCTTCGCGCCGAGACCGCGGGAACGGCAGCCCTTTCCATCGCGTCCGCCTGGATTCGTTTAGCCCGGGCTCCGCTTGACAAGTCCCTCGATCCGAAGCGAAATTAAGGCGTGACTGAAAAGAAACCAACCAAACTGCGATTTGATGCTCTCTCCGAAGGCCTGGGTTTCCACCCCTTCTCCGAGGGCTTGCCCTACTCTCCAGTTTCGAGGCGAGTGGTGCCGAATCCGCGTTCAGGAACGGGAGCTGTCTCGGCTGGTCCGGCATCGGTGTCGCGCTCGATCTTAGATCCCCATGTTCCGTCGCTTCGGGAGTCGCGACTTTCTTCAGCAGTTGCCATCGCTGCAAACGCAGCCGTCACCGCTGGGTTGGAAATGGATCGGGGAATTCCCGGAACGGCCTACCAGTTTCCAGAGCAAACTTATGGTTACGGCTACGTAGTGAAACGCTTCGCCGGATATCTTTTGGATACGGCCTTCAATCTTGCTCTTTGTGCGGGTGTGCTCTCCTTTGCACTTTGGAATCAATCCGTGCCCCTGAACACCTTGTTGAGCCCCGGGCTAAAAGTCATGCTGCTGTTTTTCGCACTCGGATTTAGTTGGGTGCTCGTGCTGGCTCAGGAAATTGTTTTCGGAACCAGTTTTGGAAAAAGAATTTTCGGCTTGGGCGTACACGGTTCTCTGACAGCGACTTTCATGCGGGCGGTTCTCTATCTTTTCAGCGTCGGGTTTTTTGGATTGGGAATTCTCTACGCCCTGGTCGACAAGAAGCGTCGCTGCTTGCATGATCTCCTCACCAAGCTTCAACCCATCGAAGTAGCGCGGCTCTCCTAATGAGAAACTTTCAAGCAAAAATCAAATCGGCGAAGGCTTTGCAAAAGACTCTCGCGCTCTTGAAAAAGAAACGCGGCAAGATCGTTTTCACCAACGGCACTTTCGATATTCTGCACCCCGGGCATGTGAGCTACCTGGCTCAGGCTCGGAAATTGGGAACGCATTTGGTGGTGGCTCTAAATACAGATGCTTCGGTGAAGCGTTATAAAGGTCCCACTCGGCCGGTGAATTCTTTGGAAGACCGCATGCTCGTGATGGCGTCCTTAGAAGCGGTGGATTTCGTCACCAGTTTTGATGAGGACACCCCGCTCGAACTGATTCGTCAGCTGCGCCCGAATATCTTAGTCAAAGGCGGGGATTGGGAAGTCGCCAAAATTGTTGGCGCCGATGACGTTCTTTCCTGGGGTGGAAAAGTAAAAAGCCTGCCGTTCGTAGCGGGCAAGAGTACGACGTCGATTCTAGAAAAAGCGCGCGTTTAGTTTTTTCCGCGAAGCATTCGGTCGAACATCGCAACCGAAACCAGTGAGAATCCAAAAGCCAAGTCCACGAAGAAGGCAGCGCCCTTCGAAACGTGAATAGCCGAGATGTCTCGGAAAGCTTGGATGAACAGGTTGTTCATGAAGATCCAGCTGAAGGTTCCCCAGGTAAAGCCCGCACCCATCAAAGGCCAGAATTTATTGGTGATAGTGAAGTGCGCGTAAATCATTCCGAGAACGATCGAGAGCAGGAAATGAAAAACTAAGCCGGTCACAATCGCGCCCATTTGCATTCCGTATTCCATAGCCGACGCGCCTAAGAACGGAACAGCGACGAATTTCACCGGGAACCAGAACTCCATGCCACCGACGACTGAGAAGACCATCGCTACGCCCATCATGACCAAACCGGCGAAGATGCCAGCCATTGCGCCCGCTACCCAGCGAGTTTTGTCGATGTGCATCCACATTTCGACGATGTCGGATTCTTCCCCAGTGATGTCAGCATTGGACGGTGTTGAGCTCATAGTGGGCTTAATATAATGGGGTGATTCCGTTTGCAAAAGCCTTAAGTTCGGGTCCGGGCTTTTTTCTGAATTCGAGCCACGATTCGATCCTGAACGGGTCCCAAAGCCAGGAGTGCCCATCCCACGCTCATGAAAGTGGGGAGGAACATCCAGGCAAAGTGATGGAGGTTTCGAAGCGGGGGGTTGATCACCCAAAGTGGGACGAGATAGATGGACGACATAGCGAGCCAAGTCCCGGTGGTTCCGCGAAGCAGGGTCGCCTTGATCCACGGTGTTCTCTCGCCTTTGAGGACCCCGAGAATTCCAATAAATGTCGTGAATTGGCAGGTCAGAATGGCCCGAGTGACTTCTCCTGCGGTGAGGTCGAGCAGGTGCATGCCGATCCCATAGGATAGCGCCCAACCTAGGCCTCCCACTACGATTGCAATGAGCATTTCCGTTCTCTACCAAGTTGACACGCCGGGTTGCAACACGTTACCAAGCAGGAGATGGCAAATGATCTCGCCTCCGTGAAGACTTTGCTGGTGGATTTGGATGGCACTCTCTTGGGTGCCCGAAACCTGTTTCTTCGTTTTGACTTCATCCGAAAGACTTTGCGAGCGCTGGTTCCTCAAGGGAGTTGGTTCCGAGCCTTTCGCGGATTGAAGGCGATGGACCGAGTTTATAAAGAAGAAGATGCTTCGTTGAATTTGGCCAGTTTGGCGGAGGCGCCCACCAATTACAATCGCGCCATTCAGGTTTTTTCGAATGAATTTCGAGTCTCTATTGAAAGAGCGGAGCAGATTCTCGCGTCGGTGATGACGTTTGTTTTCCCCAAGCTCGAACGCCATTTTTATCCGATGCCCGGGGCGCAGAAATTTTTGGAATGGGCGAAGGATCGGTACCGCCTCGTTTTGGCAACCAATCCCGTTTGGCCCGAAGAGATTATCAAGATGCGGTTGAAGTGGGCCGGGGTAGATCCCTCGCTATTTTCCCTCATTACACATGCGGGAATTATGCATGCCGCCAAACCCTATCCGAATTATTACCGAGAAGTGTTGCAGCAGATTTCTTGTGGGCCGGGCGAGTGCATGTTGATTGGAAACGAAATTAAAATGGATCTGCCTGCGGTTCAGGTGGGGTTGCCCGTATACATTGTGATTCCGCCCAGCACAAAAGAGAAACCTCTCGTCGTCGACACGGTGCCGGAAGCGGCTCGTTATGGTTCGAGCGCAAAAGCTTGGAAAGGATCCTTTGCTGCGCTCCAAAAGATGCTAGAAGAGGCCCATGCCGGTCGTTGATAGCCACCTTCATTTTTTCACAGACCTCGTTCCGAAAACGTTGATGACTTCCAATTTGGTGGGCCTGAGTGCGCTGGGCGAACTGCGCCGAAAAGCGCGCGTGCTTTTGAAACCATGGACTAAAACTTTGCACGAGACCCAAACTTGGGTGAGGCAATTGCCCGAAGGTCCACGCAAGGTGATAGATCAAATCGGCGGCGTGATGACGTTGCCGAGCCTTCTGGTTGAATCCAACTTCGATGACATGATCGAAGGAATGGACGTGGCAGGCATCGATGTGGGCGTGGTGATTCCCCATGCCTACGCTTCGAATGAGTTGGTGCTGGAAGCGTGTCGCGATAATCCGCGCTTAATTGCAGCAGTTACTGTGCCGGTGGGGACGGCTAAACCGGGCGCGCATCTCAAGTCCTTGGCAAAAAAAGGGGCGAAGGTTTTAAAAATTCATGCTGCTGCAGACGGGGAGGCACCTCATGCTCCTCGTTACAAAGCGTCTTTGAAAGCGGCCGGAGAATTGGGAATGCCGGTCATTATTCACACCGGCTGTTTTCATTCCGCGCTTTTTTTTAAAGAGCCCGAGCTCGGCAATGTTTCGCATTACGAGCATTGGTTCGAAGCGCATCCCGAAACTCAGTTCGTGTTGGCGCATATGAATTTACACAAACCCGAAGCAGCACTGGACATTGCTGAAAAAAACCCAAACGTCTGGGTGGACACTTCTTGGCAGCCGGTCGAGATCATTGCGGAGGCCGTGCGACGGATTGGGGCGGAGCGAGTTCTTTTTGGTTCCGATTGGCCCATTATCGGTCATAATCTAGAGGTAGGGATCACCCGCATTCAAGAATGTGTCGAAGCCGGATGGATGAGTCAGGCCGAAGCGGATCAGATCTTAGGATTGAACGCAGTTAAGCTTTTTAAAATTCCGATCAACTAACTATGCCCGTCGAGTTTGAAAAAACGAGCTTTGCCGAGTTGCAAAAGCTTCCTCGCAATCAAACCGTGTTCTTTTTTTCTGTCGGAACGATGGAGGACCATGGTCCGCATCTTCCTCTCGGCACAGATTTAATTGAAGCGCGCGAACTCTGCGTGCAAGCTGCGAAGCGATTGGAGTCCGACCTCGCGGGTTGGAAGGGTGTGATCATGCCGACTCTTCCTTTTGGAGTGGATGGCAATACGACGCAAGCGGCGCTCACGGTTCGAGGCTACGTGCTTCGCGACGCGCTCGTGGATTCGTGCACTCCATTGGCGCGAATGGGGTTTCAACAGTTTGTCTGCTTCTCCGGAAATTTAGGGCCTCGGCATTTGACGGCGATTGAAGAAGTGCACCGCATGCTTCGTCGGCAGGTTTGCGGGATTTGGCCGCTCAGTATTTTTTCTTCGAAGTCGCCCGTTTTTGTTTCGGCAAATTCAGCATTGGTCGATCAGTCAACAGCTTTGAAGTCCCCGCTCTGGCCCGATGCTGCGGAACACGGCGGTCGGAAAGATACGGCGATGGTTTTGGCTTTCGAAAAATCTCAGGTGGGTGACTACGAGAAATTGAAATCGGTTTCGAAGAGCGGCGGATTTTTTTCGCGAATGGTGAAACGCTCACGAGGAAAAGTTTCGGGCTACTGGGGTTCGCCTAGTGAAGCGACTGCCGCCGAGGGTGCGCGCGCTCTTTCTCAAAAATTAGATGATGTTTGGGTTTCTCTTCGCGCGGTTTGGAAGGGCGGGAAGCCCGAAAACTATTTCCGTTCGACGTATATTTTCTTTCCGTCGAATAAAAGTTTCTTTAAGGCGTGGCTACTCAGCTTCGCTGTCTTTGTGGTGCTCTTGCTTTGGATCATGATCACGGTCGGGTCGATCACAAAGGATTTTTAGGACTCTTCACCCGGCTTGGGCTTGTAATAAATTTCTTGGTGAATCGAATCCTTCTGCACGCCGTTGGCGGTGAGGATGGATTTCGCTTCGTCGATCATCGCGCCGTTTCCGCAGAGGTAGAAATCGGTTTCGAGCCAGGGATATTCGGGTCCGAGTTTTCGGAGGTAGTCGGTCACGCGCCCCTTGGTCCAGACTTTCTGGCTTTCAGGAGCTATCGTTGGACGCGAAACCATCGGGATGAATTTCAAGAACGAAAGCTTAGAAAGTTCATCCACATAAAGAAGCTCTGTTTCTTCTCTCACTCCAAAAAGGAGCGTGGTGCTCTTCGGGAGATTTTGCTGAAAAGTTTTTGAAGTGGAAATGGAACGGAACGGGGAGACGCCGGTGCCTGTCGCGATAAATACCGCGTGCCTACCGGGTTTGTGTTTGAAAACAAAGTTGCCGTAAGGGGCGACGCCCTTGAATTGAATTCCGGGACGCAGCTGAGAAAGGTAGCTCGTGCCCGGCCCGTTCTCGACGATCTTGATACAAAGTTGGATGGGCTTCGTGTTGGGCGGAGAAGCGATCGAATAAGCTCTTCGCAAATCCTTCCCACCGGGACCTGCGCCGGGAACAATCACACTTAAAAACTGTCCGGCTAGAAACTCGAGAGGCTGTTCGGTTTCGAAGCTGAGTTCAAAAACCGTGGGCGTCGCCATTCGAAAACCACTCATCGTAAAAAGATATTCTGCGGCTGGCATACGCCCCAACCTAGCGCATCGTCCGGGAGTGTTCCAGAGAAGAGTGGCCAAAAAAGTTGAAATGACGCAATGAGTTTATTGCGTGACCGTAAGTTCGAAAGCCTTGCTGTAAGGGCTGCTGAAGTCTTTGGAAATACTCTTTAGGCGCCAGAAGTACTTTCCGGGCTTCGGCGACTTAATCAAAATAAAGTTTTCCGGAATCTGTTTTCTGACCAGCGTTTTATTAAAATTCGGATCCGTCGCTAGCTCCAGCAGGTAGCCTTCCGTGAAATTGGTTTTCTGCCACGTCATTAAGAAACTGCCGTTGTTGCCGGCTAGAGTGCCCGCCGAGATCGTTGCTCCATCCAGGGGGGTGACTGGAACGGGTGCTAAGAAATTGAAGATGAGCGGCTTGGGGTCGGACGTAATGGTGAAGCCTTTGATCTGAGTGGAGACTCTGTAGAACACCCGTCCCTTTGAAATCTTGTCTTTCGAAATCAATAAACTAGTCGTGTCGACACTCTTATCGAAGAGCGGTTTTGTTCCTGAAGCATTTTCAAAGAATTCGACTTTGTATTCTTCCGCTTTGGGATAAGGCTTCCAGCGAACGGTAATATCCAAGTTCTTGAGCAAGGACCCGCGATAGCGATTGGAGTTCACCGCTTGCCCCCCGATGAGAGGAGGTAGGATCGTGATGAGGTTCACTTCCGGGCTGAGTGAGAATTTGTGTTTTTTCGAAGTGGAGAGACGTTCGCCCTTGGGGCCACGAACTTCCCACTCATAAGTTCCTGCTTCTTTGATTTCCAGCGAGACTCCGAAATTCCCCTTCTTGCTCTGAGCGAGCTTTTCAAAGAGCGGTTTATCTTCACCCACTCGAGTTACAAAAACTTGCGCGCCGGCTTTGAAAGGTTTCAGCTTCCATTTGAGGTCGACACGCTTTTTGAAGCTGGCGCTCTTACCCAGTTTAAACGTCGTATTGTTGGCCGGCTCCTGATGAGAAACTTGATACTTGGTTGAAATCGCTTCTTCCGTCGGAGAGGGCGAGGGGGTGGGAGACGGACTGGGTGAAGGCGATGGTGACGGCGAGGGCGACACACTCGGAGTCGGAGAAGGTGACGGCGATTCACTTGGAGAAGGCGAGGGTGAGGGTTCCGGCGATTCCACGGGTATTGGTTCCTCGATAGCGGGCGGAGGAGCCTTGATCACGACGCGATCGTTCTTCGCGATTTGAGTGGTTCCACGAGTCGACTTCACACGGATGGCGCGCGCCTTTGCTTGACCAGTGATGGTACCGGTAAAGACCTGAACGTTCGCCACGCGAGAAACCCCGCCGAGTGAGAGCTGCGAAGACAACGACAGACGGACCAGCGAGTTGGGAGCAAGCTCCAATACGCCTCCGTCTTCCGTTTGAATGACAGCCGTTCCGTCGGGTCCTGTGGCGACCATGTCTAAGTTGTACAGCGGTGCGTCTTTCTGAATTTCCGAGAATTCCGAAGAATTGAGGGCCTTCCTTCGTGTGGAACCATTTTTCTCAGACAATTTCCCGAAGAGTTGAGTGGCTTGGTCGTCTTGCAAACCAAAGAGGTATCGATAAAAAGAAATACCTCCGAAGTACAGGGTGGCAGAGCCTACAAAGAGCAACGCCCCAAAACAGAGCAGAATGATTTCCCAGCGTTTGAATTGAAGGCGATTTTTCTTATTCATCGGGTCGTCATTTCAGAATAGCACCCCGTGTTTAGTTGGGGAATTCCAGGTTCATAGGCGGCGGAAAACTCCTGCTGTCAATTCCATGACTGTTGCGTACCTCTGCCATTCTGTTGTGTAATAGATAGTAGTATTTCTCCCCAAAAATTTACGAGGCCATGTCGATATGTTGAACGCTGCGAAGGAAACGACGGACCAAGGATTAGTCGTGCGTCTGTCCGGAACCATCGAAGAAAACGTGAATTTTGAGCAACTCATTGGTACCCCGCCTGCCAAGCTCATTGTCAATTGTAAGGAAGTCGCACGCATTAACTCCGTCGGCGTGAAGGCGTGGATCAAATATTTTCAGAGTTTACAGGGGAAATCCAAACTTCGTTTTCAAGAGTGCTCTACCGCGATCGTCGAGCAGATCAATTTGATTTCAAACTTTCTCTGCGGTGGGGGCTTAGATTCTATTTACGTTCCCTTTACGTGCGTGAGCTGCAAGTCGCAGCTGGTGGGTCTGTTCAAGATCGAAGATTTGAAAAAGATGGGAATGAATGTTCCCGAGTTGAAGTGCTCGAAGTGTGGCAACAAGGCTGTATTTGACGACATCCCAGAAGAGTATTTTGGCTTCTTGACCAGGGTTTAAGAATAAACGTGAGCAAATCTTTAGTTCTGTATTCCAACAATCCCGACGACAAAATTTTTGCTGCAGAAGCTGCAGCCGTCGCACATCTCAACCTTGAAGTGAAATCCGATTTCATCGGAGTTGCAGATGCTCTCGCTGCGGGCGAAGTCGGTGCGGTTTTTTGTGAGATCATCGATCAAGCAGCCTTCCGCAAATTTGAAGAAGCGATTCAATCTCGCGTTGGTCTTTTTTCAGACAAAGTGAATGGCAATCACTTTCACTTTCTGACAGATCTGGACATCGAAAAAACAACTTTTCTTCTGGAGAGCCCGCTCTTCGGAAATTTTGTGCTCCGACACTACGAAAGTCCCAAGGCCGATGGCCAGCACTACGGTCGTATTGTGGCGGCATCCCAGACTGATCGGGCTTTTGGTTTAGAGTCGATCATGAAGTCGAAGACTCAATCGGTGAAGCTCGAGTGGACGACGCAAAAGCAAGATGCCGTTGATGCCGTTCGAAACTACCTGCTCGCGGCGAAGTTTAAAGCCCGAATGGCCACCACGGTGGCCAATGCGGTCGATGAAATTTTAATGAACGCCATGTACGACGCCCCGGTGGATGATCTTGGAAAATCCATTTATCAATCCACGCCGCGTTCCACTCCTATGAAGCTGGAAAACAAGGCTGCCGTACAGATGGAAATTACTTACGACGGCAAGTACGTTGCCGTTTCAGCCATCGATCTCTATGGCAGTGTGGATAAGAAGAAGCTCCTGGCTCATATGGCCAAGAGTTATCAACGAGAGGAATTTCGAGTTCGAGCCACACACCAGGGTGCGGGCGTGGGTTTGGGCCAAGTCTTTCGTTCCGGTGGCAGTGTGCTTTTCTCAAGCGAAGCCGGCAGTCGCACAGAAGTGACGATTATGTTTCGCCGTCTCGACATGTTCCGAGAATTCAAAGATCAATTCAGGTTTCTAGGGACTCAATTCTACTTCTAATGAATCGGCTTATTCTAGCTTCCAGTTCTCCTCGCCGAATCGACTTGCTTCGACAGGTGAGAATGAATCCGGAAGTAGTGCCTCCTAACGCGGACGAGACCGTAAAAAAGGGGGAGCTTCCGCAGGCCTTGGTAAAACGGCTTTCGGCGGTCAAGGCGGAATCAGTTCTGGCTCAACTCCCCCCTTCGTCAGAGACTACTTTCATTATTGCGGCCGACACTGTCGTGGTCGCGCCCAATGGAAAAACGATCTTGGGCAAGCCGGTTGATCAGACGGATGCTGTGAAAATGCTCAAGACCTTGGTGGGGCGCGCCCACTTAGTTTATACCGGGTACACAGTTCTGCAGCTGCGCGACGGAAAAATTAAAAAGAAAACCCGAGTCGTGAAGAGCCGTGTTCAGATGCGAAAGATCTCTCCTCAGGAAATTCAAAACTATGTGGCCACCGGAGAGCCAATGGACAAAGCGGGTTCCTATGCTGCGCAAGGAATCGGAATGTCATTGATTCAAGAAATTCGAGGGAGCTATACCAACGTAGTCGGTTTGCCGATGGCCCAACTTCTGGAAGATCTGGACAAGGAGTTTGGGTTCTCGGTATTTTAAAGTACGGAAATGAACACCGAGATCGCTGAAAATTTTCAAGCCATTCGAAAGGAAGTTCCACCCGAAGTGGTACTTATTGCCGTGAGCAAGGCTCAGTCCGCTGACGCGATCGAAGAAGTGTATCGTCTGGGTCACCGAGATTTTGGTGAAAACTACGTTCAGGAGCTGGTCGAAAAGGCAAAAACCCTGGAAGAGCGGGGCTGTAATGGCATCCGGTGGCATTTCATCGGGCACCTCCAAACAAACAAGGTGAAGCAAGTGCTGACTTGCGCCGCCGCTATTCATTCAGTCGATTCCTTAAAGTTGGCGACTGAGATCTCGACAAAGAATTCTGGACGTCCTCCCGTAAAAATTTTCATTGAGATTAACATTGATGAAGAGGAATCGAAGTCTGGAGTCGCATTGGACGAAGCCATTCCTCTGAGCGAAAAAATTGCGAAACTTCCCAATCTCAGTCTTCAGGGGCTGATGTGTGTGCCGCGTGCCGGAGGAGATTCTCGCGCAGCGTTCGATTTGCTGCGCGATTTAGAAAGAGGATGCCAGCCTTACACTCAGGGTCAGCTCAGCATGGGCATGACTCAAGATTTTCGAATTGCCCTCGAAGAAGGGACCACTCACGTTCGAATTGGAACGGCGATTTTTGGACGAAGAGGGGCGCAACCATGAGTCTGGTGCTTTTTCTTCTCACCGTTTCCACTCAGGCCTTCGCTGCTGAAAAAGCGTATGTCCATTGCCCTTCCGGCACTCATATTGTGGGTTTCGGCCCACCCGATGGAGATGCGCAAGGGTGCGAGCGCGACGATGGCACTAAGCACGGGCCTTTCGTGCTTTGGCACCTGGCTGGAAAGCCTGCACAGACGGGGGAATTTAAAGACGGAAAACTCCACGGTCACAGCGTGAGCTACCACGAAGATGGAAAGAAAAAGAGTGAGGGCGACTACGAGGAAGGAAAACTGACCGGCAAGTGGGAGCGTTGGAACGAAAAGGGCAAGTTGAAAGATTCCGGAACTTGGAAGAAGGGCGTACCCGAAGGACTTTGGACCACCTGGTATCCCAATGGAAAAAAAAGCAGTGAAGGACATTTTGACGACGGCCGTCGCGTTTGTAAGTGGACCTATTGGGACGAAAAAACGGGGAATCCGAAAGAGAAACAAGAAAAAGAATCCTCGGCTTGCCTGCAAGGGGTTCGTGGGTTGGACCTCAACCACTTCCGCGCAGGACTGGATGGCATGTTTCAAGGTCAGTTGGGCAGGTCGTTTTCCTCTTACGGCGCTTGGGCACCCGAATTTGGGCTGACCTCTTGGTTAGCGTTAGGTGCGGAGATCGGTGTTTCCGCCTATCAACGCGGAGACAGGACAGGATTATTTATTCGACTGGAGACCGTTTTTCGCGTCATCGTGAAGCCTCTCCATCCCTTCGAGTTGGAACTGGTCGGAGGCGCTCAACATTGGCTCAACTATGGCGGAACGCAAGGAAGTGTTGGCTTCAACGTCGCGTGGGTTTTTGATCAGAAGATCTTTGGATTCCTTGACCGCATTGTTTTTGGCGTGACTGGAATTGAAGGTCGATCCGATGCTCACGAAGCAAAACTTGGATTGGGAATGACTTTCTAGTTAGCAGCTGGCATTCGACACAGCGATATTATATCGAACACTCAGATAGCAGTGGAGTTGATTGAGTTCTGCCGCCACGATTGCGCGGTTGTAGAGAATGACTTCTGCAATTCTTCCGATGAGGGGATTCGATCCGAAGTTCGCGTCCCCGATGGTCATCTTATAAATATTTCCAAGGGTCATGTCCGCTGTGCCTCCTGCAGTCGCCTGCTGGCCATTCAAATAGAGAGTGAGTACTCCAGTGGAAGATGACCAATGTCCAATCGCGATGTTGGCAATATTTTGAGTGTAGATGATGGTGTCGGGAGTTTGAACCAATACAGAACCGGCAGTGAGAGAGAAGAGCTCGATGTACTGATTGGTAGGACCGCCTTGTTGCGCGGTGGTAGTTCTCCAGCCGTTGTTGACGGTGCTGGTTCCCGATTTTCCAAAGGTAAAAAGAGTTCCTGTGGTGACGCCGGAGTCAACGGAGTACACCACTGCCCAAGTGGCTTCACTCGTTCCAAAGGTGGAGTCGCCGACGGATCTTGCTAGAGAATTAGAACCGTTGAAAGAGAGAGAGCTGTACCCGTTGAAGAGGCTGTCTGAGGCAATGAAGCCGGGCTGGCTACCCGCTGTGGCTTGATCAAAGTCGTTCCCAATCCCCGATTGATCCCCCCAATTCGAAACGCCGGTGGCGATGGTGACTCCGGCGTCCGACTTGAGCCAGGTGCGAAGACCTGAAATCGTTGAAGGGGGTACGGTAACAACGGCCGGAGTTGTTTTGTTGTCGTTGGTGGAACTGTTGAGAATACTTAAGCCCGGACCGCAGCGAAATAAGAAGAAACTGACAACGAGTGCTCCGAGAGTCATTCCTAACTGTGTAACGATGTGGCGTTTCTTCATGGATCTCCAATCCCTTCTGAAATTATCAACAAAGCGGTAGAGAAAATCCAGTCACGCCGAGCAAAGTCTGCGTCAAATGTACTGAATTCAAAAAAAACATTTCATTTCGAGGGGCTAGCTGAGCTATTCCCGCGAGTAGTGAGGCCATCTCGCCTCCTTTATAACTGGGATTGAAAGGAAGGTTGCTATGAACCTCATCGATAAACTGGTTTTCTTGAAATCTTGTGTGGCTACGGTGAAAGATCCGAACAACACCGAGGATATTTTGCGGGCGCTAGAAAAGGCGCTGACTCCTGAAATGGCCGCTCCGGTGATTGCCCATTTGAAGTCGGATCCCCAGACCAAGCAAGCTGTGGAAAGCCGCCTCTTCATGCCGTACTTCAAAATGGAAGAGCTCGAGGCCTATCCCGAAGGCACGTTGGCGAAAGAACTCTTTCACTATTACAAGAAGAATGGTTTCGAGCCCACTTTCTTTCCGATGGAAGAAGATAACGAGTTGAACTACCTCCGTTCGAGAGTTCGCAAGACTCACGACATCTGGCACGTCGTCACGGGATTCGATACCTCTCTTCCTGGAGAGTTGGGGCTTTTAGGTTTTGCGTATCAGCAGATGCGCTCGGCGCCTTCGGTTCTGGTATTTATTTTAGGATTACTGCATGCGTTGATCTACAAGCGCGAAATTCTGGGAGAGTGTTTGGAGTCTTTCAATCGCGGCTGGACGTTAGGGAAAAATACCCGAATGATTTTCGGCGTCGACTGGCTAAAGATGATTGGATTGCCGCTCACGGAGGTTCGAGCGCAGATGCGCCTCCAGCCGCAGAAGTCTTTAGTTGAGCTGGGCGCCTTCCATCGGCCGAATGAGCAAGTAGCTCTCTAAAAGTCGCGTGAGCTCGGTCTTGAGCTGAGTTTCAGAAATTTGCGGATTCTTGTCCATGCAATGCGCTTCGAGAACGCCCATGAAGCTGTTCATCGCCAAGAAGAGTGTGCTCTCGAGATTTTCATGGCGAATCTCTGTCGGGAACTGGGCCCGGAGTACCGCCGCCATTTCTTTGGAGAGAATTCGGCGTGACTCCAATAGGTCTTCTATTTTGTTGAGGCGGTGAAGCTGAGAAAAGATGACGCGAAGGAAATGTTTTCTCTTGAGAAAAGTATCGACTGAAACATCTACCAGGCTTGCAGTCATCTCACGCATCGATTTGCCTGAATTTTCTTTCACCACCGAGAGAAAGACTCTTCGATTTTCTTCAATCATGCGATCGATCAAGTAGGTGAAGATTTTTTCCTTGTTGGGAAAGTACTGGTAGAGCGATCCGATGCTGACGCCAGCTTTGTCGGCAATTTTATTGGTCGTTGTGGAATCAAAATCCAAAGAATCAAAGAGCTTGTTTGCAGCCTGAACTACCGAATCAAAAATTCCACGAGAAGAAGCCTTTTCCGGAACAAACAGAGATTTCTTAAGTTTTCGCGTTCGCATTCCTCTCCCCTATAGCAGAGTCACCAAAAGGTGGTCACCACCTTTTGGTAGGCGGATTGCATCATGGTGTTCATGCCTAGAAAACCATTGCTTCGAAGCAATTTCTTACCCTACCACGTAACAGCAAGGGCAAATAATCGGGAACCGTTCCGTTTGAGTCAAAGTCAGGTATGGAGGGAACTCACTCACGCGTGTTTCAGTCTTTCGATCATTTATGAGGTGGAATTTCATGCATTGGTCCTGATGCCGAACCATTTTCACATGATTCTGACCGTACCTCAGCATGATCTCGGGAAAGTGATGAATTTTTTTATTAGTACTGTCACGAAAGAGATGAATTTTATTTCTGGTCGATCCGGACATGTTTTTGGAGGACCCTATCACTGGTCGCTTATTGGAAACTCGAGATACTTTGGGCATGCGCTAAAATATGTGTATAGAAATCCCGTCAAGGCTGGCATTTGCGGATTGGTAGAGGACTACCATTTTAGCACTCTACAGGGTCTGATAGGCGGAACACATCTTTCGTTTCCGATCTATTTTACAAGGTCGAGGTTGGAATTATCCCTGCCATCGCTTCAGGGTTTGGATATCTTGGATTGGTTAAACAACCCCTTTCCACATGAAGCCGAAACTTTAATTCAAAAGGGACTAAGGAAAAAGTCTTTTGATTCAATTCTAAATCGAGAAACTCGAAGGTCGTCAAAAGTATTAGAACTGCTTTTATGACGCACATGAGCCACCAAAAGGTGGTGACCACCTCAGAGGGTGTCCCAGGAATAACCTTCTTTGCTCAATGCTTCATCGGCGAGCGACTTAATGAGTTCGTCGTCGTTATCGTCGATCTTACCAAAGTTGCCCTTCGTACGGCGGCGAACTTGGCCCGAGAAGACGCTGAGAATTTCCAATTCCTTAGCGATCGTCGGGCTTTTCGCGACGATCGAGCTGTTCACTCGGCTCATGACGGCACCGAGAGCAAACAAGTCGATCATGATATCTGCCAATCGCTTCGTGGCAAATTGTTTTCCGATGATGGCCTTGCCGTGCTTACGCAGAATTCGATCTGCAGCGAGTGCGAGATCCCGCGTGCCTTCTTCAAAAATGACCGCAGCGCCAGCCAACTGAGGACTGAGCTTCGTGAAGGCGGATTTTGCGCCGCCCACGCCGGTGGCTTGGGACATGCGCTTGAAAGCGTAGTCAGTCAAAATACCGAAGCCTTTGATGGGATCGTTGAAGATACCATCCAAGGAAGAGCTCAGTTCTTTGAGTTGCTTACCCACGTCGTTCATCGCGGTGAGGGCGATGAACAAGCGGAGAATGTCGTTCGTTCCTTCAAAGATCCGATTCACGCGAGAGTCTCTCACGACTCGCTCGTAAGGGAACTCACACATGTAGCCGTTTCCGCCGGCGACTTGAAGGGCTTCGTCCGCTGTTCTCCACAGGCATTCTGTTCCGAACACTTTGCTGATTGCCGCTTCTACCGCGTAGTCTTCGTAACCTTGATCGACCAAACCCGAGACGAGTGAAACCAGCGACTCAGCCGCGTAGGTTTCAACCACCATGTGGCCAATCTTCTGCTTGATCAAACCGTACTCAGCAATGGGTTGCCCGAATTGAACGCGCTGCTTGGCCTGCTTGCTTGCCAGCTCGATACATTTTTTCATCGCGCCGACGCAACCGCCGCCCAAACCCGTGCGGCCGCTGTTCAGAATTTTCATGGCGACTTTGAAACCCTTGCCGACTTCTCCCAAAACGTTTTCTTTGGGAATACGAACCTTGTCGAAGCTCACCGTCGTGGTCGAGCTTGCACGCAAGCCCATCTTGTCCTCGTGCGGACCACAGCTCACGCCAGCCATATCTTTGGTGACGATGAACGCGGTCATCTGACCTTCGGGGCCTTCGGTTTTTGCAAACACCGTGAAGAAGCTCGCGATGCCGCCGTTGGTGATCCAAAGCTTTTCGCCGTTCAGAACCCAGCTGTCGCCATCCTTCACGGCCTTGGTTCGAATCGAAGCGGCGTCAGAACCTGCGCCTGGCTCAGTTAAGCAAAACGCTGCAATCATTTCGCCAGCGGCGAGCTTGGGATAGAATTTTTTCTTTTGGTCATCTGTTCCGAAGAGGAGCAGACCGCGCATGCCGATCGAACTGTGCGCACCGGCAGTGATGGCAACCGATCCGTCATGCTTGGCAATTTCTTGAACCATGCGCGAATAAGCGGCGCTGTGAAAACCTAATCCGCCGTGTTCTTCCGGAATGATCAAGCTGAAGAGACCCAGCTCCCGCATCTCTTGTAAAAATTCCGCAGGCATTTCTCCCTGGCGGTCCCACTTTCTAAATTCCTGATCTTTACCTTTGAGCCAGCCATTGATCGAATCGATCATGCTGGTCAGAGTTTCTTTTTCTCCGGCATTCAGAGTGGGAAAGGGGAGGATCACGTCCTCTTCAATGATTCCCATACAGAGCGAGCGCATGAAGCTGATTTTCTTATTAGTTGTCATACTTGAATTCTAATTGTCGCGCCTCGGTGTGTAAAGCTTCGTGCTATCGAGTTTGCATGGCTCCTGTGATGGGGTTCTTGACGGTTCCCTTGCGAGAGTTTTCTTCCACGCATTGGTTGTAGCGGGGATTGTCGGAGCTAATGGGAGCACCCGAAGAGTCAATGCAGGAATATTTGGGTCCCGAAGATTGAGTACTCAAGCCTTTGGACGCTTTTGGATCTCGAAGCATTCGGGCCGTTTCGTTCTCGCTCGTGATGGGAGCGGACTGAGTAGTCAGGCGTTTGAGTTGAGACTTTTCTTCAGCGGTTGCTTGGAAAGCCAGGAATAGAAAGAATAGAATTGAGATAACGCTTTGTTTCATAGTTTACATATTCGAGGCTTGAGTTTGATGAGTCACGCCGCCCAGTTCTTGTTCGGGGTTCTCGAAAACCTTTCGGAGCGTCTTGGCGAGATGGCTGGCATGCATTCCATCAATCACCCGATGATCGATGGTCACTGCTAGTTTCAGAATCGAAGCGATTTCAATTTTACCATTTTTCACAATGGGCAGGTCTTTCACGGCGCCCATGGCAATCAAGCACGGCACGCGTGAATAAGGAACCAGTGGAACAAAAGCGCTGTCGAGTCCGAGCGATCCAATGTTCGTAATCATGATGCTTCCGAACGGGTCGCGGGGAGTGCCTAAGAGCGGAGTCCAAATATTCAGCGTGTACATGATGAATCCCGAGAGGTTGATCATAAAACCTGCCAACCATCCCGGAATCATCTTCATCGTGTTTTTCATTTTTCGATAAGCCGGGTCACCCTTGGTGCGGATTTCCGAGACTTGCTTCTGCATGATCTGAGCAAAATCAAAGACGGTTTTGTCTTCCGCCTTTCTCACCGTGCTTCCAGACAGATCGTTACCCTGGGTGTCCGAAGCCACTTGGAAAAAAATATCCACGTGCTTGCGGGAATACAGCTTGCCGAATCGGAGCAAGCTATTCATTTCGGGATGTCGACGGATCGTTTCAGCCACACATTTGCCAAGCAAGTGCGTGAGCGTAATTTTCAGTGAGCTCTGTTGATTGAGCTTCTCCAAGTACGCATGAGCCGCAGCAGTTTCCAATTCCAGGGTCGAGTAGACGCTGGGATCTCCCACTGTGCGCCAAGTGCCGATGGCGACTTTGCGAAAAGCCGTCATCTTAATGGGAGGGCCGTAAACAACGTTCCGAGACAAAAAGGGCATAGATCCTTTTTACTGGATTGAGCCAGAAAAGCTAGAGCGAGTTGTCACGCTCTTGAGTACGGGGATACGTTCAACGTAAGCGGTTTCGTAATAAACATGCACATCTGGAAGCTTCTGCTTCGTGGGGCAGATGTTGCCACGGTTGTCGCGAACGGTAATCTTTCGAAGGCTTCCATCCGCAGGGCGCGCATCCACTTGAGCAACGAAAACCGCAATTTTACACTCGTCCAATTGAGGCTGGCTCAAAGTCGGGTCGAGTGGAAGACGAACAAAAATGGGCCGAGGAGGGGAACATTGCAAGCCCGGAACATCGGGACAGTGAAAGGCCGGAGTCATATCCAAGGTAATCACATTGCTGGCTAAATCGAGTATTAAAGACGCTTCGGTGACGCCCTGATACTCAATTTGCAGAGGATCGATCTGCACCTGGTCGAGTTTATAGTTGGTCACTGCCAGCCAATGCAGAGGGGCGGCCGAAGCGGTGTTTTGAAAGCCGGCCAAGAGAGCGAGCCCAAGTAACGTACTGGTCTTCATAAATCCTCCTACGAACGATGTGGTTTGACTTCCCAAAACGAAGCCGGCTATTTACAATTTCCTTTGAATATTGCAATGGTAGGAAATGATTTTTTGGCACCTTTATGACTGATGATCTACAGCAGGGACAATCTCCTTCAACTCCAGCCACTTGGGAGTCTTTAGGTCTTACCGAAAAGACATTAGAATCGATCAGGAAATCGGGTTTTAAGTATCCCACCCCGATTCAAGCGCAGTCCATTCCTCTCGCTATCGATGGCCACGACCTCATTGCGTCGTCTCAAACCGGTACCGGAAAAACGGCCAGCTTCGTCCTTCCGATGGTGGATGTTTTGGGTGGAAGGCAGGGGACACTGGGGTTGATTCTTTCGCCCACTCGCGAAATTGCTCAACAGAGTCAGGCGACGTTTGAAATGTTTGGCGCCGATCAAGGATTGAAATCCGTAGTGCTCATTGGCGGCATCGATATGAAGATCGATGCGCAGGCTCTCAGCACCTATCCTCAAGTCATTGTCGCAACTCCTGGCCGACTTTGCGATCATTTGGAGCGTGGAAATATTTGGCTCGAATATATTGAATGGGTCGTGCTCGATGAAGCCGATCGAATGCTCGATATGGGATTTGCAGATCAGTTGAATCGCATCATGAAAGAAATTCCAAATTCAGCGCAAAAACTCGTGTTTTCGGCCACAATTCCGCCGATGGTAGAAAAGATCGCAAATAAGTTTTTGCACAATCCGAAGCATGTTCGAATCGGCAAGCCGATGTCGGCAGCAAAAACAGTCACGCAGAATCTGATTTGGATGCGCGAAGAATCTAAGAATCGGGAATTGATGAAGTTGCTCGAAAAAGAAAAGGGCACCATCATTGTTTTCACTCGTTCCAAAGATGGAGCGAGTCAGCTTTGGCGATCACTTCATAGCCGAAATGTTCTCGACGCGACGGTGATTCATTCTGACAAAAGGCAATCCGATCGCGAACAAGCTCTTGCCGATTTCAAAGAAGGAAAGTTCCGTATTTTGATTGCGACGGATGTCGCTGGTCGAGGCATTCACGTCGACGGAGTGGCTCACGTGATTAACTATGATCTTCCGAAAGAGCCGGAGGACTACATTCACCGAATTGGTCGAACCGGTCGAACCGGCGCCGAGGGCAAGGCTACCAGTTTTGCGACCTCGCGAGATCGCCCCACGGTCGCCCGAATTGAGAAATTACTTCGCCATCCGATCCCTTCCTTTATACTGGACCCATTGCCTTCGCAGTCTTCGTCAAATTTCCGTCATTCCAAACCGCATTCCAATCGCCATCCCCGCAGACCGACTCGAAAATAGCTCCAGGACTGTGTCTTCAGAGACCTGGGTAAAACTTGCCCGATTGCGATATCCGACTACATAGCTATACTTAATCTTAGTTCTTGGGTTGTACGTTTGAGGGTTAGGTATGAAGTACTCCACAGGTATTCTGGTAACTAAGTTCACGAAAGTCGCTGCTGTACTCCTTCTGTGCACTGTTTCAGCAGCATGTACGGGAAAAAAAGGGAGCGGCGGTGATTCTGCCGCCATTCCGAAATCCGTTAAACTCGGGCCAGTCACGTTGACTCTCCCTCTTTCCAATCCTCTTCTTTCAAATTTAAATAGCGTCACCTTCGGTGGAGCGTGCGATGTCGGTGCTACCGTTGCGATTAGCAGCGGCGTGCTTCCAGCGGATGTTCTCACTCCGGCAGGTAATCTCGCTCAAACCTGCGATACCGGCACTTATAGTTTCACGATCGGCAAAAGCGTTGATGGCACTTTCACCCTCAACGTATTGCAAGGCAATGGCCCTGGTACGACTTCGAATCCGGTGGTCTTCACTTGGCAGCGCAACACCGTTGCTCCCACTCAGCCGATTATTTTGAATCCGCCACAATCGCCGATGGAAACTTCGAACGATATTACGATCTCGGGTATCTGCCCGACCGGTTCGACGGTTGTTTTGTCGGGTGATGACAATCAATCGACGCCGTGTACGTCGGGATCGTTTGCATTTCCGGTTTCAAAATCTTTCGGTACTCATAACTTCACAGTCGGTGCTACCGATGCATTCGGTAACGCTTCCGCGACGGTTCCACAGCAATGGATCAAGTCTGCAGAAATTCCTCCGACCCCGACGATTGCTGCTCCTGCTGCGAATCCGATCTACACCAACACTTCGTCGCTCTTGATCGCTGGTACTTGTAATTCAGGTGACACGGTCAATTTGAGCGGTAGTGATTCTCAATCAGTGGCTTGCGCTTCTTCGAACTATTCTTTCACCGTTTCTAAGTCCGCTGATGGCACTTATAATTTCAACGTTTCTTCTTCGAATGCTCAAGGCGGAATTTCTCCTTCTGTGAGTCAGCAATGGATTCGCGACACCGTCGCTCCGGCTGTGCCCACGATTCTTTCGCCTGCTTCGAATCCCTTCTATAGTTCGACCGACCTGACCTTGGCCGGTGGTTGCGAGAGCGGTTCGACCATCGCTCTTTCGGGTGATTCCACTCAGAACGTGGTTTGCGGTTCAACCGGCTTCAGC
The DNA here is from genome assembly GCA_019751945.1 of bacterium. Lineage (GTDB taxonomy): Bacteria > Bdellovibrionota > UBA1018 > UBA1018 > UBA1018 > JAIEMT01. The sequence continues at coordinate 31,788 of JAIEMT010000041.1, forward strand.
TTCAACGTGGTGAAGGCTGACGGCACTTACAATTTTTCTCTGAAAGCGACGGACATTGCTGGCAACGAATCTGCAGCAGTAACCTTGAGCTGGAATAAGAACGGCGCTGCTCCGGCTGTTCCGACGATCGCTTCGCCTTCGATGAATCCTGTTTATACCAATGGTTCGACGCTCGCCGTTTCTGGTACTTGCGTGACGGGTAACAACGTGGACCTCACGGGCGATGACACTCAGAATGTCAGCTGCGTAGGCAACGCTTACTCTTTCGCAATTAATAAGAGTGTTGATGGCACCTATAATTTTGGCATTACTCAAACCAGCCCGAACGGGATCACCTCGGGTCCTGCTGGTCTCCAATGGGTTCGTGACACTGTGGCTCCGACCGTTCCGACGATCGCAAGCCCCTCGCAAAATCCTTTCTCTTCTTCTTCGAACTTGATCTTGGCCGGTGCCTGCGAAACCGGCTCATCCATCGCTCTTTCGGGTGATTCGACTCAGTCGGTTGCCTGCGTAGGCGGTGCTTACAGCTTCAATATTTCGAAATCGACCGACGGTACTTATAACTTCAGCGTGGTGGCTGGCGACTTAGCCGGGAACACTTCCGCTGCAGCTGCTCAGCAATGGATCCTGGACACTTCGATGCCGAATGCTCCGACCATTGCTACTCCGTCTGCTAATCCGGTTTACAGCAATGGCAACAGCATCGTGATTGCTGGTGCCTGCGAAGACGATTCAGTGGTTTCATTGTCCGGTGACGCTACTCAGAACGTCACTTGCGCAAGCAATGCTTACTCTTTCACGGTAAATAAGGCCGTTGATGGAAGCTATGATTTCAACGTCTCTCAAAAAGATGATGCCGGTAACAACTCTTCTGCTGCGAGCGTTCAATGGATCCGCGACACGGTTGCTCCGTCCGCTTTGACGGTAGTCAGCCCCGCTACCAATCCGTTTGATTCCAACGGTAACGCCGTCACTATTTCGGGTGCTTGCGAAAGCGGCGCTAATGTCAGTCTCTCGGGTGACTCAAGCCAAAGCGCGACTTGCTCGGCCTCGGCTTATTCGTTGACCGTTAGCAAAACGATCGACGGCACTTACAATTTCAGCCTGAAACAAACCGACCTCGCCGGCAACGATTCTACTGCTAGCGACGTTCAATGGGTCCGCTACACGGTTGCTCCGAACGTTCCAGTTCTGGCTCAACCTGCAGGCGGCGTGATCTTGTCGAACGGCAACTCGATTGTTGTCAGCGGTTCTTGCGTGAATGGGAACACCATCACCTTGAACGGTGATGATTCGCAATCGATGGTCTGCACCGGCGGCAACTTTAGCTTCACGGTTGCCGAGTCGGCTGATGGTACTTACAACTATTCCATTACTCAAACTGACGAGTTTGGAAATACTTCGTCTTCGACCGTGGCTCAATGGCAGCGCGATACGGTGGCTCCGGCATCCCCGATCATCACGGTTCCTGCTGCTAGCCCGTTCTACTCGAACGGCAACAACCTCGCTATCTCGGGTACCTGCGCTTCGGGCGCGACCGTCAACATGACGGGTGCTTCGACGCAATCCGCAGCTTGCGTAGGTTCAGCATTTAGCTTCTTAGTCTCGAAGAGCACGGACGGCGTTTACAACTTCAACGTGACTCAGACCGATGGTGCAGGCAACGCTTCTTCGGCAGTTTCGACTCAGTGGAATCGTAACACTGTAGCTCCGGCTGCTCCGACCATTGCTTCGCCTGCTGCTAGCCCGGTCTACACGAATGGCAACTCGCTCACCATCACTGGTGCTTGCGTGACGGGTTCCAGAGTCGATCTTGAAGGTGCAGATGTTCAAACTGCGACCTGTGCTAGCAGTGCTTATAGCTTCGTTGTTTCTAAATCGAGCGATGGAAGCTACTCATACACTGTTGCTCAAACTGACCTCTACGGAAACGAGTCTGCTGCTGCAAACGTCACTTGGATTCGCGACACGGTTTCGCCGGCAGCTCCTGGTTTAGCTACTCCGGCTGAAAACCCGTTCAACTCGGGTGACACGACCTTTACGCTCTCCGGTTCATGCGAAACGGGTGCGACGGTTGCTCTCTCGGGGGATTCGACGGGAAGCCAAGTTTGCGGAAGCTCGATCTACAGCTTCGTCATCACAAAGAGTGTGGATGGCAACTATAGCTTCCAAGTCGCTCAAACCGACAGTGCTGCAAACGTTTCACCAGCGCTGAATTTTGCTTGGACGCGTGATACCTCTGTTCCGCCGACCCCGGTAATCGCTTCTCCGTCAGTGAACCCGTTCTATTCGAACGGCAACTCGCTCACCATCTCGGGTAGCTGCGTAGCTGGCGATAACGTCGAAATGACTGGTGCATCAGCTCAGCAAATGGTCTGTACTGCTGGCGGTACCTATAGCTTCAGTGTCTCGGCTGCTTCGGACGGTACTTATGCCTACTCCATTATTGATACGGATGCTGCTGACAACTCATCGGCCGCAGCGAATTTACAGTGGATTCGCGATACTGCAGTTCCAGCTGCTCCGACTCTCGTGAACCCGTCGACCAGCCCGTATTATTCTTCGGGTAACTTAGCGATCTCGGGTGGTTGCGAAACCGGTAACACCGTGAACTTGACCGGTGCTTCAACTCAGTCGATGGTATGTGCGGCCAACAGCTACAACTTCACCGTGGTTCAAGCTACGGATGGAACTTACAACTTCAACATCCGACAAACGGATAAAGCCGGCAATATTTCGAGCCCACGTGCCCTACAATGGGTACGCAACTCGGTGAGCCCGCCCACTCCGACGATCACGACTCCGTCGGCTAACCCCTACTTGAGCAACCAAAACACCCTCACCATCTCCGGTGGTTGCGTGACTGGCGATACGGTCACCTTGGGTGGCGATGTGGTGGCTTCGGAAGTGACCAGCCCTGCAAACAGCCTCTCTCGCACTTGCTTGAGCTCGTCTTACAGCTTCACGATCGCGAAATCTGCGGATGGTACTTACAACCTCACGGTGAAAGATACCAACCTCTCGGGTATCGACTCGGGTAATGCTTCGTTGCAATGGACTCGCGATATGACGGCTCCGACGGTTTCGATCACCGCTCAGCCTGCTAGCACGAACCTTTCTGCGGATGCTGCGTTCAGCTTCACTTCGAACGATGCTGCCGCAACCTTCCGTTGCCAATTGGACAGCGGTACCCTTGCTGCTTGCACCTCTCCGCTCACCTATACGGCGATGGTGAACGGCAGTCACACCTTCAGCGTTCAGGCTGTAGACGTGGCTGGCAACGTCAGCTCGGCTGCGACTTACACTTGGACTCAAGCTTCGTATCAGACTATTGCTCTGTATCACTTCAACACCTCTCCAGGTGCATTGGTGGATAGCAGCAACTATCCTGCTGGATTACAGAACACGCTTGTGAACACGGGGACGACGAGTTCGGCAAGCGGTAAGTTCAGCCAAGGCCAACTCTTTACTCAGGCCTCGACGAACTACATGACTGCTGCTCACAATGCGACGCAAGATACGAGCACTAGCCTGATGACGGTTGAAGCTTTCGTGAAATTCACGACCCTGCCAGATTCGACCAATTCGCAAGTCATTGCGAGCAAGATGGGAGCATCGGGCAACTATGGTTGGGAATTCAAAGTGAAACGTCGTAGCGGTACGAGCTATCGCTTGTACTTCAAGGCGAGCTTGAATGGTACGACTACGACTGAAGTTCAGGCTTCTTCAAGCTGTACTCTTTCGACGGGAACTTACTACCACTTTGCGATGACTTGGAACAAAGGTACCGTTCGCTTCTTCTGTAACGGCACTTCGAAAGGTTCTAAGACCATCGGTACTGCGGGTTCGTCGGTACTCTTCTCAAGTACCGCGCCGTTGATCCTCGGCGAGTCTCCGCTTTCAGGAACCGTTCCGCTGAACGGCACGATGGATGAGTTCCGCTTGAGCAACGTTCAACGTTGGTCGGGCAGCTTCACAGCTCCGACGACCGCGTATACGGCTGACTGATCTAAATCTTCACTCGTCTACCCAGGGCTTCCTGCATGGGTTTGCGGATGAGGATAAATATCAGCCCCGTGACGACGCCCATTACGGTGAGCATCATGAAGAAGGCATCTTTCGACATTTTCGAATAGAACATGCCCAGGTAACCTGTGCCGTAGTTCCCAAAGAACGAAGAGAGGAACCAAGCTCCCATCATCATGGAAACGATTTGAGGCGGAGACACCTTCGTCACCAGCGAGAGACCAATCGGCGAGAGGTAGAGCTCACCCATAGTGAAGACGAATACTGTGCCTACGAGCCACATAATGCTGCCGCGTTCGCCCTCTGGGGTAGCTTTGGCAGCTAGAATCATCAACACGTAAGCCAAGCCGCAGAGAATGCAGCCAATACCCATTTTGGTGACACTATTGGGTTCGCGGTCCTTTTTGGCCTGCTTAGCCCAGATGCGATCCAGGAAGGGCGCAAAGAGAACGATCATCGCGGGATTCATGATTTGGAACCAAGACGAGGGAACTTGGAATCCAAGGAACATCCAGTTGGTTCTTTCGTCAGCCCAAAGCTGCAAGGTGTTGCCTTGCTGTTCATAGATGGCCCAGAACATGATGTTGAGCGTACAGAGAACCATCAATGCGACCACGCCAGCCCACTCGTCGCGAGTGAGTGGAGCTTTCTTTTCCGTGGTTTTCTTAGCCACTTTTTCGCCACGAGGAATGAGGTCGCTCCCCAGCCAGTAAACAAATAGACCGAGCAACATGCCAACGCCAGCTGCGCCGAAGCCCCAGTGCCAACCCACCTTCTGGCCCAATGTTCCGCACACGAGCGGCGAGAGCATGGCTCCGAGGTTAATGCCCATGTAGAAAATCGTGAAGGCGCCGTCGCGGCGTTTATCGCCCGGTTTGTAAAGCAAGCCGACTTGCGTCGAAATATTGGGCTTGAAAGCGCCATTTCCTAGGATCAAGAAGAGCAGAGCCAAGAGGAACATCTGCTCGCTGGCCATCAGGAAATGACCGATGGCCATCAAGATTCCGCCCAAGTAGACGGTGCGGTATTGGCCCAAGTATTTATCCGCGATAATTCCGCCGAAGAACGGCGTGAAGTAAACAAAGCCGGTATAAAGTCCGTAGATTTGAGAACTCATTCCCTGAATATTCAGCTGCCCAAATGTTGAAATGAGGAAACTTTGAAGAGCGTTAAATCCAAAAACCTCTTGGGCCTTGGCGGGGTCTTTTAGCAAGTACTGAGTCATGTAAAGAACGAGGAGGGCTCGCATTCCGTAGTAGGAGAAGCGCTCCCACATCTCCGTTAAAAACAGGACGAAGAGTCCTGACGGATGCCCAAAATACTCCTTGCCCGACAACTTCTTAGTAACCCATTTTTTCACGGATTTTCCCCCATTCCTTTCGCTTTATAATGTGTGCAGTTTCTGGTCAACGCGCGAGTCTGCAGAAATGCTTAAATTTTCGTTTCCGGCATCAACATTTGATACAGGTAGACAAACATCAAACTGGCTCTTTTGATTTCTTGCTCGAGATTACTCACCCCAGCATGGCCACCTTCCGTGTTTTCAAAATAGAAGAACGGATGATTTTGCGCTTCCATCTTCGCGGCCATCTTTCGCGCATGGCCAGGGTGGACGCGGTCGTCCAGGGTTGAGGTCATGAAGAAAACTTTGGGATATTTCTTATCTGCCTGAAGATTTTGGTACGGCGAGTATTTCAGGATGGCATCGCGAATTTGGGGAGTCTTGGGGTCATCCGGGTTTCCGTATTCGCCCTCCCAGCTCGCCCCTGCCAAGAGTTTATTGTAACGAAGCATGTCGAGAAGGGGGACTTGGCAGACCACAGCCTTAAAGAGTTCTGGATGCTGTGTAAAGGAAGCGCCCATGAGCAAGCCGCCGTTGCTACCGCCTCGAATTCCCAGTCTTTGAGGCGACGTGATTTTTCTTTCGATCAGATCTTTCGCCACTGCAGCGAAGTCATCAAAAACTTTTTGACGATTTTCTTTCAACCCAGCGGAATGCCAAGTCGGACCATATTCTGCGCCACCTCGGATATTGGCAATGACGTAAGCGCCGCCTTTTTCAGTCCACGTTTTTCCGGTGGCTGATAAATAGCCGGGGGTCAAGGAAATCAAAAACCCACCGTACGCGTAGAGAAGGGTCGGCGTACTGCCGTCGTACTTCATTTTTTTCGGACGCACTAAGAAGTACGGAATCTTGGTGCCGTCGGTGCTCTTCACAAAAAATTGTTCGGCTACCGCTCCGGATGCATCAAAACGTTCCGGAACTTTCTTAATCTCAACGAACTTCTTTAGAGTCTGTCCGGAAGCTTCTTCGCCCAAGTAGAGCGTCTGAGGAACCAGGAAAGATTGGTAGAGCGAGAAATAGTTTTTGTCCCAAGCGTTGGCGCTCAAGATGGAAACCGATCCATTCTTTGGAAGAGGGAAAGCTTTCGCAGTCCAGCCTTTGGGATTGGGTTTCTTAGGCGGAAAGAGCTGCAGTAACTTTCCGGCAACGTTTTCGTTGATGTGAAGGATGGCTCCGTTTTTGGTGAAGCTAATTCCCTCGACTGATTGTGTAGAATTCGGAACGAAAACCGCTTCCGCTTTGGATTCGTCGAGATCATTTAACGGAAATGCAACGAGTGAGCCTTCTTTGAATTTTGCCTTAGGGGTGACGAGTTCTTTTCGAATGATGGCAAACACCCTGCCGTTGAAGCTGCCCTCGAAAGAAGATTCCATCGGGAAGGGGATTTTTTTCAGGCCTTTGTCTGGAGTGTATAAGTAAGTGACGTTTTCAAAGAAAGTGGGACGCCAGCTCACGAAGTGGGAATTTCCTTCGGGACGAAAATAAGTGAAGGCTTCAATCTCCATATCCGTGTCTTTGCCTTCGTAAATCACTTTGGCATTGGCCATCGGAGTTCCGCGCTTCCACAGTTTTACGATTCGAGGATAGCCCGATTTTGTCAGAGTTCCTGGGCCGAAATCGGTGGCCACCCAAACTGTGTCGCCATCCATCCAAGACACGGAAGACTTTGCTTCAGGAACCGCAAAGCCTCCTGCAACGAATTCTTTTTTCACCGCATCGAATTCTCGAATGACGGACGCGTCTTTTCCACCGCGAGAAAGAGTAATCAGACATTTTCGGTATTCTGGAGGAACACAGTTCGCTCCTTTATAGACCCAATTCTCGTTTTCTTTTTTAGCAAGGGCATCGATGTCCAAAACCGTTTCCCATTTCGGACTCGATTTTCTGTATTCTTCGAAAGAAGTCTTTCTCCAGAGTCCTTTGACGTTGGTCGAGTCCTGCCAGAAATTATGAATTTCTTTTCCACGCAAAATGGGAAAGGGGATTCGATCTTCGGCTAAGAGAATTTTTCGGACTTCTTTTTCAGTGGGGGAATACCGAGCGTCTTCCGTGAGCGTTTTGAGAGTCGACTCGTTTTTGGTTTTGACCCATTCGAGGGGTTTCTTCCCTTCAATTTCTTCTAACCATAAGAAGGGATCTTCTGTGGAGGTCGCTCCCCAAGAGGACAGGGAAAACAGGACGCCGGCCAACGCAAAGAGTTTATGCATGGCGCCAATTCATGGTACGCCTCAGTCCAAAAAACAACTCTTTTCTAATGGGGACCGAATCGGTCAGTCGATTTCTTTGGTGAAACGGAAGTATTCCTGCGTGATGTCGTCGAAAACTGAGGATTTACCGCAGTGGCCACACTTCGTTTCTACCGGAGGTAGCCGTTCTTGGATCTCTTCAATGGTGTAGAGGATTGTCTCACCATTCTTGCAGGCAATACATCGATAGGGAACTAAGATGGATTCCACCACCGCTTTTCCCCGAAAATTCGAGATATTATTAAAGTGTTCGACGATCGAGGGAGGGCATTCTTGGAGGGTCACATGAACCCGCCTTTCAGCCAGCATTCTGAAATAGCGCAGCCAAACACGAATTCCTACCGAGTTAATGCGGAGCAGATCGCGGCAGTTGATGATCATGTTGGGGGCGGGTGGCCCAACCAATTCTTCGAGAGGAATATTCTTCGTCAGATCTCCCGCGAAAGTGACCTTCATTAAATTTTTCTGCTTCTCCAGTGTAACGTTCAGCATCTCTCAAAGATCCTACATTAAGTTGACTTCCCGGGAAATAGTGCCATTGTCGAAAAGTCGCTATTCTCTTCAGGGGGGGATTTGTGAAAAAAACTTTCTTATGTCTCGCCACTTTGGCGAGCTTGTGGGCACCGTCGGCGCATGCCTGGGGTGGAACCATTGCCCTTGCCGGGGATAGCTGGGCTTGGCTGCCCTGCCTCTTCAACAGTGTGCCAGGTGCGATTCGAACAGAAAAGTTACTGGGTGTGGATTTCGTGGCTTGTCAAAGCACGAGCGGAATGCAAATCCATGCTGAAAACTGGTTGGGCCGCAAAGAGCATCAGAATATTTTGTCCGTCCTTAGAAATCGTAAAGACGTGAACGTGCTGTATTTCAGCATGGGTGGAAACGATTTCATGAAGTACTGGCGCAAAACCATGACTCCTCAAGAAGAGCAGGCCATGAATGAAAAAATTCGAAATTGGATGGAAGCGATTCTGAAGGAATTTTTGGCCGTTCGTCCGGATTTTAAAATCCTCATTTCCGGCTACGATTATCCGCGATTTTTTACCGAGCATGCGTCGATTCCGAACTACGACAAACTCTACAAGCGCGCGGGTGAACCTTCGATCGTGGAAATCAATTCTGCTCTCCAGCGATTCACCTTAGAAATGTTGAAGCTCGCCGACAATAAGCGCGTGTTTTACATCCATCATTTAGGCGTGGCTCAGTACTACCATGGCAGCAAGGACACCGGCCTTCAGCCTTTCACGACTTTAGCACCGGCGCTAATTTCTTCGTCCGATCATCCCGAGAGAATGGGCGGCGATGTGAATTCCGAAACCGATCGCGATGCGATGCTGGGAGCGGTGGGGTATATTGATTCGTACCACCTTTCGCCGAATACCTTCACGCTGACGGTTCGGCACTCGATTCAGCAGTATTTGCGGGATTGGTTTCAGGCTCCGTAAATAAATCAGCGCGTCCTATTGACTCCTAGCACCACTATTCGTAATGAGCGCACGAATTGAGGAGTCTCTATGAAAAAATGGATCAGTACTTTTCTAATCGTCCTAACTTTGACGACGGCGGTTCAATCGATTTTCCCGAAACGAGCGGAAGCGGTTTCCATCGTGGCTGCAGGTATCGGGTATTGGGGCTATCAAGCCGCAAAAAAATCGGGAAGCCCCGAATCCGAAGTTTACGGTTACGCATCCGTGCTGATTGCCGGAATGGGAATTTACGCATTTGTTCAGTGCCTCGTTTTTGGAGCGGTGGCGTGCGTTTTAGACGAGGAAAAGGAGGGGCTTCCTCGGCTGACTGCGAACTACCTCATTGAAAATGGTTACACTGTGACAGAGGCCCAGGCACTCCTTCAAGACGAAGCATCTTTCACGGAGTTCGCAAAGGGCTATGTGATTCAATTCGATTCTTCGGACAATTCAGCGACTTTGGGCAAGGCCTTGCGCGCTCATTTTCCATCCGTTTCGGAATCCTACGTTCAGTTGATGGCGATGAGGCTTGGAATGCCGGTTGTGAACTGATTTTTTTGTACCGCTAGAGCAGTCCTTCGTGCACTAGCCAGCGATGACAGTCATCGACCATGGTCTCTAGCGAGCGTGATTCATAGTTTAGCTCCAATTTCGCTTTTCTCTTTTCCTTAGGGGTGACGTCTGGAGAGGGTCCAACCAGCTTGATGAGCTCGGGGCTCAAAAGGGGTTTCTTCCCGGTAAATCGAGACGAGAAATCCATTCCATATGCGATCATAGCGAGCTTCCACTTAGAAAAAACCTGGGGTGGCGGAACCTGGAGTTTCTTGCAAATGAGTTGGAAAGTTTCTAGCCAGGTGGTGTAGGGCCCTCCGAGCACATAGCTTTCAGCATTTCTTCCCGACTCGTATGCTTGAAGGTGTGCGATCGCAACGTCTCTTGCATGACAAAAAGCAATGCTTCCCGGAAATGCAACCCGCATAGGCCCTTTTTTAAGACTCTGAAAAATCTGGGAGTAGCTGTTGTAATCGTAAGGCCCGATGACAATAATGGGATGAAGGATCACTCCAAAAAGTCCGCGCTCAATTCCTTTATGAACCTCTAATTCAGCTAGGTACTTTGTTTTAACATAATTATTAGGAATTCCTTCGGCTCTCTCTTCATCGAGATTTTGATAGCCGAGTGTGGCTCCGGTCGAAGTGAAGATGAATTTTTTAACTTTGCGTTCGAGTGCGACTGAAACGAGATTTCGAGTCGCCAAAACATTATCGGCCCGTTGTTGAGCTGCCTCGGCTGACCAGTGAGAGGTATTTCCAGCGACGTGAAAAAGAGCGTCGACGTCCGAGGGAATCTTCATCAAGATCGAGCCTTCATTGTGTAGATTTACCTCGGCCAATTCGATGGGAAGAGAACTGATTCGAGAAATATCTGAAGATCGTCGATGAAGGACGATCACCTTCCATTTCTTCTCAAGAAGTTCTTCTAAAATATTTCTGCCGACACATCCTGTGGCTCCGGTCAGAATTGCAGTGGGCATCACCTCTCCTTAATGACGTCTTTTAATGTCAGGCCCAGTTTGGCCAATCCTTGCTCCGTATCTTTTTTCAGCCAGCCCTTTCGGGTAGATACTTCTAGGAGTTCGAAAATATGAAGCCAGGTCTTTCGATCAGCCTTCTTTTCTCGGATCATTTGCGCAAACTCCGGCTCAAAGCTGCTGTAGCCTAAGTTAAGAACATCGATGACCGACATGACCGAGATCAGAAGGCTGTTGCTGACCACCGGACTGTCGCTGCCCGGGAGCATCAGATTCTTGCTTCTAACCGCTTCATAGATTTCCTCTTGAGAAGGTCGCCAAACAGCGAGGGGAAAAATCATGTGAGGCCCATCGGGTTCATCGAGCTCGAAACCGTCTTGTCCCAATATTTTTTGAATTTGAACCCAAGTGAGTCCACCAATCAGAAGGGGAATTTGCAATTCTGTCGCAATTCTCTTCCCCGCCCGAAAGATTAACGTTCCATCTTTATGATCCACTACACCGTAGGTGGGTCTGCCATTCAATTCTTGAAATGCCTTTCGAAATTCCTTAGCAAACGTAGGAATGCTTGCCGTGTGAATTAAAAGATCGACGTTCAGACGTTCGCAGAGGTACTCCGCATTTTTGATTGCGGTGGGGCTCATGAACCCATTGTCGACAGTGATACAAAGGAGTCGGAGGTCGGGACGTTCGCTTCTGAGGCGTTCCAGAATGTAAGCGCTATCTTTTCCGCCGCTAAGAAGCAGAACCGCCGAATAATTGCCTTCCCGTGTGTAAGAAGTGAGTTGTGACTCGAAACTGGTTTTCATTTCCCGCGAGGCTTCGGGGCTGATTTCAGTGGTGGCTTGATACGAGCGGCAATCTGAACAGACTCCGTCAACGATCTGCGCATACTTTTCTGAGGCAATGCAGTGTTGGCAGCGCTGATTTTTTTTGAAAAATATTCGGACGATAGGCCAAATATGATTCACAAAAAGCTCAAAGACTTTTTGAGTGTTCATTGTCTTCCCCGAAATTAGTCTACAGTCTAAATAGAATTAGTAGTAGTAGGAAGAACGTTTCTCTTTGTAGGGATCAAAAGACTTTGGGGTGGTGTGCATTTCTTTTTTGAAATGATGAATGAACTGAGCTGGATCTGAAAATCCAGATTCAAAGATTGCGTGGGTAATGGATTTTCCTTCATTCATAAGGTGCATGGCTTCAAAGATGCGTAAGCGGTGCCGATAGGCGACAAGACTGATTCCGTAGGTCTGCTGAAAATCGCGACTCAAAACCACACGCGAACAACCTAAATTCTTAGCGATATCAGAAATCTTGACGTCATCTCTAAAGTTAGTTTCCAAAAACTTTTTGGCTTTCGGTGCGATCCTGGAAGCTTTTTTCTCAACTCGCAGAGTGTGGCTATCGGTTCGCTTACGGATGATATCAAAGGCTTCATCCACCGTTTTTGGAAGGGTGCCATCCCAGTGAAAGATCACCGGTTCGGTAGGAATATCTGCGGGAGGGGGGGCAGTCGAAACAAAGGCTTCCCAATCTACAGATCCTGATTCCAAATGATATTCAATGAGTTGAAAAGGGGGGATGTACATCCCGGCAGGACCAGTGCGGGAAACTAGCTTTTTTCCATCTCGAACGGAGAGTTGGTTAGGACTGAGATCTGAAAAACCAATGAGCCAGTTGATGCCGTGAGTATTCACTAGCTTTGTGGGACCCGGATAACGTTCGTTACGAACCATGTGAAATAGACCGGGGCTCACGTAACGAATGGTCGCGTGATAGATCTGAGTAAAAATCTCAAACTCTGCTGAATCCAGTTGTGGTTTTCTCATGTTACAAAACCCAAAGTTTCATTCTTACATTTCTATAAAATAATAATTCATGTCGAGTCCAGCGCCGGGAGCATTGAAGCAACCCATCCTGATTCTCGCGGAAGGCGCCACAATGGCACATCCGTGCCGCGCTTACAAGCTGGCTCAACTTTTAGCACGAGACGGACACTCTGTCGTATTTGGAACACCAGAAAAATTCCATTCCATGTTTCAACCCGAAGCTGGAATAGAAAAAATTTCTATTCAATCGGTGCAGACAGCCGACTTCCTCCAGAGAATCGATCGAGAAAAATTTCCATACACACTCAAGGAATTGCGCGTACAACTTGTTGAGAATTTGAAACTCTTACGAAAATACAGGCCCAGAGCGGTGGTTGGGGATGTGCGATACACGCTGCCAATAGCGTCTTTCATGGAGTGGGTACCGTGTATTACACTAGCAGATTTTCACTGGAGTCCGCTCTGCCAGACGAAGTTTCCAGTTCCTGATTCAGTAAATACTCGCCGGTTTGGTGCGAGGCTTTCAAAGCTCGTGGGTCCTTGGATTCTGCGTTTGGTTCTGTCTCTGGTTTTTAGGCCGTTGAACCAGATTCGGAAGGAAAACGGATTTCCTGGCTACCCTGATATTCGTCGGGCCTATTGCGATGGGGATGCAACCTTCTACGTGGGGTTTGAGCACGCCGCTACTCAACAGCTCGAACAAAATCAGTTCTTTGGTGGGCCCTTGCTGTGGCAAGGAGGGAGCTGGGGAGCGTTTGAAGTCCCCCAGGTGAACAATGAAACTCCCGTCGCACTCTTAAGCCTGGGAAGTTCCGGAAACTATTCTTGCTTCAACACGATTGTGGAAGGGCTTCTAGAGTCCGGCGTTCGAGTCATCGCCTCTCATCCGAATCCTGAAAAAATTCCCCGGGATTTTCTTTCCCGCGGTTTAAGCGCCTACAAGTTTTTGGACTTTGGAAAAGTTTTGACGAAGGTCGATTTCATGGTGGGGAACGGCGGAAGCTCCACGATTTGGGGAGCTCTCTGCGCCGGAAAGCCCTATCTGGGCGTCTATTCTCTTTTGGATCAGGCTTTTTGCATCGAGTGGTTCGCTCGGGGTGGAGGCGTCCTGGGACTTTCCAGCCTAGAGCTCAAAAAAGAATCCGTTGCTGCAGCTGCTAGAAACCTTCTCCAGGATCGAAGCTACACCGATTGCGCGCGGGCTTATCAGGACAAGTTTGAACAGTTGGGTGGTGACGCATTTACAGTTTTGCAATTCAACCGAGTTTTGAAGACCTTAGAGGAAAAAAATCATGAGTCAAAGAGTGCTGGTTACCGGGGGATGCGGCTTCGCAGGTCACCACTTAGTCGAGCATTTGCTTAAAAATACGGACTGGCACATTGTCGTGATGGACCGATTGAACTACGCCTCAAACGGGTTCGATCGGCTGCGGGACATTCAGTGCTTTGAATCTCGTCGGGTCACGGTACTTGCTGCTGATTTTACTCAAGAGTTTGGACAGGGAGTTCGGCAGGAAATCGGCACCGTGGAGAGTATTTTTCACCTCGGTGCTGAGACCCACGTCGATCGAAGCATCGACGATCCCGAACCGTTTGTGATTTCAAACGTGGTGGGAACGATGCGCATGTTGGACTTTGCAAAGACCCAAAAATCTCTTAAGAGATTTTTCTACTTTTCTACCGATGAGGTTTTCGGTCCTGCGCCTAAAGGAGTGGCTTACAAAGAATGGGATCGTTATAACTCAGGCAATCCCTACGCTGCTGCAAAAGCCGGCGGTGAAGAGCTCTGCTTGGCTTACGCCAACACCTACAAAGTTCCAGTTGTTATCACCCATTGCATGAATATTTTCGGGGAGCGTCAGCATCCTGAGAAATTCATTCCCCTCGTGATGCGCAAAGTTCTCAAGGGAGAAAAGGTTTTCGTTCATTCGGATGCGACCAAGTCCATTCCGGGCTCTCGCTATTGGATCCACGCTCGAAACGTCGCGGCAGCGATTCTGTTTCTCTACAAGTCCGCCGAAGTCGGCGAGAAGTACAACATCGTCGGCGAAAAAGAAGTCAACAATCTCGACATCGCCAAGTTTGTCGCCAAGACTTTAGGTAAGCCCTTGAACTACGAGTTGGTCGATTTCCATAGCAGCCGCCCCGGGCACGATCTGCGCTACGCCTTAGACGGAAGCAAGATGAACCAGATGGGTTGGAGCATTCCGAAGAGTTTCGAAGATTCTTTAGAGCGCACCATCAAATGGTTTATCGAGCATCCGAAGTGGTTAGAGATAGCGGGGTAATGGAAAGTTACAGCGACTTTTTATAGCACCGAGCGTATTGAACGGGAATGGCGTTGCGAAGCCCAGGGGTTTTTTCGATCATCTGGTCGGTCACAAAAAAGGGTCTGAAAATCGAGAAGGAATCTGGACGTACACAGGTCCATTCCAGGAGCAGCTCGCCGCTTGGTACGGGTACCAGGCCGGTCATGCAGTTGCTTGTGGCGCTTTCCGAGTATCGTTTAAGGGTAACTCGACCCGGAATTCCCGGAATAGCCACGAGCTCCCCAAGAGATTTTTCAAAAAGCTTGTCACCATTGGTTGAGAGGTGAAGAGTAGCTTCAAAGGGATAAGCTTCGTGGACTCTTGTCGATACCACGGCGCAGGTCCAATCCCCTGACACCTCTTCTCGGGACATCCCGAACCGAGGGTCAGAATGATGGAGGTCTAGGGACCACTGGTTTGCGTACTGAACTACTTCGTCCGGTCGAATGATCACTCCCCTGAAATCTACTGATTCAGCTGCTGAGGCAACTAGTGGGAACAGCGCAAACAGAGATGCAATGGTAAAAAAATTCTTTTTCATAGATTAAATCTCCAGAGCGCATTCTTATATATTAATAGTGTATTAAATAAAACAGATATTTTAGTTGCCAAAAGGTGTGTTGTTACCTTGGCTTGGCGGGCTCAGCGGGTAGGGCGCTAAAACCGCGCGCGATATTCTAGGTATTCAGGAATGGTCGACTTGGTTTGTAATGGCGGAGAGAGAGAGATTCGAACTCTCGAGCGGTTTTACCCGCTGCTCCCTTAGCAAGGGAGTGCCTTCGACCACTCGGCCATCTCTCCAGCCAAACGAAATAATCGGTCTTTCCGGTCATAACCTAGCCGGGACGGGTGGACAAGGCAGATTTCAAAAAAACTGGCTCACCGGGTCTAATAAATCCGGAGCAATTCCTAAACTATCCCTGATTCTCATGATGCAAAAGCTGATGATGGCCTTTGCAAAGGAGGGTGAGGTTGTCGAGCGCAGTTTGCCCGCCTTGGGAAAGGGGCTTCTTGTGATGAATGTCGAGCCAGCGTCTTTCGGTGCAGCGCTTGCCTTCTTGTTGATGCGTGCACTGGGCCTGATCGCGTTTCTGAACGGCGTGGTTGAGGTAAGCCGAAATGACTCGGGGATTCTTGCTCACTCGCGCCGGAGTGTGTTTGGAAAGTCCTAATTCCATCGTTTACTAGGAGTGACGGGTTGGAAATGGCGCCTGAGAATGATCTGAGACATCCCTACGAGAATCATCGTCAATTTTTGGGACTTTCCAAACACACTCCGGCGCGAGTGGTTTGGAGCGCTTGGCTTTCTCAAGCGGATCGTTTTTCTGAAGATATAAATCGGCCATGGCTTCTAAAGCCTGCTCCAGGGACGCGGCGGATTT
>JAIEMT010000054.1 GCA_019751945.1 bacterium
CTGAAGCGCATTCAAGATCTGGAGTCGAAGAAATCCGCCGCGTCCCTGGAGCAGGCTTTAGAAGCCATGGCCGATTTGTATCTTCAGAAAAACGACCCGCTTGAGAAAGCCAAGCGCTCCAAACCACTCGCGCCGGCGCGAGTTAGTACAGAAGCAAAAACAACGCCCGACCAGCCCTGGAAAACCCGAAGAAAGTACGCAGCCCCTCTCAGGCACGCCATTCAGAAACGAGATCAGGGCCGGTGCACGCATCAACAAGAAGGCAAGCGCTGCACCGAAAGACGCTGGCTCGACATTCATCACAAGAAGCCCTTGTCACAGGGAGGGCAAACGACGCTGGAAAACCTCACCCTTCTTTGCAAAGGGCATCACCAACTCTTGCACCATCATAAATAACGCCCAGCGCCGTCTGCTCGGCCGGAACCTTCTCAAGCCCAGCCAAAAATCTGCCGATCAGTGAGGACTATGATGTGGATTGGACTCACTGTCTTTGGAACGTACCTGGCCATGCTCTTTGCCGACGAATGGAAGTTTGATCGCAAAGGGGTTCTCTCTCCGAGAGAGAGAAAAGGTCATGTCTTAGATAGTTTCTTGCTCGCCGCGATGGTGGGGTTGGTTGCTTTCGTTGAGTACTCGAATCTCGTGAAAATGGTTTTTGGCGTGTTGGCGGTGCTTTCGATTTTCTCACTCGTACAGAGAGAAAAAGATCATGCCGTTCGCAGCGATGGTCGTGAGCAAATGCTTCACGCGCTCACTTATATGTTCTATCCCATCATGCTGGGAACTTTGGCCATGATTTGGCCGGTGATTGATGGCGTATCGATGATTGTCGGCTGGGTCCTCCCCGTCAGCATGAAAAACTTACGCCCGCTTTGTTTGGGTTACTTCGCAGTTTGCACGGTGTTCTTTCTCTATCGCGCCATCTATTGGCTAAAAGTTCGGAAGCACGATGGCATTGCTCCGGAAGTGTTGGCGTTGACCGATGGAACCACGGGTTCCGGCCACGAACCTCCCAAGGCAGCTTAAATAAAATCCACTACGATAAAAGTATTGTCATCCGGAGCAGGGCCGGGAACCATCGCCTTTTTAATTTCTTCGGCAATGTAGTCGCGTGCTTTTTCGGTGTCCATGGAGCGCGTGTGTAAGAGAACATTGCGGAGTCGCTTCAAACCAAACTGCCGATCATTGGCCATATTGAATTCATAAGCTCCGTCCGTGAAGATGAAGATACGATCGCCCTTGGAAATCGTTCGATGGTCGGAGCCGACGGTGAGAATCTTTGAGCCCACAGGTGTGCCCGAGCCCACCATGGTTTCTAAATCGCTATTCGCTCTTAAAACATAGATAGGGGGAGCTGCAGCGGTCCACCATTTGGCTTCATTTTGAGCTACGGGAATTTCCAAAGCGGACATGGTCATCCAGTACTGGCTTTCGCAGAAAGATTTGAGCGATTCGTTTAGCTCGCCAAATAGAGTGGGAAGATCCGAGAGTTTTGGGTTGTACGGCAAGGCTTTGGCCAAGCTTTGATAGGCGCCAGCCATCAACGCGGTCACCATGGCAGAGCCTGCGCCGTGACCTGTGACGTCGCCCAGTATAATGACCAAGCTGCCATCGGGACGAACGGTGTACCACCACCAATCGCCGCCGGATTGATTAGCAGCTTCGTAGTACGCGGCGAGTTTCACATTCTTGTGAGTGAAGGTATTGTCCTTCGGGAGCAACAGAGTTTGAACGGCGCCGGTGACTTCCAAGTCCTTAGCAAGAGTGTAAACTTCGGACATGGCCTTTTTGAGGTCTGAGATATCCCGGCCGATACAGGTATAAAGTTTCCGGCTCAAGCGCGTTCCAAATTCGAAGCTGAAAATCTGCCAGATGAATGAACGCATCTGCGTATTTTCTATGTCGATGGCGAGCTCAAATTCCACGATTTCCGAATCAGCATCGCCCGAGTCGATTTTGATCAGGCGATCTTTAAACTGATTCCAGGTCTCTTCTTTAAAAAGGGACGAGAGAGAGCGACCGAGCAAGAGTTCGTGATCTACACCAATGTATTTCGCCACTTCTTGATTGGCGCGCAAAATATTTCCCTGAGCATCGACGACCGCAAAAACGCCCGGGAGCTGATCGAAGATGCGATCCGTAAGCGACTTCGAATTCTCCAGCAAGGAGAGGATCTGGTGTGTCGCCTGTAGGTCTTGATTCAGCAAACTCATGGTGTTTTAGGTTTTCTTCAGTACTTTTCCGATTGCTGCGAGCATTTTCTCAGCAACGTAGGGTTTAGTGATCCAAGCAATCACGCCAGCTTCTTTGCCCTTGGCCTTCATTTCCGGGCCCGATTCTGTCGTCAGCATGAAAATGGGGATGGCTTTGAACTCAGCAGTCTGGTGAACCTTGGAGCACATGGTCAGACCGTCCATATTGGGCATGTTGACGTCACAGACAATCAGAGCGACGTCCTTGTTCTTCTCAAGAACTTCGATGCCGTTGACACCGTCCACACCCTCAACCACTTGAAAGCCGCCTTTTTCAAGGTCTTGCTTGAGCTGCACTCGGAGCGTTTCAGAATCGTCTACCACCAAGATTTTCATACCATCTCCTTACAGGAACTCTGCTTCCCCGAGGTCTTCGGGTTTTTCATCCACATTTTCGTTCAGGCTAGTTAACGTAATCTGTTCAAAGGTTTCAATGGAGACGGTGCAGCCAATCTCGAAATCAGGGCCGTGAAGGCGCCACTGATCAAAAATATTGTTCTTCACCTGATTTGCCTGAAAGAAAACTTCATCAAAACCGCGTGTGACGAGGGGGAGGCTAACGCCGGTCATCACCTTCGCATCCGATAGAGAGCGCTTGATGGCTCCCGCCGTGAGGTTGCAGAACTCTCTCATGAAGTCCAAAGCCTGTTCTATTCGAATGGCGCTGGACGCTTTCTTATAGGGAACGGAAGCTAGAAGCTTCGCATCCTTGCTCATGAAGTGAGCCTTAAAAATCATTTTCACGTCTTTCCCGGAAACCAAGATGATCGACATCCAGTGGGCGTAGACCCAAGGGGAACCTTGAATTTCGCCGAGCTCGACGTCGCTTCGATTGCCGTGAAGGACGAGTCTGGATTTCGAAATATTTCGAACCAGTCTCTTCAGTTTTTGTATATCTTCCTGTTTCGGGTTCATGTCAAAATGTTGCCGCCATGGTGGTACAAAACAATGATTGTTTAATGCAACCTTCAGTTTAAGAGGAGTTGAAGAAATTCTCACTTAAATTTTTATCGCAAATTGAGTTCCGGTGAAAGATACTAGAAATACACGGAGCAAGAATGCCCAAGGCATCGAAACCATCAGCAACTAAGAAAGCGGCAAAGTCCGAAACAGGCAAATCGGGAGCTAAGTCTAACGTGGCCGCCGCTCAAATAGAACTTCCTAGTATCATCGACGAAAGTACTGTTTTTGATCAGTATATTGGCAAGCCCACCGGGGCTTTGATGATCAGTTGTAAGAAAATCGCCCGAATTAATTCGGCGGGAATTCGCGCTTGGAAGGGGTGTTTCGATCACCTCGACAAAAATGGAATTTCTCTCACCTTTGTGGACTGCCCGCCTGTGGTATTGCAGCAAGTAGCCCTATTCGACAATTTCCTTTCGGGTGGAACCATTTCTTCTGTTTTGGTGCCATACCTCTGTCAGATCTGCGGAAAAAGCTTTGAAAAGCATTACACCGTTTCTGAATTAAAGAAGAATAAGTGCGATTTTCAGCCCAGCAAATGCGACAAATGCGGGGCTATGGCGGAATTCGACGACGACTTTGATATATACACAAGATTAATAGAATAACGCTTCGGAGATATTGCTTCATGTTGATTTTGGTTTCAGAGAGAGACGACGATATTCAGTTTGGGGGCGAGGTAGCAACCGCCGCGAAACTGAATTTCAAACACGCGAAATCCCCTAAGGAAGCTGTTAGCATCCTAGGAAAAGCCAAGGGCGATGCGATGGCGAATGCCATGATTTTTGCCGACCTTTCGCAAAGCGGGCAGTTGAAAGATTTTCAAGATGCCCTCTCAACCTACATCGGAAAAGAAAAGAACAAGGTTAGCCCGAACAACGTTCACTTCATTGGCGCAGAGCACCTGTCTGAGAAGGATTTGTTAGGTTGCTTCAACATGTTCGGCCATTTCATCATTCGTAATTATGGCGACCCGAAAGAAGCAGGTCGTCACTATGGCCGAATTGTTCAGGGTTACCGTGGAAATGATGAGATCAAGGTTTCGAGCCTCCTCTCGGACTCTGGAAGCATCCGAATCATCAAGTTGAAGAATTCCACCGAGAAAAGTGCGTTTATTGATCAGGTTCGAGAATATCTCTCCAATGAGACGTCGTTCGTAGAGCGATCGATCTTTGTCATTATCAATGCGGTCGATGAACTCCTGATGAATGCGATTTACGACGCTCCGACGACTCAGTCGGGAAAAGAAAAGTATTCGATGACCCTGCGAGACACTCCGATCGATTTGGAAGGGCAGCAATCGGTTGAACTCCAAATGGGGTACGACGGTGAATATGTTGCTTTTACGGTGGTCGATCGGTTCGGCAGCGTCAATAAGACCAAGCTTCTGAGCAAAGTTTTCGCAAGTTACATGGAAGAGGAATATCAGGTCGATCTGAGCCGCGCAGGCGCTGGGTTAGGCTTGGCGACAACCTTCCGTACAGGTGGAAGTTTGCTGATTTACAGCAAACCGAAAGAAAAGACCGCTGTGACTGTTTTTTTCAAGCAGACTGAAAATTACAGAGACTTTAAGAAGCAGTTCAAATTCATTTCAGTTCACATCAGTTCTTAATCTTAATTGTAAATTCTGAACCAAGTCCGACGCGGGAGACGAGTGCGAGTTCACCGCCCGCCTTTTTGACCAACGTTTCGACGATTTCCATCCCCACACCACGGCCTGAAAGCTCCGAGGCCTGTTCTTTCGATGAGAAGCCTGGTTTGAAGATCAGGAAGACTTTTTCTTTATCGCTCAGTGACTGGTGTTCCTTTTCTGTAATGATGCCCTTTTTCAAAGCGATGTCTGCGATTCGTTTCGGGTCAATGCCGCGTCCATCGTCGGTAATCACTAACGCCACATGGTCCGCTGCTTCGATGCACTGAACTTCAATCAGGCCCAATTCTTTTTTACCTTGCTTGACCCGCTCTTCAGGGATTTCAATTCCGTGGTCAATGCCGTTTCGAATGACGTGTACTAGCGCGTCTTGAAGATTTCCAATCTGTTCGCGACTCAATGTAATATCGGCACCGGTGACATCGTATTGGACTTTCTTTCCCAGCGTGGTTGAAACTTCTTTGACCATTGTCTGGAACTTAAAGAGCATGGGTTTCACCGGAATGTTGAGAAGATTTCTGAAATCCTTTTTGATCGCGTTGACCGCTTGCTGATCCGAAGCGGTGTTGAGTTGCACGATGGCGCGCTCCAGGCGAGCCAGATTGACGTCCACGATTTCCAGAAACTTGGGAGCATCGCCCGTCATGCCGCCCTGTCCCTTAGCAAGATAAGGATCAATGATCTGCAGAAGATCTAAATACTTTATTTGAAGAGGAATAGTTTCAGGTAAGCCTTCCTCTGGCGTCAGATGGGATTTCAAACCCGCTGCCACCGCTTTCGAAGTGGCTTCGATCTGAGTGATGACCTGGGCAAATGCACCGTCTTTACCAAATGCAATAACGGCGTTTCTCAACGGCTGAAGATCGACTGCTGCTTCATTGATCGGAGACGTATGAGGCAAGTCACTTCCTGCTGCTGTCTGAATGACCTGAAGCACGGAAGCCACGGATTGTTGACTCGCAGTTTGCTTTCTTAGGAACAAGAACCAAGGCGAGCGGAGTTCTCCTAGGGCAGTGAGTTGCTTTAAGGCGTCGGTGGCGTCTTTGAACGGGGTTTTCAAAGCGTCTTGAACTTTTTGTTTCACATCTGATTTTACAATCTCATTGGCATAGAGGCAGCCGGTGAAATTGAGGTAACGCCATACATAGGTCATGCCCCTACTCAAAGTGGGGATGAGAGCAGCGTCAGCAGAGGTTTCAAAAGCTTTGGTCATCTGTGTCGCTAAAACTGTGAGGTACTTGAAGCCGACTTCGAGGCAGGTGCTTTGCAGCATCCGGATGGCGTGGCCTAAATCCTTCTTCGTTTCATCCGATTTTTTTGCCCGATATTTTTCAATAGCCAGGTGAACGAGGTAGGCCTCGCTGAGCGCACGAATCTGCGCGTCTGGTTCCAAAGAGTAGGGTTTGAAACTCATGGAACGGCTGAAGAGATTCAAAAAGGCGCCCTTCAATTCGTTGAGAACTTCAGGAGTAATGGTTTTAGAGAGTTTGTCGCAAGCCGCCGTGAGAGCTGGATCACGTAGGGACTTTGCAATCCAGATCTGAGTCAGAATTCGACTCGCTACTTCTGGGCTCTTCGTATCTTTGCCTTCTGTTTCAATAAAGAGCTGGTTCAGCTCCTGAATGATCGGAGGTTCGAACTGATTTTTAATATTCAGAATACGATTGGCCACCTGGGCGTATTCTTGAAGCTGTTCTTGAACCTCGTAGAGTTCCTGAAAAATTTTTAGTCGCCCATCTGGAATGGGGAGGGACTTATCCAAAATCTTACCCTTGATTTCGAGAACAATGCTTTCCGTGGTGTGAACTCGCTTCGAAATAAAGCTGTAACCAAAAAGGCGCGCGTTCCCTTTTAAGGTGTGCAGGTTTCGCATGAGGACGCCGAGGGCATTGGGATCGGACTCAATGCTCCTGGTATTTTCTTTACACATCTCCAGGAGCTCCGCTGAACGCGTGAAGAAGTTACTGATGTTTTCAAGATTGTTTCGAGCGAGTTCTTGAATGATTTGAATTTCGCCGCGTTCTTTCGCAATTTGCTTTTCCAAGCGCTCGAGTTCGGTGATGTCTTCCACAACGAACATGATTTTTTCTAAGAGCTCGTTATCATCCCAAATCGGGCGGTAGTTGATCTTGAGAATGCGTTCGGGGTCTTTCTCGTTGGTGGGATGCATGTAGATGACCCGAACTGGAAATGTTCCGTCCATCAAATCCCATTGCAATTCGCTTTCGCCGAAGACCGTAGAAAACCCTGTTGTGAGTGCGGTGTAGATTTCAGTGTTTTTCGGAAGGTCTTTAAAAATCGTGTCGTAGATCTTCGTGCTCACAATACTAGAACCGAAGAGGGAATCCGCGAATTTAGAAACAGGCTCGACGATTGTGCCATCTTGCTTCACCGAGAAGACGGCCTGGCGCATATTATTCAGCAGTCGCTTGACTTGAGCTGATTCAAACTGAATCGCCTGCATGAACTTCATCGTGTTCAAAGCACCAGAGATCTGGCTGGTAATGTTAGAAAAAAGCGCATCCATTTCGTCATCGCCCTTACCTGCAGCGCTGATACGTTGATGAAGGTTGGCATTTTCTTTCGTGTTGCCGACAATCAGAACGCCCTTCAAGGAGTTCTCAGTTTTTCCTAAGTTGTAGATCAAAAATTCCTGCATTCGAAACAGTTTGCGGAATTCTTCAAGCCCCGCGTCGGAGCTAGTTTCATCACAGGTAATTCGGGTGCTTCCTTCTAGGAAAGTTTTGAACTGGGGAAGCGACGCCGTGAGAGTGATTTTCTTCACTTCTTCTTCCACGGCCATGTCTAGAAAACCGCCGTGAGATCGTCGAAGGAGCAGGGTCGGATTATTCGGATCGGGCAAAAACAGGAGGTAACGCTCGTAGTTGAGCAGATTTAAAACGAAGCGATCAATCGCCGTCAAAATTTCGTTGAACTCGAGCTTTTCATTAAAATGATGTCCAACCGCCGCAATCTGAGAATAAATGACCTTTTGTTGCTCAATGCGTTCTTGGAATCGATAGAGATTTCCCTGAGCATTGATCATGCTCGAGAGTTCATGTGCAACGCGTTTGTGTTTGCGTTGAGTTTCGTCGAGTTGCTTTTTTAATGTCTCGACGGTTGGAGACTGATCCATAATCATAGATAATAGGAAAGATGGCGGAAAAGATCAAAGTAGGATTCCCAGTTCCTCTTTCTGGAACATACGGAACCGAAGCCAAAGAACAATTGACGGCAGCCGAACTGGCTGTTGACGAATTTAACGCTTCTGGCGGTTTAGACGGCCGAGAAGCAGAGATCGTTGTACGCGATACCAAGCTTTTAAAGGAGCTGGCGCAATCTTCGGCAGAAGAACTCTGCACAAAAGAGAAGGTTCACGTCATGGTAGGCGCGCTCAAATCCGAAGACATGGTGGAAATTAGTAAGATCTGCGCCAAGCACGGCATCCTTTATAATGCCATCAGCCAGTCCGACACTATTTTAGAAATCCACAACCGACGTCGATCGACCTTTCACGAAGGCTGGGACTTCCACATGGGAGGTGGGGCCATCGGCAGATATGCTTTTAGCCACTACGGAAATCGTGTGGCAGTACTGAGTGGAATCCAGGAACTCGGAGAGCATTTCACGCGCGCACTCCTCCACGTGGGAACTCAGATCGGTGTCGATTTCATTTATAACGACAAGCACCCGGTGGGGTGTCAGGATTTTCGCCCCTTCTTAAAAAGAATTCAGGAACTCAAGCCCGAGGTATTGGTTTTTAATTGCTTTGGTGCGGATCAGCTCAACGCAGTGAAGCAATCTCGAGAGTTGGGAATTTTTGAAGATACGCGAATCGTGTTGGCCAACTTTTCTGTCACGCAACGAATGATTGGTGGAGCAGATGTTTTTGAAGGAGTTGTCGGCGCGTGTGGGTACTACTGGCGCCTCGAAGAAAAATTCGCTTCAGCAAAAGAATTTAATAAAAATTATCGCGTGCGAAGTGGTGGTGTTGCACCAACGACGTACAGCGCTTTCGGATACGTCGGCACTAAAACCGTGCTGACAGCCATTCAGCGAGCAAAAACTTTAGAAACGGAAAAACTCATTCGCGAAATGCTCGCGATGCGTTTTGATTTTTGTCGAGGTCCGCAATTTTATCGCGGCCTCGATCATCAATCGGTACAACCTGTCGTCATCGTCGAATCGAAATCAGAATCCGACATGCAATCGCCCGATGATTTTTTCGAAATCCTCGAGGTCAATGAATTTCTCGGACCGCGAACTTTTCTTGTCTCGCGCGAGACCGTCTGAAATTTGACAGACTGCAAAACGAAATTTGTCAGAATTAATGTTTGACATGCATTAATTCGTCGTTATGCTTGAGTTAAATCTGAATGGATATTTCTGTGCGGCAGTGGGCAAATGGAATGCGCAGTCCCAACCTCGAGTGGAATGGAATTCACGCGGAGGAAAGGTTGGATTTTATGTGCAAGCCAACAATGAGTCAGGTCCGTGCAGAGTTCAGAGATCTTTCCTCCGTCGTTAGTACAACCAACAACAACAACCCAAATTTCTCTCGAGTTCAGTTCCGAAGAGAAAAGGAGAAATCTAGTATGATGAGACGTTTATCAAGCCTCGTCGGCCTCGCGGCTGCTGTCGGCTTAGTGATGAGCGCTGCAGTTGCCCCGAAAGCAAACGCAGCGATTAGCGACAAGTTCAGCCTCAGCGGCTGGGCTCAGACCATGTTCCGTAACGACATGACCTCTAACAACGGCAACAATAAAACCGGCTTCGATGCAGACGAAGTCGAGTTGGACCTCGCTTATAAGTATGATGACACCTGGACTGCTAACGTCGGTATGTTGATGGGTCACTGGTCGGATTCTAACTCTCTCGGCGCCCCTGCTTCTAGCTACAAGGTTCCGTTCTTCTTCCTGAAGCGTGCAAACGTCGAAGGGAAGAACCTTCTTGGCGATGGCACCAAGTTGGTGTTCGGTCTCCAAGGCACTCCTTATGTCAACATGGTTGAAGGTCCTTGGGGCTTTAACTGGTTAGACGGCTACACGCTCGCTATCCAAAACTACTTCGTGCACAGACATGAAGCAGGTATCCGCATGGATGGCTCCGTTGGTCCGTTGGGCTACTCGGTCTTCATCAGCAGCGGTGAGTCGTTCTACAGCAATGCCATCCAAAACGACAACGGCATCGCAGGCACCTTGGCTATTCAATATAAGCCCATGGATGATTTGACCATCGTTTTGGTGGACAACCTGTACGGCGCTGCTAGCGGCAAAGCTGGCGCTAACGTATTGGGCGGTTCCGTGATGTGGAAGACGGACAAGTTCGGTATCTTGGCTGAAGTCATGACGGCTGAGTCGAGGTGTAAGGACAGCACCTGGACACAATCTGCTTTCGGTGGCACCAACTGGTGTAACGGAGCTGCAGACACCACGATCATCAAGCCGATGGGCTACGGTGTTTCTGCTTTTGCTAACTTGACGGACCATTGGGGTCTTTACGGCCAGTATTATTCGGGTAACTCTGACTTCGCAAACGGCAACGCTGGCGCACACAATCAGTGGAGCTACACGGATTCGACCGGTACGGAAGTTAAGCAATACAAGAGCCGTATCACTGTCGGCCCGACCTACACCTTCTACAAGGACAAGTTGAGAATGGCATTGCTGTACTCGACCCAGGACTTGACCGATGCACGCGTGACTGCAAACGCAGGCGTCAACATGAAGAACATGTCGCACGTTCGCTTTAACTTCGGCGCTAACTTCTAATTTAGAAGTTAATACCGAAATCTCGGGGTAACCCGAGTAGTAAAAACATCAACGGGCCACTCGCAGGGATGCGGGTGGCCCGTTGATGTTTTTTGCTTTTAAGGAAAGTGATTATTGCTATTATTAACTCATGATCGAGAGAGTTCATCATGTGCAAGTCACCGTACCGATCGGCGCCGAAGAGTTTGCTCGCCACTTCTACACCACAGTTCTAGAGCTCACCGAGATTCCGAGACCCCCGGAAGTTCAAAAGTTTCCAGGGTTTTGGATGAAAGCGGGGAGTTCCGATGTTCACTTTGGAACTGAAGATCACGACGAAAAGGATCTCGCAAAGGCCCACCTAGCCTATCAAGTCAGTGATATGAATTACTGGCGAAAGAAGCTCGAATCGCATAATATCCAGATCATTGAAACTTTCAAAATCATGGGAGCTGAACGGCTCGAGTTTCATGATCCATTCGGTAATCATATCGAATTCATTCAGCCCCCCAAGTAAGCAGCGAGCTAGGGAGTACTTATGAGTTCTGCAACCAGCACCGTCGATAAAAAATTTGGCCAGAATGATCCCAAAATTGTTCAGTACGCGGAGCAAGTCTTCGTGCATTCGGACCCTCTTTTGAACGAAATTGCCGTTCGTTCTGAGAAGGAAGGGCTTCCGGTGATCCAAGTTTCGCAGATGGATGGCCTGCATTTGGAAGTCATTGCCCGATCCTTGGGTGCAAAGAAGATGGTCGAGATCGGCACCCTCGGAGGGTATTCTGGAATTTGTTTACTTAGAGGACTTCAGCCGGGCGGCAAGCTGTATACCTTCGAAGGCTCTGCTCATCACGCGAAGGTCGCCACCGAGTCCTTTAAGAAGGCGGGCTTTTCAGACCGCGTGGAGATTTTCGTTGGAACGGCAATCCAGAATCTTCCAAAGATTGAACCGTACGGGCCCTTTGATCTAGTTTTCATTGATGCAGACAAGGTGAGTTATCCGGCCTATTTGGATTGGGCTGCCAAAAATCTTCGAGTGGGCGGGACGGTTTTGGCCGACAATACTTTCGCTTTCGGCTTAATTGCCGACGAACATGTTTCTGACCCCCAAGACAAGGCCGACGTCGAGGCGCTTCGGGAGTTTAATCGAAAGCTTGCCGATCCGAAGGGCGTGTTTCGATCCACGATTCTCCCCACTGGAGAAGGTCTCTCCTATGGTGTGAAGGTTCGGGCTTAGATTTTTTTGTTATTTCCCTGATTTTTGAAGAACTCGATCATCTCTGCAAGAGACGCGCAGTCGCCCTTCTTTTGGTACTGCTGGATACGTCTCCACTCCTCATCGAACATTTCTAAGCGGGGACGAACGATCGTATTTTCTCCGAGCAACTGCTTGGATACCGGTTCAAACCAAACCACGGCTTTCAATGAAACCGGATAAAGGGCGCGCGTCGCACCTAAGCGTTTCATCGCTGCGAGGTGAGTGAGCGAGCATCTCAGAATATGATACGGGAATGACAAGTAAGCCACCGCGTTCCAATTCCGTTCAGCGCAGAGGCGATGAAACGCATCGGCTTCTTCATAGGTATGACGGCCCGGGCGAACTTGAACGATGAAATCTGGGTTGACCTTGCCTTCTTGAACCAGCCATCGATGCCAAACCTCGGCACCGTTATAATTGATTTTCATGTCCCGGCATTCGGCTTCCGTCATGCCATTGAGGACGAGGTGTTTCACCCGACCTTCGCGCCAGAGTTGTGCGGCGAGGGTGAGCGAGCTTTTTTCTAGATCTTTATTACCGTGGACGAAAAGTGCGGGAAGGTTTTCATCAGGCAAGGCGTGAGCTAGGGAAAGCGCCATTGCTTGCATCATTTCTAACACGAAGAGACCCTCCGACTGTCAGCTCTATTAAGCTGCGCGTTTCAGGATGTGGGTGCCGTCACCAGCGAGGTTATCACCTGCTTGATCGCCTTCTTCAATGCGTCGGGCGACTTCGTTGGCAACCGCCATACACGTGGTTAGTTTACCACTGAGTACTTGGAAGAAGCCAGGGGTGAGTGTGCTCACCACAGAAGGTCTTGCTGCGGTTTGATCGATGCGTGCGTCAACGATCAGGGTGCGCGGAGTGAAGTGGGATCGCACGTATTTTAAATCGGGCATGAAGGTGAAAATGCTTTCACCTTGTTCCTTCATTCTAGTCCAATTGGTATAGAACGGAGGGCGGAACTTGATATCGCTCTTGGTCTCCACTCGGGTGTGCACGCTGTAAGCGACGCTGTACCACCAATATCGAGTTTTTGAGAAACCAATGGGGAGGATCCCGAAGCACGTCGGGCCGTCCATTAAAGTCAGGCCTGGAATTTCTTTTTGGCTTTCGAGCTCCACCATTTCTACGTATTGAATTTCAACTCGAGGAGCTTTCGGATGATCGTGCCAGCAGAGATTGCCAAAGCTAGCATTGACCAAATAGTCGGCTTCGAATTTTCCGCGAGTGGTTCGAACGACGAAGGGCGCTTCCTTTTCTAAAGCCTGGGCCGCTGCATCGGTCACCAACGTGAGATTTTTCGTCGCTGCGATTTCCTTTTTGAGATCTTCGCGTACGGCAGCCATGTCCATCACTGGCTCATGCGTTTCTAGTAGAACCGAAACAGCGCGAGGTTTTAAAAACCACTGGTCGACGTTTGCGATCTTGTAGTTCACACCGCGGGCGTCGCGAAGAGTATTGGCAAATTTAATGAAATCTTGGGGTGAGGTGAGCGAGCCTTCAGAAACAATGGCGTAATAGCTTTCAAAGCTTCTCATGTGCTTGCCAAATCGTTCCTTGAGCAGCTCCAGTCCGGCCAGACTTTCGTAGGCGGTTTCTAAGCTACGGGGATAGTGAAAGCCATGATGAATGCGGTTCTGGTTGACGTAAGAGGATTCCTGCAGGATGTCTTTGTTGCGCTCTATCAAAACAACCTTGCGGTCTTTGGCGAGTTTCAGCGCCGTGGTGACGCCGAACAAACCTCCGCCGACTACAATGACATCGTACTTGTTGGAATTCATGGCTACGTCCCTCATTCCTCTTAGCCCTCTAGACATAAACTTATCGGTCCGTGGACTATAAAAGTTGACTAATTTAGACGGAATTAATAATTTATGGTAACTGACGGATTCTACTGATGTTTAGAGTGTTCTGTGAGGGCGGTGAGAGTGGGCACGTATCTCCTTGACGGGATTGAGGAATCTCCTCAAAATTTAAGAAAGTTACAATTAGATCAATACCAATCGATTTGGCCAAAGGAAGGCTCATGAACAATACACATTCTCTATTTAGAAAAAAGTTTCTCTCGGCTTTTGCACTGCTCTTGTTGGCAGCGTCGTCCATGGCGACTGCCGAAGACGTTAAATTCGGGATCTATGGAGCTCTTTCGGGAGGAACAGGCCCGCTTGGTCAGTCGATGAAAAATGGCGTCGAGCTCGCAGTTGAAGAGATCAACGCGGCCGGTGGCATCTTAGGAAAGAAAATCGCTATCGTGTTTCGCGACGATGAAGCCAAGAATGAAAAAGGCGCTCAAGTCGTGCAAGAGCTGCTCGACAAAGAGGGCGTCGTGGCTCTTTTTGGTCCTACCAATACCGGTGTTGCCGATGCCAGCACTCGCTACACGAACAAGAGAAAAGTTCCGCAGTTCATCAGTGTGAGCGCGGGTGCGAAGGTGAATGAACTTTTCAAAGATAGTCCTGAAAACTATGTTTTCAGAATCGTTGCTAACGATGACATTCAATCCAAAGTGATCGTGAAAGAAGCGGTCGTGGCGCGCAAGTTCAAGAAGCCCGCGATTCTTTGTGATGACACCAACTTTGGTCAGGCCGGTCGTGAGCGTTTAGAAAAAGAATTGGCTGCCAAGAAAATCACCCCAGTCTACGTCGGCAAGTTCAAGATTAAGGACACCGATATGTCGGCCCAGCTTCTCCAAGCAAAAGCCGCAGGTGCGGATGTGATTTTGGGCTATGGCATTGGTCCCGAGATGGCGGCTGTTTCAAACTCCATGGACAGAATTGGTTGGAAGGTTCCGCTCGTGGGTGCTTGGACGCTTTCGATGCCTAACTACATCAACAACGCTGGCAAAAATGGTGAGGGCACGAGCATGCCCCAAAGCTTCATCGAAGCTGGGAAACACACGCCTCGTGAAGAAAAGTTCCTCTCCGCCTATCGCGCGAAGTACAACGAGAAGCCGATTCAATCGGCGATTGCAGCAGTGCAGGCTTACGACTCGGTTTACTTGTTAAAAGCCGGCATCGAGCAAGCGAAGTCGTTTGAAGGTGCGAAGGTGCGAGCTGCTTTGGAAAATCTGTCGAAGCCTTTCCAAGGTGTCACCGGCGTCTATTCCAAACCGTTCAACGGTAAAGACCACGAAGCCATGAAAGAATCTCATGTGAAGGTCGGGGTTGTGAAAGACGGAATCGTCGTACCGAAAGCGAATTAATGGCTGATTTTGTTCAGCTCTTAGTATCGGGCGTTTCTCAGGGAATGATTTACGCCCTCTTAGCTGTTGCCTACAACATCACCTTTTCGACTTCTCGAACCATCAACTTTGCTATCGGCAATCTGTTGATGATGGGGGGTGTTGTAGGCTTTTCTCTCTACATCGACATGAAGACCGGCCAACCTTTGGGGCGAAGCTTCATCATTCCGTTCATGGGAGTTTTGGTCGTCGGTTCGATCTTAGGCGCCTTCATTAACAAGTTTGCTGTGGAACCGTCGCGCCGAATGAAATCGGAATATGGTTCGGCGTTAGCCACGTTGGCCGTCGGTATTGTGCTTCGAAACTTAGTTGAAAGACGTTGGAGCACGGACGACTACAAGTTTCTTTCTCCAGTCGGAGACAGTCCCATTCGAATTTTTGGCGCGGGAGTCTATCCCCAGGAAGTCCTCATTATCGCGGCTTCGATTTTCATCGTGGTTGCGCTGGAAACCTTCAAAAGTAAAACCGTTTTAGGGCGTTCCATTCAAGCCATCAGCGAAGATCGAGTGACGGCAAGCCTGATGGGCATTAACCCCGGCTTCATCGTGGGGTTCTCCTTCATTCTGAGCGCTATGATTGCTGGGGTGGCGGGTCTTCTGGTCGCACCCATTACACTCGTTTCAGCGACGATGGGCACGGTGATTGGAATCAAGGCTTATGCGGTTTCCATTATCGGCGGACTGGAGTCTGGCTACGGAACGATTGTGGGCGGAATTATTCTCGGCCTTTGCGAAGTTTTCACGGCGCGATTTATTTCGAGCGGATACAAAGACACCACTGGGTTTGTCTTTTTGATTTTGATCATCTTGTTAAGACCCAACGGAATTTTCGGTAGAAAGGTAGTGAGGAAAGTATGAGGAAGAGCCTTCTCGGAGGACGCCTTTCTTGGTTGGTCTTTCTCATTCCGATGATTCTGCCCCTCGTGACCAAGAACACGTACTACGTTCACGGCATTCTCTGTCAGATTTTCGTATTCACGATTTTGGTGACGGCCCTGGATATTATTATGGGGTATCTGGGCGATATTTCCCTCGGTCACGCCGGTTTCTTTGCGGTTGGGGCCTACGCAGTAGCCATTCTTACGACCACTCAAGAACTGAACGCTGAGGGAACGCTGAAATTTCTTCCCCAGCTTTCTTTTTCGGCGGCACTCATCATCGCGATTGTGATTTGTGCAGGCGTGGGTGCTGTTCTGTCTTTTCCTTCCCTTCGGCTATCCGGGGACTACTTGGCCGCGACGACCATTGCTTATGGGATGATCATCCACACAGTCATCAATGAATCCGAGAATCTTACAAACGGAACGAAGGGCATCAACGTACCTCCGTTGAAACTCTTTGGCCTGGTTGTCGAAGAAAATCATTTTCTCTGGGTGGTGTATCCCGTCATGTTGGCGGTGATGTGGATGGTTCGAAACCTCGCCAAGAGTTTCTGGGGTCGAGCTTTTGAGGCCATCAAACACAGTTCGATCGCAGCAGAATGCTGCGGAGTTTCTCGTGCGAAGTATAAAGTCTCTGGGTTTGCGCTATCAGCGGCCTTAGCTGGTCTTGCGGGTGGGCTATTTGCACACCAAGATAACTATATTGGAACAGCTACTTTTTCGCTCGATCTCTCGATCTTACTCGTCATTGCGTTGGTCCTGGGCGGGGTACGCTCTACTTTGGGGAACTTCATCGGGATGTTCTTAGTAGTTTCCTTGCCAGATTTCTTCACGGGTCTAAAAGATTATCGGCTGGTCGCATTCGGCATCGTTCTTCTTCTCACTCTTTTTTTCCTCCCCAATGGATTGGCCGGCTTGTTCCGTCGCCTAACGAGTAGGCTTTTTCCAGCGAAAGACCTTACTGAGTTTCAGCAGGATATTGCTGCTCGAGCGGCGAACGACAAATCACCTCTTTTTACCTCGCGTCCCTCCAATGGGGATCTCGTACTCAACATTCAAAACGTGAGAAAGAAATTCGGAGGAGTCACAGCTGTCGACAAATTGGACCTTAAAGTTCGTAGGGGTTCTATTCACGGTCTGATGGGACCCAACGGCTCTGGGAAAAGTACGACGGTGAATCTCATCACGGGGCTTTACCCTCCGAGTGAAGGAAGTATCCAACTCTTTGATGCAAATGTTGCGAAGCTTTCAACGGCTCGGCGCTCGGCGAAGGGAATTTCGAGAACCTTTCAAAATCTTCAGCTCTTTGGTGAACTGACTGTTCTCGATAACGTTCTCGTCGGGTTGCACCAATCTTTTAAGGCTACGTTGCTAAGCGTGCTGCTCTCTCTTCCGGATACGAGAAAAGAAGAGCGCGAGATGCAAGTGCGCGCCTATCGCTTGCTGAAATTTGTGGGTTTAGAAAAGCAAGCCTTCGAAACCGCAAGCAGCCTGAGCTACGGCCAAGCTCGACGCTTGGAGATTGCAAGAGCCTTGGGTGTCAATCCCACCCTGCTTCTGCTGGACGAGCCAGCAGCGGGCTTTAGCGCGACAGAGATTCTAGAACTCAATGAGGTGATAAAAAAGATTAAGGCTGAAGGCATCGCCATCCTCCTCATTGAACATCACATGGACATGTTACTTGAAGTTTCCGACGAGCTGACCTGTCTCGACTTCGGTAGAACCATTGCGAGCGGCTCACCCAAGGAAGTTCAGAACAGTCCGAAGGTGATGGAAGCCTACTTGGGAACTCAAACGGAGGGGGTCACCGCATGACGCCCGTTTTAGAGCTCAAGAATGTTTCGGTGAATTATGGAAACATTACAGCGCTGCGTTCAGTCTCGCTGCAAGTGAATGCTGGGGAACTCGTTTCTTTGATTGGCTCCAATGGCGCTGGAAAGACCACCACTTTAAAGACTGTTTCTTCAATTCTCCATCCTAAATCTGGTGAAATATTTTTGCAGGGCAAGCCGCTGCACCTCTTACAGCCCCATGAAGTTGCGGGGATGGGGGTTGCTCACGTACCCGAAGGCCGAAAGGTTTTTTCAACTCTTTCAGTAGAAGACAATTTGATCATGGGCGGATACCTCTTGGCTCGTCGAGAAGGGCTCAAGGCCGTCACTGCTGAGATGAAGAAGGCCTATCAGCTTTTTCCACGACTCGATGAGCGAAAGAAGCAGTGGGCAGGGACTCTCTCCGGAGGAGAGCAACAGATGCTCGCTATTGCTCGAGCGATGATGATGAGACCGAAGGTGCTTCTCCTGGACGAACCCACCATGGGGCTCTCACCCGTGCGAATTAACGAGGTTTTTCAATACATCCAGGTTTTGAAGGACGCCAAGACGACTGCTATTTTGCTGGTCGAGCAGCTGGCTTATCGTGCACTAGGAATTTCCGACCGCGCTTACGTTCTAGATCAAGGCGCTATCAAGACCACCGGCACGGGCAAGGAATTGCTTGCCAATCCCGACATCAAAAAAGCGTATCTCGGTTCGAAGACTTAAAGGTCTCGATTACTGATTCGTTCAAACACCATCATCGAGGGGTGGTCTGAGAAGACTTCTTCGTCCGAGGCGAGTGTCACGCTGGCTTTCCACGCACCCGGCTTGCTTCGAAAATCTTTCACGTGTTGAGCCGACGGAACGTTTTCAAAGCAGATCCCTTGGTAGTTTTCATCAAAGACGTCCAGAGGCTGAGGCACCAAGGTATGGTCCTGAACATACTTTTTGATTTCCGTGGGAATGAGAGACGCGGCCAGAGGGCCATGCTTCTCTAACCAGTATTTTTGAGTGACGGTCGGATCAGCTCCTCGCTGCCACGGAACGATAAAGGACAGAAAGTAGTCCGTGTTTGCGGTCGTACCATCATCCTTAATGATGTGCTCTTTAGAAATACTCAAGGAGACGGCGTACTTTTTAACAAAGAACTGCCGAAGTTCGGCAAGATCGGAATAGTGAGCTCGGAGATCGGCACCTGGTTTTAGTTCCAACCGCACCACTGCGTCGAGTGCCGAGATTCGTGAAGAGCCGTACGAAAAATCTGGCCAGAAGCTCACGAGCTCCCATTGTCCGGCGTACATATGAGCCAGATTGATCCAAGGATAGACTCGCATGAGGTTGGCAAGAAAGAAGGACCGATTGACGACAGGATTTTTGCTGTCATCCACAAAGGTTTCGAGATGAGAGAAGACAGGGTTTTTGCTCTGCATGGCCCCGAATGCACTTTCAATCAGTTTGAGATCGGATTTCTGAAAGCCAGCTTCTGTTCGAGATTTTAGAAAAAAATGAAGGAACTGGGTTTCAGCTGCCTGAGCTTGGATCGAAAGTAGGGCGGTGATCAGGACTAGAGTGGTCTTCGTTTTCATGGTGGTCTCCTGCTTGGCGGAACTACAACTCGGGTAAAATAATGCAAGACATTAAAAGGGGGTATTGAAAAAAGAAGTCCCAAAAAAGATCAGTTTAGTACGGAGCGCAATTCGTTGGCGATTTCCGTGGTGAGTCTCGGATGTCGACGATTTTCTGGGAGAAGGTCCCACGCATAGGTCTCGACTTCCCAGTGATCAGAAATTCGATTGGCGTTGTGTAACGCAATCACTTGATCGACGTAGTTTCGGGTTGTTTTGAAGGGCAGCACTTCATCGCAAGCGAGCGGCATGTGGTAATGAATTCGGAACCGGCCTGAAGGATCCGTCGTCGTCCAATCGCTGAGTGCGTCCGAAAGGTCTTCGTATGCCGCCTTGGGTTCTCCGTCAGCGCTGACACCGACAACTTGGTGCAGGAAACGGTGATCATCTAAGGGTCGAAGCGCTTCGACCAGATCGTGCACGTTTTCAGTTTCATCAAAATTAATTTCTAGGGCCGAGCTGAGCTGAACTTTTCCGATCTCAATCCCTTCCGCTTGATAACGAGACAGCATGCTCTGGGGATCTTCAAAGCTCACAGCAGAATGACAGGTGTCGAAGCAGATCTGAATTCTTTCAAGTAAAAGTTCTTGCGCGTGCAGGGGTGGCAGGCCTGTCATTTTCCGAAGGCTGTCGTAGCCCGACAGCAACAGATATTCTTTAAAGAAGCCGATGACGTCTCGGCTGCTTTCGAGATAGCACGTCGGTTCGGGCTCCAGGGCGAGATGAATTTTTACTCCCGTTCGCTCTTCGGCTCGAACCATTTCCAACGCAACCTTCGCCAAGTTTCCTGCCGCAGCACTGAGTTGGTTGGGGTGCTTCAGCCACTGTCGATACGAAATGGGCACGGTGGAAATCGTAAAAGGGCGCCCCTCTTGCCCGAGTTGAGAAGCGATTTCTACCAGCTTCAACGTGTAGTCGAGGCGTTCAGGCTGAGTCCAGTCCGGAGCGTAGACGCGCTCTTTAATTCGTTGGCCCGTAAAGTTTCCGTAAGGAAAACCATTCAGCGTAAAAAAATCGAGTTGGTTCTGCGTGCCAAAATCCTTCAGAAGGGGAATATGACCGTGTTCTAAAATTTCTTCAGCAGCTCCTGCTGGCAACCAGAGACCTGCCCCAAAACGAGGGGTATCGAGAGCGGGTGCACCGAGGTCCTGACGAACAGTCTCAAAAACCGTTTTGACGTCGGTCTGCAGGAGATTCCAAATCTCCAGCCAGCTTTGAGCGGGATGCACGTTGGTGCAGTAGCCCAAAGTGTCGGTTGCGAAAGAATGAAGCGAATTCCGTTTCATGAATTCTTGACATCAGTATTTTTTTTCGCTTCTGTCAAGGAATGACTGAATTTTTTCAAGATGGCCCCGTGCTAAAAAACCAATATGACGATGATCCGTTCCTCCGCTTCTATCTAAGGAAGACGTTGCCACCGAAGACTTTCAACAAACTAGAGCCAGATCTTCGCAAATTGGGGAACAAAGCAGCCACTTCCCTTTTGAACCTCGGCAAGAGTGCCGAACAAAACCCACCACGACACGTTCCTTATGACGCCTGGGGTCATAGAATCGATGAAATTGAAACTTCCGAGGCCTGGAAAGAGCTCGAAAAGATTGCCGCACAGGAGGGATTGGTTTCCATCGGCTACGAGCGGAAGCAAGGCGGGTTCTCTCGCGTTCATCAGTTTGCAAAAATTTATCTCTACGGCCCCTCTTCGGCGATCTTCACCTGTCCGCTGGCCATGACGGATGGAGCGGCTCGAGCGGTCGAGCTCTACGGCGACGACGAGATGAAGAAGAATGTCTTTGCTCATCTCACTTCTAGAAATCCCCGGCAGTTTTTTACTTCAGGGCAGTGGATGACGGAACGAACGGGTGGCTCGGATGTGAGTGGAACATCCACGATTGCTAAAAAGGTGAGTGGCAATCAGTACAAACT
Source organism: bacterium (assembly GCA_019751945.1). Taxonomy (GTDB): domain Bacteria; phylum Bdellovibrionota; class UBA1018; order UBA1018; family UBA1018; genus JAIEMT01. The sequence goes on from JAIEMT010000054.1 coordinate 21,361, forward strand.
TTTTGGGACCAAATGGTTTACTTCGGCCACGACTTCGCACGTAGCGATGGCGCTGGCTCGAATCGAGGGCGCTCCGGAAGGCAGCAAGGGGTTGAGTCTTTTCTGCGTTCGCCTCCGGGATGAGAAGGGGGCGCTTCAAGGAATTCGTATTCATCGTTTAAAAGAGAAGCTGGGAACGCGCGCGCTTCCCACTGCAGAACTGACCTTAGACGGCGCACCTGCTACTTTAGTGGGAGACGAAGGCAACGGCGTAAAAAAGATTTCTTCGCTTTTCAACATCACGAGAATTTGGAATGCGAGCTCAGCCTTGGGATACATGCGCCGAGGCGTGGCATTGGCCAAAGATTATTCCACCAAGCGGCGAGCATTTGGAAAACTCATTGCCGAGCATCCCTTACATCAGGAAACTTTAGCCGCTGTAGAAACAGAGTGGGCGGGGGCTTTTCATCTCGTCTTCCGAGTTGCTGAACTCTTAGGCAAAGAAGAGGTGAATGAAGCCACTCCTTCTGAAAAGGCGCTCCTGCGATTACTTACCCCCGTCGTAAAACTTTTTACGGCGAAACAGGGGGTTTCGGTGGCGAGCGAAGTTTTAGAATGCTTCGGAGGCGCCGGTTATATCGAAGATACCGGGTTGCCGTCGCTCCTCCGAGATTCTCAGGTTTTGGCCATCTGGGAAGGGACGACCAATGTTCTCAGCCTGGATATGCTTCGAGCGTTGGACAAAGAAAAGGCCATGGGTCCGTTCGTGAAAGATGTGAATCGAATTCTCACGGGCATTCAATCTAAAGATCTGCAGCCGCTCGCGAAACAACTCAAGCAGGTCTTGGTAGAAACTCAGAAGTGGTCTGAACACTTGCCAGAGGTTCAAGCCCGGAAGTTTGCCTTTCAGCTCGCACGTATTTATTCTGGCGCTCTCTTGGTGGAGTATGCTGATTGGTGTCAGAAAAATGAAAAGCTCTTCGTAAAAAATTCTTCGTCATTGCAGCTCGCCATGCTTGCCGCCAAGCGGTGGTGTGCCATACTAACTTCCTAATGTGGAGAATCGTTTCTGCCATCGCTTGCTGGGGTGCCTTGGGCCTCTTTCTATTCTCATTGACGCCTCCCGCTCGTGAAAAAATCAACGTGATTGAGCGAGCGTCGAACTCCTCTCAGTGGATGACCAAGGAAGAGCTCAACCGCCGGATGTATCGAGCGATCCGCGAACATTTTAATCATAAGGTGGTTTACGAAGGGATTTTGGGAGAAGGGCAGGGGGCCTGGGATTTTGCTCCTCGCTACCCCACTGACCGCGTGAACTGCATTATTTGGCTCACGCTTGTTCTAGCTGAAGCTTATAGCAACACTGCCGCCGAAAAAATCGGTATCCTGGATCGGCTTCGCTACTTCGACGACGTGGTGAGTTTCGGAACGCGAAAACATTTTGTCGATCATTGGTTGAAGATTGATCCGGCTCCTTTGTTGGAAATGGGTTTGGACAAGTACACCCGCCTCCTCGGTCGTAAGAAGGTGAAGTTGGATTACGGTCACTTTCTAAAGTCTCATCGTTATACGTGCCATCTTTACAAACAAGAGGTCGACGAATTCGAAATAGAGTATGCCGACCCGAAAGGAATTCTAGAAGTCGCCCAAAAGCTTCCTGAGGGCTACTACCTTTTCTTTGGTGTGGCGACGACGAAGTATTTAGAACGCTACGGGAAAGAAAGCGGTCCGATGGGCCTAGTTCATGGAATGATTTTGGAACTTTTTGGTGAGCCGGGCGGTCGTTCGAACGAACAGATGTTTGTCTATCATGCGTCGACTTCTGCTGGAAAAGTGATGCATGAAAACCTCGACAAATATGTGACTCGAATGACTGAGAATTTACACGCTGGTTATGTTCTCTACGATCTCAATCCTGAGTGGGACCATAGTACCCCTCTTCAACCTTCTCCAGAAGCGCTGGAAATTCAACGATGTGAGCTCAACTCGTTGCAGGTGAAGTGATGGGCTGTTTGCGGCTTGCTGTCCGCTGAAGCTGGGGCTGTTGCTGGGGTTTGTTTCGTGGTAAAAGACACTCATTCCTTAGTTCTTCTACAAATCACATCAAATCCAAATACGGAGTACTGCTTATGAAACGCCTACTTTTCGGAGAGCTCCATTGTCATCACATGCCTTGTAAAGCTGAATTGAGAAACGAAGTAGAAAATCAGATTTCAGATTGGGTCGAAGGTCACATCTTCGATGAATATCCGAAAGCAGTTGTTTACGACGTCGACCTAGAGTTTATTGGCCGGGATTGCTTGGTGGGATGCCAGATTTGTATCCATTGGAACCACAAGACTTGGCGGGGTTATTGGACCGGTCGCAACTTTGAACAGGCCATTGGTGAATCGCTGGACCATATGCGCAAGTCGGGTGGCAAGGTAGCTCCCCTGCAGAATTACGAGTACCTTTTGGTAGCCGGAAATTTTCTCGGCTATTTTGGTTTGCGAAAAACAGTCGAAGATAAATCGGGCTGATTTTTTATTCAGACTTGGGAGATTCTGAGGGTGAAGGAGTCGGAGACGGTTCTGGAGTCACCACCACCGGTGTCGTCAACGGATCCTGTCCTGGCTCGCTGCGAATCATCACCATATTGATAGCGCCCACTTTTACTTTGGCTTCGAGTTTGATGGGAATGCGGCGATCGTCATCGGTCAACCAAAGGTAGCTGTCACCCACTTTGGGTTTATCCTTTAGCTCTGGCATCACGACGATCGTCTTGAAAGTACCCGCAGCGGTGTCCACCGTTTCACGTCGAAGGACTTTTGCTAATACGGTTTCCACTTTTCCTTCCGAAACCACATTGAACGAAATGGTGGCGCCATCGGGGAGGGGAATGTTTCTCAGATAGTAAAGAGAGGACAGCAAGTCTTGCGGAAAACGTGGAATTTCCTTCGTCTCAATCGCGTCGACTTTTCCCTTGTCGCGATGATTTGCACGGTTCCAATAAGTGGTGGTCATCTTTTCAGAGTCATTAAATTCGAGGGAGTTTCGAGTCTGGACCGATTCATCTAACTTCAAGTGAAAGCGATGGGAAAAGAGCCCGTCATAATCGATGAACGATTCCACCATATCTTCCAGTCGGTAAAAGAGGCTGAAGAGCTTCGTCGTCGTTGCTGTAGCTTGAACGTGGTAGACCTGCCGCGAATTCACTTCCTTATAAGGAAGTGCTTTCAGCGTGAGAAAGCCGGCCTGGACGCGCAAATAGGTAATTTCAAAAGTCTGCTCTTCTCCGATCCAAATGGCTGGCTTGTCGGGACGGCGTTTCGGGTAAGAAAAACGAGATTTCTTTTTTGCCGCGACCTTTTTTTTCTTCTTCGGATCGCTGACGACTGGCGCAAGTTCTTTGACTTCGAATTTTTCCCCCGTCTTCACGAGCTCGGGCGGAAGTTCTTTTGCATCTTCAATACGGGTGAGTTTTCCGCCGGCGCAGCTGCTTAGCGCATAGCAACAGAAAGCGGCAAAGATTGCGGCCTTCCCTGAGCTGAGGTTCATATCTTCCATCCTAGACGGAAGAGCGTCAAATTTGGAAGCGGGAAACGCGAGAAGTAGCTGGCGGCTCGGGTGGAATTTCTAGAGAGGCTGTTGACCATGGCAGCGCCATCGGATGCCGAGGCGTCTTCCGTCGCGGAGATGTCCCCCCCTGTTAGCACCCCCACTTGAACGCCGAAGTCGATTCCAAGGGTCATGCTGGAGCTGAGCTGCCAGGTCCAACCGATGGAAGGAACGACGTAGAGGCCTCCGACCGAGAGAGTGGAGTCGGCCACGCTGCCCGTGGTGGAATCGAGGGTAATGGGCATATCAAAATTTAATCGGGCGTAGCGTGCGGTGAGACCTAAATAAAACCGAGTGGCCCAAGGGTACCACCGAGTTCCCACATCGATGTTCCAGGTGTTCACGCGCCGACCGCTTCCCACTCCCACTGCAAAGTAGCCACCGGAAACGGCGAATTCGGTTTTAGCATTCACTCGTCTCGAAATTCCCACATTCAAAGGGGTGGGAACTCCCGCAGAAAGATTGAGCTGCCAGTTTTGGTCTTTGAGGAGATTTTCATCCGCCACCGCAGTGATCTGGTTGTCGGTGTTGGCTTCTAATGGAACCGTCTCAGCGTGTGCCGCCCCACACAGAGAAAGAATCGTTACTGCGCAGGCCGCGTAGCCTGTGTCCATCCACCGCTTCATCAATCCTTGGTCTTTCTAAAGAAATAATAGCCGGCTCCCAGCAAAACCAGATTTGGAATTTGCATAGCCAGCGCCGGATGTAAAGTTCCTCTCAACCCCAAATAGGTGAAGTAAGCCGTGAGCTGCCAGTAAACAATGGCTGTTATAAAGGTATAGAGAACCCCCGAACCGGTGGCGGCACGGGCTCGAATGGTTCCTAGTCCCATTCCCAGCATGCAGAAAAAGAGGGGAGAGAGGGACAGCGAGAATCGCTTCCAAAGTTCGGTCGACATATCCGTACCGGATTTCTTTGCCCGAATATTTTCAATGAGTTTTCCAAAGCTCAGCATGCGGGGGTAGCCGGGATCGGCAATTTCCTTCATGTCCACCCGGAGGTAGAGCGCATATTCTTGAAACGTCATCTTGTCGTAGCTGCCCACTTCTTTCGCAAGCGGATGGATCTCTCCGTCAAAGAGTTTCAGCAAGACCTGGTTTTCAAGAATGTTCGTAGTGGCGACGTTTTGAATGAAACCTTCTTTGGCAATGACGACGGTGGGGTTCTCCGCTTGGCGTTCGTCGTAAATGAACACGTGAGAAAGTTTGTTTTCACTCTTATCGACTTCGTCGGCGTACAAGAGCAGATCATAAAATCCATTGGTGAACGATCGGGGCTGAATGCTGCTAATCACTTTGCGACTGCCGGCGGTCAGAAGGGTTGAGGAAATCGTACGCTCTCCCCAGGGTGCCAGTTCCATGCTGCAGACCCAGGACATGAGAGCGGCAGCACCCGCCACCCAATAGACGGGCTTAGCAATTCTCCAAGCGCTGAGGCCCGAGGCTTTCATTGCCGTGAGCTCGCTTTCACCGGAGAGCCTCCCAAAAGCCACCAATACTGATGCTAAGAATGCCGTTGGAAAAACAAACGGCGAGAAAGAAAAGAGAAGCCCAAGAGTGATTTTAAGAACGATGAAGATGGGAAGGTGATGAACAATCACGAACTCCGACAGGCGGAGTGTTTGGAACATTAGAAAAATGAAGAAAAAAAAACCGCGGTGCCGATGAACGGCGAAGCCAATTCTGTCAGGATGTAGTGATCGATTTTTTTAAGTTTCTGTTTCATCACTGTAAGTAGACCGGGTTCGTCAATATCCAGGGTGCCTCAGCAAAGGCCTTTTGGCGATCATAATTCATAAAATCAGCCAAATGAAGAGGCGTTATCGTCACTACGGCTCGGTAGATTCCCACTGCAGGGACGGTGTAGCGAATATCGCCTCCACCGGTTGAAGAAGCGACCAAGGTTCGTGTTCCGTCAGAATTTACCTTATAAAGGAAAGCATGAATGACCGGGGATCGATCTCCCTGGGGGGAGTTCTTGTGCAGTGAGGGCAGTTTTAAATTCAGTGTGGTTGTTCCGGCCGCGTAGGTTCCTGTTTCTCCCGGATTGTAGAGGGTAGTGCCGTTGTCCGCATAAAAATCCATTCCCACCGGGGTTCCAAATCCTTCAAATACAATCCAGCTTCGCCCTGCACCCACCGCCGATTTGATATTGGCGTAGGTTCGGGAGCTCACTAAAAAATGGTTCGAAACCCAGCGCATGAGACGGCGGTAAGAGTCGACTCGTTCCCCATCGCTCGTCTTCGATTTAATCGTATTTTCGTGAGCATCACTCCCGCCGGTGCCAAAAACCTTGGAGCCTGCGCCAAGAAGCTTGTCCCATTTTTCAGCGTACACATCGCTCAATTGAAAAAGAGACAGCCAAGCCAGGTCTGGGCTCTCTTCATGAAACGGGTCAATCCAATAGGGCAGGAGATCAGAGAAGCGATCGAAATAATCCAACCGCAAGTGGCGGCCGCGAATCTTGGGATCGATGTTGGCGTGAATATTAAAGACTTCAATTCCGTCCATTCCCAAGGTGGAAAGCAAAGTATCCGAGCGGCTTTCTGTATGAGGAACAATGACGATGGCGCTCGTATCCGTTTTCAACTGAGTGACGAAGGCCGAAGTTTCCGTGACGTAATCCGTTAAGCGTTGTGCAGTCGTGCCGGCTAAGTGAGCGGTCATCCCGATGGGCATGAGGCGATCTTCATAGCCGACTGAAAGCACGGTTTGATGGCCGTCTTCACAGGCTTCCAGCTGATTGGCGTAGGGGTCGCCGCCATTGAGAAGAAGCGTATCCCCCGACTTATAGAGGAGGAGTTCTTCAAAAGTTTTCTCCGCCATATGGTGGGGATGATCCGTGAGAAATGCTGCGTCAATATGGTTTGAACACAGCGCTGAACGAAGGTGGCTTAAACACTCCGCATTCGGAGTGCCGTCTTTTCCTAAGCCGGCTCGATCACAGGCGTCATAAGAATAAGGACTATGCAGATGAATGATGGTTCGGGCGATCTGGTAGCCGCGGGGTGTTCCCAATTCAGATGACGCGGGGAGTTTGGTGTTCCAATTGGACGTGCATCCCAACCCGCTGATCGAAACCATGAAAATGCTAAAAAGAGCTCCAGACGGCTTCACCAGCAAAGCCTATCAAAGGAGATCGGGAATTGCACCCCCGCTGGAAAAGGAGTATGACCTAAGCGCTATGCTTCTCACCGTTATGAAGGCAAAAATTCACCGGGCCACGGTCACCCAGGCCGACCTCGATTACGAGGGCAGCATTATGGTGGACAAGGCCTTGCTTCAAGAGAGCGGCATCCTTCCTTACGAACAAGTTCACGTTTACGACATCAATAACGGCAATCGTTTCGTGACCTATGCGATTGAAGGCCCTGCTCAGAGCGGGGTGATTTGCGTCAACGGTGCAGCTGCACGCCTCGTAACCCCGGGTGACAAAGTCATCATCGTGGCTTACGGAACACTTCCTGAGGCAGAGGCCAAAACCTACCGCCCTCGGGTCATTCTTTTAGATGATGGGAATCGGGCCAAAGCCTAACGAGTAGTATGTACAGGACCTTGCCCCGAGAAATCGCAGGACATCTTTCGCAGGCGGGTTACGTCTTAGAAGAAGGTCTTTCTGTTCCCGAAATCGCCATCGCTTTAAACAAAACAGTCATCTCCGGTGGGAAGCGCGTTCGTCCCGCACTCTGTCTCTTGATTTCTGCAGCCATGGGGATTCCACTCGATCGAGCAAAAATCTACGCTCGCGCCGTAGAGCTCACTCATTCCGCGTCTCTTACTCATGACGACGTGGTCGACAATGCCGCTCGCAGAAGAAACAAACCCACCTTGAACGATGTCGAATCGAATAAGAAAGCCGTGCTCGGTGGTGATTTACTTCTTGCCCGCGTGATGGTGGAAATTTCCGGAACGGGTGAAGTCGAAGTGATTCGAGATCTCGCACAAGCGGTGGAAGATCTTGTCCGGGGTGAGTGGCTCCAGCTCGATGCCCTCGGTGTTTTAGAAATCGAAGCACACCAGTTGGATGAAATTTCTCGGTTAAAGACGGGCAGTCTCATTCGTTGGGCTTGTCTGGTTCCAGCTCGCCTTTTACGAGGAGATGCGACCCTCGTCGAGCTTTGCAGAAGTTTTGGAGACAACCTCGGCGTGGCTTTTCAAATGGTCGACGACGTTATTGATTACGATGTTTCGAGCGAAAAACTTTTCGCGCAAGATCTAAAATACGGCCTAGTGAATTGGGTGACGATGGAGTTGCTTGAAGCGAATCCCGATTTAGCAGGGCCTGTCGCAAAAATTTTACAAACGGGTTCCGCTCCCGCTTCTGGGGAGTTGCCCTGGTCCAATGATCAACTCGAAGCCGCGCGCGAACGCGTTCGAGTGCGTGCAAACGCCAAGCTGGTGGCTGCTCATGCTCAGCTCGACGAAATTTTAGCTCGTACCGGATTCCAAGAGAGCGCTGAAACCCGACAACCCTATGTGAAGGCATTGCGAAGCGCGATCGACCTTCTGGCGCGAAGAAAGAAATGACCTCTCTTATTCGACTCACGCAATCTAGCCCCGAAGCTCAGCGCGCACTCTGGCACGGGCTTTACTCCGATCTCTTGGCTATTCCGCGCGAGGTGGTTGAAATTCCCCAGCGGGGTTTGCAGATTGTTTTTGAACTTCGAGATCGCAATGCCGTACAGGCACCTCGTTTCTTGAAGCGGTGGGCGGGAACTGTGCGCGCGGTGAGTTTGGCACTCACGGCAATGCCGTGTTTAGCGATTTTTTTTTACGGGCTCGCTCGGGGATGGTCTTTACATCCGGCGGTTGCGCTCAGTTCGCTGTTGGGCGTGATGTGCCTTCATTCGGGCGTGAACCTCTTAAATGATGTTTACGATCATCTAAAGCTTGTGGATCTTTTAGGGAGCACCGGACGGGTGGGGCCCATTCAGCGCGGTTGGATTAGTGCCCATCGGTTGCGAAGGTCGGGTTTTGGTTTTTTAGCCGCCGGGGTGTTGCTCGGGATGCCGGCGCTTTTTACCGTTCCAGAAGTCATTCTACCTCTGGGCGCTTTGGGGCTGGCCGGCTTAGTGGGCTACTCCATGCCACCCTTGTCGTTGAAGTACCGGGGCCTTGGTGAAGTGCTCCTCATTGCTTTGGTCGGGCCGGCTCTCTGCGCTGGGTTTTCCATGGCAGCTTTTCATCAAATCGATCACGGTGTTTTGCTCTTAGGCGGTGCTTTTGGATTTCTGGCCTGCGCAGTGGTGCATGCCAAGAATCTCCAACTTATTCCGTGGGACTCTCTCCGCGGTTCGAAGACCCTGGCCAGCGTTCTCGGCTTTCGAAAAGCCAAGCGCGCTCTGCCGATCTTTTATTTCTTGGTCGCCCTCAGTTTAGGGGTGGGCGTTTGGCGGGGGTATTGGAGTTGGAGCGTTGCGGCGCTACCCTGGGCGATTTCTCCCTGGGCGTTGCGCGTGCTGATCAAAATTCAGGATGCCTCAGGACCAGCTTCGCCGCTCCTGGCGGGGCTGCGCAAAGCCTCTTCTCGGGTGAGTTTGGCCATCGGTGCATTGATCTGTTTTGGCATTTGGTTCTTATAAATCTGCTGCGAAATCAACGTACTTGGATTAAGGTTCTAATCCATGATTCCACTGAAAGAAGCTCTCGGCTCCTCGCTGCTGAAGAAACTGCTCACCGCAGTCACCGGCGTGGCATTGTTCGCATTCACCGTGCTCCACCTAGCTGAAAATCTTCTGCTCTATGTGCCGGGTGGGGTGGCTTTCAATACGTACTCCGCTACTCTGAATAGCTACAAGCTCTTCGTTTTGGTGGCCGAAATCGGTTTGGCTACGATGTTCATCCTGCACATTGTGAACGGTATTTTCTTAAAGATTAACCACGCTAAAGCTCGTCCCCACGGATACAAAACTTTGGGATCCAAAGCGGGCCCAGTGAAGAGTTCGACTTCTTCCCGAACTATGATTGTTTCAGGTCTGGTGCTCTTAGTATTTTTGATTGTGCATGTGAGACAGTTCCGCTTTGGTCCAGAAATTCATGATGGCTACAAAGTCGAAATCAACGGCGCTCCTGCTCGCGATATGTTTCGAATCGTCACAGAGACTTTTCAGAATCCCTTCTTCGTAGGGTTCTACATGGTGGCCATGCTTTTTCTTTGGGGCCATCTTCGTCACGGAATTTGGAGCGCGCTGCAATCGCTTGGTTTGATGAATGGGCGTTCTCATAAAACCGCTTACCTGTTGAGCTGGTTGATTGCTGTGATTCTCGCGGTTGGATTCTTATCACTCCCGCTCTACGTCTACTTTGTTATCAACGGCGGAGGTGGCACCCGTGTCCTCTAAACTCGATCCAAAAATTCCAGCCGGCTCCATTCAAGAGAAGTGGGAAAAACATCGTAGCGAAATCAAGCTGGTCAATCCCGCCAATAAGCGCAAGCACAGTATTATTGTGGTCGGCACCGGATTAGCGGGTTCTTCGGCTGCGGCTTCATTGGCGGAACTGGGCTACCAAGTGAAGGCTTTCACTTTGCACGATTCTCCGCGCCGCGCTCACAGCATTGCGGCTCAAGGCGGAATCAATGCGGCCAAAAATTACGCCAACGATGGCGATAGCGTTTGGCGTTTGTTTTACGACACCGTGAAGGGCGGCGACTTTCGCTCTCGCGAAGCCAACGTGTACCGCTTGGCGGAAGTAAGTACTGCCATTATCGATCAGTGTGTGGCTCAAGGGGTTCCGTTTGCTCGCGAATATAGCGGTGAGCTGGCGAATCGCTCCTTCGGTGGGACGCAAGTATCTCGAACGTTCTACGCTCGCGGACAAACGGGGCAACAGCTCTTGCTGGGCGCTTACGGCGCGTTGATGAGACAGGTCGATGCCGGTCACGTCAAGCTCTACACCCGTCGCGAGATGATGGACCTGGTTTTGGTCGAAGGTCGTGCTCGTGGAATCATCGTGCGCAACTTGGTTACCGGAGCGTTGGAGCGACACGAGGCCGATGCCGTGTTGTTAGCCACGGGCGGCTATGGTCGAATTTATTATCTGTCGACGAACGCTATGAATTCCAATGCAACGGCCGTCTGGCGCTGCTACAAGCGTGGCGCTTTTTTCGGCAATCCTTGCTTCACTCAAATTCATCCGACATGCATTCCCGTTTCCGGCGATCACCAATCTAAACTCACCCTGATGAGCGAAAGCTTGAGAAATGACGGTCGTGTTTGGGTGCCGAAGAACAAGGCAGACGTCAGCAAGCCTCCGAGTCAAATTCCCGAAGAAGCGCGCGACTACTATTTAGAACGCAAGTATCCCGCTTTTGGAAACTTGGTTCCGCGCGACGTCGCTTCTCGCAATGCGAAGGAAGTTTGCGACGAGGGGCGCGGGGTGGGTGAAAGTGGATTGGCGGTTTACCTCGATTTCCGCGACGCCATTAAGCGCGATGGTTTGAATGTCATTCGCGAAAAGTACGGCAACCTTTTTGAAATGTATCAGCGAATCACGGACGAAGATCCCTACCAAGTCCCGATGCGCATTTATCCCGCTGTTCATTACACGATGGGTGGCCTCTGGGTGGATTACAACTTGATGAGCAATGTTCCCGGCCTTCATGTCATGGGTGAGGCGAATTTCTCAGATCACGGAGCAAACCGGCTGGGCGCCAGCGCGCTGATGCAGGGTTTGGCTGATGGGTATTTCGTTATTCCCTATACGGTGGGGCACTACATTGCCAGCAACTCCATGCCGAAAGTTCGAAACGACCACCCGGCATTCCTGGAAGCTGAAAAAAATGTTCAGGCCAACATCGATAAACTCCTCGAAGTCGGTAAGAAGGGCAAGAAGACGGTCAACGATTTCTACCGCGAACTCGGTAAGCTGATGTGGGACGAAGTCGGAATGGCTCGAAGCGAAGAGGGTTTGAAGAAGACTCTGAAGGTTCTACCCGAACTTCGAAAAGAATTTTGGAGTGGGTTTTCGCTGCAAGGAACGGGCGATGAACTCAATAAGAATTTAGAAATGGCCGGCCGTGTGGCCGACTTTTTAGAATTGGGCGAGCTCATGGCTCGCGATGCACTTAATCGCAAGGAATCTTGCGGAGGCCACTTTCGAGTGGAGAGTCAAACTCCGGAAGGCGAAGCACAACGAGACGATGCGAATTTCTCCTACGTCGCCGCTTGGGAATTCCAAGGCGTCGACAAGGAACCGGTTTTACACAAAGAACCGCTCACGTTCGATAACGTTCACCTTGCTCAAAGAAGTTATAAATAAGGGAGCCTAGAAATGTCGCAAGCAAGACGAATGAAGCTCAACTTAATGATCTGGCGACAAGCAGGACCGGATAAAGCCGGCAAGTTCGTGACCTACCCACTCGAGGGTGTCACGGCTGATATGTCGTTTTTAGAAATGCTCGATTTTCTCAACGAAAAGCTCGCGAAGAACGGGGAAGCGCCAGTCGAATTCGACAGCGATTGCCGCGAAGGAATTTGCGGAAGCTGCGGAGTCGTCATCAATGGCCAAGCCCACGGACCTTGGAAGGCCAGCGCGACTTGCCAACTGCACATGCGCGCTTTCAAAGACGGCGACAATGTCATCATCGAACCGTGGAGAGCGAAGGCCTTCCCGGTAATCAAAGATCTCGTTGTAGATCGCGGCGCTTTTGACAGAATTATTGCTTCGGGCGGTTACACCTCCGCTAAATCGGGAAAGCACATCGACGGCAATGCTATTCTGATCTGCAAAGATCAGGCAGAAAAAGCGATGGACATGGCTGCGTGCATCGGCTGCGGAGCCTGTGTGGCCGCATGCCCGAATGCTTCGGCGTCACTATTCACCGCCGCTAAGATTTCGCAAATGTCGATCATGCCCCAAGGCCAGGTCGAAAAAGCCCGCCGTGTTCAACGCATGGTGAAGCAAATGGACGACGAAGGTTTCGGCAATTGCACCAATATTGGCGAGTGCCAAGCGGCGTGCCCGAAAGATATTTCGATCGAGGCGATTGCGATTATGCGGAGAGAGTACTTCCGCGCGATTACGGCAAGCACCTGACGCGGTTTGCTGTTTGCAGTCTGCTGAAGCGGGCAGCCGTCTGCAGATGCTGTTTCAGTGAACTGTTGTAACAGAACCAGCTTCAGCAAACCGATGCCTGCTTCCGCAGACTGCAAACAGCAAACCGATTCTTTAATCGACGTTAATCTGAAAAACTTCCTGCCAAAGCGCTTGGATCTGCGGGCTATCCTGCTCGCCCTGCATTTCGAGCGCGAGATTTTTCACGCAGTCCGATTCGCCACTCACTTTGTGATAGCGTTCGTGGCAGATGGTCTCGCAGCTTTTATAGATGGGGCGACTAATATCGAGATGGCAATTTCGGATACATGCCGTCCACCCTTCCCAGGATCCAATCGCAAAAGAGGAAGATGGAACTAAAACCGCCAAACCGAAAATGATGAATTTTTTCAAGAAGAGACCCTCCGCAACACCCAGCTGGGCGCATTAGTTGCGGAGGGTCAAAAAATCAAGAGCTTATTTGTCAGTGTGAACGTGAGCTTCGACCATCCACAACCACTTGTCGATTCCCCGAGAGATTTCGGTGAAAAGATCTGCGGAGTCGGCATCTTTTAACTCGCCGGATTGATCGATCGCCTTGCGGACCAATTCGCCGTAGAAGGCCAGGGAATGCGCCAGCGCATTCACATGTTCTTTCCCGCCGAAAATTCCGGCGGGATATTCTTGTAGGCTGCTCTTTTTAGCCGAAGAACGGATCGTTCCTTCGACGGAGCCGCCGAGCTGAACCATGCGCTCAGCAATTTCATCGACGTAAGTCTCAACGTCGGCAGAAATTTTATCGAAGAGTTCATGCAATTCGAAGAAGCTCGGGCCTTTGACATTCCAATGCGCTTGCTTGCAATGGGATTTCAAGTCCATGGTATCCGCCAGGCGTTCCTGGAGGAGGCCACAGAGTTGAACTCGGTTCTTTTCAGGGATGCTATTTTTCGTTGGGAACATAGGGGGGATTCTCCTTTAGTCGACGGCACTCTCTCATATTTTTGACTAAAAGAGTAGGGGGCCTAGGTGCCTAATTTTTTTGAAGGATTCTTCTTCTTAATCCAGCTCGAATAGGCCTGATTGACGTCGCTAATCCCACAGTAGGTGCTTAAGAAGTTTTCGAGTTTTTTACCCACCGAAAGTTGAAGCAAATCCTCTAAATCGCACTTCGCGGCGATCATTTCGATCAGTGCCGTCGACGCCATGTAGTGAAACCGGGCGTGGTCGTAAGAACCTTCGCTCGAGATTCCTTTAAAGGGGTGGGAGAGAGTCGTGACATCGCGAGGGGCCTGAGCTGCTAACCAGTTATAGTCCACCTTGCCTTGCTTCCCAACGTAATTGGCCAGCCCTTCTTCTAACCACTTCGGAATCGCATCCCCATACTTTTGGAAGAGAATCACGTGAGTGAGTTCGTGACCAAAGATGGCCTCGAAGTTTTCTTTCGCGATCTTGGGGCCCATGTGAACGGTCTTGTCTTGCTTGCGGGAGTAAGCCAACACCGCCGAGCCATAACCGTGCGATCTTTCAAACTCCGTACGGTCGGGATGCCAGTAGACTTGGATCTTTCGAATATCCCATTCCAAGATGCCTTGAACTCGTTGCACAACCTTGTCGACCTTTGCGCTGGTCAGCCATTTTGGGGGATTCACCACTTTCACTTCGTTGGTTTCGATCGGGTCGATTGCCCACGCAGTAGAAATGAGAAGGAGGAGTGTCAGCATCAGGGAATGTGTTTTAGAATTTCTTTGGCGACGAGCGATTTTTGCGCGGGTCCAAAATGGAGAGTCTCTCCGCTCGGTCTTAAAATCCAAATTTCATTTTGATCGGCATCAGGCCCTAGACTGGGGCGCACTGGATTGGCAACAAGGAGATCCACTTTCTTGGCGACAAGCTTTTTCTTGGCGCGTTCCAGAATCTCAGCATCTGTTCCAAACTCAGCTGCAAAAGCAATCACGCGCTGATGCGGTTTTTTTGCATGTGCCACGGCGGAAACCCAATCTTGCACTGGGTTGATGGAAAGTCGAAGATCACCTTTAGATAGCTCGCTTCTCTCGAGCTTTCTGTCATTGGCTTCCACATCGAAATCTAAAACCGCAGCTGCAGAGAAGAAGAAATCAAACCCATCGGCAAGAGCTAAAAGTTTTGAAGAATAATCCGTCGGGGATTCGTACAGAATAATCTCAGCGCCGGGGATAGCGCGATAAGCAGCTTCCATCGATGGATCCACCGGACCGAGAAGAACAGTGACAAACGCGCCGCCCGCTTGAGCTTCGCGCGCGAGTTCGTATCCCATTTTTCCGGACGAACGATTTTGTACGAACCGGACAGGATCGACGGCGGTCCGCATGGGCCCTGCGGAGATTAATATCTTTTTTCGAGAGAGAATCGAAGGCGGCACATCTCGGCTGCTCGTGACGGAGGTGCGTTCACTTCCAAAAATCGCTGCTAAAATTTCTTCATCCGTCGCCACGTGGCCAAACCCCGTTTCACCGCAGGCCACGGTTCCTTCGATCGGACCAACGAACTGAATTCCTCGCCCCCGGAGTGTTGAAACATTTTGTTCAACAGCTGGATGTTCCCACATGGCCGGATTCATTGCCGGGGCGACCACGACTCGGCCTTTGAAGGCCAAAAGCTGCAGGCTCAAAGCATCATCGCCAAAACCATGGGCCTGCTTGGCTAAAAAATTTGCCGTGGCGCCGTAAACAACAAACACATCCGCCCAACGCGCGAGTGAAATATGATCTGTGGCAAAGTGACTCGAGTCGAAGGAGTCATGCGAAGTGACCGGTTGGTTTGAAAAGGTTTCCAAGACCTTCGGTGTTACAAATTCTTCAGCCGATTGGGTGAGAATGGCACGGACCTCATGTTTCTGAGCAACCAGGCGCTTGATCAGCTCGGGGCTTCGATACGAAGCAATGCTGCCGCAAATGCCGAAACAAACTTTCATAGAGATTATTTAACTCTGAGCAAAGGCTTTGACAAGGCAGATCACGAGCGTGGCGTCGTCGTGGAGGGGTTCTTTATCGATATACTGGCGGAAATCTGCCAACACACCGTCACGCAAGTCAGCGGGTTTGCGGTGCATATTGGCGAGCAAGGATTCCACAAACTTCCCTTCTCCATATTCCAGGGAGTGGCTGTCCTGACCCTCGGGAATTCCGTCTGTATAAAGAATGAGGCGATCTTCGGACCGTAGCTGAACCTTGGATTGTTTATAGAAGGCCTTCTCTGATTGCCCTAAGCGGGGACCTAGCTCCGATTCGAGTGGGCTCAGATTTTCCTTCGAGCCTTCTTCGCCAGCTATCGTGGGTCTATAGAGGTAAGCTGGATCGTGGGACGCGTTCGCGTAAGTGAGTTCCCCTGATTTCAAATCTAGTACCGCCACAAATAGGGTCATCAGGATATTGCCCTGGCCGGCTTCGAATACGGCTTTATTCAGTATGTGAAGAATGATGTTCGGAGAAGAAGCGAGCATGGGAGAATTTTTTCCAATGCCATGCAAAACGCTGAAGGCAGATCTTGTAGTCGCAGCTGCCATGGCAGCAGAAGTACCCATTCCCGAAGCATTGCCAATAGCCAGCAGAAGTTTGTCCGTTCCGAACTCCAAGCACCCCCACCAATCCCCGCCGCAGGGAACGGCCGGCAAGTAGGCGCTCTGAATTTCAATACTGTCACGAACTATAGAAGCGGGTGGGAAGGCGGTTTCTTGAACGTATTGAGAGGTCTCCCGTTCCTTTTCCACTCGAGCGGCCTCGGCGGTTGCACCCAGAAGTTGAATATTGTCAAAGGCGTTGCAAGTCGAAGCGAGTACCGAGTTGGCGATAGAAAAATCCTCGTCGTGAAAGTCATAAGAAGAGCTGAATCGGTCGGTGACAACAACGTACCCTACCACTTCGGCATTTTCAGTAATTGGAGCGGCGAGGGCATATCCCGTTTCTAGGCGAATTTTCATGATCTGTTCGGAAGTTCCAATTTTTTCGGAAAGCTGGCGAACGGAGATTTGCGATTCGTCGAACCAGTTTCGCTTCACGGTTTTTAGTTCCTCAGCAGCAGCGTCTCGGGAGTGGCGATACCAGGCAATTCCACGTTTGCATTTGAGGAGCTCCATCAAGGTGTCGGAGGTGAATTCTAGGACTTCGACCGAGTCCACCAAGGTGCTCATCTTTTGAGAGGCTTCAGTGATCTTCGTGAGGTTTTCAACGCGTTTGGAAATCTCCATGCTCATGAAGTTAAATCCAATGGCGAGGTCTGCAATTTCATCGCCGGTTCGAACTGCGACATCGACCTCATAATTTCCCTTGGAAATTTGTCGGGTGGCTCGCTTCAGTTTTCGAATCGGTGCAGCGATGGATTCTCCAAAAAGATAAACGAGGATCAGGAAGACTGAGACAATGAGAGCGGCGATGAGAAACGATCGCTTGATCAGAGAGAGTCCACGCGAAAGAGCCGTACTTTTAGGAATGGCACCGAGTACGCTGAGCTCGGCAATTCCAAGCTTAGAATAGGTGCCGAGATAGTTTTGCCCGTTGGACTCGAATTCCAGAGAGTCTCGGGGCAGCTCCGACATCAGCATTTTTCGAACGATTTCGAGGTTCAGTCCGTCTTTTAATTTCGGCGGAAACGGGTTGCCAGGTTCAGTGAGAAGTGCTCCTTCGCGGTTGTACAATGCAAAGGTGTAGGGCGCGGTCTCTTCGAAACTCTTCGTTAGCACATCTTGCATCACGCCGACGGATAGATACCCAGGTTTTCCAACTAGAGGCAGAATCAACCAAAGCACCCGGTGTTGACTTGGAAGAGTGATGCCGTAAGTTTGAGCAAACCCGGCCTCGAGTTTGGATTTATTGGGCCGAGTGAGGGTTCGGATTTCAGTGAGCTTGCTCTCCGAAAATGCTACCTTGCGACCAATGACTCCGTTGATCCACCGAAATGTCACCGTGCCAGACTCGCTGATTTCCACAAAGAGAAGGTCTTTTTCGTTGAGACTGGGGACAAAGCTTTTTCCAGCATTCGCAATTCCTTCAGCTCGTTTTAGAACCGTCGAGAGCCAGGAGTGAATTTCGGAGGTTTTGGTAGCCGTGATGAGGTCGGACGAAAGGAACGTG
The DNA here is from genome assembly GCA_019751945.1 of bacterium. Classification (GTDB taxonomy): domain Bacteria; phylum Bdellovibrionota; class UBA1018; order UBA1018; family UBA1018; genus JAIEMT01. The sequence continues at coordinate 39,074 of JAIEMT010000054.1, forward strand.
CTATTTAAAGCTTCCTTGTTAAAGGTGTTGAGGGAATTGATGGTCAGGCCGCCCACCGTGAAGAGAAGGGCCGCTGCAACCAAAACGAGTAACTTCGTTCCGATGGCAATTCGTCGAGAGTATTTCAAAAGTTTCCTCAACAACACTCATCGTCATTTTTTGGATATTTACTGAGGTGAAAAAACTTCCGATACGTGGACGTGGAATCTTCTCAATTAGAAACCGGACGCTGGCGTAGACACGTTGCAGCATTGATTTTACCAACCCTGGTGGCGGTGGCTTCCAGTGTGGAACTCGTCCGAGATTTTAGAAAAGATTTTCTTCAGAGTGATACGGGCGACGAAGTCGCAGTGGCGAAGTCTATTGGGGGAGACGTCAAACGACGTTCCTCGAATCAGTACCGCTGGCTTGAGGTTGGCACAGGCTTCTCTCTCTTCGCGAAAGATTCTATTCGAACGACTTTTTCTTCGAAGGCCGTGATTGAGCTCTTCGACGGTGGAATTCTGCGGTTGAATGAAAATTCTTTCGTCGCGCTCGATCGGTCCCAGGGACAGGTCGTTCTACGGCTCTCTCGGGGATCCGCTTCCTATCGCGCAGGTGAAAACGGACTTCTGATTTCGACGAAGAGTCGCAGTGTCGACGTTGCCAGGGGCGAGGGAGTTTTACTCGCCACGGATAGCGCTCTCTTCCTAAACATTGTATCCGGAAAAGTAACTTTGCTCGAGGGAAAGCGGAGCCGTGAAGTTTCTTCAGAACACCGAGTAGAGATCACCGATGACGGGGTTGTTCAGGTCAGTCGCGTTCCCGCTATTTTGAAAGAGCCTGATGCTGGAACCTATTTTGTAATGTCCGAGAGAGGTGGAAATCTCAGCAAAGTCAAAATGGCTTGGAAGCCGACAACAGCGGGTCGTTCTCAGGCCCTCAAGCTTGAAATTTCGAGATCGGCAGAGGATTTTTCAGTCCCCGTTTTTTCTCAGGTCGTCCCGGCTGACTTTTACGAGGCGCAGTTACCTGCAGGGAAATTCTTTTGGCGAGTAAGAGGCACGCAGGAGTCGGGATTGGACCCCGTGGGCATCAGCGAAACTCGAAGTATTGAATTGATTAGAAAGGCGGTGCTGCCGCTTCTTAGTCCGGAGACGCAGGTGTCCTTCGACTATGGCGCCACTCATGTATTTAGCTGGCAGGGCGCTCCAGCCTATGACTCTTACACATTGAAGTTTGCAAAAGACCCGACCTTCAATCAAGTCGTGAAAGAAATGCATCTGGGGCGCTCGACCCAGGCCGTAGTGAAACTCGATGTCGAAGGGCTTCTTTACTGGAGAATCGAAGCCGATGTCACGGCTGTGCACTTGCCCTCCACCAGTGAGTCCCGTTCTCTTTTTGTGAAGTCGCTCCACGGACAGAAACCCGTTCCACTCTCTGCTCCAAGTCCAGCCCAAGCCGTAAAAGAAGAAGCCCCGACCCCTCTTGTTTCACCTATTGTAAAGATGGCGGAGAAACTCTTCGGAACAAGCAAGTCCAAGCCATCTCCAGTAGCACCTAAGCCCAAACCTAAAACCTCTCTGAGAATTCAGCCGCCCACTTTGGTTTCTCCGCACGATAAGGCAGGGTTGCCTATAGCTAAGGCCGCTCGCGATGGAATTCTACTGACCTGGTTGAAAACCGATCCTGTGAAGTTTTATCAACTCGAGGTTTCCAGTGACCCCGATTTCAAGAACATCCTGGTTAAAAAAGCCAGTGTTGAGAACTTTCACATCCTGAAAAGCTCTGTTCGGGCCACCTATTATTGGCGAGTTTTTGGCATAAAAGACGCCATAAGCAGTCCTGCCAGCAAAACATTCCGATTTACCTTAAAATAGGTTAAGAACTCCCCCATAGAAACGGAATACAACTATGGGTGCGCAGTGGAAACATGCTGGTCGCGTTGAGAACTCTTCAAAGCGCGGAGCATTGATCGGAAAACTGGTTAAGGAAATCATCGTCTCGGCCAAGATTGGGGATCCCAATCCGGCTAACAATTCCCGTCTTCGTGCTGCTGTAGAAGCCGCGAAGAAGGCTTCGGTTCCTCGCGATACGATTGAGCGCGGGATTAAGCGCGGTGCGGGTTTACTCGGTGACAATATTGTTTACGAAATGGTGACCTACGAAGGCTTTGCTCCGCATCGTGTTCCGATCATTGTGGAGTGCCTGACTGACAATAAGAATCGCACCGCAGCAGACATCCGAGTCCTCTTTCGGAAGGGGCAGCTGGGTTCGGCCGGGGCGGTGAGCTGGATGTTCGATCGCCTCGGAGTGATCGAAGCCACTCATGCTGAAAAGAAGGATTCCGAAGAGGCAGCCATCGAAGCCGGTGCTCAGAATGTGGAACCCCTCGAGGCTTCTGAAATTCCGCCCGGACACGTGGGTGCACGCTTCTTCTGCGATCCCACTGATTTGGACGCTGTCAACAAAGCACTCACCGAAGCAGGTTGGTCTATTTCATTTTCAGAATTGAGTTACCAAGCCAAGAACTACATGGATTTAGATTCCGGTGCTCAAAAAGAAGTTCAGGACTTCCTTGGTTCAGTCGACGACAACGACGACGTTCACCGCATTTACACCGCGATCCGAAACTGATCGGGAACACTGATCGGTTTGCTGTTTGCAGTCTGCGGAAGCTGGCATCTGTTTGCTGAAACAGGGACTGTTGGCAACAGTCAACCGTAACTGCTTCTGCTAGCTGCTGCCTGCTTCTGTAGACTGCAAACAGCAAACAGCTTAACTGGCGGTTTGGTCTTCGTGCCGGTCGATATAAACCAGCTTACTATCGTCGTTGTAACCAAAGACTTCGCCAAACCGTCCCCACTGAATCAGCGTATCAAACACGTCCTCAGGGTTTTCATTCGGCAGCCATTCATGGATAGCTTGAATCGCTTCTTCTCGGCCAATCGAAAGTTCTTCGAGCGCTGACAGGCGTTGATGAAAGAGTTGCGTGAGCTTGAGTTGCATCATGCTCTGATAAATCATTTTCTTTCGGCCATTGATGTCGGCTTTGACAAAGTTTCGTCCCAAATCGGTCAGAACGACGGAGTTCTTCGGGGTATCTACCAACTCCAGAAGTTCTGCGGCTTTCGCCATCATCAGAATCTGTAACGAGTCCTTCATGAGTTTGTGAGCAAGCGCGAACGCGTCTGCACGGCCGCCTTCTTGCGAAATCATCTCGATGAGACCGATCACTTCGTTGAGGTTGACCTTGGGTAACGATTCAATGGTGGACCCAGCTAATGCCGGCGGAATCCATTCCGGCGTGTCCGGAATGATGGCTTCAGTGATCACGTCGTGAATGCTTTCGACCAAGCTCTTAAACGCGGCCGTTTTTTCATCGCGGGGATACGCGAGATCATTTCGAATGGTGAATCGAATCTGCCCAGGGTTTGTTCCCATGACCAGAATTCGACTCCCCATCGAAACGGCTTCGGTAATATTGTGCGTGACGAGAATCACGCTCTCTGTAATCGTCTTTTTATTGAGCCAAAGATTCAGGACTTCTTTGCGAAGGGCTTCAGCGGTCAAAACGTCTAGAGCGCTAAAGGGTTCATCCAAACAGAGAATTGGCCGCTCCATGACCAATGCTCGCGCAAAACCCACGCGCTGTTTCATTCCTCCTGAGAGTTCCTTCGGATAAGCTTCTTCGAAGCCCTCGAGACCGACGAGATCGATGGCCTTCTTTACCCGTGAATTGACTTCGGCTTCCGAGAGTTTTAGCGGTTTCAAACCGAGGGCTACGTTGTCAGCAACGTTCAGCCAAGGCAGTAGCGCAAAACTTTGAAAGACCAGTGCAATGTTCGGATTGGTTCCAGACAGCTTTTCGCCGTTCATTAGAACTTTTCCCTGCGTGGGTTTCAAAAGGCCGGCCATGATTCGCAGACACGTGCTTTTCCCAGAACCTGAAGGTCCGAGCAGTACCAGCACTTCATTGTGGTTTACTGAAAGGTTCACGTTCTCCAGCACCTTCACTCTGCGACCAGAGTCGAGAATGTAGGTCTGGTAGATCCCTTTCAGGTCCAACAGACTGTCTGAGGTGTGAGTTGCCGATGCCATGGTTGCCAATTACCTTTCAAAACGGAATCTTCGTTCGACATAACTATAAAGTGGATGCCAAACCAGTCGATTTAAACTTACCACGATGATTACCATCATAATGAGGGATCCTGCGAGCAGAGAATAATTTGCCGATGCAGTGGCCTCACTGATTAAAGCGCCGAGCCCCACAGTCTTCAAGGTCTCCCCTTTAAATTGAATGTATTCCGAAACAATGCTGGCGTTCCATGCGCCTCCCGCAGCAGTTACCCATCCGGTTACTAAAGATGGGAAAATGGAAGGCAGATAAAGATTCAGCCAAGTTTCTTTCGAAGAAATGCCGGTGAGTTTAAAGGTATCGCGCAGCTCTCTCGAAATAACGGCCGCTCCTGCTAGCACGTTGAAAAGCACGTACCATTGAACTCCTAAGAGCATGAGGACGCCGGCTCCAATTCCCAATTGAATTCCCAGTAGACTCAAAGCCGTGAGCACAATGGGGTAGAGCATGGGAGCAGGAAAGGAAGCCGCCACTTGAATCACCGGCTGAAAGAATAATGTCAGGCGTGGAGAGAGGCCGACCCAAAGTCCGAAGGGAACTGCCCAGAGCGTGGAAACGAGAACTGCAAAGAGGACTCGTCCAAACGTGTAGGCTGCACTTTGAAAGATGTGGAGATAGTCGGACCAAGCCAGGGGTTCCAGCAATCGGAAGAGTTTCCCTGAAAGCCAGAAGCCCACGACCACAAAGGCGATGAAGACAGCCTTATTCCCCATTTTAAATTTCTTCAGAGGCTTTCCAATAAAGCCCGGAAAGCGAAAGCGTCTTTGAACGGACTTCACGCGTTTCAGGATTTTTGGATTGGGCGTAATCGGAATTTGTTGAATGGCATGTTCTTCTCGGAACCACTTCTTTACAAAATCGCCCATGAACCGGGCGACGCTGGACTCCCGAAGGAGCAGTTGAATGAAGGGGATTTCCTGTACAGCGTCCTGCTGTTCATCTAAACGAAATCGGCGAGTCCAAGAGACGATGGGACGCCAGAGCAAGAAGTCCATTCCCACAATCACCGAAACCATCGCCAGCAGGCCCGAGAAAATGGCGTGGGTGTTGCCTTGTTCGATGGCCATGGCCATGAAGCTTCCCAAACCCGGTAAGCGGAACTGCCGATCTCCCAATACAAACGCTTCGCAAACCGTGAGGTAGAACCATCCTCCGGCCATGGACATCAAACTGTTCCAGGCCAGTCCGCTGGCAGAGTAGGGCAATTCAATCTGCACCATTCTTTGAAAGGTGCTGAGGCGGACATTGCTGCTCAACTCAAAAAAGTAGTTCGGAATCGATTTTAGCGAATAGTAATAGCTAAAGGCCATGTTCCAAACCTGGCCGGTGAAAATCATTAAAATACAGGCCAGTTCCAAACCAAAATTGGAATGTGGAAAAATGGAAATCAATCCCAGGACGAGGCCAGGAAGAAATCCCAGAACTGGAATAGATTGCCCGATATCCATTAGGGGGATGATGATTTGTTCCGCTGTTTTTTGTTTTGCCGCCCAATAGCCAAAGACCAGGGTGAAGGTCAGAGAAATGGAATAGGCAATCAGCGCGCGGAAAAGAGAATAGAGCGCGTACATTGGTAGCGATTCATCAGAGAGATCGATCGTAAAATTGGGTTGAAGGTCGCCAGTCCAGCGTTCAGCGGTCGCAATCATCCCGTAGAGCAAAAAGCCTACAATGGCGAGGGCAGCCAGGTCTCCCCAGGTAATCCCTTTCTTAGTCTGCGAAATCGGTTGTGAGCTGAACATTTCTCACAGCTTGCCACAGCATGGCATTTAGGGAAACCGCTAAGAGCTATTTCAAGTAAGCTTCTTTCAGTTCTAGGCGTTCTTGTAGAGTGGCATGTCCTGTTGGTGAGGAGGACATGACGTCGATCTCCAAATACTGAGTAGTATAGGAGCACTTCTGGGCATTCCAGATTTCGTAGTAGCGATCTGGGAAACCAAGCACATGCCCTATCTCGTGTGGAATAGTTGTCGCGCGAACATCTTGGAAAAGATGCATCTCCCTTTTATTCGTTGAGACATAAGAACGTCGACCAAAGATACGATCAATAAACAGAGAGAATATCGAGTTTTCCGGACTTCCGGTGAGATCATTTACCCAGCGGATTTTTAGTTTGAGATCAGGAAAGGTCCAGATCTCAGCCGAGTACTTTTCGATCTTTTCGAGAATATCTGACGAGGCATTTGAAAAAATTGGGAGTTCAATTTCATCCTTTGAGATTTTTTTGATACTGAGGTTTGGGGTAAAAGTATATCCATCTCTGCCGTAAGAAATCCATTTCAAGAAATAGGTGTAGGAGTTTTGTCTCTCTTCGGGAGTTCGATTCGGGTCGTTGATTCTCTTCCAGAAGCCTTTATAAAGGTCGATTGAATTGATGAAAGAAAGGCTTTCTGGACTGAAGTTTCTGTCGACACAATCTAGAAAGCTCTTTGTTTTTTTCAGTTCTTGAAAGAGCTTTTCAATTTTTGGTCCCGAGTCTTTTCCGAGGCTATAATCTTCTCCTTCCACTGTTCGATCGCGGTCTGAACCTGCAATAGAGTTGAAGTAGACCTCTAAGTAGTCCCATCTTGCACTAATGGGCTCGTTTTTAATTTCTAAAAAATGCTCATACAGTTCTTCCCAGCTTTCTTCAGATTCTTTCCATTCATGGCTTAGGTCCTTTTTTACTTCCGAAGGTTCTCGGAGGATGAATTCATGGGGTGCTCTACCAAGGCGGATTCTGCTATAGCCCGGGCTTTCTGGAAGCAATTTTCTATAAGCATCTAGCTCGGCTTGTTTCGCATCCAAGACTTGTGCAATTTCTAACTTGATGGAATCCCGAGACCCGTCGCACTCTTCTTTCCAAGTCGCGTTTTTTAGCTCTAAGACACTTTCAACTTTTGATTTTGAGAGGATACCTTGCCGCTCTCGTTGAACTGGAAGTCTCTCTGAATTGTTTCCACAAGCAGGAAAAACGCAAAACACCCCAAGTGCTAGAAGCACTTTCTTCGAACCTGATTTCATCTGGATATCCCCCCGGATACTGTGCACGCTGATTTAACCGACCCAGAGGGAAGCGTCCAGAGAGGGGCAGAAATTTTTCTAATTTTCAGGTAGTAAAAGGGGCATGCAACCCACTCAAAGAAGTTTCAGCGGCGCTCCCTGGGAAAAGAAGGTGGGTTATTGCCGTGACGGGAACAGTGGCCATCAACGAAGATGGAACAGTGCATGCCGAAGGCGATGCCTACGCCCAGGCGCGTCGGTGCTTGGAAATTATTGAGCGCGCGTTGAAACCCCTTGGTGCATCGATGAAAAACATCATTCGGACGCGAATGTTCGTGACGGATATTTCTCGCTGGCAGGAATACGGGCGCGCGCATGGCGAAGTTTTTGCGGATCACCCTCCGGCAACAACGATGGTTGAAGTAAAAGCCCTCATTGATCCGAGAATGCTGATCGAAATTGAAGCGGACGCAGTTGTAGAAGACTGAACTCGCGCCGGCGCTTTCCAGAAAAAAAGAAATAAAAAATCAGGCGTGTCCGGTTAAGAAACAAGTTTTTCACAGTGGTTTGAACGAGAATAAGGGTGAAAGAGGGTTTTCTTGAC
>JAIEMT010000034.1 GCA_019751945.1 bacterium
TTCCACGCATGGAAAAAAGCTTAGAACGATTTTACTTTTTTGAAACCTCAAAATTTGAGTTTTTCATCAGCCTGCTAGCTTTTCTTTTGTTGGTACGAGCTTCTCTCAAATGCTCATGCAAGTTGGACAAAGAGCGGGATTTTTCTCCAGAGACCCGCTTTACGTGAGCTATTATCACGATCAATCGACGCCCTTATCTCGCATCTTAGAAAACGATTGGATCGTTCTCGAGCAACAGCAAGGCAGTAAGTTTTTCACAAACTTAGAACTGTTTTTGAGTGACCTGGCTTCATTTTGAGTCGAAACGATATGGGTGAAACTCCAAGGACGGATTCTTCGCATCGCAGAACTGGAATTGCATGACATCCGCTTCACAGCCAATGGGTCTGCCGTAGAATTCCTTATAACCGGAACGAAATTTCATCAGGACAATTCCGACGCAGATCAGGAGCATCACTATCCTCAATTGAGGAAGGTACCTTCTAAACTTTTCCAAGGGAAGCACGAGAGCCCCGCAGGCACAGGCAACGAACAACCCAATGAATCCGTGTCGAATCCAAATCTGATCCGACTTGAAATACCACCAGAGGAGATGAAAAATCGAAGCTCCCGCCAGACCTAGTACGAATAGAAAAATCGGGTCGTTTTGCTTGAGTTTCTGATTTTTTGACTTCCAGAGAGCTGCAATTGGTATCAGGCTAATTAGAACGAAGATCAGCTTGGACCGCCATTGATATGCACCAAACTCGCTGAGAGCCGTGAGTTTCTGCCAGCGGGATACCGATGTCGGAGCGTTTAATCCTGACCCCGCAGAAAAAAAGAATCCGGTGAAAGCCCGAGCAGTATCTAAATATTCTTGAACAGAACTGAGCCAGAGAAATTGATAAAGCTGGGAGACTGCAAACAACAACGGAATACCAGCAACTGCTTTCAAACTATTTACGAAATAAGGCCGTACCCATTTCAAGTTCCTGGCATCTTTTGCCTGAAATACTCCCAGTAGAAATAGGCCCCCTGCAATATCCACGATCGCAATCAGTTTAAAATGAACGGCGAGAGCAAAAAATAAACTGGAGACCCAAAACCGCTTCCGAACAGAATAAAAATAAAGACCCCAAACTAGGCACGTAAAACTGAGAAACTCCCCTTGCGAGTAAATGAGCGAAGCAGGTAGCGCGGGAATCAACAATACCAAACCCAGAAAAGCCAACTGTGTAGCTCGCTCGCGGGTTAGAAAACTGAGAAGCCAAGCGACACTCGAGAGTGCAAGAGCATTCTGAAAAACCGAAATCAACCGTCCCCACTTGTAGGAACCCGATACCAAAGTCCCCAGCGCTGGAAAGACGGACGTCAAAAGCCCAGAGGAAATCCATTCATCAAATGCTTTTGTCGATGACCGATTGGTAATCCACCCACGCTGAAAGAAACTGACTGCAGCATCAATGTTGACGACTTCATCAATAAAGAGATTTCGCCCAATCCCAAAAAAACCCAAATGGGGAACCGAAATGAACACTACCGCCAAAGCAGTTCCAAAAAACCAAACCCAATTGAGGAGGGAGCTATCTTTTTTGAGCATTGACGAAGTTCGGATTGACCCAGGTAACTTCGGGTTCATTTAAAACCATACGGCTAGCCCACTCTACGCCTTGCATGAGGCTGTGGTCCTGATTACTGACTTCGTATTTCCAAGCACCAAAGCGACCCCGAGAGAAGATCCCCTTCTGTTCAAAAAATGGAATCAATTCTCGAATCACATGATCTCGTTTGAGAGACGGTGTGGGATACCCGTGTTCTGCCGAATAGACCCAAGTGGAAACCACGTCCGAACGAGACGAAATAAGGCGCGTGTTGATACACCCTTGAATCGTGTCTTCAACCAATTGCTTTCGATCCACCGGCTTCTTAGAAGACTCACTGGTCTCAGTCATGAGCGACCAATATTTAGAAATATCCGGAACGTTATTGGGACTGTAGTTCGAAAAAACTGTCGCGCGGTAAAAAGGGCAATTACTTTCCGGAAAGTACATCCAACACTTCGTCTTCAAAGAGTCGGGAGTTGGACCTTTCAAACCCAAGCCCACAATATTCGATGTGGAGTGCACCAAATGCGTCGACAACTCTAAAACAGAATCGGTCAGCTCGGGCTGAACCATACGGGTCAAAAGATCTAGCGGCATCGTGGAAAGCAAAAAGTCATACTCCATCTTTTCGCCGCTCCCCAAAACCACCGTCTTCGATTCGGGATGAATGCTCTGGACTCCCGAATTCAGGAAAATTCGATCGGACCCCACCAAATTGGCTACAGAATTCCAAATAGCCCCCGTCCCACCCCGCTTCGGAAACTGAAAAGTATTATTGGGCCCCCAAGAGAGATCATCTTTTTCGAGAATGACGTTCTTCAGAGTGCGCTTAATATCCGTGACTGCAACCCGCTCACCGATCCAATGATAGGCAAGGTCTTCCGGCGGAAATGCCCACACCTTAAAGTTGTAGGGAAGCATGAAGAGATCCGCAAAGCCTTGGCCAAAAGTCGCAAGGATCCACTCTTTAAAATTTGCCGGAGGTTCACTCGACTGCTTCAGGTTGCAATCAATTACACCTTCAATGCATTTCCACAAAAGGTCCCGAGGCAGGTGCCGAATATTATTTTGAACCGGATACGGAATAAATCGATCACACATCCACGCCCAGGACTCTCGCTCGTGAGTCAACCAACCTTCAGCGCCCAAGGCTTTCACCATCAGGTCATCAAAATATTTATAGTGAGAAAATTGAACGTGACCGCCGATGTCCCAGGTGAAACCTTTTTCATCCTGAAAGCTCGCTGCCAGCCCGCCCGCGTGGGAAGACCGCTCCAGCACAGCAAAGTCGGATTGCCCTAACTCTTTCAGGCGATAAGCAGCGCCCAACCCTGTGGGACCCGCTCCAATAATGAGGTACTTGGTTTTATTCGGACGCTTCAAGAGAATATTCCATCTGATTGATTCTCTTTACGAGCCCCGAGAGAGCGAGACGAAATTGAATGAGCTCTCTCACGGATAGGAGACAAACTGAAATCAGCTTCCACTTGATGATCGAGACCTGGCCGGTTTTTCTATCTTCGTGGGTGACCGGAATTCCAAAGGTTTTCTGACCTTGTTTGGCTGCTAAAATAGATAAGAAGATATTGGGAGCAAAGACTGTATTCGGAACCCCATCCAGCAGCTGTCTCAGATACCTTGCTTCGATCAGACGATAGGGAACATTACAGTCATCGATCCAAACGCCGAAAACAAGGGCAACAAAGACCTTCAAGATCCTGGTGATGACCAAACGATGAAAGGCATCATGACGCTGAGATCGATTTCCTAAAATAAATTTCGAGTCATCTCGCTTTTCCCAAAGCTTCGGGAAATCCGCAGGAATAAACTGGTCGTCAGAATCCACATGGAAAACATACTCAGTGCCTAAGCTCAGCGCCTTTCGGTAGGCTGCGATCAAAGCCGCACCGTGGCCGCCGTTCTTTTGGTGCACAACCACTAGCATCGAATTACCCTGGGCGACTTTGTCGAGAATAGCTCCAGTCGAATCTTTGGAGCCGTCGTTTACGACCACCAAGCGGAACTGGTCTCCAAACAGTCTTTTTCCTTCGGCAAGCCAACGATTGACGACTAACTCGATGCAGTCTTGCTCGTTGTAGGCCGGCATCACAAAGACACATTGAAGAAGCTTAGACATGGCAATTTTTATGGCATTACAAGGCCTTGAAGGCAAGGTCGTTCTCAGCTCACCTCAGACCTGCCAGGCCTGAAAAATGGGCTGATCACTCGCTCTAAAGTAAAGCGTCGTATGATCCTGACGCACGCGTTCGAAAGCAAGAACATGCTTAAAGTGTTGTTCTAAAAAGGCCTTTAGTTCCACCAGGGATTGAAACTCGTGCTCGTGCTCGTGATGGCTTTTCTGATTCGACTTTTTGGTCGAGGATCCGTGGACCACCCCATCCGAAGCAAGACTCGATTTGATCAGCTTTAAAACCTGATTCATCTCGGCCACTGTGAGGTACTCCATAGCCTTATCCAATAGACAAACATCGAAACTGCCGGGTTGCAGCTGCAACTTCCGGATATCCCCCACATGAAATTCACAGTTACCAAACCGAGCCCAACGCTTCTTCGCATGAGCAATGGCCGAGGGATCATAGTCGACGGAATAGACACTCTTGGCCAAAGGAGAAACAAAGAGTGCAGCAAGAGACCCGTCGCCGCAGCAAAGGTCTAAGACTCTTTTGTTTCTGACGATTTCCGAAGCGTAGATTCCCCGCTCAAAATACTGCGACTGGCGATTGTCTTGAAAAAAAACCAGATCCAAATCGTGGTTAAACCATTCAGGGTTCGGGTAAGCGCGCCAATCTTTGAGAAACTGAAGATTCATTCCCAATTTGTAAATACGCTTCGAGAAGACAGCAAAAGGAAGGACTAGCAACCAGGCAATGGTGTAGGCGGTTTTTTTGATTCTCTGTTTCAGACTAGGCTTCATAAGATGACCGACTATTCACACCAAAGTTTTAAATGATCACCCGAGTGAATGAAATCCATCTTGATCAGATCGTTCGTGTTGTAGATCGATAAAAAATTCGAAACGTCTTCAGGAATGCCTTCAATTCTATCAAAGAGCATGCTTCCCGGTGGAATGGCGTGACGGTAACGGATCCACTTGTCGGCAACCTTTCTACGAGTCCTATTGATGAAGTTTGGTTTTTTCTGATGGGCATTAGACGATCTGTCCCATTCTTTATAAGCAATCGCCGAAGATTTTTTGAGCGGATACCCATGTAAACAAGAACCAGCAAACGAAGAGTCGAGATGGAAAGTTAAAAGGACGTTTTTATGAGTCCACTTCGGTTGGTGCCCCAGATACATGAGCTGAAAGTCCTTAAAAACTTTATCGTGATAAATGTCTCTGTATTTTTGCGGACTCAACAAGTGAGAAGCGTCACCCGATTTTTGAACAGGGCCTGTTTTTTTAAAAATAGCCCGAATCCCCTTGCTGTCACTATTCAACAAAGTTTCAACATGTGTAAACCCGTACTTAGAAAGCAGGTATTTTAGAGTGCTCTCTTGAAAGGAATGAAGATGGACATAGAGGTTCAAGAGCATTCCAAAATGTTCGTCTTGAAAATTGGGTACGGCTAGAAACAAGTATCCATCATTCTTGATGGACTGATTAAATACTTCTAAGCACTCATTTAGCTGCGAAAGGTGCTCAAGAACATGCCAAGAATAAATCGCATCAAACTGCTTCGCCAGCACCTTGGAAGACTGAAGATTTTGAATAGGAATGGAATCCACTACGACTGGATATTTCGATTTTAGGACCTTCACTCTCCGCTCGGAGAGTTCTAAGGCCTGAACATTTTCATAGCCCCTACTTACAAATCCCCGAATACTGGTGCCAAAACCCGCGCCTGCGTCCAAGATGTAAGCCTTTTTATCGGGAACATACTTAGAAATAAAGGAGTAGGTCCATTCGTTGATCCAAACAGAATCCATCTCATACTGAAGGGTTTGTGGAGTATTCGACCAGTCCTTACGATAGTAATCATCCACCCAAGCTTGCGAAAGATAGTTGTACGTTCCGAAGTAACCACAAGTCGTACAATACCCGCGACTGATATAAGCGGACCCCTTTTTCGACTGAAGCTTCATCACCTCAGGAAAGTTTTCGCTGCCGCAAACTCTACAAGCGGCGTGCTTCTCTAAACTATTTTGGTCTTCGACCTCTAGGAGCCTCATCCCAGGGGGGACCTTGGCTGCTCCGATATAGAATTTTAGATTCATTATTTTGATCTATCCGATGCAAATGGATCTTGCCACTTCAAAGTGGGTAGTCGGAAACGGTGCTAGCATGTTGCTTCATGTCTTCCTGCGCCCGTTGGTAGTCGGCAACCTGGCCAATATCTAACCAATATTCAACGACGGGAAAACTCACCACGTTCTTATTTTTCTGAATCAGAATTTGAACGAGATCGGTCATGTCGCAATGCTCACCCTGGACCGGAATCTCTTTTAGGACACTTGGCTCGAGCAGATAAATGCCCGCATTAACAAGAAACTTAAACGCCGGTTTTTCACGCACTTCCGTGACACGATTACCGTCACATTCAATCAGACCGTAAGGAATAGTGAGGTCGTACTGGCGTACAGCTACGGTTAGATCAGCGCGGTTTTCAACATGGTAGGAAAGCATGGCGCGAAAATCGACCTTGGTGAGAATATCACCGTTAATCACCAGGAGAGGTTCCTCGCTTGGGCCCAATAATCCGAGGGAGCCTGCCGTTCCAAGTGGCTTGTCCTCTGTCACGTAAGAAAGTTTCACACCAAACTTCTCACCATCTCCAAAATAATCCGAGATCTGACTGGAAAGGTAGTTGGTGGAAATATTGACGTTGCGAATGCCGGTCTGACCGAGCTGCACAATCATATGCTCCATCAGGGGACGACCACCGACGGGAAGCATGGGCTTCGGCGTATTTTCTGTTAACGGAAGAAGGCGCTTCCCCTGTCCACCCGCCATGATCACAGCCTGAAGCGGCAATGATTCTGTCGGAATAAAATCCTCGAGCAGCGCAAGATCCACCACACACTCGGACGAATCAATGATCGGAATATGGCGGATTTGCAATTCCTGCATCATCTGCAGGAGCTTCGTGGGTGCGGTACCTAATTTGGCCACCACCGATTTAGGGATCAAATCCGATTTTTGTTTCAGAATTTGGGAGACTGGCGAATCCACCCCGTGCCCACCGAGAAAAGCGCGGCGCAGGTCCCCGTCCGTGATGATTCCGGCCAAACGGCGTCCTTCATCCACCACCAGGACGATCCCTTTGCAATTCAGGTTGAGACACTCCATCGCCTGCCGCAAAGTGGCCGTCGGCAGAACGCAGATTTTGGAGAGCTCATTGGCCTTCATGTCTTCGTATTGACACGACTTCTGTTCCGGCGCTATGGTTTTATGCCTATGATCGACGGAAAAAAAGTCCTGGCCGTGATCCCTGCTCGCCTGGGCTCCAAGCGGCTACCGCGAAAGAATATCCGTCCATTCCGAGGGAAACCGCTGCTTGCGTGGAGCATTGAAGAAGCGCGTCGATCGAAGTTCATTGATCGCCTCATCCTTTCCTCCGAAAGCGAAGAAATCATCTCGCTCGCAAAGAAATATGGATGCGAGGCTCCATTTACTCGCCCCACCGAGCTCGCAACCGATACGGCATCTGGGATTTCTCCCATTCTTCATGCGATAGAGATGATTGGAGCTGAATTTGATTACGTCGTCATGCTCCAAGTGACCTCCCCTTTGCGCACGGCCGCTGACATGGATGGATGCATCGAACTTTGCCACCAATCAACCCATCCCTGTGTCTCGGTCACAGAGGTGACGAAATCGCCTTACTGGATGGTGAAACTCGAAAAAACGGGTTCCCTGACGCCGATTCTAGGTAGCTGGGAGAACTTTGAGAAAAGTAGTCAACATCTACCGCCCGCGTTTGTACCCAACGGTGCCGTCTATGTTGCCTCAACCGACCATTTGAAGAAAAAAGGGTCCTTTTATGGACCCGGAACGGTGGGCTATGCCATGCCCCAGAGCAGGTCTGTGGACATCGATACCGAAGCGGATTTTGTTCAGGCCGAATCCCTTTTGAGCTAGTTCGCGGCTTGACTTCAACGCAGGCCAATCCATATAGTCCAAACCACCTGTTATGAATAGAAAAGTCCTCATTACTGGAGCAGACGGTTTTATTGGATCCCACCTGACTGAGGCCCTCGTCCGCGAGGGATACCCAGTGAAGGCTTTTGTCTTCTACAACTCCTTCAATTCCTGGGGTTGGCTGGATGCGGCCCCCAAAGATGTTCAAAAATCGATTGAAGTGTTTGCCGGCGATGTTCGGGATCCTCACGGTGTAAAAACCGCGATGCAAGATTGTGACATCGTTCTCCACCTGGCTGCCCTCATTGGCATCCCCTACTCTTACCATTCGCCTGACACCTACGTGGATACAAACATCAAAGGAACGCTCAACATCCTGCAAGCAGCGCGAGAGCATGGAGTTTCAAAAGTCATTCACACCTCGACGAGTGAGGTTTACGGCACTGCTCTTTCAGTGCCCATTACCGAGGAGCACCCGCTGCAGAGCCAATCGCCTTACTCCGCATCGAAAACTGCGGCCGATCAGATGGCTCTTTCGTTTTACCGTTCGTTTCAAGTGCCGGTCGCAATTGCCCGCCCTTTCAACACTTACGGTGCGAGACAATCTGCACGCGCAGTGATCCCGACGATCATTTCTCAAATCGCTTCTGGCGAAAATAAAATCAAACTCGGCTCCATTCATCCCACTCGCGACTTCAATTATATTTCCGATACCGTGCAAGGCATGATCGCCATGGCGAAGTCAAACGAAGTCGCTGGCGAAGTCGTCAACATTGGCAGCGGTTTTGAAATCAGCATTGGCGACACCGCTAAACTCATCGCAGAGATTTTTGGTGCCCGAGTCGAAATCGAGATGGATGAGCAACGCCTCCGTCCGAAAGACAGTGAAGTGGACCGGCTCTGTGCCTCCAACGTCAAAGCTCAAAAGCTCACGGGTTGGCAGCCCCGATACTCAGGACGTGAGGGGTTGAAAAAGGGGCTTACCGAAACGGTGGCGTGGTTCCGGGATCCCGAGAATCTTAAAAAATATAAGGTACACAATTACAATATATGAGTGGAGAAGCCTTTAGCGACGCGGTCATCGAAACGCTCCGAGGTATTCTTCCGCCGAGTCAGGAACCCATTCCTCTCCATCAGCCCAGCTTCAAAGGGAGTGAGTGGACTTATGTGAAGGAGTGCCTCGACACCGGATGGGTCTCCTCCGCTGGAAAGTTCGTTGATCGATTCGAAAAGGAGCTCTCAGAATATACGACTTCGCCCTTCGCAGTGGCCTGTTGCAATGGAACTGCCGCTTTGCATATTTGTCTATTGCTCAGCGAAGTGGAACGTGGGGATGAAGTGTTGCTTCCCGCTCTTACTTTTGTCGCAACGGCAAATGCGGTGAGCTACTGTGGAGCTATTCCCCACTTTGTCGACAGCGAAGAACGCACCTTGGGAGTTGATCCAGAAAAGTTACTGAAGCATTTGAGTGAGATCGCAGAAGTACGAGGTAATGAGTGTTTCAATCGCAAGACGGGTCGGAGAATCCGTGCGCTAGTAGCGATGCACACTTTTGGTTGCCCGGTGGATCTCGATCCAATCGCCGAGATCTGCCAGCGCTTCAAAATCCATTTGATCGAAGATGCAGCAGAATCGCTGGGTTCCACTTATAAAGGACGACATACAGGGAATATTGGTCGTGTTTCAGCCTTAAGCTTTAACGGCAACAAAATCATCACTACGGGTGGAGGGGGCGCAGTTCTTACGGCCGACAAGAAGCTTGCCGAAAAAGCCAAACACCTCACTACAACGGCGAAGTCACCTCACCCCTATCTCTTCAACCATGATGAGTTGGGCTATAATTATCGGATGCCCAACATCAACGCAGCACTCGGTTGTGCTCAGCTCGAGCAGATTGATGGATTTCTGGCGGCCAAGCGACTGCTGGCCTCAAAATACGAAAAGATTTTTTCAGGTCTCCAAGGCCTCAAAGTATTTACCCCGCCAACTTGGGCCAAAAGCAATTTCTGGCTCAACACGGTTATTTTGGATCACACCCACACCCAATATCGCGACGAAATTCTGAAGACCGCAAATGCGGCCGAGATTCTGGCACGTCCCGTATGGACGCTCATGCATAAACTGCCGATGTTCAAATCGGCACCCAGAATGGATCTTTCGACAGCGGAAAGTCTCGAACTTCGAATTCTGAATTTTCCAAGCAGTCCTTCTCTCGTGGGCGAGGTGAGCGGAAATGCGTAAAATTTGTGTCGTCACCGGTACACGTGCTGAGTATGGATTGCTGCTTTGCCTGCTGAAAGAAATCAAAAGTGACTCTGAGCTCCAGTTACAAATCGTTGCTACAGGGATGCACTTAGCAGCACGCTTTGGAGAGACTTATAAAGTCATCGAAAGCGATGGGTATCAAATCGACGAACGCGTTCCGATGGACTTGAGCGATGATTCCACAATCGGAGTAACTCAAGCCCTCGGCCAAGCAACGCAGGGTTTTGCAAAGGCCTTCGATCGCCTGAAACCCGACGTCATCGTTGTACTCGGCGATCGTTACGAAATTTTGGCGGCGGCTCAGGCTGCAATGATCGCCCGCATTCCCCTCGCACACATTCATGGAGGTGAAGCCACCGAAGGTCTCATCGATGAAGCCATCCGACATTCTGTTACAAAGATGTCGCATTTTCACTTCGTGGCTGCCGAACCCTATCGCCATCGAGTCATCCAGCTCGGTGAAGATCCGAAACACGTCTTCAACTTCGGAGCACCAGGTCTCGACAACATCGCCCAGATGAAACTTCTCGAACGGAAGGAGTTTGAATCTTCAATCGAGTTTGAACTGGGTAAGAAAAACTTCCTAGTGACTTACCACCCCGTCACCTTAAACAAAGCGAGTGCTTCGGAACCTATGCACGAACTGCTCGCGGCGTTAGATACCTTTGCTGACGCGCGTATCATTTTCACCAAACCCAATTCGGATACTGACGGAAAAATTATTGCAGATTTGATTGATGACTACGTCAAGAAATCCAAAGGCCGCGCCATTGCCCACACCTCCCTAGGACAGCTTCGCTACTTAAGCGCCATTCGTCACTCCGATGTTGTTATCGGAAACTCATCCAGTGGCTTGATCGAAGCACCCGCTTTAAAAAAACCCACAGTAAATATTGGGGACCGCCAGCGCGGTAGACTGGTTGCAAGCTCCGTCGTTTCATGTGGAGAAACAAAGGCAGAGATCGTTCAAGCGATCGAACAAAGCCTATCCCCCTCGTTTCAGAGCAAATTGGCGAAGGTGGATTCTCCCTACGGTAGCGGAAACGCCTCCCGGCGCATTAAGGAGCAGCTGAAATCAGTTTCTCTCGACGGCGTGCTCATGAAAAAGTTTTTTGACCTCAAGCAGGAGATCTCCCCATGAAAATCATCTTCATGGGATGTGTAGAGTTCAGCCGGGCGGCCCTCGAACATTTATTGACACTCAAACAGGCCGAGGTGGTCGGAGTAGTGACTCGCCGGCAATCGGAATTCAACGCAGATTTTGCTTCGCTAGAACCGATAGCCCGCTCAAAAGGAATCGATGTATTTTTTGCTGACGAGGCCGACCCCAGCATCCTGGCAGACTGGTTGCGATCCAAGAACCCTGATGTGATGTACTGTTTCGGCTGGTCGTACTTGTTAAAATCCGACATTCTTTCAATCCCCCGACTGGGCGTAGTCGGGTACCATCCCGCCGAACTTCCCGCGAATCGCGGACGTCATCCGATTATTTGGGCCTTAGCTCTGGGTCTTCCTCAGACAGCTTCTACCTTCTTCTTTATGGATTCCGGTGCGGACTCGGGGGATCTCCTAAGCCAAAAGAAGGTGACTATCTTGGAAAACGATGATGCCGCTACTCTCTACAAAAAGCTGATCACCGTTGCCCAAACTCAGATCACTGAATTTACTGCCCAGCTTTCTCAGGGTGATTATCCCCGCATTCCTCAGGACAACTCCCAAGCGACGAGTTGGCGAAAACGAAGCAAGGCAGATGGCCAGATTGATTGGCGAATGCCAGCCCGTTCGGTGCGTAATCTCGTGCGTGCTCTCACACGACCTTATCCTGGAGCCCACTGTGTCAGTCTAGGGGCCGAGGTCAAAGTTTGGCGTGCCGAGCTTGAACCCAAGGCCCCGTCGAATGCCGAACCCGGCAAGGTTTTGAAAGTGGATGGCCGAGAAATCGTGGTAATGTGCGGAGAAAATGCAGTTCGGTTAGTCGAACATGATTTTGTAAATCTTCCCCAAGAAGGAGCTTATCTGTGAGACGTATTCTCGTTGTGGCACCACACGCCGATGATGAATCGCTGGGATGCGGCGGAACCTTGCTCCGTCACAAAGCGGATGGGGACGAGACTCACTGGCTTCTGCTCACGCAAGGAGATGGCTTACCCGGCATGACTCCGGAACGCTTGAATCGCCGAAAAGCGGAGATCAAGGAAGTGAGTAAAGCGTTTGGATTTTCTCAAGTACACGAAGCAGGATTACCGGCCACTCAACTCGATGCCCTACCCCTGTCAGAACTAGTCGGTACGATTTCAAATATCATTAAGAAGGTAGAGCCGCATACGATTTACCTTCCTCATGAATCCGACGTGCACTCGGATCATCGCGTAGCGTTTGAAGCGACTGCAGCTTGCACAAAATGGTTTCGCTATCCTTCGGTCAAACGCGTGCTCGCTTATGAAACTCTCTCAGAGACTGATTTCGGACTGAGCACGACTGCTCAAGCGTTTCAGCCGAACACCTTCGTCGATATTTCATCGTACCTCGAACGTAAAATTAAAATCCTGCAGCTCTACCAAGGAGAACTCGGGGAGTTTCCATTTCCGCGATCGGAGGAAACCGTTCGCGCGTTAGCCACACTCCGGGGAGCTGCGGCCGGTGTCCTAGCAGCCGAAAGCTTTGTTCTGCTCAAGGACATTCTGTGAAGAAAAACGTTTTTGTCATCGCTGAAGCTGGCGTCAACCATAACGGCTCAGTCCAGATGGCACTCGAGCTGGTAGATGCAGCTGCAGACGCACAGGCCGACGCCGTTAAGTTTCAAACTTTTCAGGCAAACAAACTCGTGGTGCGTAAAGCTCCGAAGTCCAACTATCAGTTAGCAACTACTGACTCGGCAGAATCCCAGTTTGAAATGCTAAAGAAACTTGAGCTCAGCAATGAAGCTCATCACAAAATTCAGGCGCACTGCAATTCCCGAAAAATTGAATTCATGTCGACGCCTTTCGATCATGACGGCATCGACTTCCTCGTAGATGAGATGAAAGTTTCTCGTTTAAAACTTCCTTCGGGCGAAATCACAAATGCTCCCTATCTTTTAAAGGCTGCACGTACGGGCAAGCCCATCATCCTTTCCACTGGAATGAGTCATCTAGCTGAGGTCGAGGAAGCTTTGGCGATTTTGGCTTTTGGATATTTCAATGCAACGGATCAACCGACTGCAGAAAAAATTCGATCGACGTGGAAGTCAGATCAAGCTGTAGCTCTATTGCGCAAGAACGTCACCCTTCTCCAATGCACGACCGAATACCCGGCGGCATTTAGCGACGTCAACCTCCGTGCCATGGAAACTCTTCGACAGGAATTTAAAGTTAACGTGGGTATTTCTGATCACACCCCCGGAATAAATATCCCCATTGCCGCGACTGCACTGGGTGCCATAGTGGTTGAAAAGCACTTCACCCTGGATCGCAAACTTCCTGGCCCGGATCACCAGGCGTCTCTGGAGCCAGCCGAGCTAAAAGCCATGATTCAAGGAATACGGCAGGTAGAAGCCGCCCTAGGTAACGGCGTGAAAGCTCCAGCAGCTACCGAGGTGAAAAATTTAGAGGTGGTAAGAAAAAGTCTGGTCGCTCTAAAGCCCGTGAAAAGAGGCGAGATTTTTACTGAAGAGAACCTGGGAGTAAAACGTCCAGGAACAGGAATTTCTCCCATTCGCTTCTGGGAATATCTGGGACAAAGGGTGACGCGCGACTTTGACGCAGACCAGCTCATCGAAGAATAAGGCCTTCAAAAAGGCCTGAAATGTATTATAACCGTAGCCATGAGAATGCTCAAAAATTTACTAAAAATTCCAGGTAGATATCTCTTTCGAAAGATCTACAACCCGCCTCATTATACTGGTCTTAAATTCTTATCCAAGTTTGGCTTCGACATTTATGTGCTCAGTCCATTTTGGTTTTTTATACAGAACCGTAAACGCTTTATTCCTTATCTCAAACTTAGGATGCAGGGTTTTAATCCCAAGGTTGTTTTCGTCACTGTAGAAGGCGATCGGCGCTTTCAGCACCTTCTCAGGGTTGCAGAAAAAAATTCTCATGAAGTCTCTTATTTTGAACTCCCCATCCAATGCTTCCATATTGAAAATGTTATCTTCGATCCATTCAATTATGAATATGCCAAACGACTAGGAATGAAACATCGATACGTCAATAACTTCGAACGCTATTTTCATCCCGACAATGAAGAAAATCGAAATATCTACCGAAAGCGAGTTCGACTAACCTTTCGTATTATCAGTACCTTAATCCATCCAGACCTAGTGATTTCTGGAAGCTCTTTTGATTCTTATGTGGTCGAACTTATTGTTGTAGCTCGCGAGATGGGCGTGAAGTGGGCCACCTGTGAGCGGGAAGGGACGCATAGCATTGGAACTGCCGTGGGCTGCGGCCAGATCTGGAAGCAGTATCGCGCTGCTGAAGTGGACTATGTTTTTACAGCGAATGATCTCCACCAGCAGGCTTATGAAATTGCTGCTGAAACCAGTCGAACTCTTAAAAAAATCCAAATCGTCGGTGAACTTCGTTCCGACATGTGGCACCCGAATTTCTATAAGTTTAACGATCTCCGGTATCAAGAGTGGAACAAGTTTAAGAAAAAGATCCTCTTCTTAACGTTCGGTGAGAAAAATTACATTGAGCCCATGGTGTTTCCCAACATCAAGAGTGACTGGCTACCGCTCCTTCGCTCCTGTGAAAAAGAGTTTCTAGATTTCGCAAAAGAGAATCCCGATATTTTACTCTTTTACAAAATGGGACACGTTCAGGATTTTCATCGAGAATTTATTGATGAAACAGTTCGCCTTGGACTAAAAAACATCGTCGCTCTAGATCGCCAATTTCCATGCGAAGAGCTGATCCATTATTGCGATCTCATCTTTGGTTTCCAAAGCACAGCGACCATCGAAGCCATGTTCACCGACAAACCCCTCTTCTACCTCTATTGGAACATTGGTGCTGACGTGAACCCCGACTACGACATTATGCCCCTTCATAAAAGTGGGGCTGTTGAAGTTCTAGATTCTCCTGAGCGCATGACGAGTTTGTTGAAACTTTGGAATGAAGGCCATTACACCGTGCCCCCTGAACAAATCGCCGGCAGAAAAACCTGTCGCGAATACTATTTTGTACAGCCGGACGGACACGTCGCCGAACGTTTTTTAGAAGTAGTCAAAGAAGTTGTGGGAGCACCAGAACCCTTGAGACAGTCCATCCTAAGCGAGGTTGCCACTAAATGAGCAAACAACCGGAACTTTTCTCCCCTTTATTAGGACGCTTCTGCCCCATTGCTCTAATGGATTCCTTTAGTCTGAAGTTTCACATGACTTCATTTAATCGAACCGCCGGGGATTATATTGCTGTTGCTTCCATTTACTACTCTGGCAAACGAATGAACGCTGCTCCAATTCCCGTCGGCACCATCAAACCAGGGGAGATGCTTGCCGTTCATCAAGAAGATGTGTTTAAAAAGGCGGGACTTCAGGATCAGCCCAATGGCCAAACGAGAATGGTCATTATCCACATGGTCCCGAAGGACTATGTGGATAGTACGAAGGCGTATGATGCGCCTTTAAGCATGCCCCTTAATGCCCTCTTTGCTCAGCAAAAAGGGAGCGATTGTTTCGTAGACTATCTAGACTCAACAGGCGTTCCAGCGATGGCGGTGGGATACCAGGGACCGCTCATCAACCGTGTGAGGCAAAATGCGGCTGAACCGAACAGCTGCCTATTTCAAGGCGCTAAGTGCATTGTCAGCAAGCACCACCGATCGTATGTCCTAAACTATAATTTTGCTCCTTATCTCGATTACACTGACGCGGCCCGAGCGGTCATTTCCGTTTATGATGAGAAAGGAAATCTTGTTTCAAAGAGTTCTGAAACCGTTCCTGCTTTTGATTTTCGACTCATCGAAATCGGAGCTGGATTGAATCAAACCGAAACTCCCTCATTTTTAAACATCATTGGAACCGCGTTGGATGTGGGGTTGCTCCCATTTTCAATCGTAGAAAATACGAAGAACAAAACTTATTTTATTGAACACGGTGTGGTGCCCACTCGCTACATTATTGGAGTGTCTCCAAAGCAACGCTACTCCGCAGTTCAATTCATCCAGGACTCCCTATGAACATGAACACCGCCAGACAGTTTATTGATCGCGTTGGATATAAGTACTTGGATTTCACCAATCAAATTCGAGTTGTTGGATACACGAATGCTTATGTTCGCACCGAGGGCGTAAAAACTCGAATCCATTTGAACAACATTATCAGCCCGTTTTTGCCGCAATATGATGACCCGGTGGATTTCAAAATTCAGTTCTTCTCTCAAGACGGTGTCCTACTTAAAATTCTCCATCGGACTTTGGAACGCCATGGTTGCAGCTTCATAGACGTCGATGAAGCCCTCAGTGGAATCGAATCCCCATTTGGAATGGTCGTCGTCAACGCAGAACTGTCCAAGGCAATCCGATCTCGGCTGACAGCCAATAAACTTCGTATGGTTTCGTCCCACTATTTTGTAACTTGGGAAACTCAAGAGGGCGGTATCAATTGCAGTCACTGTATTGAATCCTACAATGGCTCTTATTTCGGAATCCCCGGATTCATGAAGGGTTGGATTAAACCGAACCGTCCCATTCAAAACTGGATCAGTAATTCGGGAATCATGCCTCATGGTCTCGAAAAAATGCGTTTATATTTCACGAATCCTGGGAAAAAAACTATCCTATCTGACGTTGAAATAAGACAGAATGCTCAGATCTTGCATAAAGAACAGTTGCACCTAAAGCCTTACGGGACTGGACTGCTCTCAATTGCCCCTCCCCAGTTGAAATCCTTCGACCCCAAGGGGGCGAGCCTTGTGATCAAAGTAGATGCACTCACCGGAAATGCGAAACCGTACGCATTTTTGAAATACAAAGGTCGGGGTTACTTGGCGCACCATGCCTGAAACTGTTTACATCGTTCACAGCATTGATACAGAGGGTCCTCTTTACGAACCGATCACAGCGACGTTTGAACGACTGAAATCTATTTTCAATATCGAGCTTGAGGCTACCGAAGAAAATCTTCTCGCCATCCAAAAAAAACAAATCAATCTCGGTGGAAAAGAGCAGGATGTTGCGGAAGTGTTTTCACCTCACAACATCACTTACTACGACAGTTGGCAGAAAATCGATGCGATGCTCGAAGAAGTGACCTCGGCTCATTTTAGAAATCTCTTGCCGGACTCCTTCGGAGACGGATGGATATTTAACTGGCATTGTTTAGATTTAGTGGGATTCAAAGATAATCCGCGGCGACGTGAACTGGGCTACGGCAAAGTATTTGAGCACTATAAAAATTTGGTCGATCGATCAAATCCGAAATCTAAAGACGCCCTGCATTTTCATTATCACCCCGTGCCCTTTAGTAAAGCCGCCAATGTCTGCGCTACGCATTTCTTTTCAAACTCGAACTCCCTGTTCGAAATTCTCTCTCGTCGAATCATCGATCACAATTGGTTTCCGGCAGCTTTTCGAGCGGGCTTCCACTGCGAACGTCCAGACAGCCACTGGTTTTTAGAACAATATGTTCCTTTCGACTTCTCGAGCCAAGCCGTCGATGACTCCAAACTTGCAAATCAACGAGATCTGGCGGCTGGTCGATACGGGGATTGGAGGCAGGCTCCTAGAAATTGGCAGCCCTATCACCCTGATCATGATGATTATCAAAAACCGGGAAACTGCCGCCGCTGGATTACTCGATGTTTGAACATGCCGGGCTCGCGCTTACGAATGCTCGAACAACCCCATGTCGATCAAGCCTTTGAAGAAGCGGGCTCAGGAAAGCCCACTATTTTGGCTTTCACCAATCATGACTTTAGAGACATGCGCTCTGAAATCGACGCAACTCGCGAAATGATCCGCTCAGCAGCATCCCGTTTTCCAAAGGTGAAGTTCAAGTATTGCGAAGCCAAAGAGGCAATGCGCTTGGCGCTTCAACTCAAACCCACGCCGCCTTGTAAACTTCGGTTTGAGTTCGAAGGAAATCGACTTTTCATTCGATCCGACATGAAGCCCTTCGGACCCCAACCTTTCCTTGCCCTAAAGACAAAAGCTGGCGAGTACCATCATGACAATCTTGATTTTCAGGAATCGGGACATCTCTGGAGCTACACCTTAGATGGACAGACCTTCCACCTCAATCAAATTGAAAGGATAGGCGTCGGAACTTGCGATGCTTATGGAAACTCCACTACCCTAGTGATGGATCTCGCTACACGCGAAACCAAGCTTACCCACAACTAGCCTTAAACAGCCGCAAAACGCCTAAAATCGGCGTGCTGAGCTACAAGATCCTGGTAAGTGCCCTGAGTGATTAAACGACCTTTTTGGAAAAAGTAGAGCTGATCACAACGCGCTACCGTGCTCAATCGATGCGCGATCACGATGATGGTTTTCTTTCCTCTCAAGCGCTCTATCGCATGGATCACTGCTTTTTCAGTGTCATTGTCGAGAGCCGATGTCGCTTCGTCTAGAACCAAAACCTTCGGATCGAAATAGAGCGCTCGAGCAATTCCGATACGCTGCCGTTGACCACCGGAAAGTCGCACACCTCGATCACCGACCTCCGTTTCAAGGCCGTTGGGCAACGAACGTACGAACTCATCCAATTGGGCGTCTTTGAGTGCACGCCAAATTTGTTCCTCGCTGACTTCTTGATCCCGTACCCCGAAGGCAATGTTTTTCCGAATGGTGTCGTCGGAGAGATAGATCGTCTGAGGAATGTAGCCGATCTGGCTTTGCCAATCCTCAAGGCACTCGGCGATGTTCATCCCATCTACAAGAATTTTTCCCTGCTCAATCGGAAGAAGGCCCAGTAACGCATCGACCGCCGTAGATTTACCAGCCCCAGATTGCCCGACAAAAGCCACAGACTGCCCACAAAGAATGGAAAGACTCAGGCCCTCGAGCGAAGTACCCCGCTCCCCAGGATAGCGATGGGTGACATTCTGATATTCGATTCCTTTTGAAATCGTCCAAGGAGACTTCCGACGGGGCTCTTTCACGAAAGCCGATTGCCCCGTCAATCTCGCCCCCTCCAATGTTTGCATGTCATTGTAAACATCGTTGATTCGCGGAATGTATTGTCGAGCTGCAATCAATCCATTCACGATTCGATTAAAGGAGGGCATCAATCTAAACGCTGCGACAGCGAACAGTGCCAAGCTCGGAATAATGGTACGAGGGTCGCGCCCAGACAAGAGCACACTCAGTACATAGAGAGTCAGGCCAGCAGTAGCGAGCGTCTCCAGAAACAGGCGCGGAAACTGACTAATGGTGTAACTGACCCGACTGGCGTGACAAAATCCATCACTGTGGCGAAGTACCGATTCCGAAAAAAAGTTCTCGCAACCCAAAACCTTAATCTCTTTAATTCCAGAGAAGGTCTGCTCCAACCACTTGGCAAGCTGCTTGTCGTGAAAGGCTTGTTGTTCTCCGATCTCACGAGTTCGTCTGCGAACCAGAAAATACAAACCCGCTGTCAGGCTACCCAGGAAGGCAATGGATCCTAAGGTCAGCCACGGCTGAACCACGAACAACATGACCATCACAACAGTCAGAACAGAAATTTCGCTGAGTACGAGCAGAAGCGGCATCACCACGCTGATAATGACACTTTGAGCGGTCCTCACTTTACGCGTGAGCTCTACTGGGCTGTTATTCAGAAAGAAAAGGTAGGGGCTACGAAGATAGGCTCCAAGAATTCGACGTTCGAACGAAAGCTGGCGGTTCACCAGGAATCGAGCCTGAATTTCAGACAAAAATCCCAGATATAATCCCTTAAAAAGAATGACGCCTACCATTCCCAAACCTAAGAAAATGAGAAAAGAGGAAGGAGAGCTCACACGAGAAAATTTATAGAGAGCATTCAGCTTTTGACTGGATTCAATCATCGCCGGATCATTCACGAGTGCAACGAATGGAAAAAAAAGTCCGATACTCACCGTCTCAAGAAACGCACCGATGAAAATCAAAAATACGAGGAGGAATGCCCTACTCTTCTCACGGGAATCTAGAAAATAGAGGAGCTTTTTAAAATCCTGCATCAATGAATCCCTTTAATGACCGTGCGATCTGCAACATCTCGGGTCACTGTCGCACCGGCTCCAACGATAGCTCCTGACCCAATTCGAATTCCCTGAATCACGGAAGCTCCAGTTCCGATATGGGCTCGATCGCCGACCACCACACCTCCGGAAAGCGTGACACCAGGCGCCACGTGGACATGCGCTCCAAGCTGACAGTCATGGTCGATGGAAGCCCGGGTATTCACAATCGAGTTCACTGCAATCTCAACACCGGTTTGAATCACTGCCCCCGCCATGACTTGAGAGCCCTCGCCCAGCTGGTACTTCAGAGGCAAAATGGCTGACGGATGAACGAGCGTCGCAAACCGAAATCCCTTAGCCTGGTAAATCTCAAAAATCTTAGCCCGAACACTGGTATCGGAAGTGCTCCCGACACCGTTCACCAACTCGACTTCCGTTGGCTGCAGTTGAACGAGGGCCTCATCGGTTCCAAGATAGGAAACACTTGAAGAGAGTGAGGTCTCTGAGAGATCAGTATAGCCCCGGACCTGGCGCTGACACTGTGCAAGCAAATCCGCCAGTACTCGGGCATGCCCGCCTCCGCCAATAATGATTAAGGCTTTGTTCATGGCTTTGTTATCTCATACTCCACTAAGATAGTCAGGTTGCTAATTTACGGGGATTAAGTTAATCAAAAATCACATGGTAGCAAAGAACAAACTATTAGTAGTCGCGGCCCACCCCGACGATGAAGTCTTAGGTTGTGGGGCAACCGTAGCAAAACGAGTGAGCCAGGGCTGGGAAGCCTACCTCCTGATTTTGACCAAGGGGGTAGCCGGACGTTATTCCTCCCAACCGGACGCCGCAACCCTGAAAGCCGTGGAAACAGAAACGACTCAACTGGGTGCCGAGATCGACAAAGCCACTGCAGCAATCGGCTTTAAGAAGGTTTTCCGAGCAAGCTTTCCCGACAATCGAATGGACACCGTCAGCAGAATGGACGTGTCCCAAGAAATTCTCACTGTTTTGAAAGAAGTGAGACCCACCACGATCTTCACTCATCATCCTGGGGACTATAATTGGGACCACACGATTGCTTTTGATTCTGTCATGATGGCGGCCAGAAGCAGTCCGGGTGAGTTTGCACCTCAAGAAATTCTTTCCTTTGAAGTTCCTTCATCCACCGAAAGATCTTGGCAGAGCGAAGAACGCACCTTTCGTCCCAATGTTTATGTGAACATCAAGGGTTCCATCGATAAGAAGAAATTAGCCCTGAGTTACTATGCTTCTGAGAAAAGACCCTACCCCCACCCCAGAAGCATTGAAGCGTTGGAATACCTCTCTCGAAAAAGAGGATCTGAAGTGGGTTTGGAATATGCAGAGGCATTTCATTTAATTCGACGAACTGAGGAGTAATCTTTGTCTCGGATTATTGTCATCGGCGGCATTGAGAGCACCTATTCGAATGCCCAAGTTCTTCACAGTCTGGGAGAAGAAATCCTTCTTCTGGTTACCCGAGGCCCGCAAAGTCCGGGATGGGAAGGTGTCGACATGATCGACGAATCTCAATTCCCATTTTCATCTCAAGTAAAAAAACTCACTGTCCAAAGAAACATTAACGATCACATTGCCGAGTTCAAAAGTTTAAAGCCCGATTTCATTTACTCTTTAGGCTGGCAACAGGTTTACAGCAAAGAACTCCTGAGCATCTGCCCGGTGATTGGAATTCATGAGAGCTTATTGCCCGAAGGAGCAGGTCCCACACCTATCGCAAATGTCATTCTTCACGATGTTCCACGTACCGGAGTGAGTCTCTTCTGGCTCGATGGAGGAATGGACACCGGACCGTTGATAGGACAGCTTTGTGGAAACCTCGATCCTCGGGAGGCAAATGCAACCGATCTCTATCGAGAGGCGATGGAACTCGAAAAACACCTGTTAGAAATGTACGTGCCACAGATCCGAAGTGGGAGAGCACCATCTATTCCGCAGGACTTCTCGAAACGAACCACCTATCAAAAACTTCGGTGGGAAAACTGGCCGTCTGAGAAAGTAGCTCGGGCTCGAGTTTATCCTTATGCTTGAGAAGCAAAGCCTTACCATTGAGCCCTGTCTACCCACTGAAGAACATGCTCTACTGATTCTGAAATGGCGAAATGATCCTGAAACTTTGGCCATGTTCTTTCATCATGAGCCTAAAACTTGGGAAAGATTTTGGAACGAATATAAAAACGAGTACTTCAATTTCGAAAAGGCTCCGCCCATTTTTGTAACTGAGAATGGAAAGCGTTTAGCCTTTCTCAGATTTAAATCCATTCAACACCCGTACGCTCTCCACGGAAACTCCTGCGATATCTCTATCAATGTCAATCCTGCAGAACGAGGTAGAGGCGTTGGCACCGATGCTCTGAAACTTGCAAATCAATACCTGGCGAAAGCCGGAATGGACTATGTTGTTGCGGAAGTTCGCAAAGAAAACACGGGCTCTTTTCGAGCGTTTAAGAACAGTGGCTATCAAGTTCTCGATCAACGGCAGAAGCTAATTCCAGATACCGGTGAAGTCTGCGACATCTATCTGCTTCACTCCCCGATTGGATCCAGGAAGCGAGGACTCTTCTTAGACCTCGATGGAACGTTGGCGGATAGCCTAGATGCTCTTAAGTCGGTCTATTATGAATTTTTGGAGTCTACTGGAAAATCCGGTTCAGAAAAAGAATTCAACTCGCTGAATGGCCCGAGCCTCCTCGAAGTCATTCGCACGCTCAAGGCCACTTACGCCTTGCCTGAGTCGGTCGATTCTCTCATTGAGAAATATATGAACTTGGTGAGAAAGGCTTATCAGTCTGTCCCGGCTAAACCGGGTGCAGAAATTTTGCTTCAAACAGCGGTGAGAAATGGCTGGACCTGCGGAGTTGTCACTTCCAATCTGGAGACCTTAACCCTGGAGTGGTTAAAATCGCGGAACCTGGACCGGTTTGTTTCCTGCGTGGTGGGTCTAGAATCGATTCAAAACGGAAAGCCTGCTCCAGATCCCTATTTGCTAGGACTTCAGCGAGCCAATACAACCGCCCCTCTCTCTCTCGCAGTGGAAGACACTCAAACCGGGTATCAGTCTGCTACGAGCGCCGGAATCAAGACGTTCCTTGTTGGTGCAGAGGGATCTTTAAAGTCGTTGCAGGAACTGACTCCCCTCCTTGGTGATGATCCCCATGGCACTTAAAACCTATCCGATCACTCTCCCCTTTTCAGTTCACACGACGAATCAGAAAAAACTTTGGGAGAGCTCTGTCGAAAAGCGTGTGGATACCCTTTGGGAAAGAGAGAAAGCAAAACGCGGTGAACACCTCTTTAACGGTACCACCCTACTTGTCGATTTTATTGGCCCCGCTAGCGTTTCTGTTACTTCCAGCGAGTATAAATACTTCTTAGCTCAAAGCTTGGATTCAACTCTCAGATCTGAAATGAAACTGAGGGCTCTTGCCGTAACCGGTCTAGCTTCCTACCAAGACTCGATCCTCCTGGGAAAACGATCGCAAACGGTTCAGACAGAAGCAGGTGTTTGGGAACTGGTTCCTGCTGGAGGAGTCACCTCAGACAAGATTCGAAGTGATGGAAACGTGGACTTCCTTCAACAGCTCCTTCAAGAACTAGAAGAAGAAACAGGCCTAGCAGGCAACGCCGTTCAAGATCTGAAACCCTTTGCTCTCGTCGAAGATGAAACTTTAGGAACTTTAGACATCGGCATCGAGATCTCCCTGAAGAGCCTAGACTCGCTTCTGACAAGTTCGGAGGAATATGAGAAAATTCATCTTGTTCCCCGAAATAAACTCAGCAGTTTCAGCTTAGAGAATTCCATGGCGCCTGTTTCTAAAAAATTCTTAGAAAAAATCTATGGCCACATCTGATCTTGTAAAAAGACTCCGGTCCTACGTGAATTCGCAGTTCCCAATCGTCGCACTCGGCACTTTATTTTTAGGCTACGTATTCTTCATCGCTTGTTATGGGCTGACTCGTAATTCTGAAACACTTGGCGGGGATGAGTTCTTATATCTCCTTTGGGCGCAGCACCCCAATGAAGCCGCCTTTATGAAAGGGATGAGCGAAGCTCACTCCATCGTTCATTTTTTTGTCTATCGATTACTTGGCTGGGCAAATGCGGACATCGTCACTTTCCGTCTCTTAAAATTGGCGGCCGTCATTGCATCTTCTATTTTTTTGACTCTGGGTTTCTGGAGCTGGATCAAGGAAAGAAAGAACCTCTACCGTCATTCGGTCCTCATGAACCTTCCCGTTTTGCTCTTTACGCTAGGAATAGGAAGCTTCTTTACTTACTCATTTGACCTTCCCGGCCTCTCTTACAACTCATTGACCAGTTTCTTTTTACTTTCGGCTGGCGGCCTCCTCCTCCTGGGACTTTCAAAACCCCAGCGCGTCGGCCTGCTTTTAATTTCTGGCTTCTTTGCGGGATTCGGTTTTTTTTCGAAAGTCCCTTCGGGAATCATCTTTCTTGGACTGGCCGGGGTAGCCGTTCTTTTTCATAAATCCCAATTGAAATCGGCCGGATATTTTTTCGGTGGCGTTCTCCTAGCGCTGGTCAGTTATTTCTTATTCATTCAAGATTTACCGACATGGACCTCCCATATCGCCGAAGGATCCAGAAACATTGTCATGGCAATGCCAGACTATCAGCCTGGAAGTAGATTGGTTACGTACTTCTTAGACTTTCTTCGTGCGATAGGTGTCGCCTTTTTCTATTTCTCCCCCGTCTATTATGGAATCTATCTTCTCACCAAAAACCTCCTGGGACCCGCCAACCGGAGAATGCAGAAGACCTCGGTAGTATTGATAGCCGGAGGAGTGGTAGGGATTTTTACCATCGAGTATCTTCTGCTCAGAAAATATCTTCCGGGCCGAGTCTTTGATTCTTGGACAAGACCCTTTCTGATTCTCATCGCCACACTTTTGGCCCTACTAGCTGCGGTTCCTAAAAAAAATCTGCTCACCTCCATTCGCACTTCGAATCGGATGGAAATCTACGCTGTCTTGACCTTTTTATTTTTTCTGCCGTTTGCTGGATCTTTCGGAACCGCGGTCAACATCATGGGACATATCACCATCGGCCTAGCACCCTGGTTTGCTCTGATTTGGCTCCTCGCCTGTTTGGTGGGTCAGTACCTCTTAGTCGAAGCAGGCATCGCAGCTATTTCGGTCACCTGGGTACTAGTTAGTGCTCAGCTCACCGTAGATTCGTTTAAATCCGATGCCTACGCATTGACAGCACATACCTTAAATTTTTCAACGAACCCTTGGCTTTCTCGTATGAAATTTACTCCAGAAAGACTGAAAGTTTTGGAACAGGTACAAGACGGTTTGAAAAGAGCGGGTGTAAAAAAGGGAGATCCCCTGATTGAGTGGGGTGCGGTTATGCCCATCTATGTCTATATGATGGGGGGCATTTCTCCTGGAAACCCTTACTACGCCAGACGAGAACAACAGATGTGTGTCTCCCTGAAAAATAGCGAGCTAAAAAATCTTTCGTCCTCCTATCTCCTTCTCAGCACTTGGTCAGGAAATCCTCACTTAGTCAGTCCTTACGTACAAGATTGCTGGAAAGCGGTAGGAATTGATTTTCCGAAAAACTACCGACTTGTTGCAAAGGTCCCTGCGACAAGCTGCTGTAACGGAGAAGCGTCGACTCTGTCGATTTACGCGCCGAAGTAATTCTAGCTAGCCAAGATACGGGTTGCTGAAATCATCTCAAGCCCAGTCAGGCAGTAAGTCCAACGCTCAAAGGTCCAAGCACTTTGATTCGGAAAAAGAGCTTCAAGGTCCCGCTCAAGTCTCATGAACTGCCCACGATCAGCACGACGGATCGCATGAGCGACTGGATTCTGCCACCATCGATCTGGATAGATACCATCGAAGATAGAAATATATCCACCCGGCTTACACACTCGTTCCATTTCACTCAATGCATGCCGAACCTGTTCGTCCGTCAGATGATGAAAAAGAAAAATACTCCAAATCCCATCGAAGGAATGATTTGCAAATGGTAACGCATCAGCAGAACCCACTACATATTCCTGCGAGCGCTGCTTCCAAGAGGTCGCGTAATTCTCTGAATGGTCTAACCCGGTGGGTTTAAGATCTGCTCGCCAGAGCCAGGATGCTGGTCCACAGCCCACGTCCAAAATTTTTTCTCCCGTCGGAAGGGCCGCCAGATTCTTGCGAATATGTTTAACGATGCTGAATTGATGCCCCGGAGCAAAAACATTCTGCGCAATATGGTACGGGATCGAGTGATCTAGAACCGTTTCAAGAAATTTATTCGCACTCA
Organism: bacterium; assembly: GCA_019751945.1. Taxonomy (GTDB): domain Bacteria; phylum Bdellovibrionota; class UBA1018; order UBA1018; family UBA1018; genus JAIEMT01. The sequence goes on from JAIEMT010000034.1 coordinate 26,395, forward strand.
TAAGAACCTACGGCTCGTAATTTCTTGAATTGCGAGATTGCTCGTAAATACTGAACAATGTCGTGAAAAAGTCTCACTGTAGAAGTTTTCTTAGGATTTCTAATGAAAAGAACTGGGATCTCTTCATAGGTCATTCTGCACATATCAGCGATGAGCACGCACTCTGTATCCCAAAACCAGTTGTCGAATTTCGACATTTTCAAAATAGTATCTCGAGCTCGCTTCGAGAAAAACTTATAACCCGCCTCGCTGTCTTGAACGATTTGTTTCAAAAATAGTTTTGTGAACTGTCGATACCCCACAGAGGCAATATGTCTGATCAGACTAAAAGGATTGTATGTCCAAGTATAGGTTCGACGCCCCACCACTAGGTCAGCACCACTTCGAATGCTTTTTGCCAATTGTGGAAGATAGACTTCAGAAACTTCACGATCGATGTCCATAAATCCATAAATGCTTCCCTGTGCCAGCTCTAACCCTCGTTTTACTGCTCCTCCACGACCCAGATTCTTAGGATTGAGTTCGACTTTAAAAATATTGGACTTCAACATTTTTTTTAGGAACTCACGCGTTCCGTCAGAGCTGCCATCGTCGACAAGAATAATTTCGTAGCTCCCCCTGGGAAATGTGAGAGCCATGTATTCAGAAATCGCTCGAGTGGACTCCTCGATGTGTTCCATCTCGTTGTAACAGGGCAGGATGAGCGATACTTCGAGCGGTTGATCGTTAGACACCGATTTCCCTTACTTTGTCGATTGGGCTATGAAAAATTAGCTGCTAGACTACTCACATGAAGGCACTCAGAGCAATAGGTTTGAAAGCGGCATTTCGTTACGGGATTTTTACATTGCTTTATCTCGTTTATCGTTCACTGCCCGTTTCACAGTTGCGGATTCCATTCTTGAGACTCTTGGGTGCAAAGATTGGTTCGAACTGCGTGATGCACTCTGTAAAGTTCTTCAATTACTACCGAACAGGCTTCGCCGGACTCACAATGGGGAACGATTGCTTCATTGGTGACGAAAGCTTGCTGGATCTTGCCGCGCCGCTAACTCTCGAAGACCAGGTCACTTTGGCAGAGAGAGTATTGGTCCTCACCCATCTGAATGTGGGCTACGCAGATCATCCGCTTCAACAACATTTTCCGAGTAGTACTGATCCAGTAATTATCCGGAAAGGGAGTTTTTTGGGTGCGGCTTCTGTGGTTCTCGGGGGAGTGGAGATTGGACCCCGAGCATTTGTGGCAGCCTCGGCGCTCGTCAACAAAAGCGTATCCGAATCCCAAGTTGTTGCAGGCGTACCCGCCAAAACAATTAAAACTCTGAGTTAAGAGAGCTACCGAAAAGCTACGCCAATGCCCCCGCCCGGGTACCAATGGGACTTGGGCTTTTCTCTGAAAAACAGGAACTTCATTCCATTTCTGAGGGCAAATTGCTGCAGCTTGTCGGTCACATGGGCGTTATCACCAAGAATGACTGCTTTTTCAGCCAGCTTTTCCCGAATGACCTCGTACTCACGCGCTTCGTAATCCGCAGAATGGTCGCTATCATTAATAAAGAAATCTATCTTTTCACTCAGATTCTTTAGAGATTCGATAGAATCCCCGTAGAGAATCTTCCCGTAATTGCTGTAAGGCTGCCGGAGCAAACCCCCGCCTGCTGGCATGAGTTCTGTTCCATAATATTTGCCAGGGAACCCCTCTTCCGTATTCTTTTTCAAAGCAGCTGCTAGGACGCAGGAGCCCAAGCCTTTTTCCACGCCTGTCTCGACCACGACCTTGGGCTTGAGAATCCGAACGAGAGCGTACCAACCAATGCGTCTTCCAAGCTTCGCCGTGTTATCGGACATTCCACCGAGATGATGGTCCAGCGCATTTTCCACGAGGTGCGCTTTCAAGTCGCGATCCGCCAAAACCTCATCGAGATACGCCCTGGCGTCCTGATGCTTGGCTCCCGTTACGGTTGAGATAAATGAAGCTAAATAGCTCACATTCATTTCGTCTAAATCGTAACTAAAATTTGCGGTTTCTCTCGAGCGGAAGAGCCACAAAAAGACATCCCAGATAGGGCCTCGAAAATAGGAAAGAGCGAAGCGCAGCCGATAGGGCATGTAATACATTCTATAAAGGGGCGTTGCCTTGATCCTGCTTCTCAGCGTGGCGTTCATGGATTCCTCTTGAATAAAAGGCCTAACATGGCCTTCTTGCTCTCGGCTACTATTAATGAGAAGGCTAACTGACAATCAAAATGCTTGAGCAAGAGTCAAAGTTGAAGAGGAATTACCGACCCGAAATCGATGGTTTGAGAGCGATCGCTATTTCCTGGGTAGTGATCAATCATTTCTTTCCAAAACTCCTTCCCTCGGGGTTCATCGGTGTCGATCTCTTTTTCGTCATTTCGGGCTACCTCATCAGCGGAAATATCCTCCACTCGCTTCGAAAAGGGCAGTTCTCCCTCATGGAGTTTTACGCGCGGCGTTTTAGACGAATACTTCCCGCGCTCATCTTATTGCTGATTTCTGTTTTCGTGTTTGGAATCTTTTTCGCTTCAGCGGGCGACTTTGAAAAATTTGGAACCTATCTTTGGTCAGCGGCAACCTTCACTTCTAATTTTGTTCTCGCATCGGAGGCGGGGTATTTCGACAGCGCCAGTATTAAAAAACCTCTCTTGCATCTATGGACCCTGGCCGTGGAAGAGCAGTTCTATCTCATTTGGCCCATTCTTCTTTGGATCGCGTTCAGTCTAAGAATGGCTGTCGGAAGAGTGATTGCCTTTCTATTTTCAATTTCGTTTATCTACGGAATTTGGAGATATAAAAACCATCCCATTGAGGCGTTTTATTACTTACCCGCTCGCTTCTGGGAATTGCTAGCGGGTGGCGCTCTGGCTTACGCAGAGGTCAGCGGCCCACTAAAGTCCACCCTCAAGAAGGTGTCTCCTAATTTCAGAGCAAACCTAGGGCTGTTCGCATTGATGATTGGGACCGTTTTAATCCATGAACGCTCCCCCTTTCCGAAGTGGTGGGCGATCTCTCCGGTTCTAGCTGCAGTTCTTATTATTTCTAGCGAGAAGGAAAGCTGGCTGAACAAGCACGTCCTTTCATCAAAGGGATTGGTTTGGTTGGGCCTGATTAGTTACCCTCTTTATTTGTGGCACTGGCCCCTCCTGGTTCTTCGAAACCAGCTTCACGATACTCATTCCATTGACGTTCCAACAGGAGTTCTGCTTCCTCTTTCTGTTGGATTGTCTTGGGCCACTTTTCGGTTCTTGGAGAAACCCATCCAAAACTCGCTTCACCTTTCTCACAAATTAAAAAGTCGAAACTGGAAGGTCGTTCTTATTTCTCTGGGGGTTTGCGCTGTTCTTTCCTTATTAGGAGTAGCAATTCGAAATCACCGAATCCTTTCGCAGGACGAAAGACACTTTCCCCAGGCCTATCCGATTTTAAAGGCCTACACGGATTTCGATTATTCAGTCATTCGAATGACACGGTGTCATCTCGACACGACCGTTCCTTTCCGCCGATTCGAGCCGGAGTGCTATTCCAATTCCATTCCTAGCTCGAAGAAAAAAATTCTTTTATTGGGAGACTCCATTGCCGCCCATCTCTATCCCGGTCTCCGTGCGATTTCGCGTGATTTGAATTCTGAAGTTTATCAAATGAATGCCAGCACCTGTCCCGTTTTTCTCAAGCCTCTTCCTGAAGATCAGAGAAACTGCAAGGCCGCTTCGGAATATGCTCTGAATAAAATAAGAGAAGTGAAACCGGATACTGCGATCTTTTTCGGAGATTGGACCAATATCGCTAAGAGGAAAGATTTCTGGAATCGGCTGAAAATCTCAGTGAAACAGATCAAGGAGGCGGGCGTAAAGGAAGTGATCGTCCTCGGCCCACAACCCAACTGGAAAGAGTCCCTGCCCAACCTGGTCGTAAAAACTTACGTGAGACAAGGCCTCCCTGTTCCGAAGAGAAGTGCGACGGGTCTCGTAGAGGGCTTATTTTCTGATGACGCTACCTTCGAAGCTCGTGCTCAAGAAATGGGATATCGGTATGTTTCAGCTATCCGTTTACTTTGTGAACAGGAATCTTGCTTAATACGAGTCGGTTCGAATCTGAAAACGGATCTGATGAGTTACGATGGAGCTCATCTCACTGTCCCCGCCTCCACTTACCTCGCAGGCCTATTAAAGCCCGTGATTAAAAAGTATACCTTTGCACCTTAAGAATAGAGTTTGTAGATGCCAGGATTTTCTCGGATTCGATTCTCAAGATCAGCGCAGCGGAGATTTTCGAGGCGACCGGATTGCAGAGGCGCTCCAAAGAGTGAGTTACAAAACTGAAGCTGAAACACTAACCGATCTCCGGTCTCGACATGCTTCCCTTTGTGAAGGCCTCGGGTGTCCTCGGCAATGATCGTCCCTCGCGGAGCGGAAAACTCGACGAGATCTTCTTGAGAATAGTGAGCGAAAACCTCCTCGTCATCGAGACGGCTATAACCCTTTTCAAGCAGCTTCTTTGGAATGCCCTTCGATCGATGGGATTTTGCTACGAAACAATGCGGCCCATTGGTAGGCGCAACATCGGTAATGTAAAAGAAGAATTTCACCCATCTCAGCCGATCCATGTCGAAATGAAAATACTGAGCAGCGTCTTTATCGGGCGTCTTTTGAAAGGCGGTATGCCACCACATGGTCACGATGTCCAAAACAGGCTGCGCTTTCAGATAAGCCTGGGCCACAGCTAGCAAGGAGTAATCCGAAATAATCTTTTGAACCTCAGGAGTAGAGAGCAACGCCGTTGGTGAAAAGTCATAGCGAACACCGATCGGACTCTGGGCCTGGTAAGTGGTTTTCACAATCGGGGCAGCTCCCTTTTGTCCGCTGAGAGGCCGAACCATCGATTCCATTTGATAGCCGTAATTTAGTAAAGCCGTGCAGAGATCCTCAGGAAGTTTTTCTGCAAAAACATGATAGCCCTTTTTTTCTAGGTCTTCCAAAACGGACTGAGTCTTGTCAGGTGTCATGGATCCCAAAATGCCATTGGATTTGGGCAGCGAATACGGGCGCCTTTTGAGTGACACCAGCCACGACATGAAATCATTCGACATGCCCTGCGTGACACAAAACAACCGAACCATGCTGTGGTAAGCATACTCGGGAGTTCGACCGGACAGACTATAATTCAGCCCCCCTCGGATGAGGTTTAAGACATCGATAGCAGATTTTAAAACACCGGCGATACCCAAGCGTTTTAAAATTCCCACCACCTGTTTTCTCAAGTTGGATTTATTCATCTATTTCGTCATTCTTCACAGGCTTCAAATAGTCGTTCGGACAAGCGAGTCTTTCGGACCGGCTTACCCTGGGGATACATTCCGTTCACTAATCGTCGTAATTCTTTTTTTAACACTTGGGCTTCCTCTTCAGCACTTTGGCGCCGTTTCAATACAGTCTCTCGAAACTGGGCGACATCGAGAGGCATGCTTGCGCCCTCTCGTACCAGCTGCTCAACGAAAGTCTGGTGCCTCAGCGCCTTAGCACGCCGTCTACAATCTTGATGCTCTAGGACTTTTCCAGGAAGTCTACGTAATACTTTGACGGCCAACCGCTGCAGAAGAGGAGGATCGGACTTCTTCAACGGATATCCATCTTCAATATGAATCAGAGCCTGACTGTATTCGACCGCATGCCAACGATAGGTTTTCTTGATTCGATCCCAGCTCCATCCCTCAGATAAAGCCAACTCGATCTTCTCAAAAAAACTTTTCAACGTAGTGCCGCAATAATTTAAGGATGCAGGGTACAGTAGTAACTCAGGCGCATAGACGACCACCGGAATGCCGAGAAAGCTCATTTCCTTTCCCACGCTCGACCAAGAGCTTAAGAAAACATCCGTCTCCTCTGCAAGGTCGTATAAAGAAATCCCATCCGAAGGCCAGTTCACACGGACATTGGGCGGAAGATCGCTAAAAACTTTTTCTAGCAGGCAGGCGTGCTGAGATTTTTGATTCTCTCTTTTATTTGGAAACTCGCGCGGGTGAACTCGGATCACTAAAAACAATTCTGGACGGTCCTTCACATACTGAATCAGAGCTTGAACCCACTCCACCTGATCCGAGAACAGGAGGTTCTGAGGAATTTTTCGAATGCCGATGGAGTGAGCTGAAAACATCTCGTCTAAACTGCTCATGGCAGCAACAAGAACCTTCTGGTCCTTCCGAATGGAGAGTTTTTCACGGAGGTCTTGAGGATCACCCTCTCGGGGCTCGGAGTAGGCAAAAACATTTTGACCCTTCAACACTTCCAAATAGTGATCCGTAACCGCTGCGAGATCTTCTTTAGGGCTCGGAATGTTTTCAAAGTCTGCCCATTGATCGATCAGCCTTTTATAAAATTGAAACGCATTCCCGGTCCCCATGATGAGGGTCTGATTTCGGTTTGCGAGTCCCAGGCCCCCGTGCAGAAAATAGACTTTTGCTCCCCTGTTTTCAGCCAGCCTACAAAAAGCAGCGTTCACGGAATAGAGATTGTTGTAAACAAAAACTCGATCCGGCTGGACTTGATCTAGAATTTTCTTTCCGGCCAGGACTGAATAGATCGTGTTCTTCAAGGAAGACAGGTAGGCTGCCCACTGATCGGGAGTAAAGTCCAAATCAATTCGCTTGAAGGTTAGAAGAACTTCATAGAGAGCCATTTTTCCCACGGGAACGTCGTGCAAACTCAGATCTAAGAAATTTTTTTGCGTCACGGATTTTAAAAGAGCATCTGCTTCACTTCTATCTTCCGTACTCAGCTTAGAAAACAGATCATAATTCGTGAAACCGAACTCTTTTAAAATGAGATTCTTGTTCTGCACACAAGACTTACAGACTTTTTCTTTTTCCTCAGACGAGCTCTGATAGCCCAAGCTAAATGCCGACATGCTCACACAATAGTCGTTAAAGGTCCTGCCACAAGTGACGTAACTGACTTGATTCCCTGAACGCACCAACGACTCTGCAATCAACGCTTCTGGAAAAGCATGAGTCCAAATAGCAGAATGCGGAGAAAAGAATAAAACCTTTGCCATAGTTATTCTGAAATCAACTCCCAAGCGAGGGGGGTTCCGCGCTGAATGTCTTGATTCGCCTTCTTGCCCAAAACCGAAGGCAAATGCTTGGGCGCAAGTCCGTGACCCGGGCGAATCACACGAACCGATTCGGCGCTCAATGTTTCGCCAGCCTTAATGTCCTTCACGACAAAGAGCGACCTTCTAAAAACCTTGTTCTTTTCCTCGTGAGTATTGACCCCATAACGAGATTTCCCAAGAGCGGATTCTGTGGAACGGACCGCGTCCACCATTTCTTTGAACTCGTGTGGCTCCAAAGAAAAGGCGCTGTCTGGGCCTCCGTCCTTTCGAGAAAGGGTAAAATGCTTTTCAATCACGCAAGCTCCCAATGCCACTGCGGCCACGGGTGCTACTACCCCCAAGGTATGATCGGACAGCCCCACCGGAACTTGGAATTTAGAAACCATGTCTGGAATGGTCCGAATATTCATTTCTGATTCCGGCGCAGGATAGGCACTGGTACACTTCAGTAAAATGATCTGACTATTTCCTGCAGATTGAATAGTTTCGACGGCTTCACCAATCTCTTCAACGGTAGCCATTCCAGTAGAAACAATCATTGGCTTCCCTGTTTTTGCCACCTTCTGAATCAGAGGAAGATCCACCAGCTCGAAAGAAGCGATTTTGTAAACAGGAACATCTAAAGAGCTCAAGAAGTCGACTGAAGATTCATCGAATGGTGTCGAAAACAAATCCATTCCTAAACTCTCAGCCAGATCTTTCAGCTTCTGATGCCACTCCCAAGGAGTGTAGGCTTCACCGTAGAGGTCATAGAGGGTGCGTCCATCCCAAGGGGTACCGCCCTTGATTTTGAAGGGCTCTAAATCGCACGAGATCGTCATCGTATCCGGGGTGTAGGTCTGAAGCTTGATCGCATCTGCCCCACTCGCTTTCGCTGCGTGAACCAGCTTCACAGCCTCTTCGAATCTCTGACCATGATTAGCCGAAAGCTCGGCAATAATATAAGTGGGAAAACCTGCTCCTACTTTTCTTCCACCGATTTGAATCGTCTTCATTGTGATCACCCTTCGTGAAGAGACTTCTGTTGAATGTGTTGATTCATCTTCACTAAATCAGAATTCTTCTCCATCAAGTCGAGAAGATTCTGATAATCAAACTGGTCTGAATTTTTAAACTTCGAATAAATAGCCAACGCAAATTCATAGTCTTCGATCGTATCGACAGTCCATCGGTAACGGCTCCAATCCTTCGAGCCCACTACCGAACAAGTCCTAAAAAACCGTGGGTTCTGGTAAAGATAAGGAGTCACATGGGTTCTTTGAGCGGGCTCCTTCGCCTCTTTCCAAGCCTTCTCCAACGCTTGGAATGAAAACACTTCGACGTCTAAGCCTCTGGGATAAGTCCGAGCAAGAGTATTGCTGCCATAGTCGGCACCGGAAGCCAAAGTTTCAGAAACCACCTGATCGATCACTTGTGGGTCGATGAAAGGACAATCGGATGTAATTCGAACGATGGAATCCGATCCAAACTCTTTTGCCGCCCGGTAGTAGCGATCTAAAACATCCTGCTCACTTCCCCGAAAGCAAAGCACTTGAAGCTTCTGACATTCCGAAACGATTTCAGAATCACGAGGATCCGTGGACGTAGCAACAATCACTTGATGGACCTTTTGAGATCTCTTGGTGCGATCCGTGACCCGAGCCAGCATAGACTTGCCGCCCAAATCTTTTAAGACCTTTCCGGCAAGCCGAGAGCTTCCCATTCGAGCCTGAATGATGGCTGAGACTTTCACGACGCCCGTTCCCGAAACTGGTGGATCGTTTGGATGACCTTTGCCAGTTGCGCATCTGTCATGGTTGGGAAAATGGGAAGAGATAGAATTTCCCCATAAGCCTTTTCAGCGACCGGGCACTGGCCGAACTGAGTTGCAAAGTTTTTCTTATAGTAGGGATGCAAGTGAACCGGAATGTAGTGAACGTTTGCACCGATTCCATGGGCTCTCAAATATTTATGGAGGGCATCTCGCTGGCCCGATTGCACTCGAACGACATAGAGGTGGTAAGAGTTTTTAGAGCCTTCCTGAATTCCTAGTGGCTTGATCCAATCGGACTTCTGAAAAACTTCGTCGTAAGCATGGGCAATCTGTTTTCTCTTCTTCACCCAATCTGAAAGCTTATCCAGCTGACGAATGCCCAGAGCACATTGAATGTCCGTGAGACGATAATTAAACCCGAGGTCCACCATTTCGTAGAACCATGCGCCTTGGAGCTCTCGCTCGCGATGATTCGTGGTGATTCCGTGATTTCTAAAAGTCTTCATCCGCTTGGCAAAATCGGGATTGTCGGTCGTAACCATTCCGCCTTCCCCTGTTGTAATGTGCTTCACCGGATGAAAGCTAAAAGCGTTTAGATCGGCAAACTGCCCAGCCCGAAGCCCCTGATATTCCGAACCCAAGGAATGACAAGCATCGTCCATCAGAATCAGCCCATGCTCATTCGCGATTCTTCGAAGTTCTTGGTAGTTGCAGGGCTGACCGGCGTAATCGACAGCGTAAAGCGCCTTTGTCTTTTTCGTAATCTTCTTCCGGACGGAAGCGGGATCGATCAGAAGGGTTTCAGGAAGCACATCTGCAAAAACGGGTGTGGCCCCTTGGTAAACAACGCTATTTGCTGTAGCGGCAAAAGTCATCGTGGGAACAATGACTTCATCGCCCGGTTGAATCCCAATGGCTGCTGTAATCACGTGAAGTGCAGCGGTGCCGCTCGAAACAGCAACGGCGTACTTGGCTCCCGTGATTTGGCTAAATTTTTCTTCAAATTTTTCGACTTGAGGGCCGGTGGTTAACCAATCCGAACGCAGTACCCTTACAACTTCGTCAATGTCCTCATCCGAAATCAGCTGACGTCCGTAGGGGATCGTATCACTCATAGTTTCGCGTCAAATTCACGTACCATGTCTTCAAGCTGGCCCGAGCTCAGCCATTCTTTATTGCCATCGCTCGTGTATTTGAAATCCTTTGGAAGTTTTTGAGCGCCTTCCCAGTTCTTTTCTTTCCACCACGGATGCGTGGGCTGAATCACATACATCTGTTCGAGCTCCAACGCTTGCTGGGATTCTTCGTTGGAGATCAAAGCTTCGTGCAGCTTCTCACCGCCACGAATTCCGATGTTCTCCACTTTGCACTTCGGAGCAATGACGTTGACCAAATCCATGATGTTCATGCTCGGAAGCTTGGGAATGAAAACTTCCCCACCGTGCATCTGTTCAATGCACTTGATGACGAATCTCACACCTTGATCCAAAGTAATCCAGAACCGGGTCATTGCAGGATCCGTTACCGTGACCGTGCCAGACTTTCGCTGTTCAATGAAAAGCGGAATCACACTTCCGCGACTTCCTACGACGTTGCCGTAACGAACACAGCTAAACGTAGGATTGGCGCCGCCGCTATAAGCATTCGCTTGTACAAAGAGCTTTTCAGCCACGAGCTTCGTGGCGCCATAAAGATTGATAGGCGAGACCGCTTTATCGGTACTCAAAGCCAAAACTTTCTTAACCCCGGTGTCTAAAGCGGCATCAATGACGTTTCGAGCGCCTTCGACGTTCGTCTTTACCGCTTCAATGGGATTGTACTCGCAAGCAGGCACCTGCTTCAAAGCAGCCGCATGAACCACGACATCCACACCGTGCATCGCTCGGCGAAGACGGTCGAGATCCCGAACATCGCCTACGAAGTAGCGAATAGCTGGATGGTTGAACCCACCCACGCGCATTTCATGTTGCTTGAGCTCGTCTCGGCTAAAGATAATTAATTTTTTTGGTCGGTTTTCCTTCAGCAGGATTTCAGTGAATTTCTTCCCAAAGGAGCCCGTACCACCCGTGACCAAGACTACTGAATCAGTCCAATTCATATTGAGACTTAATAGCCAGTTTGGAGGGAGCTTTCAACCTCCAAGTTTCCGGTAAGGTTGCCCTTTTAGGCGGCTTTGACTCGAGCAGTCAGCTTCTTAAAAGCGAGGCCCGGGTTTGAGAAAAGGAGGCGAATTCGTCTCTTCCATTTGTTGAAAAATCCGAGTCGAATTGCCCATCCGTGAAAAATGGGAAAATAAGCTGCCGATCGAAGAGGGTTGATCACGTTCATGTAAAACTGAACCTTTCGAGGGTCTTCGACAAAGGCATTAGCCTCGAATACCTTACCGGTAAACTGAGCTACATGCCAAATTTCGTCGATTTCCTTCCACCAGCCCCGGTAGGTGTGATGGACCTCCTCAAAACCATACTGCCCCATCAGGTGGTTCAAGCTGTGATGACCAAACATGGAGTAGTGGGACGCGTTCATCCACTTCTTTGAAAGCCGACTTCGGTTCGAAAAAGGGGTTGGAACGACGGTAAAAATATATCCCCCCTTTTTTAGGATCTTTTGAACCGATTCCATAATCTCGTGAAGATCTGAAAAGTGCTCAAAAGCATGATTAGAAATCACCACGTCAACTTGAGTGCCAATATCCGTTTTACGATCGAGGATCCCCAGCTGTACGCCGGGTCCCTTTAAACCCAGGTCATTTTTTGCAAAGGCGAAGTGGTTTTTGTCTGCCTCCACCCCGTAGACTTCCCATTCTCGGTCAGCAAACTGCTTGAGAAATCCCCCGTGACCAAAGCCGATGTCGAATACTTTTTTCGACGAAAGGGAATCTGGGCCAATCGCTTTTAGTAAATAATCTGTTTTTTCAGCGTAATACCATTTTCCAAACTCGAGATAGTCTTCGACGCTGGGCGGAGTTTCATATTTGGTGTGGTATTCTGAGTTTAAATAAAAAGCATTGAGCGCTTCAATACTGGGTCTCGGGTTTTGATGAAGAAATCCGCAGTCTCCACAAACCTTCCACGCACTGAGCTGTTGTCCATCGTACAGACCCGAATACTTATGGATGTGACCATCTTGCCCGGTAATCCGAACGGGTAAAAATTCTCGGCTCGACTTGCACAGGGGGCACGGCACTAGTTTCAATGAAGGCGCACTACTCAAGCCGGCACGACCTTGGAAGATTGATTTCTAAAACGCCCGCGAGTATCGACGATCAAGGACGAATCTTCTAAAATCATTTTATAGTCAAAACTGTCATGATCCGTAACCAAGAGGACGCAGTCTTGATTTTTTAGAGTCGAGGAATCCATTTTTACGGATTCCTGCGTTTTTCCTGCAATTTGCACGGATGGGACAAAAGGATCGGAATACGAAACACTCGCGCCCCGTTCAGTCAGAAGTTCAAACAAACGCAACGCAGGGCTTTCGCGCATATCATCGATGTTTTTCTTGTAAGCGGTCCCAAGCAGAAGAATTCGCGAACCCCGAACGGCCTTGGATCTCGAATTGAGAGCTTCCGCCACCTTGCCATAAACCCATTCTGGCATCGCGGTGTTCACTTCCCCAGCAAGTTCGATGAAACGTGTGTTCACGCCATACTCGCGAGCCTTCCAGGTCAGATAAAACGGATCGATCGGAATGCAGTGACCACCGAGCCCCGGTCCGGGAAAAAATGGGGTGAAGCCGAAGGGCTTCGTGGAAGCCGCCTCGATAACTTCCCATATATCGATGTTCATTCGATCAGCGACTTGCTTGAGTTCATTCACCAGCCCGATATTGACCGAGCGATAAATGTTTTCGAGCAGCTTGGCCATCTCAGCGGTTTGAGTCGAAGTCACGGGAACTACTTTCCCGATGACCTGAGAATAGAGAGCGACCCCCACATCGAGACACGCCTTGGTGGTGCCACCGACTACTTTGGGAATGGTCTGAGTTTCAAATTTTTGATTGCCTGGATCTTCTCGTTCCGGCGAGAAAACGACGAAAGCATCCTGGCCGACCTTGAGCTTGCTTCGCTCCACTCGGGGAACGATCTCTTCAGCCGTCGTACCGGGATAGGTCGTGCTCTCCAGACTCAAAAGCTGCCCCTCCTTCAAGAAGGGAACGAGCGCTTCCATCGTATTAGTAATGTACGAAAGATCGGGTTCACGATGCTCATTCAGAGGTGTCGGAACGCAAATGATGATGGCATCAGCCTGTGCGGTCAGAGCGTAATCCGACCCCGCTTGAACGCGCTTCGTCGCTAACGCCTTGGCCAAGCGGTCCGACGGAATATGCCGAATATAGGATTTTCCAGTCAGCAGAGCGTCAACTTTGCTCGCATGGACATCGATCCCGATGACCTTAAACCCCACTTCTACGAAACGGAGCAGAAGCGGGAGACCGACGTAACCCAAGCCAATGACAGCAACAGTGGCCGATTTGCTTTGGAACTTCTCAACAAGACTATTCCGGTAAGAGATAGGTGTCATGGTCTAAGCCCATTTAGACCATACCTCGTGCGAATTGCAATTCCAATTCCTGGCTGTATAACGAGGAGAGTCCTATGAAAATTCTGAGATTATCAGAAGCTTATCCCGCTTATATTTCCTACTTTGTTGAGGCTCATCCAGACCTAGAAGGACCCTATTCAAAGCGCAAAGCAGCATTCGACTATGATTCGTTTTCCTGGGCCGACTTTTACGTCAGCCCGCTGGCCAAGTTCGGATATGAGGTCCAAGAGGTCACCCTCAATGCCGACTTCTTACAGAAGATTTGGGCTCAAGAAAACGGGGTGCCCTTTACCGCGGACGGTTGGGAATCCGAAATAGCGATTGCTCAGACCAAGGCCTTTCAACCCGACATTCTCTGGTTTGATAGTCACGACGCCAACCTTCTGAAGGCTATTAAAACGGAATGTGGGCCATTTCGTTTGGTAGTGGGGTGGTCCGGCAGCGCCATTGCCAAAACCGACGCTTGGAAGGAGATCGACCTCATCCTGTCTTGCGCTCCTGAAACCGTCGCTGAACTTTCTCGAATGGGTCACCAGGCTCGGCATCTGGACCATGCCTTTGAGCCCCGAGTTCTAGAAAGAATTGGAAGGCGCGAGAGCTTGGAAGATGTTTCTTTTGTCGGCCAGATTGTGCTCAACAATCAGTTTCATTTGAAGCGCGAGAAAATTATTCGTGAACTGGCGTCTCGCTTAAACATGTCTATTTATTCTTCGGCCAAAGATTCCCAGTCGAAATCCCAGTTTAGAGCCAAACAAGCAGCCTATTTGGGGGTCAGCCTCTTACGAAAATTGGGAACCCCAGAAACTGCCTTATCGAGGCTTCCCATCTTGAAACGAGCGGCAAGTTGGGAGGGGCCACCCCAGGCGGTTGACAAAATTTTACAAAAACAAATGAAGCCCGCCGCGTTTGGGTTAGAGATGTACCGGATCCTCGCCTCTTCGCGTCTCACGTTGAACGTTCACGCCGACTCGTCCCCCACTCATGCTTCGAATATGCGGATGTTCGAAGGCACTGGAGTAGGAACCTGCTTACTCACCGACCGAAAGCAGGAAATGAGTCTCTTTCAAGACGGGGAAGTGGTGACCTATGATTCCGCTGAAGACTGCGCAGAAAAAGCACGGTGGTTACTCGACCATCCGAAAGAACGGGAAGAGATTGCCCGCCGTGGGCAACAACGCACGTTGAAGGATCATACTTTCGCTGTGCGTTCGGAAAAACTTCATGAGATTTTGAAGGGGTTTCTCCGCGGATAATCAGTGGGCTTTTTCAGCTCCTTGAGGCCGCCTTCCATATTGCCAAACGATATTTTTACATATAGGTTTCCGATATGACTACAAAATCAGATAATTTTGGTTATTTAAAATATTTTGAGCCATCGCGATATGTCGGAAGACTCAGAACTCTGAGCAAAAAATGGCAAAAACATTTTGATAAAAAAAGACTTAATCTCGTTTATCAAGGTTTTCGCAACTCGTCTGGGTTTGATAAACGCATTCCTTCGCCAAATGAGATGGCTCTCTACTCGGGCTCATTCGCAGCTGCCAGAAGCTTGAAAGAATTTTCGACTGCCTTTAGTAAAGAAGCTTGTCTCAACGAACTTCCAGAATTACTAAAAATTGCAAAGTACGAGGAAGGTCAAAAAACTCTCAATCTCTTTGACTACGGATGCGGCCTCGGGAGGCTCGCCTATGCATTTACCAATTATTTTGGAAAGTCGGAAAATTTTCAATACTGCGGATATGAGATTCTGCCGCAAGCAGTAAGGTTTCTAAAATCCGCTTACGAAGACTATCCAAACGTCACCATCCTCAACGATAAGATTTTGTTTGAGAAAAGCTATATCGAAATTGAGTACCCTGATCCCCAGTCCAAAAAAGACGGGAGAGTTGAACCAAAATCACTCAGCCTAGCTGACAGGTGCAGAAACGTTTTCAATATTCAATACTCCCATTCCGTATTTACCCACATGGACAGAGGCGACATTGTTCAGGTGTTAAAGAACTTCAACTCCAGTTTTATTAGTGGAGTTTGTGTTAACACTTGGCTCATCATTGATCGATTTGCGGAATCTTCTCTTCGCGCCGGCTTAGCGGATCGAGACCTCCCCTATGAAGTAGATGGTTACTTGACTTACGATCAACACAATCCGCTTTTGTGCTCCGCTTATCGCTTGAAGGACATAGA
Source organism: bacterium (assembly GCA_019751945.1). Classification (GTDB taxonomy): domain Bacteria; phylum Bdellovibrionota; class UBA1018; order UBA1018; family UBA1018; genus JAIEMT01. The sequence goes on from JAIEMT010000034.1 coordinate 42,004, forward strand.
AAAAATATATGAGGAAGCGGGTCACGAAATACTGAACATCTTTTTTGGCAGTTGGTCAGGTCGCATCCCTCAGCAGAAATTTTCAACTCAGGATGTGATTGTCTCTAGGCCAATCCGATCTTAAGTATTTAGGTATGGAGCAGAGGGATAGCCAAGCTCGCAGAAGCTCGACTATCCCTTATAAACTAAGCAATGTCTCTATTGATAGAACTCTTCAACGATGATGACGCCAGAACCGCCGACGCCGCCAACAACGCCCGAAGTCCCTGCAGAACCAGCACTTCCACCTGTGCCGACCGAATAGCTATAAGTAGCGGATGGGCTAACAATCGTAGCATCAACAAAACCTCCTGAACCGCCACCAGCTCCTGAAAACTCAGAGATATTGCCCGTTTCACCTGCACCAGCGCCGCCTCCTCCGGTATTAGCAACACCAGCTCCACCGGTCGCAGCATAAATCGATGCTCCAGCTCCACCGAATACGGAAGAACCACCAATGCCTCCTCCTATTGCCGTACCTGAAGAAGCTGCAGCAAATGAACCACCACCACCACCACCCGTTAGTGCTAAACCGGTGGGACCACTTCCAAGTGACGAGGAACCGCCAGCACCCCCGGCACCACTTGAACCACTGCTACCCCCTGAACCGCCCCCTGCCGAAAGCAGAGAGGAGCCAAAGGTAGAAGGGTTCCCACTTCCACCAGAACCGCCCCCTGTAGTAGTACCGCTACCAGCCCCGCCGCCGCCGCCGCCTACCATTCGCACACGAATATAGAGAGGTGCTGGGCTAGTAGGAGTGGTGTAAGTGCCGCTACCACTCGTAAATTTTTGTACGGTGGGAGCAGTGGGTGAGGAGCCTGAACCAGCGAACAAAGTCCAAGTGCTGCCGTTGTAACCATAGAAACCCGCACTGTTGGTATCAAAAACTATATCACCCGTTTGTGGATTTCCTACATTGGTATAGTCGTTGACGTTCGGCGCTGAAAACTGGGTTCCGTTGAGCAAATGAAATCCAGTAGCAAAAGCCGGAGAGGCCAAAAAAGCAGTACCAAAAAATAATAAAAATCAGGCGTGTCCGGTTAAAAACCAAATAAAGAAAAGATGTTGCACCTATCTGTTGGCAAGTGATTCGATGATTTTGC
>JAIEMT010000015.1 GCA_019751945.1 bacterium
ACGAATTTAAAGCCAGTTCGATGGCGGGTAGAGCGAACTTTCGCGTGGTTCAACTACTATCGACGTTTAAATCGCGACCACGAAAGAACGGTTTCTAGCAGCGAGACAATGATTCTCGTAGCGATGTCCCAGCTCATGCTCAGGCGCCTTTTTCGACTCCCTCATAGCTACAAACGATGGAATTAGGACTTTCCAAACACACTCCGGCGCGAGTGTCCTGAATGAAATCGGTTCTTACCGGCTCACGCAGATCGTCAGTGCTGCGTGGATACGAGGGATACTTGTAATTTTATCAATAGCAAAGCCCTCGACTGTATTTGCTAACCAAGAATCTGCTGACGAAGACCAGTACGATCGAGTTTCTAAATCAGGAAGGGGTTCAAGAATTCCGTGTTGTTGGGCAAGCTCGAAGTCCCTTTTTGTTGGCAATCTTCGAGATGGAGTACTGGGACAGAGCAATTCAGCTTCGTATTGCGTCATCCGAGTTTGAAGAGGCTTCCACCAGATGAGCTGCGTCTCTCGGTCCCGCCAACCGTATTCTCCGGTTGTGGAATCCTTCACTCGCTCAAACTCTCCACCCGTGCTGGTGACGCAAGAGAGCTGAGTGTCTTCAGGAGCCGAAGGCATTTCTTTGCAAGGTTTTCCCTGAGGGGCTGAATAAGGTCCGCCGATGATGGAACCGGGGACGTAATTTTGAATTTTCTCTCTGGTCTCCAGAGCCTGAGCAGCAATTCTTCGGGAAAGTTTGTGTCCCGTTTCTGCTTCCGCGGTCAAAGTTTTGAGGGCCTCATAGAAAACCGGTTCCTTCTCAAGAGCCATCCACGAAAACGCCATGTAGAGGTCGTTTTTCGCGGTTTCGGTTGGCTCCCGGTTTAAATGCGAAAGAATCAAATCGGTGACTTTTTTAGAGGTACGTTCTCCCTGAGAAGCTTCAGCAGCGACGCTTCTTTGCAGGGCCCAAGCTGCCATCTCTCCGGCCCAATTTCCTTCGTCTGCCTGACTCTCAGGATTCCACTTTCCGATAGACTGAAGAAGTTTGAGTTGTAACTGTTCGCGAATGCTTTTGTTTTGCAGCTGAGGTTTGCTCTTAAGGGGCGAGGTGAAATTGGTTTCTTCTGCCATTCCGATCAGCCACGCGGAATATCTTCGCAATTTCGCGTCTTCATCTGAGTTGCCGGAGTTCTCAAGATTTTTCGCTAACTCCCGCATCTGAGGACTGTCCAAATCTTCCAAACCCGCAGGAACCTGAGTCAGGCAGGTGATCGCTTTCAAGGAATTCGCATTTCTCATGACCTCCTTTTTGATGTCGGACATGTGAATTTCTGGCCAGCGTCGAAGGCTGCTGCAGACCAAGTCTTTCGCTTCCACCGTTCCTTCGTGAATGAGAGCTAGCGAAATTTTTTTGATTCGCTGATCGGCTTCTGCCTGAGTTAGAAACTGGAGACTACTACCCAAATCCACTAAACTGAGATTGAGGGTGGGTGATTTTTCCAATGCAGCGAGCATTGTTTTGAATCGCTCTAAGACCACCGGGCTCTGCTTGATTTGATCAAAGATGTTTTGGGCTGAGGCATCGTAGAGCTTAGGAGGATTTCGCTCAAAGAACTGTTTGGCTACTGCTAGGTATTGGGCACCTTCTCGTCCTGTCAAAAGTCGTTTTAGCATGCCTAGTCTCCGCGCGAGAGATTGATTTTCATCAAAGAGCGAACAGAACGTTTCAGTATTTTCGCTGGGAGCTCCTGAGCATTGGGTAAAGTTTTTGGATTTGAACGCTTCGGCTAAGGCACGATTAGAGGGTTGGGCCAGGGGGTTGCTGCCATTGATTCGTTTCACTTCTCCCAACGCATTCAGCATTCCCTGTGAGGCTTGCTTAAGTTCGATTTTTTCCAAATGCTTAGCGTAATTGGGAATCGACTTCAGATATTTGCTAAGAAGGCCTTCGGCCACCGTCCCAATAGGGGCTTTCGAGTCAAATCCGTAGAGGTATGGAATCTGACTGAACGCCCGACTCATGCGTTCCTGATTGGAGTGTCCGAACTCTCCGTAGCGAAAAGCTACGATCTCGTCTACTTGAATATCGGTGAACACCCGGCTTCCGTTGGCGTTGACTTCTGCCCTCAGAATCGCTCGATACTGCTCGGGGGTCCGCTGATCGCCATCTTTACCTGCCAATGTATTGCATCCGAACATGAACACTTCCTTAGGAGAGTTCATGATACCGGGGCAAGTGTTGTTGCAACCCATTTCCTCAAGGGTTTCTAGTCTGAGCCGCTTGTTAGAACTCCCGAAGAAGCTCCCTCCAAAATGTCCGGAGATCACCAGTACGTCGCAGGTTCTTCTTTCAGCCTTAAATCGAGCGCACGCTTCTCGGAACCAACCATCTTCTGCCTTCGCTTCCTGAGAAGTGTATTCGCGGTTTCTGTCCTCTAGGCCTGGAACAATTTCTACGAACTCGAACTCGCTAGGCTTGAGGTGTTTTTTAAAAGTTTTGGCTTCGTTATCAGAATTTATTGTGATTGTGCAGACCGTATACTTGGCTATCGCAGGTTCGAGAGTTGCTCCCATTAGCAGCAAAACAGAAATCCAGATCCTGGGCTGCGATAGAAGACATCGGTTCATTCTCATTCACTTCCTTGTCAGGAATGCGATTTACTACTTCTTCGACGCCTTCGCATTAAGCGAGGTCTTCGAAGGGATCTTCAGCTTCGCCACCAGGCGGGCGATATCTAAGCGGAAGCGATGATTCGCTGAATATTTTTTAGAGACCGCTTTGAGGCGCTCGGCTGTGAGAGGGCCGCCTTCTTGAAGAACGGTTTCTACTGGAAGCGAACTCAGCACTCGGATCGCCTTTTGCGGAATGAGAACCGGCTTGCCGGCGTTGTAGTTTTTTTTATCTTCTAAAGACTGAAGCAGAACGCGAGCCGTTCCTGGAATTTTCAGGGCCGCGACTGTTTCCAGGGCTTGGCTGCGAATGACCAGCGCGGGATCTTTCGTCGCGAGGTTGAAAACTTCTTGAGACGTCTCGCCTTTCGCGGCTTCAGGTCCTAAGATCGCAACGCCTTGAAGCGCTGCGCTTCTCATCATCCACGAGGAATCTTTTAAGAACGGCCGCACCCACGCAGCCGATTTTTTTCCGCCCAAGCGGACCATGCCCATGAAGGCGATGTAGCGATCGGTATCTTTTAATTTCTTGTCTTGCGCCAGATCTCGCAGCATCTCGATGTCGCTCGGGCGCAACGTCTTTTCCCATTTCTTCAGAAGCGAATTGAATTGAATACCTTGCGCGCGCGAATCCGCTATTTGCAGGCGGAGTTTGCTCTTACTCATCGGCACTGCAGCCCACAAGGGACTACAGATCAGGAGCAAACTAAGAATTAAGCATCTTTTCAAATTCTGCGACGAGATCGGCATCACTCTTCTCAAGAGTACTGGCAGGTGGTGCCGTTGTCGAGGGCGTTTCAGGCTGCGCGGGAGTTGCCGCCGCTGGCGCCGGAGCAGGTGCAGCAGTCGCCGCTGGTTTTTCTGCCGCAGGGGCAGGAGCCGCAGCAGCAGGAGCGGGTGCCGGTGCTGGAGCTGGAGCAGGTGCCGGTGCTGGAGCAGGTGCCGTTTGCAAGCTGGCTTCGACCTTGTCGACGAGCGATTCGAAAACATCGCCAGCCGGCGCCGCGGCCGGTGCTTCTGCCGCAGGTGCTGGTGCAGCCGGAGCAGCAGTTGCCGCTGGAGCCGGAGCAGCTGCAAGAGCTGCAGCAGCGCCCCCGCCCATGGCTGCTTTCAACTGAGCGTTCTCTTGCTGGAGGCGCTTCAAGTTTGCCAAATCATCTTCGATCACGCTGTACTCAGCAAGTTTGCTTTCCAGCGAATTAATCTTTTCTTTCAACGCCGCTTTTTCAGCATCCGAACTGGCGTCGGGCTTTCCACCACCGCCACCACCACCGCCGCCTGCTTTTGCAGCAGCCAGTTCTTTTTCGAGGCGATCTTTGTCGGCCGTGAGCGTTTGCACGGCTTGGTCTTTTTCACTGACCTTGCTTTCGAGAGCGACAATCTTATCAGCCAAAGCGCCATCCGTAGGAGCAGCGGTTGCGCCAGTGCCATCGCCTAGAAGCGACGGACCGCCGAGTCCAGAAGTAGCTCCAGCCGGAGCCGTTGCGCTTGCGCCAGAGCCGGACAACGCTGCTTGAAGTTTTACCAACGATTCCGGATCGAGGGTCAATCCACGGAGGCTCGGACCACCCGAAGCGCCGCCCTTCAGCAAACCAAAGAGTTGCGAGCGCAGACCTTCTGCTTCATTGATCAAATCATTGAGATAAAGTTTTACGATGTTGGAGGGCATGTACGACTTAGCGACGCCCAGTCGGCGCTTCTTCAGCAACCAGAAAAGAGCGTAGCCCATCATCATGATCGATATGGCGAGCGCTTCAAAGAGGAGCGCTTCATCCGTGAAATTGGAAAAGATATAAACCCAGGACAGCAGTGAGTTGGTGGCGTCCATGATTTCGGCCCCTCCTAGGCCAAAATAAAAATCGCTAGCTATTTATTATTCTAAGAAAATTTAAAAACCCTGTCAACGCAGGGGACGGGAAACGCGGTCGAGTAACTCGCCGTGTAATTTTCCGTTGGAGGCGAGAATTTCAGTGGATTCCACTTTAAAGGAATCCCCTTTGAAATTGGTGACCTGGCCACCCGCTTCTTGAACAATGAGGGCGCCTGCGGCGATATCCCAGGGAGACAGGCGTCTTTCCCAGAAACCGTCAAAAACTCCACGGGCGGTGTAAGCCAAATCCAGTGCAGCACTACCCGGTCGTCGAATGGCGCGGGCCACTTTGCTCAAATCTTCGAAAGCGCCCATTTCTTCGGTGAGCCACTGGTCTTTTCGATACGTGAATCCGGTTGTTAAAAGCGAATCCGAAATCTTTTCCGTCCCCGAAACAGAAATTTTCTTTCCGTTCAGGAAGGCGCCTTTTCCTTTGATGCCCACGTACACGTCTTTTAAAACGGGGTGGTAAATCACACCGGCCAGAACTTCTCCTGCCCATTCTGCAGCGAGAGAAACGCAGAACATCGGGAATCGGTGAATGTAGTTCGTGGTTCCATCGAGCGGATCGATGATCCATCGTCCGGCACTTTGTGAAACGTGCGAGCCTTCTTCTTCGGTCAGAATGCTGAAGTCCGGAAAATTCTTTTTCAAAATTTTGATAATGGCTTTTTCAGAGGCGACATCGATTTGGGTGACCAGGCCTGCGTCCACCTTCTCGCGAATAATTCTTTTCTTGTTGAAGTGATTCAGCAAGACAGCGCCACCGGCTTTTGCCGCTGTGATCAAGACTTTTGCGAGTTGGTCGGGGGTGGGGGCTTTGTCGCTCTTTTTACTCATTGTGATCTGTAATCCATTTCTTAAATGCTTCAGCTAACTTCTTCGTCACCGGGCCTGGACGTCCGCCGTGAATGGTGTGGTCGTCCACTCGGCTCACCGGAAATACTTCTTTAATGGAGCTCGAAATAAATACCTCATCCGCTTCGTAAAGTCTCTCTTTTGGAAAGCGAACTTCGCGGCATTCGATTTCTAATTTCTGACAAATTTTGATGATCTCGGCTCGAGTAATTCCGTCCAAGATTCCAATATCGAGAGGAGGGGTCACCACGATGCCATTCTTCACGTAGAAGATATTGAAAGTCGTGCCCTCAGTAATATGAGCGTCGAAATTGCACATCAACGCGTCGTCCGCGGTGCCCGGAACTTTCGAGTACTGCGGCCATTCTTCATTGCCCGAGCGGTGTTCTTCCACCGATTCCAAGTACGCCAATAAACTATTCAAATAATTTCCCGACTTCATGGCGGGATCCAGAGCACGTCGGTCATTGCGCAAGCGTTGAGCGACTTTTAAATAGAGGCCCTTCTCAAACTGCTGTGGAGTCGGTGCGTCGAGCGGCATCACTATAATGGTGTACTGCGTTGGGGTTAAAAGGTTCAGCTGTCCAAACCCGATTTTCCCAACGCCGCGAGACACGATGATTCGACAATAGACTTCGGTTTTCTTCTGCCCCGTCAGATTCTGAAATTCTTGGTAGGTGCGGTACATCTCCTGCTTATAGTGCTCATTGGATTGGTCGAGCTCCATATGGCAGAGGCGGGCCGAACTATTCATTCTTTCCAAATGTTCATCGAGGCCAAAGTACTTTCCATGGTAGGTTCGGACGACCTCATAAAGGCTATCTCCGTAGAGGTAGCTGCGGTCGAAGACCGAGACTAGTGCTGCTTCTCCGGTCGAAATCTGGCCATTGATGTTGACGACAGTGTTTTTCATGAAGTTAGGGTATCTTATCCGTACGCTATGATCGAATCAACCGAGTCCTTACTTCCGAGACCGTCTTCTCCCGCGAAGCCGCTTCAAGTGCTCTGCGTTGGAAACGAGCCCGACTCTTTAAAAGAGTTGCGACGACTCTTAGAAACGCTGGGCGTGTTACCCGTGGGCGACATTGTCTGCCACCCGAAGAGTGTGAACCCGGCCACCTACATCGGAAAAGGAAAGGTCGAAGCGACAGCCAAGCTCGCCATCGAGGCGGAAGCAGAAGCCATCATTATCGATTTCGAACTTTCCCCGAACCAGCTTCGCAACTTGGAAAAAGCGGTGGGCAAACCCGTGATTGATCGGCCCGGGGTGATCATCGAAATTTTCTCTCGCCATGCCAAAACGAAAGAAGCCAAAACCCAAGTGGAGTTGGCTCGGCTGCAATACTTGCTCCCTCGCTTAGCCCATTTCTGGACGCACTTTGAACGCCAGCAAGGAAAGGGGATGGGGGAGCGCCAAATTGAAGTCGACCGCCGCTTGGTGAAAAAGCGCATGGAGATTTTACGCGGACGATTGAAGCAGATTGCGACAGAAAGAAAGCTGCGCCGTTCTCGCCGAGACACGGTTTTGAAAGTCGCGTTGGTGGGGTACACCAATGCAGGCAAGTCGACGCTTTTGAATGCCCTCACTCATAGTGATGTGCGGGCCGAAGACAAACTTTTTGCGACGCTGGATCCGAGCGTTCGAATGCTCGATCCCAACAGCCATCCTCCGGTGGTTGTCATTGATACGGTCGGTTTTATTAGTCGCTTGCCTCCCTCGTTGGTCGCGTCTTTTAGATCCACACTCGAAGAAGTGGCCGATGCGGATCTGTTGGTGCACGTGGTGGACGGAAGTGACCCCACTGCAAAAGACCAACTCGATGTCACCGAAAAGATTTTAAAGGAACTGGATCTGGGCGATACGCCGCGGATGACGGTTTTGAATAAGTGCGATCAAGTCGGAGCTGGCTCGAAGAATCTGACTAGGCTCATTGCCCCGGGTTCGATGGCTATTTCCGCGCTCAATTCCAAGGACGTCATTCGGCTTCGAGACACCGTCTTGGAGCACTTCAAAAAGAACTTTGAAGTCTGGGAAGTGGTTGTGCCTTATAGCGAGAGTAAGCTAGAAGCGTTGCTGCATGCTCATGGGAGTATTGAAAAAACCAAGCATTTGGAAAAAGGGACGTTCATTCGCCTCCGCATCGATCCTTCTTGGGCGAAAAGGTTGGAGCTAGAGAAATTTCGAACATGAGAACTGCAGAAAAACTTCTCATCTTAATGAGTCTCTTTTGTGCGGTTCCTTCTTGGGGAGCAAACGGCGCGACTGCTAGGCCAGACGAATTTCAGCTTCATTCCAAGCTGGTCACTGCAGCCGAACCGTTGACGACTGAGAAGGCTTGGGAGCTCGATCCTTCGGAACTGAATCCTCACCATCGTTTTTGGGCCATTAAGAAAGTCGTTTCCCTTCAGAGCGTATCGACTTTCCAGTATGCGAGTGCCACGTCTCCTGTTCCGAAAACTCAAATTCCCGCTGAGCCCGAGTTTGGGGTGAAAGCGAAGGGACTTTTTTCGGATGCCACTCTCTACGTGCGCGATGCGGGCCCTTGGTTTCAAAAGTTCACGACGTTTGACTGCCGCCCTGAACCGAACTCCTGGTTTTCTACTCAAGAGGGAAGTGGGAAGGCCGGCCTTTCCGGTGCCAAACACTGGGACCGGCTTTTAGATCGGGACAAGGGCAAACTCTACAATCGCTTGCAGCAGATTCGCGCCACCACGGCTGAGCATGCGGTTCAAATGGCGCAGCTCATTTTCGATGATTGGTTGGCAGGCGTCAATGCGGAGTGGAACACGCACGGTCGATCGAGTGCGCGCTCCGATGAATGGCGCTTCTACACGCAACAAGCGGCTCAGCAAAAACTTTGTAAGAATGGGCCGAAACCTCGGGGGCCCACCCCACGCTGGGCGCAGTTCATGGAAACCGTTCCTTCAGAAACCTCTCTCAACTTATTGACCCGCGCGCCGGGAAGATTGTGGAATGGGTTGATCTCTTCACGAATGGCAGTGGAAGCAGGCGATCAAACGTTGAATGGCCAGTTTTTGATCGACTCGGGAACCGCTCTCAGCACGGTTTCACCGGGATGGCTCGAAGGTCAGGGGATTAATCCGCTCTTCGTGAGAGTGAAGAATGGTCGTCCGCATCGAGTGGTGTGGTCCGCGGGCGGTGGCGGCAGTGGGGTTGCGTTTCCAGCCGAAGTGATTCAGGCACGCTTTGCGAATCATCCGATTCCTTTGCGGCGCTTCTTGCTCATTGATACCGATTTTTATTCTCCGCCAGAATTTGAAGACGTGTGCTGCGATGGAATCTTGGGCATCGACTTTCTCCGCTCTTTTGTCGTGGAAGTGGACGCAACAAACCCCGGCCCGGGCGTACGTCTCTGGACGCCCGAAGGCTTCAATCCCGGCCGAGATTATTTCTGGCAAGAGATGAGCGCTTCGTGGAGCGACGGGCTCTTAAGCAGCTGCAAGATTGTTTCCTCCGCCATTGGTTCCGGCGGAAAGGGAATTTTTAAACCCGTTTCGGTGACCACCGATTTGCGCTGGGATAGCGGAAGCGAATTGGGCCTAGAACTCCCCGCTTCGATGAAAGAACACTTCAAAGGCGGACACGTCGGCATTCAATGTGGAAATGAATGGGTAGCCCGCGAACTCACGCCGCGATGGGTGAGTGGAATTCAAAAAGCAAATCTCGGAATGGCTGTCTTAGGCAAACGCCCCATCATCTTCGATCTGCCCCACGGCAAGATTTGGTTTAAGACGTTGGAGTGGAAGCCCGTCCTCAAAAAAGCCGAAATCCCAAAAAAATAAGGCCCGCCTTTGAGAAGAAAGGCAGGCCCATTTCTTTTCGAGACTCTTTTAATTAGATTTCAGCTCCGCCAGAGTTCGGAGTTTCCGAATCCGGAGTAGTCGGTCGGTAGTTGCCGGTGCCGCCGCCGGAGGTAGACGAAGCTCTTGGGAATTTATCAAAGCATTTTCTCGGCATTTCGTCGTAGACATACTCGCTGAGAAGTTTTCCGTTAATCTTTGCTTCATCAGGAAGTGAGGCCCAGGACCCATTTTCAGTACGTCCCGCATATGCGTGGTTATAGAGGGTACCTGATTTCAGATCCAGCCCCTGACAAAACCAGATCTCTCCAAAGGTGATCAGATCTCCCTTAGGACTGGTGGCCGTACGTGAACGGATACTTGTGCAGCTGTCTAGGGAGGCTCTGGCTGCTCCAGTAGACGAAAATTGCTGCACATTAAAATATAAATTGCTGATTGAAATCGGAGTAACTTCACGGCTTGATTTCGAATCCTTGCACTTATATTCATCTGGTTTATTCGGTTCAGAAGTAACGGAAGGGTTAGAACCAATCGGACATTGGATAACGACTTCTCGTAAACCATTTTTTTCCAAGAGGCTATCTACAGCTTCTTGATGTTTTCCATACTTTCCATGATCTTTTACTGGATTGTCTTTGTAGTAGGAGACAATTTGCTTCTCTTTCCCTGAAGGGAGATTGTTTAAGAAGGCTGCGGCCTTCATCAGTCTTAATGCGGTTTCGTCTTGTTCCTTTTTAAAGTAGGGGTCTATCAGCTGACTTCTAACTTTTATTCCGGCTGCAATAAAGGCATCCAAACATTCATTGTTTGATGAACCCATCCACTCTATATACAATCTAGATTGTGCTGGTCCTTCAGCAAACACGTTCTGAGAAAAGATTCCAATCAACACCACTAACGTCACACTCAACTTTTTCATTTTTAACTCCATTCACACATTCATCGAACAATTCGATGATTCTGCAGGACTAAATAGCAGGCGGTGTGCCAGGTATCGGAATGGGAGAGCACTTCTGATATCAGCCACTTAGCTGGGTTTCTAGCCTTAAAAACGCCTAGTTTTTATACACCGGTAATATTTGATTAATTCTGGTGAAATTTCACCATTTTGGTAAAATTTGAAGATCTTCTCCTAACCTCCGTTTGGTCTTGACTTAGGTGTATCACTAGTGATACACCTCATTTGAGGTTGATATGCCTACCAAAAACCCGAGATTAAATGTTGTTTTAGATAGCGAGCTTTATGAAGTGATTGAGAAAATCGCCAAGCAAGAAGGCAAGTCGATGTCTGTTGTCGCTAAGGAGTTGATGGAAAACGCGCTAGAGAAGCATGAGGACATGCTCTTATCGGAGATGGCGATGAAACGTGAGTCTAGGTCCAAGAAAACCCTCTCTCATGTCAAAGCCTGGAAGTAAGACTTACAAGGTCGAATACCTTGAAGGCGTGGTTCGCGAAGATATTCCGAATCTGCCCAAAACTGTGAGAGAACTGGTAAAACGAGCCATCGAGACACGTCTTGCAGTTGAACCCATCGCGCTCGGTAAACCCCTTCGCTATAGTTTTGTTGGACATAGGCGGATCCGAGTCGGAGACTATCGAATCGTTTACCGCGTCGATGAAAAAACTCTTACCGTGATCATTGCCATTATCAAGCATCGAAAAGATGTCTATGGGGAGTAAAGCCAATCTCAACGCTAAGAAGCTCCAGTGGGTCGAGTTCGGTCGGACCCTGGAAGATTGGCGAAGCCAGCATTTCCGCTCGGCGCTCGCTTTCTGCAACACTCACGGGTTGAGTGTTTCGTACAAAGCCTACGCCGACTTTGAAAGGGGAGTGGCGCTTCCTTCGATGAACGTTCTGCTCGAGGTCGCTAAGCATTTGAAAGTTGGTCCCCTCCTCGCTGCACTGAGGTGGACGGAGGTTCAGATGCCCGATGCTTCGCTCAAGGATTACTTTCGATCGCTTCAGACCGCAGAATCGGCAGGAAAGTTTGGTTCCCGGAACGCGAAAAAGGAATCTCCTCGATTCGACAACACTTGGGTCATGGGCCCTGCGGATCAAGAACTTCTAAAAAAGAATCCTTGGCTCATTGATTTGGTGTTCGGCCTCCTGCCTACATTTCCGGCTGAAAAATCTTTTACGGACATCGTTCTCCCCAGGGGAGTTCCAGTCAAAGAACTGCTCAACAAACAGCTCAAGGATTGGATCAAAGGCGGTTATCTGATTGCTTCGAAGAAGGGGATTCGCCTCAGATATCCCTTCGTGCAGATTCCGGACAACGACGAATGGTTTGAGTTTCGTCAGAAGAATTTCGAACGCGTCGCCCAGGTGGTTTTAGGGAATCTGGAGCCTCACACGCTCCGGCAGTCGAGCTATCGGGAAATTCTCACCCGCACGATGACTCCTGATCGAGCGAAAGATTGGGTGAAGGCCCTGACGGACCTTGCAGAAAAATTCGGTTCCAATGAATTCACCGCTTCTCCTGCGAGTGCAGAAAAAGGTCAGTACAGCATGTTGTTGCTCTTTGGGCCTCGTCAGAAGACTAAGCGTGATCTGTAAACACCCGCTCCAAGCCCCAGACCCCATCCATCTGCCGAGCGACGGCTAACAACTTTTCTCGGTGGTAAATCACCACGCAGTTTTCGCGCGCTTCGCGAGATTCGGCGGCTTCGGGGGTTTCGGTTTCAGAGCGTTGAACGCGTTTTAAAATATTGAACAGCACGTTCTGCCGCCCTTGGAGAAGGGCATTGGCTTCGTCGTCGTTGGCATCTGCCTTTTCGTAAGAATCTAAGAGCCGATCAAACGGAATCCAGCATTTCAGGGACGCCCAGTCTTCCGGGGAGTGATCTAAAATCTGATCGATGGTCAGGGTCTCTTGAATGCCGAGCGAACCCAATCCGGTGCGGCGTAAATCCTCTAACATTCCTAGGCTGCCTTGCATGCGACCAAAGTCTTGCGCCAGAGTTCGAATGTAAGTTCCAGAACTACAGCGCACGCTAAACTTTGCAGTCGGCGGTTCATAACTTTGAATTTCAAAACTGTAGAGCCGGCACTTCTTCGGCTCGCGTTCGACTTCAATTCCAGCCCGCGCCAATTCATACAAAGGTTTGCCATCGCGCTTCTTAGCGGAATGCATCGGCGGAATCTGTTCGTAAATCATTTGGGTCATCTGCCCAGCCAAAGTTCGCATGGCTCCGATGTCGGCGGGAATCCGGTCAGTGCGCTCAGTGACGGCTTCGGTAGGATCGCCTGGCACAGTAGTCTGTCCAAAAATCATCGTGCCTTCATAAGTTTTCGAAGCACCCAAGAAGTATCGCGCCAGCTTCACAGCCCGTCCCACGCAAACGGCAAGCAAGCCCGTGGCAAAAGGGTCGAGAGTGCCGCCATGCCCCATCTTCGGGAGGTCGCGCTTTTTGATACCGTATTTTTCGAAAAGGGTTCTTTGAATCTGCTCAATGGCGCCGAACGAACTGATGCCCTTGGGCTTATCCACTAACAGCGCGCCATTGGGGATTTTCATTTTTCTGAACTTCCGCTCTCGGAGCTTCCGCTTTCTTGAATTTGGCGGAGCAGGTGGTGCACGCGATTGACGTTTTCAAGTCCGCGGTCTTCTTTAAAAATTAAACTCGGAGTCACTCGAATATCGATGACTTCGCGCAATTTATTGCGCAAAAAACCGGAGGCGGATTGAAGGCCCTTCAGGCACTTCGCCATGGTTTCTCGGTGCGCGGCCTTTTCAGCATCGGTAGCTTCTTCGCCGTTTAGGGGACCGCCGCCGAACAAGGTCAGCATCACTGTGGCTTGGCTGGCATCGGGTGTGAGATCCACGGATGTGAAAGTCACCGGAGGAATTCGGGGGTCGCGAAGTTCACGCGAGACGAGCCGGGTTAACTCCTCTAAAATGACGGATGCTAATCGTGCGCGTCTTGTGGCTTGCATGGGTACTACTCGTTTAATTCCGGTGCGATGAGATCGATTTGGTACGCTTCAATAATGTCGCCGGTTTTGACGTCATTATAATTCTCGATGCCGATACCGCACTCAAAGCCTTGAGCGACTTCTTTCGCGTCGTCTTTAAAGCGTTTGAGAGAGGACATCTTGCCATCGAAAATCACGCGGCTGTCTCGCAGCAATCGAACATTGGCACCACGAAGCATTTTTCCGTCGATGACCGAGCAACCTGCGATGGTTCCAATTTTCGGAACGCTGAAAGTCTGACGAACCTCTGCGCGGCCCAAGAATTTCTCGACCTTTTTCTTGTCGAGCAAGCCGGTCATGGCTTTCTTAATATCTTCGATCAATTCATAGATGATTGTGTAGCTCTTAATGTCGATGTGTTCGGCTTCAGCCAATTGACGAGCCTTGGTTTCCGGACGAACGTTAAAACCAATGATCACGCCGCCCGAGGCGCTAGCCAACATGACATCGCTTTCGGTGATTCCACCGGGAGCCGCATGAATGATTTTTACTTTCACTTTTTCGGTAGCCAGTTTGCTCAAGCTATCGCGAATGGCTTCTAAGGATCCGAACACGTCGGCCTTCAAAACCACACCCAATTCCTTGATTTGGCCGGCTTGAATTTTGGAGAAAAGATCATCCAGGCTGACTTTCACCTGACCAGCGGCAATGGCCTTGGCGCGAATGGTTTCTTGTCGGCTATCCGCAATTTTTCGAGCATCGGTTTCTGAAGCAGGAGAGTCGAATCGGTCGCCTGCATTCGGAACCGCTTCGAAGCCCAAAACTTCCACAGCATAACCTGGCGCAGTTTCTTTCAGAGATCGGCCTTGGTAATCGAGCATAGCTTTCACCCGACCCACAATGGTTCCCACCACTACAGCGTCCCCGATTTTCAGAGTTCCGCGTTTGACAAGCAAGCTGACTACGGGGCCGCGGCCTTTTTCAAGGCGCGCTTCCAGCACGGTTCCGGAAGCGCGAGCTTCTGGATTGGATTTCAAATCTAAAACTTCTGCTTGGAGCAGAATGGCTTCGACCAATTTGTCGAGACCCGTTTTCTTTGTCGCCGAAACCGGGACGAACATGGTCTGACCGCCCCAGTCCTCGGCCAGAACGTTGAGCTCTGCCAACGCTTGCTTCACCTTTTCAGGATTCGCTTGGGGCTTGTCGATTTTGTTGACGGCTACAATGATCGGAACACCGGCAGCTTGAGCGTGGCTCAAGGCTTCGCGGGTTTGCGGCATCACGCCATCGTCCGCAGCGACCACCAAGACAACGATGTCCGTCACGTTAGCCCCGCGAGCACGCATCACGGTAAAGGCTTCGTGGCCAGGAGTATCGATGAAGGTGACGAACTTGCCATCTTTCTGAATCGTGTACGCACCGATGTGCTGAGTAATCCCGCCGGCTTCACCCGCTGCGACGTTCGCATCGCGAATGGCGTCGAGCAAAGACGTCTTACCATGGTCGACGTGACCCATGATGGTGACGATCGGGGGACGAGACTGCAATTGCTCGGCTGTGTCTTGAGCCGAGTCTAAAAATTCTGCTTCTTTGAAGGTGATGTTCTTCACTTCAAATTGATACTCGTGAGCGAGCAAGGTCGCTGTGTCCATATCGAGAGCTTGGTTGATGGTCGCCATCTGGCCCATGCCCATGAGCTTGCGAATAATGTCATTGGCTTTGACGTTGAGTTGGTTGGCCAGCTCGCCTACGGAAATGGTTTCACCCATTTCTACTACGCGCTTCGACGCTTTCATGGTCGTGAGCTGCGTGCGTTTAATTTCTTTTCCGACGGGAATTCGCTTCTTCTTAGGAAGGAAAACCATTTCCTTTTTACGGTAATCTGCGAAGCGTACATCTTCAGGACGAATTTCAGCTTCACGACCGCCGCCGCCGCGTTTTTTCGCTGCTTCTTCCTCCACCATTTGGTCGAGGTTTTCTTTGGTCATACGGATGATTCGGAAACCATCCTTGTCCTGAGTGGCCGTGCCCTTCACAGCAGATTTAGGATCTTTTGCTGCTGCAGCCGGATCCGGCTTTGCAATCACGTTCGGACGAATGGGAGCTGTGGGTTCCACCACCTTTAAGATGCTTCGACGAATCATCTGAGGACGCGGTGGGGGCGGAGCAGTCGTTGTCGTCGGTGCTGCACTTGCTGCCGGAGTTTCTGCTGATGCCGCAGGACGGGTTTCCACTTCGGTTTCAGTAGAAGCTTCTGCTGCAGCCAGCATTTCTTCTTGCGGCATTTCAGCCGGAACTTCGTTCTGAGCTTCCGCTTCTGGAGAGCGAGTGGGAAGGCCCGTCGAAACGGTTTCCATGGCGCCATCTGCTTTGACGCGACGGCGGATGATGGGCGATGCACCAGCCTTTGTCGTAGCGGCAGCTGCCGTTGCAGCTTCTTTGGCCGCAGCCGTTTTCTTTTCAGCAGGAGCCGCCGCTTCTTTTGTTTCAGCAGCGGCAGAAGTCGTCGTCTTTTTCCGAACGCGAGGAGCCGCCGAGCTTTTCTTCTCAGCCGCAGCCTTGGCTTTGGTAATCAAAGAGCTTCGCGCCAGATTGACGTCCGAAGGATTCAGCTCGCTCATGTGGTTCTTCACCTTGATGTTCAAGCCATTGAGCTTGTCCAGCAAAGCGATGGAGTCTAGCCCCAACTCTTTCGCGAGCTCATAAACCTTCATTGATTCTTGCTCTACCATCTACTCTCCTTATTCGAAACCTTAAGCGCCCCCGGAGGAAGTATCCCCAGAAGACGTTTTGGAATCCGATGAATCGGGAGCGGGCGTTACATCTCCGCCGGCGCCTTTCATCATTTCACGCAGCCGTTCTTCGGCTAGTGCTTTTGCATCCTTCATTGGCGAAGCGGTGAAGCTGCCTTTGCTGTCATCAGCAGAAACAACTGGACCTGCCAACACGTCGCCAGCTTTTTCGACCACCACACCCGCGCGCTCCTTGAGCTTCTCGGCGGTTTCTTGGTTGTCGTAGCCCGGAATCTTCATGAGATTCTCGAGAGTGGCATCGGCCACTTGGCGGACGTTGAGATAACCTGCTTGATAGATCGCTTGAGCCATCGTTTCGTTGACGCCTTCGATGTGCTGCAAGTTGAAGATCGCATCCGAAGTACGCTTTTGGAGCTTGGACTTCGAGATGATGTCGAGTCTCCAGCCAGTGAGTTGAGCGGCGAGACGGACGTTCTGACCTTTTCGACCGATGGCGAGCGAGAGCTGATCGTCTTCGACCATGATTTCCATGGTCTTGTTGCGCTCATCCATGCGGACGGATGAAATTTCTGCGGGAGCCAGAGCCGATCGCACAAAGATGACCGGGTTATCCGACCACGGAATGATGTCGATCTTCTCGCCCTTCAATTCTTGAATCACGTTCTGAACGCGAATCCCCTTCATACCGACGCATGCGCCGACTGGATCCACGTCGCGATCCTTCGAGGTGACAGCGATCTTCGAACGTGCGCCCGGTTCACGAGCACAGAGCTTGATTTCCACGATCTGTTCGCGAATTTCCGGAACTTCCATTTCAAACAGCTTCACCAAATACTTCGGCGAAGTGCGGGTCAAATAGAGTTGCGGACCACGGGTGGTCATCATGACGTCCGACAAGAACGCCTGAACGCGATCGCCCGGCTTAAAGATTTCGCCTGGGATAATTTCCGAACGGGGAAGTAAAGCGTCAGCCTTACCTAAGTCGATCACGAGGTTGCCGCGTTCGATACGACGAGCAATCCCGGTGACGATCTCACCCTTGCGGTGAACGTATTCGTTATAAATAATCTCTCGCTCAGCATCGCGCACCTTTTGAAAGATGACTTGCTTGGCCGCTTGAGCATCGATGCGGCCGAACTCCGGCGCTTCGACTTTAATCCCGAGTTCATCGCCGATCACCGCTTCGGGATCGAGCTTATGAGCTTCTTCAATTTGAATTTCTTCGGACTCTTCGAGCATGTCGGCGTCGCTCTCGACGACTTTCTTAAATTGGAAGAGGTCGATCTCGCCCGAATCTGGATTGTAGTGCGCTTCCAAGACAGCGTTGACGCCGTACTTTTTCTGGGCGGCGGTTAAAACAGCCTGCTCCAAAGCGCTGATAATAATTTCTCGTTTAATCCCTCGGTCTTTTCCTACGGATTCAATGACACGAGTGAGTTCTGAAGCGTTCATGGTTTACTTCTTCCTTTCAAATGCCCTCGTTCGGGCCAGCCTTCAAATCAGAATCAAAACTGGGCTCGAGGTTCGCTTTTGAGATCAGCGACAGAGGAATCTTTACCTCCGGACTTCGAGCGGATGAAGCAACGGCTTTGGCCTTACGACCAGTGGGAGCGGGTCCCTCGGGCAAGATTTCCAGTACCAACCGTTCATCCTCTAACTGCCTGATTTTGCCAACAAAATTCTTCTGCTTCGGATTCTTTTGAACGTAGTCCGCGTTGTCTCCTTCTTCGGCCGTGAGCGGTCGAAAGAGGTGAACCCTGACGCGGCTACCCGTGAAACGCTTGTAATCCTTAGGCGCATTCAGAGGGCGGAACACTCCAGGCGAGGAAACTTCTAGCTCGTAGGCTCCTTTAAAGACCTGATCCACTTCGGGAATCTGATCCAGAGGAATCTCCAGGGACTTGGTGACTTTCACACAGTCTTCCATGCCCACTGCCTGGCCGTCCGTTCGATCAATGAAGATCCGGAGCAGCTTCTGACGTTGAACCTGACATTCCATCTGTACGAGTTCGTACCCCAACGCTTCGAGTACGGAACTCACAGCTTGGGTTAAAATGTCTTTCGAATCAGTCGTCATAAAAACCAACAAAATCAATAATTTATAATTAGACCAACCGGTCTGGGTTGGCCTTTGGCCAAAAAAAAAGTGGGCTTGGATGGCCCACTTGATGAAGTGACCTATAAACTATGCGACTTCTTACCATAGTCCTATTACGATGTCTATTTGAGGCTTTTTGGGGTGGAATTTCTCTTACGGAGCACGGGAAATGAAACGATTTGGGGTGGTGGCTTGTCTGTTTTGGGTGGGATTTGGTTTAGCTCAGGAGCCGTTTACTGCTTACTGGCAAAAGGTCTATGTTCCCGCGGGGTCCAAGGTGTTGGGAATTTCTGAGACGGGAAGGTGCATCACTTTCCAGCCTCCGGGTGGAAAATCCACAACCGCCTGCGGGGTGGACGATGAAAAATCTATTCAAGAAAGTTTGGATCCGAAACGTGCGACCGATAAACAAATCGACGGAGCCACTCAGTTCTTTTACCGGTGTCCCAAAATTGCTTATGAAAATCTCCTCTCGATTGAAGCGGAAACGAAGAAGTGCAAAGACGCTCTGAGTGACAAAATCAGCAAGAAGGGTTGTGTCACGACCCCGTTCGTTGTGGTTTCCACCAAACGGGACAATGATCCTGCGGCCGTAAAAGCAATCGTTGCAGCTGCTAAAGCGGGAAAACCCTTTCCAAAGGGCTTTGAAACACCCAACGTCATGGGAGATGCAATCTCTTTTGGGAGTGACAACTGCTATATCTATTCCAAAAATCTCAGCAACTTTGCGTGCCCGGACCACTCCAAGCAACAAGATTTAGATTCGAGCTACTATCTTTGTGTTCGAGAAATTTCGTCGGGCAGATCCGCTAGAGGCGCAGGAGAGGGAAGTGCTACCGGAGCGGAGTCCAGGTAGCGTCTATTCCTGATTTGGCTCCCGCTTTTGGGAATCGAGGAGGAATTCGAGGGAATTTCCCTTCTGCGTGATTTTGCTAGTGCGAAAGCTGGAGTGATCGATGAGCGCAAAGATCGTTTCCAGTTCGTAAGGTTTGTAGAGAATGCCTTTTCTGATTCCCCAAGCGTTGATTCTGCGAGCAATCCGATCGCGAAGCCTGTTGCCAGAGGGTTGGAGTAAGACATTCATCGCCAACGTGCCCGAGGGTTTTAAAATCCGATACAGTTCCTGGAGAGCCGTCGCAGGATCGGGGAAACAGTGAAATGCGTTGGCGACATTGATCGAATCAAAAGAGTGATCTGGGAGATTGAGGTGACAAACATCGCCTAAAAAGAGTTCCGTTTTTTTTCCGACCCTGGCCCTTGCCCCTTCGAGCATTTTTGGAGCCAGGTCAAACCCACTGGTTTTGCTCGCCGGGAGTCGATGCAGCACGCGATACAGAAGTAAGAGCGCAAAAAGCGAACCTGTCCCAATGGCGACTTCGAGATGACGGGGGCCCATGTTGTTGCCGAAGAATCGAATCTGTCTAAAGAGTCCGGATTGATAACTGAGTTTCAAGATAAAGAAGCCGCGGACGTCATACCACCAAGCTGGGCTGTCGTAGGCTCGTTTTGTCTTTTCTAAGATCTGCGTGGTATCCATCATGCCACTTAGGCTAAGAGGGATCCGAGTGACGAACAACTCGGGTTCAGGAAGGGGCTGGAAATGGAAACTAAGTCTTCGAAAATATTTAGAAGAGTACCTTCGCAGAGTCGGTCTCGGATGTTGGTTCACTCGGTTTTAGCGGCCACGAGAAGAATCCTTCCCAGCGAAGATTTTCGGCGATTTACCACGCAAAAAGTCGCGGATGTGGCGGGCATTGGCATTGGATCGCTCTACGAATACTTTTATAGCAAAGAAAGCATTCTCCAGTTTGTTTTGGAACGCGAGATTGATCGCAATCTGGCTCAATTCGAAAGTCGTTTGGAGGAGCTCCAGGAAACTGATTTGGGAGCCATCAGTGATTCGCTGATTGATCACTTTTTTGACTACTTCTACACGCAGAAAAGGCTCATGCACAATCTGCTTTTCTCGCTTCCGAGAGAGGTGACAGCGGGAGTGATTTTACAATCTCGGATTCAAGTGACGGATAAACTCGAGAAGCTCCTCGTTCGACGTTTTGCTCACCTGGGTGCCGAGCCGGATCTAAGGGCTCGACTCTTCTTCGTTGTGAATACGACCTTAGAGTGCATTCATTCCTACTTTTTTATCGAAGAGCAGGGAACTCCTCTCTTAACGAAGCAGTTTTATAAAGAGAATATTCGGGTTATTGCTCGTGCTGTTCTCAGACAAAGTTCTGTCTAAAAAAGCGATTCGACCCGAAGCTTAAAGAGGTGGAATTGTTTTTCGAGGAGCTCCGCCTCTTTTTTTAGTTCAGAAAATTCGGGATTTTTTCCACCCAGAAGTTCGAAAACGCTGACATCAAAGAGTTCAGCGAGTTTGAGATAGGTCTTGTTCCATTTGGCGCGGCCGTATTCCCAATCCCTGTAAGTGGTGACCGGAACCTGGATGTGATCAGCTACTTGTTTAATGGTGAGCCTTCGTTTCTTCCTCAGGCGAGCGATTCGCTGAGGAAAGTCGTCGATTGGCATATCAGCGGAGGGGTGATCAAATTCCATAGTTGAAATGAGACTAGGAGACGTCGGCCGGAGCTACAACTCGGATTCAGGGGGCCCGCGAAGCGAGTCTAACGTCTTGAAAAGATTTGTAAGACCATTTTCGGAGAGGATTTCGAAAAAAGGTCCCTCGGTTTTACTCTAAGGTTTTAGGCTCCAAAATTTTACTCCCAGGTCATGCGGGTAGGCGTCGGCCGGGCGTTGAACTCGTTTGCTCACCAAGTAGTAGGCGTACTTATCATTTAAGAAGGGGATCTTGGGGAGGTCGGCGTTTAGTCTTTCGTGGATTTTACCCAGGACCTGGCGCATGGCAGCATCTGTGCTCCATTGGTATGATCTTGACTATCCTTTCTCAAGCTGTTGCAATGTAAAAACGGGTACTTGGATCGGGCGGAGACCTCAAAAATTGACTGCACCTTTTAAAATCTTAGGACTATTGAGTCTGATCGCGGTAGCGGGTTCACTTTCCTGCAGCTCCTCCAAAGGAGGCGAGTACACAGTCTCGGCTTATTTTTCCAACAACCCTGAAAGTTCCGACACCAAAGACCTGTTAGTGAAGAAGTGGACCTTGCCTGAGTTGAAGGCCATGAAGCAAGTCACGACCCATGAGAAAAATCCGCTCACCGGCGGTGTGGCGAAGTGGGTGGGCGTTCCGCTGGCTTCCTTAATCGAAGAAGCTTTCAAAGAAATCCCGGCTGAAAAGCGCGCTCAGGTCGATCTCATCATTTTGAAGAATGACGAAGGGAAGCAAGCGCTGGTGCCGCTCTTTTTTTCGAATCGCTATCCCATCTTGATTGCGCTTCATAAAGATCGAATGGGTTTGCCGCCGAATATGGGCCCTGTTTATTCGGTGGTGCCCTGGACGTCGAAGCCGAAGGTTTTGGGCGAAAGCGTTCCGCTTGAAAGTTATTTTCTATCCAAAATTTCAAAAATTGAGCTGACCAATTATCAAGTGCGCTACGGTCATTTGTTTTTGAAGCGCATGACGGATCCTGCTGCGGTTCGGGGACAAAAACTCTTTGTCCAGAGCTGTGTGACGTGTCATGCCACGGGGCGCGGTCCGACGGTGGAGGTGGTGGCGGGCCTGACCGAGGATCAACAGCGCAAGATGCTCGAGTCGGGGACGCACCCTGGAAATCAATCGGGCATAAAGCTGAGTCCTAAGGATTTGCGCGCTCTGATGAGCTATTTGAAAGCCTACCAGCAGGAGAAACTCGTCTCCCAGCATGGTTCGGCCCTTCAATTCTTACCCAAATCTCTGGGCGGCTCCTAAGCCCTTGTCTGGAGCAACTCTTCCGCTGTAAGGTCCCCCCACTATGACATCCTCCGCTTCTGACACCATTCGAGTTCGTTTTGCGCCGTCACCTACCGGGTTCTTACACATCGGGGGTGTACGTACGGCGTTGTTCAATTGGCTTTATGCTCGTCAGCACAAGGGCAAGTTCTTGCTGCGAATTGAAGATACGGACTTAGAACGCTCCGAACAGCGATTCACGGACGACATCTTGGCGTCGATGACTTGGCTGGGTCTGAAATGGGATGAAGAGATTATCTATCAGAGCAAGCGCCTGGATATTTACAAGCAGCGCGCTGTGGAGCTGGTTGAAAAAGGCCACGCCTATTGGTGCTATTGCAGTGAGGCCGATGTGGAAGCCATGCGCGAAAAGGCGTTGGCTGTCGGGAAGAAGCCTCAGTACGATCGCCGTTGCCGCGATAAGAAGCACGGGGCACCAGCAGCCGGAGAGCCTGCCGTTATTCGTGTGAAGATTCCGCTCGAAGGACACATTGAATTTGAAGATCTGATTCGTGGACCGATCCGATTTGAAAATACGGACATCGATGATTTCGTGATCGTGCGTTCCAACGGTGCGCCGATTTATAACCTGTCAGTGGTGGTCGATGACGTATATCAGCGCGTGACTCACGTCGTGCGCGGAGACGATCATATCAATAATACCCCCAAGCAAATTCATCTGTATCATCTGCTGCAATTCCCTGTTCCGAAGTTTGCGCATCTATCGATGATCTTGGGGCAGGATAAGAAAAAGCTTTCGAAGCGCCACGGTGCTGTTTCGGCGAATCTCTATCGTGCGGAAGGTTTCTTGCCCGAAGCACTCTTGAATTTCTTGGCTCGCTTGGGTTGGAGTCATGGTGATCAGGAAATTTTTTCGATTCCTGAAATGATTCAGTTCTTTTCTTTTGAACATGTCCAAAAGAGTTCGGCCGTATTTAATTCTGAAAAATTGCTTTGGTTGAACGGCGAGCATATTCGTAAAACCGATCCAGCGCGAATGGCAGCCATCATTGCCGAAGATTACGGGGATTTCTTCCGCGAACCCGCGCAGATTTCTCGAGTGCAAACGACCTTGGGCGCACAGCTGGTGGGGTTGATTCAGCAAAAAGTGAAGCTGGTCAAAGAAGTGGCCGAGCAGCTCGTGCCACTCTGTACTCCTGCTCCAGTAGAGGTGGATGCTTCGGGATTGAAGTGGAATAAGGATCCCAATTTGAAGCCTGTATTACAGAAAGCTGCTCAGCACGCTTGTGAAGCGTTTGCTCAGAAAATCGCGGGTGCTCAACCCGTTTCTCGTTCGGGCGCTGACTCGGTTTGGGGAAGTTCGCCATCGCTCGGGGATGCGGGTCTTACTCATCAAGACGTGAATGATTTGATGAAGCAGATCAGCGATCTGCACGGCGTGAAGCTGGGCGATCTCACTCAGCCCCTTCGGCTTACCGTGACCGGACGAATGATTAGTGCAGGGCTGTTTGAACTTCTCTGCGTATTGCCCTGGGATATTGTCGAGCCACGAATGCAGAAAGTGGCGACGCTCGAATAGGCAAGATCTCGACAGAGATGGAGTGTGTCCGCCTGACACATGCTTCAGGGCTGTTCCACGTGCTATAAATGATAGATGGACTGAGTAGTACGTCTATCTATGAATTACCGTGTTAACGCCCTCTTATTCTTGGTTCTGCCTTCAGCACTGTCCACTTTGAGTGGTTGCACGGTGCAACTCATTAGTGCGCGTCCTTCTACATCGACTGGTTCTCCCTCCACTCCTGCGGTAGCACTCGGTTCAGCGGCTTTGGTGGGGGCTGCTTGGGATTCTGGTGGCAGCATTTTTCGGCTTGGAAGCAGTGGGGGATGTGACGGTACGCTTGCTTCGTGTGCGAGCGGCGTTCCTACCCTTGCAGAAATAAATTCTACTTGGACTCCTCATTACGCCAACATTGTCGGCTATTGGAAATTGGAGGGAACTGGAAGTATCGCAGATGCTGCCAACATTCCCGCAACGATTGGTCCGGATGGAACTGCCGATAATATCGACGGCCTGGGAATGGCCTACTCCACCGGACAGCTGAACAACGCCATTACTTTTGATGGAGTCGACGATCGTGTTTTTATTCCAAAGCAAGCGAACAATACTTTTGACACGAACGAAGCTTTTTCAGTTCAGGCGTGGATTTATCCCACAGCTGCTCAAGACAGTGCGATTTTTTCTGACGGACTAAACGGCGCTCCATACACGGGGCATTGGATTCACTGGGGGGCTAGCTGGGCTATCCCTCGAAGTATTGCTGTAGCCATTACCGATGCGGCAGGAAATACACTGACTCAACATACTTCGGATGTGTTTGCTCTGAACCAATGGCATCACGTGCTCGTGACTTACGACGGAAGCAATTCTATCTATGGAGTTGCTATCTACGTTGACGGAAGGCGCAGAGGTACTATCCGCGGTGCGAGCTCTAGTGCCACCTTGCCTGGTAGTGTGCTCAATGCTTTTGACTGGGCTATTGGTGGCACTTCAAACGGGGCGCCACTTCAGCTCTTTCCTGGAAAAATTGATGAAGTCGCACTTTGGGATTTGGCGCTGTCGGCGACGGATGTGGAATCCTTCTACATGTCTCAGCTTCAGCGCCGTTCGGGAACCGTTATTTCGGGCGTAGTGGATGGTGGCAATGCCACAACTATTTGGAATGCGCTCGCTTGGGTAACCACACTTCCTTTCGGCAAAGAACTTCCGGATTACAACGGCGCGATCGAAAACGAATCCATCGCCAACTACACCAGCTTGAGTACTGGAACTCTGATGAACGGGATTCTGGGGCTCTGGCACTTTGACGAAACCAGTGCCGGAACTGCGCCGGGAGCAACAGATTTTCGGGATCACTCCGGCCAAGGCATTCATGGATCTCGATCCGGGGCAGCGACGATTGGGACCTCCGGTCGATTCGCTTCCGGAGTGGGACTGCATTCGGCCACTGCAGACTATGTGAACTTGCCATCGGCTGCTTTGGGTTTTGGAGCTGGTCAAGATTTTACAGTGAGTTTTTGGGTGAACTCGACTCAACCATCCCACGGCGGAACTTGGCCCAATATCGCCAATAGCGAAGGCAGTTCCGCGCCTCGAATGGGTTGGAACATTGCTTTGCACAATAGCACCGCAAACGCCGCGTGGTTTGCGGAACTTTGGGTTTCAGGTGTTCAGTATACTTGTTCGGGCACGAGTGACGTCGCGGACGGAAGCTGGCACCACCTCGCTGTTCAACGATCGGGCTCGAATCTTCTGCTCTATCAGGATGGAATTCTGTCGAACACCTGTGCCGCATCTAACGCCGATATTCGAAACGGCTCGAACCAAGTGGTGTTAGGAGCTCATCTGACCTGTGGAAGCATTTGCGAATTCGAAGGAAAGATCGACGAAATGGGGATTTGGAATCGAGTGCTCACGAGTGCAGAACTCTTTCAGGTTTACCGACGCGGGGCAAATCGAGTGAAGTTTCAGGTGCAGACCTGTACTATCGCAGATTGTTCGGATCAAAGTACTTGGTTAGGACCGGATGGGACCAATCAGACTTATTTTACTGAACTCCACAATAACTTTGATCAAAGTACTGGAGGAGATGTTGGCGCTACCAACCTAGTCTTGCCGGGGTTGCCGAATATCCTGTTTTCGAATTTTGGTTCCTTGTCGCTCGTGAACAATCGCTACTTTAGATATCGGGCGGTTCTTGAGTCTGACGACAGATCGACAGGTTGTAACTATGGAGCGGGTGCCACTGCGTGCTCTCCGGAAATCAAGAGTGCTGCAGGTTCCCATTTATAGGATATACTGCGCTTCGAGATGAGAGACTTTTGCTGGGCTTGCCATCGCCCTCAAATCACCTGTTTTTGCTCCATGACCCGGCCCTTTGCGACATCGGCCGAGTTTGTTCTCATTGTTCATCCGGATGAATTCAAAAGTACGGTCGGAACCGCTTGGATATTGCGGCGATCCATTTCAAATAGTCGGTGGATTCGGAGTTATGGTGCAGATCTGGATCGGGACTCTGCCTTTCTCGATCTTTTCAATGCGTCCGATGTCGTTCCGCTTCTTCTTTTTCCGGGCCCGCGGTCTCTCAATCTGAGTGAGGGCTCCGACGAAGCCTGGAAAGCTCTTGTCCCCTCGTCGAAGCGCCCGGTCTTTATTGTAGTGGATGGTACTTGGAATCAGGCGCGAAAAATGCTGAATCAGAGCCGGTTGCTTCGGTCCCTTCCTCGGGTGAGTTTTGAAACCACCCGTCCTTCGGAATATGGATTCAAGCAGCAGCCTCATCCCGATTGCCTTTCCAGTGTGGAAGGGGTGCATCGGGTCGTCGAAATCCTTGCAGAGCGAAACTGGGGAACGCTTCCACCGCTTCGAGAACACGATCAGATGATCGAGATTTTTCGAAAGATGGTTCGTTTTCAACTGCAACAGGTGAGTTAACAGAAAATCTGGACGCAAAAATTCCAATAAAATCATTCTAGGGTTTGCACAGAAGCCAGGCTGCACTATCATTTTATCTCTAGTCTTAAAATTAAGGAGATAAAATGCGAAACCGTAACATTACAGTTGTGATTGCCATGGGCTTGTTTCTTGGAAGCGGGTCTTCTTTTGGCGCAGGCTTAGAAAAAAACATCATGTGGTCAGGCAAGCATGCCGGGGCAGCGGGAGCAGCGGTTTCGACAGCCGATGGTGCTGAAGCTGTTTTCTTCAATCCAGCCGGGATCGCGAATGGGAAAGCAGGCTCCGAAGTCAGCGTCAATTTTTCGCCGGGCATACACGATTTCAGTGCACCCAACTATTCGGATTCAGCGAAGATGAAGTCGGGCTACAATCTCGTGCCGGTGTTTGGCGTGGTCGGAAGCTACGGACTCACACCCAAGTGGGGCGTGGGTATCGGCATGTATGTCAGTGCGGGTGCGCGAGCCATTTTCAATGCGGCTTCGCTGGGAATCACCGGCTTTGACATGACACCGAAACTTCAATCCTATCTGGACGTTTCAGAAGTCGCGCTTGGAACGGGTTACGAAATCGCCGATGGCCTCCGTTTGGGAGCAGCTTTTCGCGTGGTCATGGCACAGGGGTCTTTCTCCATGGCTCAGGTCGTGGGAAGTAACCTGATTGCCGTGGATCTGAAAAATCTTTCAGCCACCCGTTTCAGTGGACTGAAATTGGGTCTCAGCTACACCGCTCCAGATAAGACCTGGGGATTCGGCGTGGCCTGGAGAAATCAGCTCGACTTCATTGCCAGCGGACAGTCTACTGGAAGTGTTCAAGCTGCTGGCCCAGGTGCGACTTCGACCTTAGCTGAAGCACCGGCGAAAGTAGGCCTCACGTTGCCACAGCAATTTGTGGTGGGTGGAAACTATGAACTCATCAAGGGTCACCTTCGCACGATGGTGGAATATGTTTGGACGAATTACTCTGAAAACAAAACCCTGGTCGTGGAAGCGAGTCCGGGCGGGGTTGCAGTGTCCAACGTCTCTTTCAATTGGGCGAACCAATCGGAAGCGCGAATCGGATTTGAATGCACGGCTGTGAAAAACTGGGCGTTCCGTGCGGGTTATGTTTACTCCTCACAGGTCGTTCCCAAAGAAACGGCATTGGCAATCCTTTCTTCTCCCGGCGCTTACAACACGTTTGTAGCGGGAGCTGGAACGATGATTGGAAGCACGCAAGTCGATGGCGCATTCGAATACTCCGCGGCTTCAGGCACGGGTGGGACTTCCTCGGGCTTTTTGGGAACCTATTCGACCACATTCTTAACGCTTCACATGGGAGCGACGTTTCGATTCTAAAAAATGCAAAGCCCAGAAACCAGGTCCTCTTGGTTTCTGGGCCATTGCGTGTGTGAAGTAAACGTTCGTGTTACTTCATTCCGTAGCTGAAGATCTCAGCCGTGAGACCTGCTTTTTTCCCAATCCCACCCACGAGTAAGATCGAACCCGGTACGACTTGTACCGAGGAGTGATCCGAACGCGGAGTTTCCATGGTCATATTGACGTAGGTGAAGTCCTCCGTGGTGGGGTCGTAGAGTTCTGCAGTCATGAGGCAGGATTCGCAGGATGCGCCTGAGAAGTCCTGTTCGATCTTGGCTTGTCCACCCGTGAGGATGACCAAGCCGTTGTCCAGCAAGCTGGCTTGATGACTGCCGCGTTTGTCATTCAGATCCGCAATCGAACGAACGAAGCGGTTGCTCTTCGGATCGTAGAACTCAGCCGAAGCCAAACTCTCCGTGCCGTTGAATCCGCCGGTGAACAGGACGCGTCCATCCGGAAGCAGAGTGGCCTGATGAGCGCCTCTGCCCACGTTCATTCGAGCCGACTTGATGGGACTAATTTCGCCCGTCTTCGGATCGTAGATGTCGGCGGTGTTCACGCTGCGGTTGCCGTTGTGTCCGCCAGCTAAGAGGACTCGGCCATCGGCCATCAAGGTCGCCGTGTGGTTCGATCGCGGCACACTTAAGCCCGTGCTCAGTTCTTGGAAGGTCATCGACTTGGGATCGAAGATCTCCGCGCTCTGAGTGGGAATTTCCAACGTGGCTGTAGTGGTTCCTCCAGTAATTAACACGCGGCCGTCATTGAGTAAGGTCGCGGTGTGGTTTGCACGCTGAGAGTGCATCCACTTCGCCACCTCCGTGAAGGAGTGGGTGAGGGGATTGTAAACCAGCGCGGTGTCCTTTCCGATTCCACCGACGATCAAGACCTTCCCGTCCGGAAGCAGAGTAGCCGTGTGATAAACGCGGCTTTCTCGAGGACCGGGCAAGATCGAGAATGAGCCCGAGTCGAAATCGTAGAGCTCGGCCAGAGAGTCTCTGCCGAATGAGCCACCCACGATCAAGACCTCGTGATTTCCGTGGATCGATTGAAGTGCCGTTGCGGAGGAGCCGTAACGACGAACCCCCGTGCGACGTTCCGAAAGAACGAACGAGCCGCTGTTGCCATAGTCGGCCGTCAGACAGATTCGCGGATCCTTCATCGGACACTTCATGTCTTGGCTGTTATTGCGCAGGTCTAAACGCGACAGAGCGGTCAGAGCCCCGAGAGGTTTTGGGTCCACGATACGGTTGCCGCTCAGATTTGCAGATTGCAACGCCGGACACTTCGCCAGTGCCGAGACGTCCACGATCCTGTTACGGGCGAGGTTCAGTTTCGTGAGTTTCTTGAAACCCCCGTAAACTGGACTTGCTAGTGGTGAAAGATCGGTGATGGAATTGTCATCCAACATCAGGGATTCGAGCTGGGTGAATTCCATGAAGGGACGCAAATCTCTCACACCTGTCTTACTGAGATTGAGCGAGTCCTTTCTCAAGAAGTAGGTTTCCGTGATGAAGCACTCATCCATGACTTGACCTTCTACGACCGGTTTGAAGAGTTCGCTCTTCTCATCTTTGGCGACTTTGAGAGAGGCTCGAATGCTTGCCGCCAATCCTTCTGGCGACTGCGGGCTCAACCCTTCATCGCAGAACTGGGCGAAGCTCTCGTTTTCGAGAACGAGACTCTTTGCTGGAACCTGATACAATCCCCCCGCCGCGTTGGGGTTGAGGGAAGTCACTTCGGTGATGCACTTCATTCCTCCGATATCCCAACAGAGCTGAGCGGTATCTAAGATGCGTTGACGAGCATCTTTCAATTTCACGTCAATTTCTTGAAGCGATTCACGCTGACGTTCACTCCAACGACGACTGGAGTTGCCGATGTAGCGCGATACCTGCGTAGCTTGGGTGTAGAACGAGTTCATGTACGATTCCAGAGTACGACGAGCCGCCTTGACTTCGTCGCGAACAAGCGGCGGGTTCTTCAAATGAATTCCTGCCGTCGCATAGGGCTTCGTCAGGTAGCGAAGGACAACGGGTCCTCCTTGCTGAGCCGGATCGTCGCCCTTGGCTTGAAGCTGAGAGGAAAAGTCTTTCGTGGCGTACTTGAGCGCGGCACTGAGAACGCTTTCACATTCGCTGAATTTACCTAAGGAACATTTTACGAAGAGATCCGTATTGCCAAAGATTTCAGAAAGACGAGAGACATCTCCCCCCATCTGGTAAGCGCCGACGGTGACCTGAGTTTTCTGGCTGAATTGATTCACCGCATTTTTTACTTCACCACTCGCACTCCAGGCTGGACCGCTGATGTTGAAGTTCGCTTCGAAGGCCTTCTTATCGGATTCGGAAGTGAAGTCGATGCGGATGGTGAAGAAGATCTTGGCGCCGAGTTTGGCTTGCTCGACGAATTCATCGCCACAGCCGTCGATAAAACGCTCATCGTTCACCTGATTGAGTTTCCCGACCTCGCTCAGCTTGGGTTTCGTCATGATCAGGTTCTTGAACTGATAATCCCCAATGTAGATGGCTGCGATGGAGAAGGAATCACTCTTGGATTCAGAGACGAATCGAGCAGCAGCGCTCGCTTCCACCGCACCGTAACGAGCACGACCCCCGGCCCCGAAGCCGAATTCTTTTTGTAACGTGTCGTGGCTGATGGTTTGCTTGAAGCTGAGGTTGGCTTGACTGATCCCTTGAGAGACCTGGGTGCCCTCGATACAACCTCCTTTGAATTTCTGACTGTCCGTTGCCCAACCGGTGCCCAGCACGGCTTGATAGTTGGCACTAGGTGTGTCGATGACCGAATCTGCAAAGACGGAAGCGATTGACGAAATCGCAATCACCCCGACAAATAAAACAAATCTTGAATACGGTTTCATAACGTTGCATTCCTTTCTTTAGAATTTTTGGCCATACATGTTTTTTGCATACTGAAAGAGCCGCTCGTCGATGCTTCCTCGGGCTGACTTCTGTAAACGTGCTGCGAGTTGAGGTTGCACTGCTCCTAAGAGTCCGATTGCTTCGATCTTGTCTCCCATCCAGATTCCCCGAATTTCTGGGCTGGCAGGCAGTTGACTGACTTTCATGCTGATGAACTCGACGAGTTTTGAGACGAGCAGCTTTTTCTCCGGGTTTTTGTTCCAAGCCAAGGCTTGTTCCAAGAAATCAATCGCGTTCATTCGCTCCCGGCGAACTCCCTCACTGTTTTGCGAAGGAATCTCGAGGAGGATTTGAACGGTTTTTGAAATGAGTTCACGATTGCTGAGAAGTTCCTTTTCTTCAGCGTCTTCTAATTGAGTCTTAATTACTTTTTCAGAAGAGTCCTTGAAGCGAGCTAAGATTTGAACCGTGCGAGAGCGATCGAGGCTCAGGACCGGCGCATTTTCAGATTGGGATGGTTCCGCAGCAGAAGTCGCTGGAGCCGGTGTTCCCGTCGGAATGGTGAGAATCTTCGCGCCAAGTGCTGCTGTGGAACTTCGGGTTGCACGTTGTGACACGAGCGCCGAGTAAAACGCTGCAACTCCGACGACTGAGATTCCGGTGAGAATGAGAAACAAGGGAATGGGTTTCATGGAATGATTCCTCTTTCTTTCATAAAGGCGATTCGTTTCTTGTACGTGTAGGAGCTGTAGACATCCTCGAGGGCGGAATAGATGTTTCGATTCTTGGAGTAAGACTTGGCGAGTGCTTTTGCTTTCGGAGAGTCGAGTGAGCCCCCACTTCGAACCGGAGCAGGATAGTCAAAGTTGGTATCTGCTGAAGCGAGTAGAACCATTTTGACCTCTGCGGGAGCGAATTGTGGATATTGATTCTGAATCAATGCGGTGAGGTCAGCGACGCGAGGAGTTGCAAATGAAGTCGCTTCGAAATTCTGTTCCGACCTGCCATCCGCCAGAATGTCGACAGTCTTGACGCCGAAGTTGGAGAAGTAATCTCTCCAGCGAGCACCGCCGGAGCCGACTACGAGAAGATTGGATTCTTGTAAGGTGAGCGGGCAGGACAGGGTTTCCTCTGTATCCAGATTCAGGCCATCATTTCCTGCTGCGACCACCCAAAGAAGTTCATTTTTACTCTGACGAATACCGGCTGCGAGTGGTGTCTTTGGGCACTCACTGCGATCGTAATCACTGGTGGCTGAGAGAGACACCGTGCGGGCTTTCGAGTTGCTGAGAACTGTGGGAATCCATGTTTCTGGGCGATCGAGGCAAGAGTCTAGACCTATCGGAATCACACTCGTCTGAACATTTCCAACGACGTTCTGAGTGTGCTGGCTAAGGTCCCCAGCGACGGTGACGCCGCCAATCACGTCAATGCTGAGTGCTCCGGAAAAATAGCCAGAACCATAGAGTCCGAGTGGAGTAGGAGGATTGAGCCATCCGAAGAGGCTGCTGGGTCGAGGTCCGACTAAGAATTTTGAGGTGTCGAAGTACTGAATCGTTTGAGGGGTGAACCCGGACTCACAGATCACCATCTGAGGGGCGCGATTCTTTAAAGGAGAGTGATCCATTGTCGCGATCATGGCTTGAAGCGTGCGAAATCCCAGCATTCTCGGACGAGAGTGCGGCGCACCCACGCGCTTCAGGCTGGGGTCGAAGAGTGAAACTTCTAGACTGAGATTCCCTTTGTTATCCATCGACGGTTTAGAAAAGAGATAGAGGTGAGAGAATTTTCCCGACGGAGTAAAGATAGCCAGCGCACGAGCTAAGTCGGGCGAATCTGGCGACGTCACCCAGATTCTGTTTTGAAAAATCGCGCCACCCACTATCGACTGATAGCGAGTCCCGATCAAGCCAAGGTCCGGAAACGACTGCCCCCCTTGGATTTCGCACATCCCCCCACACTGGGCAGCGGAATGGCTTGTCGGTGGAATCGCACTCAAATCGAATCGAGTCATCTGAGCCAGCACACTCAAAATCGGGCTCATATCCTCGTCGTAGGAGGCGCGAACATCCATTGGCTGTGGCAGATTCTCAAGAAGTGAAGTCATCGGAGTAGCCAAAACAGCCATCGGATCGGTTTCTTTGGAAGAAACAAAGTAAATCTGACTGACCGCTGCGTTTCCTTCGCGCGGAACGAGTGCAATCTGAGAGTTCGTCAGAGATTTATAAAAAAATTCGGTTTCTAAAAGAGGGTTCAGTGGAGCCGAACCTTGCGAACTTTGAATGAGGCGGTAGTTGATCTGTCCGGGAAGGCTTGCAATTTGAAAAGAGGGCGCCCCGAAGTGGCGGTTGATTTTCAAATCCGCATCGATCCACTTTCCCTCTTTTAGTGCAATCGTCGAAAGGGTGCTGCTTCCGAGAGTGATCATTCCTTCGGCGTCTCGGAGATCGGCACACTGAGAACTCCAAGCTGAAAAGCTTTGGTAGCTGTCGCAGATGCAGAGGTGGCGTGCAGAATCGAATTTTCCTCCGGCGCCTTCGCAGGTCAGGGCAGGATCTTGCGCTGGTTTTTGGATCGAGGGCCTTGGACGAGGTGTCGGAACTTTCGCGCTGGAGCTTTGAACCGGATAATCACAGGCAAAGAGGGTCAGTATCAAGAGTTTCGAAAAACTTTGGAGAAATGGGACGAGAGGTTGAATCTGAGTTTTTGAGACTTTCATACTGCACCCTCCTACCTGTGTTTGGCCGCGTGTGGTCGCGGTGGTTACTTCATCAATTGAGTCGCAACGACGCTTCTTAAGAGATCGCGGTTCAGGTCCTTCACGAATTCGTTTTGGTAGCGGACAGAGCCATTGAGATAGCCTTGCGCGACGACGATGTTTTCTTTGAGTCCGTTGTCAGAGACTTTGACGTTGTAGACTTTGCCGAAGTAATCTTCGGGAACGATAGAGACGACTGCGTCGAGTTCTCCATTTTCCTTCACGAGGTCATCGCCGATTTGAATCTCGGAAGCCTTCACCACTTTGCCGTCTCGGTTGACGAGTGGGTGATGGACGGTCACTCGAAGCGAACCGCCGCTGGCCATGTTGAAGTTGAGAATCTTCTGGTGGCCGGCCTTGATGTCGGTGACGATCTGATCGATCTTGCTGTCTTGGAATTTTAGATTCTCCAACGAAGAATCGGCGGTGAGCGTTCGGACGGATGCCACCTCTTGATCGAAGGCTTCTTCATAGGCCACTTCGCCGTGAGAAGTGAGAATCTTCTGTTCGGGAGTCATACAACCTGCCGCGCAGTAGAAGGCGAGATCGTAGTTCGCGGGACGGATATCGCAGCTGCTGCTGGAGGCTCCCGATTTCGGTGGGGCAAACCAGTTCGCCGGATTCTCATAGTTGTTGGAAGCGGGATTGAAATACCCATACGTTGGGTAAGCGACCGAGACGTTTCCAGCAGCGTCAGGAAGACCGTTTCGATAGGCCGACGTGATATCGTTTTTTCGAATTCGATCCATCTCGCATTTGATGGCCCACTCGAAACGGGGAGTCGCCTCTGGACCGGTCAAACTATCATTCCAGTTGTCACAGCGACGGTCGTGAATCAGACCTCCGGCCATTGCTTGGGAACTCATCAACACAGCCAAGGTCGACATCGTGAATCGAAATACCTTCTTCATTTTTTTGCCCCTCGTAGGTTTTTTGAGTGGATAGGCCCACTCGTGGAGGGTGCAAGAGCAAGCCCCGGACCAGAGGTCCGAATGCCGGCCCAGAAGTGCTATTGATGGTGTAACTCTATGAAACTATAGTTAAAATTTTTTTTGCACGAGAAGTGGAGAGATCGGAGAAGTGTAGGTGGCCCCCCACAGTTTACTTTGACGTGTAGGGAGCAACCTACAAAGTGATTAGTGCTGTGCCGTAGTCACGGACTTGAGTTCCGGTGAGCAACCCACCGCACCCGATCCGTAGTTACAACTCGTGCCAAGGTCATCTGATTCGAGAATAGCCTTGTATTGGAAGTAACGACGATTGGTGAGGAGGAGTGACGTGAAGTTCGAGAACGTCATCGTCGGTGCGCCTGGAAGTACCAAGTTTGAAGCACCGACGTCTCCCCCTTCAGGTTGAGAGTAGTTGTTGTGAAGCTCGGAGAAATAAGTGGAAGCTGTGTCGTCCGGGCCATGAAAGCTGGCTTGATCCGAACAATCATACGCGGTGCAGGTGCGGACTTGGAATTTCATTCGGTTCGCACCGCGACGATAGAGCTGAGCAATTTCGGTGGCGCCCAGAGCGCGACTCCAAATGGCGAGTTCATCTGCAGAGCCATCGTATTCGCAGCTGCCGCAACCCGTGTTTGTACCTAATTCCAGTTTATTTGCTGCGTTTGAAAGGTCGCCGTTAGAAGCTGCACAGGTGTTGGCGAGTGCACCGTCTTCATACATCAGCAAGTTTGAACCCGAGCGGACCATCGTGAGATGGTGCCATTTGCCATCCGCTACATCGGTTGAGCCGTAGCATACGAAAGAAGAACCTGAGACGAAGATCTGTCCGAGCCATTTCGCATTCGAGTTGGCATCGTGGAGCAGAATCTTCCAACCGCTTCGCGTGGCCTGATTGGTTTCTGCGCCGATGACGTTCGGCCAGTAGTTCTGTTTTGCATACTGGGTCGATTTAATCCAGATGCTCGCAGTAAAGTCTTGGCTGTTTCCGAAGCCATAGAGGGAGGACGAGAATGTCACCGCATCGGCAGTGGTGTCATGAAGCGTGACCGCAGAAGCAAACCGACCTGTCGCTCCGTAGGTAACAGCAGTAGCACCCGCGCTGCCGTGAATGTCTTGTCCGGAATGATCTCGGAAATCCTTGCTACCAGGAGCCGTGCCCGAGCTAGTTTCATCGAAGTGCCAGAGGCCGATAATTCCAGTCATGAGGGTATTGGTGCTCAGGCTCGAGTAGTTTGTAGAAGTTTCATTTTGAATTGAGCCATTGTAATCCGGAAGTTCTTTTCCAAAAGGCAGACGGCTTACCCACGAGAGGGAGTCCCAGATGGTGCCGGTGTTGGAGCTATCACTGGGTTCGGACACGATAGTGCCGACGCGTTTTTGAAACTGACCCATGTAGAAAGAAGCCACTTCGGTGGACGTCAGTGCGACGTTCCAGAGAGCGACGTCATCGATTCTTCCCAGAAAGAGTTGAGAAGCAGCGCCGTTGGATTCACCACCGATCGCCCAGTCCAAGGCATTCACTGTAGAGCCAGGAAGAGAACTGCTTGTGCCAGTTGCGAGTGTGACGCCGCTTCGTTTTCCGTTGAGATAAATGGCAACGCCCGAGGGAGAGTTGCTTCCACTATAGCTCACAATGATGTGATGCCATTGGTTCAGAGCGAGCGTGTCGGAACTGTGGACCATGAAAGTGTTCCCGCCGTTGTCGGTGATGGATACAGCGATAACGCTGTTGGGTGACCAACTCGTACCCCAATTAATCCAGTGCCCCGTCCAAGAACCGCCGTTCTGACCATCCGCTAGGATGGTGCCCTTTTGAGTGCTAGTGGGATAGATCCAAGCCTGCATTGAGAAGGCGCTGGTCGTGCCGAAAGAGTTTCCGGCCTGTTTCGGAATAGTAATTCGATCGTCGGTTCCGTCGAATACGATCGAGTCGGTGAGTTTTCCGGTGGTGTAAGCCATTCCAGTACCGTTGGAGTTGGAAGCCGTACCATCGGGACCAATCGTTGCAGAAATCGTTGCACCGTTGGCGATGGAACCTGAGCCGTTGAGTTTCCAGTAGCCGACGATGTTGGAGTATTGCGGAGTCCAACCAATAGCAAGTTCGGCAAGTGAAACAGCAGTCGCTGTGCAGTCGACGGAAGAACCGTCGCAGCCGTTACTGCTGCCGAGTCGATAAATATTGTTGGTGGAATCGAATATGGCGCCTGTAAGCACGGCCGAATATCCCGAACCGGTGACGCTGCCGCTTCCGCCTGAGCCGCTGGATCCCGAGGAACCCGAACTTCCGCTAGAACCTGAACCGCCGCCTCCGCCGCGTTTTCCGCAGCCGCTGGCAGTCAGGGCAATTAGAGCGCCGAAAACGGCGACCATGTAAAAAGACTGACTGGTTTTTAATCTGAAATAGGTCACAAAAACTCCCAACGTTCCGCAATGAGTACCTAGTTATAGTTTACTAAATTAGAACGATATTAGGTATGTGTCTAGGGTGACCTAGGTCGAGGTAGCGCCTTCTCCAATGAGGCGATATCTCATCAGATATTTATTCCAAAATGCCTAAGTATTAGAAATGCGAGGTTTGCATGTAGAATCACTCAGGAAGGTCCGTCTCCATTCCGATACAGAATGTGGCAAACATTCACTAAAGGGGCGGAATGGCTGAGCAAAAAGACTTTCCTGAAATCGACGGGCTGAAGATTCTCCGTCGAATCGGCGAGGGTCGCCAAAGCGAAGTGTTTGAGGGAGTTTTTGATTCCAAGCCCGTCGCGGCGAAGCTTCAAAAAATCCAAGATGCTTCGTTGGCGACTTCAAGAGTTCACATCTTGCGAGAAGCCGCTTACCTCTCCATTCTGCACGGACCCGGCATTCCAGAAATCTACGACGTCGGTGAAAGTCAGGGTCGTACTTACATTCTGCAGGAGTTACTCTCCGGACGTAGCTTGGGCCACACACTCG
Organism: bacterium; assembly: GCA_019751945.1. Lineage (GTDB taxonomy): Bacteria > Bdellovibrionota > UBA1018 > UBA1018 > UBA1018 > JAIEMT01. The sequence goes on from JAIEMT010000015.1 coordinate 37,195, forward strand.
AGCTCGGCCCACTCGAAGTAAAGGACACTCTTTCCATCGCTGTCCAGTTAGCGCGAGTGTTGGATCGGGTTCATAAGAAGAATCTCGTTCACCGGGATATCAAACCTAGAAATGTGATTTACGATACGCACGGCAAAGCGTCGCTGATCGACTTTGGTCTTGCAGTTCGTTCCCTGAACACCGATTCGGATGAAGAAGTGGCTGGTACTTTTCTTTACGCATCTCCGGAGCAGGGTGGGGGAATCGAGCGTTCTGTAGATCATCGATCCGATCTCTACTCCTTCGGCGTGCTTCTTTACGAATGTTGCACGGGCCAGGTGCCATTCGTCGGTAATTCGATTCCGGAGTTGATTCGAAGACACACTTTGGAGCGGCCCGTTCCGCCAATTCAGAAGAATCCAAAAACGCCAGCAGCGTTGAACGACATCATTCTCAAGCTTCTTGAAAAAGATCCGGACAATCGATTCTCTTCTGCTTGGGCGCTGTTGAAGGAAATTAAAACTCGGTTTCCGGAGGTCTTGGATTCGCAAGATGCCGATGCCGAAGAGGATCCCTTTTCCGATTCCGCTTCCAAAGAAAGCAAATTGGTAGGTCGAAATGATTTTCTTGCTCAGCTTCGAAAAGACCTAGAAAGTGCCCTCGCTGGAAGTGGATGCATTAGTTTGGTGTCGGGTCCGTCGGGTGCTGGGAAAACTCGACTGATTCGCGAAATTCTCTATCAGGCTCAAAAAGAAGGCGCGCTCCTGCTGAGCAGCAAGTGTGCACAAAATGGAACCCCCCTTCCATTTGCTCCTCTCCGAGAGGCGATTGAAAATCTTCTATCGCGAGGAAAGAAACTCTCCGCCGAAAGAAGTGTGGAATTTTATAAGAAAGTTCGGGAAGCCGTTGAAAACGACGCCCAAGTCTTGAAAGGCTTTACGCGCACGTTGACAGAAATATGTGGGAAACCAGGAGAAGAGACTGAGCTTGCAAAAATTTCTCCCGATCAATTTTACGGAGTCTTATCTCAGTTCCTGAGCAAGCTTCCTCAAGTACTAGGGCCCCTGGTTCTTTTCATCGATGATATTCAGTGGATCGATGAAGGCTCGCTCAAAGTTCTTCGCATTCTTAAGAACTCCCTTTCTGAACTGAAGTTTTTGGTGATCTGCTCGTGCCGAAAGGACGGATCGAGCCAGAGCAGTTTGGACATGTTGAAGAGAGAATTGGGTGACAAGGTCTCTTCAGATATTTCGCTGTCTCCGTTTACCCGTGCGGATTCGGCCTTGATGATTCAAGAGCTCCTGGGAATTCGGCCCGTGGGTCCAGAAATCGTCGACCAGATCTATTCCCGCAGTGCGGGTCTCCCGTTTGCTATCAACGAGTATGTTCGCACGTTTCTCGAAGCCGGCCTGCTCTTTCCAGTTCAGGGACGTTGGAATCTGGATAGCGTGGGTCTTTCGAAAGTCGCAGTATCGTCCAACGCCATCGATATTGTTTTGGAGCGTTCCAAGCAGCTCACCCCATCCGCCAAGAGTTTTTTATCGATGGCAGCCCTTTGGGGACCCAGATTTCCTGCGTCCATCATCGGGAACTCGCTGGGGTTCGAGAATCGCCAACTTCTCCGCGTGATCGATGAAGTCCGGAATGCTAGCTTGATTGAGTCGACTGAAGAAGAATACGAAATCGACTTCATTCACGACAAAGTTCAAGAGGCCTTTGCCACGTATCTCTCGGAAGAAGAAACTCGAAATGGTCACCTCGCTATTGCGAAGTCGATTGAAGAAGCACCCCACGGTACTGAACAGTATGTGTACGAACTAGCGGACCACTATCGGCTTGGTGGTGAAGACGATCCTTACCGAACGATCGCGACCTGTATTCGCGCTGCGAAAAGAGCGATTGCGGATTTCGCTCCGGAAGAAGCTTTCAACTATTTCGAAACGGGTTTCGACCTGTCAAAGAAGTTGGGCATCAAGCTGGATGCTCATGTGGTTCGAAGTCGTGCAGAAGTATGTGCTCAGGTTGGAAAGTACGACGAAGCCCTCACTCTTTTTCACCAGCTCTTGAATGAACTGAAAGATCCTATTGAGAAAGCCCGAGTGCACAATCGTCTGGCTAGAATCCACGCGTTTCATCGAGAAATCGGGAAATCCTGGACTCACGTTCGCGAGGGTCTTCGTGCGCTTGGAGTCTGGAAGTATCAGAATCCGGTTCTCTTTTGGATTCAGGTTATTTTCGATACCGTCAAAGGTCTCGTTTCAGATTTCCTCAGAACCAGTCCCTCTCGGAATTCCGAGAAAAGACGGAAATACGAAGTCACTGCAGAACTTTCTGAAGTGGGCGGCGTCACGGCCTACCATCTGAACGATGCTTTCAAGTTCATCGCCGTCGTGGGGCCCAGCATCTATCCCGCCGTACGAATGGGGGATTCCAAGGAACTAGCTATTGCTTATGCCGCTTTTTCAGCGGGGCTAGGGGTAGTGGGACTGAAAGGCCTTTCACTCTATTATATTCGAAAGAGCGCCGCCGTAGCTCAGCGCATGGGCGATCCGTTTCTGGCTACGCGCGTGAGACTTCTGAACATTTATATTCTGCAGTTTGGGAATGAGTGGGCGAAGGCTCGAGCGATGGCCCATGACCTGATTTCTCATCAGCTTCGATACCTCGAAGGCAACGACATCATGAATGCGACGTTCGGCGGAATGTCGAATATGACCATCCTTTCCGGCCATCAGCAAGAAGGCTTGATGGCGATGGAAAAGGCGGTGGATTACCTGAATCGTGTGGACGCGAGTAAACGCCTCGGGCAATCGCATACCTTTCTCAGTACGCTGGTTCAGATCTACGCCAGTCTGGGGCGCGTGGCAGAAGCTCAGAACATGTTTGAACCCATGAAAACCTATGTGGAGTCCAAGCCCGAAGACATCTGCGGAGCGATTGGTTATTACGGGTCGATTTTGGGATACTATTGCGAGGTGGGTGAGACCGGTTCCGCAGTCGATCAGGCCATTGAAAGTGGGCTGAAGAAAACGGGGAGCCTATCTTTTCTCTGTATGCCCCACTTCAAATATTTCTACGTGTTTGCAGCGTATGCGCGATTGGAGCAGTATCTTTCGGCAAAATCAGAAGAAGAGCAGGCGCTTGCTCTCAAGAATCTAAAAACGCAGCTTCGATTTTTAAAATCCTCAGGGCTTCTTCCCAGTTGGAATGCAGTGAGAGCACATGCCTTCATTATTGAGGCGGCGATTTTCAGAATCAGAAAAAACTGGCGTCAGTCTGAAAAGAGTCTGGCGCGGGCGATGAAGCAGTCTAGCTCTCAGGACTTGCCGCTGGTCTTGTATGAGGTTCTACTGCAGCAGGCCCACCTTGCCAAAGATCAGGGTCTATTGGAATCGGCGCAGACTCTGGCTCGATCAGCCAGTTTCCTAGCCCAAGGTTACGGTTGGAAGTTGAAGGCTCAGAAGGTTTCTAAATATTTCAAATTCCAAGCAGGACATTTTTCTGGTTCGCTGGTTCAAAACAGATCTTACCTGAATACTTCGATGATTCCTGTGGTGGATGGACGTCGCGACGAGCAGCTCAAGAGCTTGATCCAAATCTGCACGAACTCCGTAGGTCTCACTGGAGTCGAGGATCAGAGCCGACTCCTGCTGGATCACGTTATTAAGTTCTTCGGTGCCGATCGCGGATTCGTTTTCACCAAGCAGGCGCAGTCTGCAGAGTCGCAATTCTTAGTCGGGCGAACGAATGGCCAGGTGGATGTTTCACTGGCTGGAAATTTCAGTAAGAAGGCGCTCGAGAAATCTTACAATAATAAGAATCCCCTGATTCTCAATATTGGTGAGAACTCCGTCGAATCCGAAAGCGACAGCGTGATTCTCAACAACTTACGCAGTATTCTCGTCGCACCGATGATGCACCGAGATCATATTCTTGGGGCAATCTACTTGGACAATCGCGCGGTACGCGGCCTCTTTCAGGAGATGGACAAGGTTTACATTGCGGCAGCAGCCGGAATTTTAGCTGCGTCGTTGGAGTCGAATCGAGCAGCACAACTTGAGATCGAAAAGACAGCCCTTGCCGAGCGCGAAAGAATTTCTACCGAGTTGGCGTTCACCGATCCTCTCACCAGCCTGCGAAATCGCCGTTACTTTACGGAACGCATGAAAGAGAGCATCTCTCATAGCAATCGCTACAAGAGTTCGTTCGTGCTGGCCATTGTGGATATCGACTTCTTCAAAAAGATTAACGATCAATACGGTCACGACATCGGCGACCTAGTTCTGATTCAGCTCGCTGCAACTTTAAAAGCCAGCGTGCGCCCGACAGATATTATTTGCCGTTTGGGAGGCGAAGAGTTCGCCATCATCTTCAGCGAACTCGAACTAGCGAATGCGGATCTTGCTATGAAGAGGGTCTACGAGCAGATTGCCGCGCAGTCTTTTGGAAATGAAGCGAATCCATTGAAAGTCACCGTCAGCGCCGGCCTTGTGGGCTGCATGGGCGGGGATGGCCCCGCCTTCGACGAGCTCTATAAAGGAGCAGACGAGCTGCTTTACCAGGCCAAGCACAATGGGCGAAATCAGTACCGAATTGAGCCTTATCGCAAGAAAGCGGCTTAGAGAAAATCCTGCTAAGACGAAGGCTACTGGCCCTTCATCTGCCCGTACATGGCTTCAATATCCGCTTCCGTGACTCCAAAAAAACTCAGGGGTTTGCCGGAAAGAGGTTGATGAGATTCAAAATCGCTCAAATAGATAGTCGCCCAAAGCCAAATACTCTGATCACTATTAGCTAAGGCGTCTTTTGCGAATCTCAAGCTCGAAGCCGCTCTACGGGTGTGCCCGATTTTCGATAACTCAGAAATCTCTTCCGCAGTCGTGCTGTGCCGAAGTACTCTGGAGTCTGCTTTGAATCAGGCAGCCTGTTGCGAAAATCATCGGTATAGAATACCAACCAGTAACCGTCATTCTCGCCCTGGGCTTCTTCACGCGCCCGGCTCAATGCAAAACTGGCAGATCGTCCAGCCTCTTTTTCAGGAGCAAAATAATCGCTCAGTTCTAAGTCCCCCGGCCAAGTCCATCCCGGAGTTGCCGAGAAAACAGTCGTCAAAATCACAAAGGCCCAAAGTCGGATGTTCATGAAATCACCTCAAAGAATGAGACTTCTAATTCATCGTAATGCAATGTGTCAATGCTGTTTCAACCAGGATGGTGAAGGAGTTGATGATGTCCTTTGCAAAGAAGGGTGAGGTTGTCGAGCGTCGTTTCCCCTCCCTGTGACAAGGGCTTCTTATGATGGATATCGAGCCAGCGCCTTTCAGTGCAGCGCTTGCCTTCTTGTTGATGCGTGCACTGGGCCTGATC
>JAIEMT010000024.1 GCA_019751945.1 bacterium
GAGGGGAGTATTTGGAGGGAGCTTTGAGCTTCAACACCAGGGGGATTGTGTTTTCCCTTGCCAAATTTTTCCATAGATGGATGGGCGTCAGGCAGAAAGGCTGGTTATGCGCCAACTCTTCCCGGTACGAGTTCCAACTTCGAATCTATTTCTTAGAGATTTTTTTCTGAACGGAACCCGAAGCAGCAGTCTTCAACCCCAACCCTGCCGACAACGCGTCTTCAACATAAGTAGGATTCACTTGCGCGCCGCGCACTTCCCCATCAAACCAAACCCGCACATCGGAATCCAATCCTAAGCCATGCATGAAATTGTACAGAGCTTTACGCAACCCTACTCCCAATGCCTCGTGGTCTGTTCCGACCGGATCTTCAAATTCCAAATCATTGCGCGCAAAAGTTACAGTGGGCTCGGGCAGTAATTGAATTCCGAACTTCGAAGGGCTTAGCCCGACCGGGCTGTGCGCAGTCGCTGAGAAGCGATGCCAGTACGCCGATTGAATGCAACCTGCTGCAAAGAGCTGACGAACCAATTCCAGAGAATCCACGGTTTCATCCAAAGTCTGGGATGGAAATCCGTACATGAGATAGGCATGAACCATTACACCCGCTTCGGTAAACGCGCGGGTGACGCGCGCGACTTGAGAGACAGTCACTCCTTTGTTCATGAGTTTCAGCAAGCGATCCGACGCGACTTCTAAACCGCCGCTCACCGCTACGCAACCCGAGCGAGCCAATAACGAAACGAGCTCGGGAGTAAACGCTTTTTCAAAGCGAATGTTGCCCCACCAGGTAATGACAATTCCTCGAGCAATGAGGCGTTCTGCAATTCCACGCAAGACTGCAGGAGGAGCCGCTTCATCCACAAAATGAAATCCGGTTTGTCCGGTCTCCTGAATCAGCGATTCAATCCGATCGACAATGATATCGGCCGACGCCGTTTCATAGCGACCGATGTAATCGAGCGAAACATCGCAGAAGCTGCACTTCTTCCAGTAACAACCATGCGCTAAAGTCAGCTTGTTCCAGCGCCCGTCAGACCAGATTCGATGCATCGGGTTCAGCATTTCTAAAATTGAAAGATAAAAGTGCAGCGGCAAGCCATCGTAAGTGGGTACGCCCGTACTGCGATGAGGAATGTCGTGCTGACCGACATCAGATTTCAAAACCACGCGCCCCGCTTCGCGCATGTAAGTACGAAGCAGAGGGCCGCTCCCGCTCACAATATGCTGCAAGATATTCAGCAACGGCCGCTCACCGTCATCTAAAGTCACGTAATCCATGTAATCGAAAACGCGCGGATCACTCAAAGAGCGCAGCTCTGTGTTGACGTAGCCACCGCCCCAAATCACTCGTACTGACGAAGACAGAGATTTGAAACGTGCAGCCAATCGAAACGCGCCGTAAACATTTCCAGGAAAGGGAGTGGTCAGTCCCAGTACGCTCGGTTGATATCGCGCGAATAATTCGTCGGCAATCTCGTCCAAAATTTCATCCACTAAAGTCGGCGCGGCTTTCAACGCTTTTTCTAAAGGATCAAATGACGGAGCACTCGCTGCGAGCTTTTCAGCATAGCGAGACAACTCAAACCGCGAATCGACTTCTTCGCGAATCAGGTCAGCCAGATCATCCACATATAATGAAGCAAAGTATTTAGCGCGATCTTGAATGCCCAAAGATCCGAACGCCCAGTTCAATCGGTCACTCCCAAACTCGTCTTCTGGAAATTCTCCCAAGGCATCGAAGCGACGACCGCGAGGTAAAAAGTCATCGGCCACCAAACGCATCGCCAGAGTGACATCGCGACCCTGCAAGAACCGAATTACCGGCTCAACCGTAGAAAGATAGCGCTCCTCATTTTCAAGAAACCACTTCCCCACTCGGCTCAGCTTCCTTTTGGAACGGAGCAGCTGAGAAATGCGCTCTAAACCTGGACGAGAAAACAACCGAAGCACTAATTCCAGGGCCGGATCGGCCTGGACGACGTCATAACCCTGACCACGTAAGAACCCCGTCAGGTACGGAGTCGCCGGATACGGCGCGTTCAGTTGAGTCATGGGAGGGGTCAAAAGCAGGATGCGCATGGCGCAGCCGACCATAGAACTATTGACGCATTTTGTCAAATATTTCGAGGTTTTCTTTTGGCCCTTGAGAGCGCTAAACTATTGGAACGGAACGGAAACTTCCCGAGAATGCGAATTAATAACCCCTTTCATAAGCCCCGAATTCATAAGATTGAAGAGCTCACTGGCGAGGCCCAGTTTCTGGCCGGCCGCCACTCCCGGATCTACGAATTTTTCAGAGCCCTTCGGATCTTCTTGGAGTTCATCAAAGGATTCCGTTCCCTGCACTTTATTGGTCCGACCATCACCGTTTTCGGTTCGGCTCGATTTAACGATGGGCATCCTTACTATGACCTCGCCCGCAAAGTCGGCGGCGCCATTGCCAAAGAAGGTTTCACGGTGATGACTGGAGGTGGACCGGGAATCATGGAAGCGGCAAATCGTGGCTGCAAAGAAGCGGGCGGATTTTCTGTGGGCTGCAATATTATTTTACCCCACGAACAAGAACCCAATCCGTACATCGATAAGCTCGTCACCTTCTATTACTTTTTTGTTCGCAAAGTGATGTTGATCAAATACTCTTATGCGTACGTCATTCTTCCAGGGGGATTTGGAACACTCGATGAGATGACCGAAGCGCTCACGCTGATTCAAACCGGCAAGCTCTATAACTTTCCGGTAATCTTAGTGGGACGCGACTATTGGAAGGACTTCTATGTTTGGGTCAGGGACACGCTCGCAATCCAAGGAGCGATTGCTAAAGAAGACTTGCAACTCGTTCAACTCACGGATGATCCCGCAGAAGTTGCGGCCATTATCCGAAGAAGCGCCGAAAGAATCGGTCTCTCTCTCAACCGAAAGTCCGGATCAGTACAAGCCGAAAGCCCAGAGAACCGCTACCGCGAAACCCAAACGGTAAATAACAAAGCCTAAGAAGCTATTCGTCTTCACTAATTTGAGAAGTCCGCCGATGGCGAGAATTCCAAATACAAAAGCACTTACGCCCGCCACCACCAATTGAGTGAGGCCAATCGTGCTCGAAGCCAGTTCGTGCCACTTCCGCATTTCATAAACCACTGCAGCGGCCGTAACGGGCATCGACATTAAGAAGGACAAACGTGCGGCTGACGCGCGATCGAATCCCAAAAATCTTCCTCCCATGATGGTCGAGCCCGAGCGAGAAAAACCGGGAATGATGGCTAGACACTGGCAAGCGCCGACCCAGAGAATATCTCGCATCTGAAGGGTGGTGAGATTCCGCCGCCGCGAAAAAAACTGGTCGCTACAGTAGAGCAAAATTCCACCGGTAGCCATGGTGGCTGCGGTAATCCAATTGCTTCGAAAAACGGTTTCGGCAGCGTGATGAAAAATATATCCCACGGCCAAGGCCGGGATGGTCGCCATCACCAAAAAATGCCAAGGCAGGGGTGAAGCCGCTATTTTTTTCCCCGTCCCAAATGGCGGGGGCAGGGTTTTCCAAATCGCCACCCAATCTTTTCGAAAATAATAGAGGGTGGCCAAAAGGGTTCCTAAGTGGAGGAAAACATCGAAGGCCAACCCAGGGTCGGCGTGCTTTAAGACTCGCGGCAGAAGCACGAGGTGAGCCGAACTGGAGACTGGCAAATATTCCGTAAGGCCTTGAACCATACCGTAAAGGAAGGCTTCAAAATGAGTCATCAGATGTTCCCTTTCGATTGCTGTGTGCAAACATGATGACATCGGACCCCTGGAATCTAAACGGAAATCCTATGCTAATGCGGGGTGCCGTCAAAAATTTAAGTTGGCTTCCGACGCACTTTGATGAAATATAAGGGCCAAAGGAAAACACTATGCGCAAAAATCTCTATCAGATTGCCTCTATTTTTGCCCTAGGTCTCGCCGTGAGTGCCGCTCCTCTCGCTGTTCATGCAGAAGAAGCCGCTCAAACCGAAACCAAAACGGAAAAAAAAGATGCGGACACGACGACTAAAGCAAAAAAGGCAGTAAAAAAAGCCTCCAAAGGAGCAAAAACCATGGCAGACGGACTGAAAATTGAAGATCTCAAGGTAGGCACAGGCACGGAAGCAGTCTCTGGTAAGACTGTGAAGGTTCACTACACCGGCTGGCTTACCAATGGCACCAAGTTCGACTCATCCCTCGATCGTAACGAAGCTTTTGAATTTCCGCTCGGCGCAGGCCGCGTGATTCAAGGTTGGGACAAAGGCGTTGCGGGCATGAAGGTCGGCGGCAAGCGGAAGCTCACGATCCCACCGGAACTCGCTTACGGCAGCCGTGGCGCAGGCCCCGTGATCAAGCCGAATTCGACTTTGGTATTTGAAGTCGAGCTCTTGGGCGTGAACTAATTTTTTCAGCAACTCGTATTACATAAAGGAAATAAAAAATGGAAAACATGGAAACTGAAACCTCTGGTGATGGCAAAGACGTCTTGGTAGTGGCTTCGAAAGTGAAGAATTACATCCGTGGCAAGTCGGGCATGAATACTTCGGCTGCTGTGATGCAAATTCTTTCTGAGAAGATTCGCCTCCTTTGCGATCAAGCCATGAACACTGCGAAATCCGACGGCCGTAAGACGGTGATGGATCGCGATTTTCAGTAATCTCGTTTTATGAATAAGAAGTCGAAGTCAGGAATCGCTCCCGGTTATCTGCACGGCTTCTCTCATGACGAACAGGATCGTCTCTACCGACAGGCCCGATTTCTCGAGCCTCCGGTTTTTGAAAAACTTGATTTTTCTCAAGTTCATGACCTCATTGAAGTCGGCTCGGGGGTGGGTGCTCAGACAGAGATCCTCCTCGAGCGATTTCCGCATCTCAACATTCAATGTGTCGACGCTTCTGAAAAGCAAGTCCAGCGCGCCAAGCAGCGCTTGGCCAAGTTTGTCAGCAGTGGTCAAATCAAACTCGACGTTGCAGATGCCCTGCACCTTCCGTTTTCTGAAAATCGATTTGAAGCCGCCTTTATTTGCTGGCTCTTAGAACATGTTCAAAACCCCATCGATATTTTGCGAGAAGTCCGACGCGTTCTGAAACCTGGCGGTCGAATTTTTTGTAACGAACCCCTGCACGCCACTTTTTATGTTCATCCTTACAGCCCTGCGACGTTGAAATACTGGTTTGCCTTCAACGACCACCAGTGGATGTTGAAGGGCGATCCATTTGTCGGTGCGAAACTAGCGAATCATCTTCTGGCCGCCGGCTTTCAAGATGTCCGCACCCGCGTAGTAACCCAACATTATGACAACCGCGCCCCAAAACGCCGCTCGGAATTCATCGAATATTGGACCAGCCTCTTGTTGAGCGGAGCCCCGGGCCTGCTAGAAGCGGGAAAGATAACTCCCGACTTAGTCGACGCCATGACGGAAGAGCTGGCTCGGTTAAAAACAGAATTAGATTCCGTGGTTTTCTATTCTTGGGTCCAAGCCGAGGCGCGAGCCTACTAATGGCGAGCTCTGCGTCACGACTCCAGCCGCTTTTTAAAAAATTGGGCGGAGAACCCGGTCTCTCCCAATTTTTACGCGACTTCTATGATCGGATGTCACGCGACGTGTTGATTGGCTTTTTCTTTGATGGAAAAGACACCGCCGCCATTGCCGACAAACAAAAACAGTTTCTAATGAAAGCGATGGGCGAATCGAAAACCTATTCTGGAAAAAATCCGTCGAATGCACACCTGGAACTCCCGCCTATTCTTCGCGGGCACTTTGATCGCCGACTGCGCATCTTAGAAGAGACCCTTAAAGACCACGGTCTTGACGCAGATGAAATTCACATTTGGATAGAATTTGAAAAATCCTTTCGCGCTGTGATTGAAGCAAAACCCTCTTGATTTTCGGCCCCTCTCCGCTACGCTAAGTACCTCAATTCATTTTAGGATCTACTCACCGAAAGGAATGTGAAATGGCTAAGAATCTGAAGGGTACGAAGACTCATCAAAATTTAAAAGATGCCTTTGCTGGCGAGTCGCAAGCAAATCGTCGCTACATGTACTTTGCAAAAGTGGCAGACGTCGAAGGCTTTCCAGAAGTCGCAAGCAACTTCCGCGAAACCGCTGAAGGCGAAACCGGACATGCTCACGGACACCTCGACTATATTAAGCAAGTGGGCGATCCCGCCACCGGCCTTCCGCTCGGCGATACGGCGATGAATTTGAAGGCATCGATCGAAGGCGAAACACACGAGTACACCGATATGTACCCGGGCATGGCCAAACAGGCTCGCGAAGAAGGTTTTCCTGAAATCGCAGACTGGTTTGAAACCCTCGCGAAAGCTGAGAAGTCGCATGCGGGTCGTTTCACCAAGATGCTCGATCTCGTTCGCTAGTTCTCATTTGAAAAAATGACGGGAAGCTCAGGTCCATCTCAACCGATTTCTTACGCGCCAACAGTCGGCCTCTCCTACTCTCCGGACGATCCCAAGTATTGGGACCCTGAGATGTTGAAGCTGGAAGTCACTCGTGCGTTCGAACTCTGTCATGGTTGTCGCATGTGCTTTAAGTACTGCGACAGCTTCCCGTCTCTTTTCAAACTCCTCGACGAAAAATACGATGGAGATGTTCATCAGCTGACTGCGGCCGAAACCGATCAAGTGATGGACAATTGTTTTCAATGCAAGCTCTGCGAGGTGCAGTGTCCTTACACCCCCCGCGACAAACACGAATACCAGCTGGACTTTCCAAAGCTCGTGCACCGCTATCAAGCACAGCGCACACGAAAAAACGGAATCCAACTTCGCGAACGTCTTTTGGGCGATCCTGATAAAGCCGGCCAGATGGCCCGAGCCAGTTTTGGTCTGGCTAACAAGATGAATCGCGTGAAATTCCACCGCTTTTTCTTCGAGAAAATCGTGGGTGTTCATCGCGAAAAGAATTTGCCCGACTTTGCCTCGGAAACTTTTGATCGCTGGGCGGAGGGCCAAGGGCTCACCACCGTTTCACCCGCTTCAAAACCCGAAGCTGTCCTTTTTCAAACTTGCTACGTTCAGAATAACGAACCTGAGATTGGCAAAGATGCCATAGAAGTATTGAAGGCCAGCGAAGTGAAAACGGCTTGTGTGAAAGGCCTGCACTGTTGTGGCATGCCCAAGTGGGAACACGGCGACCTCGAAGGTTTACGCAAACAGGCCAAAGCAAATCTCGACTTACTCATTCCCTACGTCAAGGAAGGGGCCAAGGTATTGGCCATCAATCCGACGTGCGCCATGATGATGAGACGGGAATACCCCGAACTGGTCGAAAAATCGGATCGCGAACGCGCATTGCAACTCGCAGCTGCAGTAAAAGATCCTTGTGAACACCTCTGGGGTATTCGCAATGAACCGCGCTTTAATCAAAAGTTTGAAAGTTCACCGGGGCCGATTTCTTACCATGCTCCCTGCCATCTTCGCGCTCAGGCCATTGGGTTTAAGGGCCGAGACTTGATGAAACGCATTCCGGGCGTAGAGATTCATTCGGTGACGGAATGCTGTGGTCACGACGGAACTTTTGCAATGAAAGTAGAAAGTTACGAAGCCTCTAAGAGAATTGGCCAGAAAGCCTTCGACGGAATGAATCAGAACAGCTCAGCCCGGGTTTGGTCTACCGAATGCCCTCTCGCAGCAACCCAGTTTGAACAACATGCTGGCACTAAGCCCTTGCATCCGATCTCGATTTTGGCGCGGTCTTATCGTAAAGACGGATTCAAGGACGTGTTGAAATGAAAAAAGTTTTGCGCTCGGACATCGTCGACTATCAAACCTATAATCAAACACGAGATTCGATTCGATCCGCAGCCCTACGATTGAAGGAACCACGCCGAATTCACGTCGGCCCACACCTCACCTTTCTTTTTGAGAACACGGAAACCATTCGCTACCAGATTCAAGAGATGATGCGCACGGAACAGATTGTTCGTGAGGCTGATATCTTGCACGAAATCGAAACCTATAATGAAGTACTAGGGGACTCGAAAGAATTGGGCTGTACACTTCTGATTGAAATCGAAAATCCTATAGATCGAGATCTGAAACTTACAAAGTGGAGAGACCTTCCAAAGCATCTCTATATGGTCAATAAAGAAGGTGTAAAAATTCGCCCTAGTGTTGATTCCCGGCAGAGCGGCGATCGCCGCCTTTCCTCCGTTCAGTACCTAAAATTCCAATTACCCGCCTCGACTCCGGTAGCTCTGGGGTGCGACTTTTCGGAATACCAATACGAGACTCCGCTTAGCGGCGATCAAAAACAGGCCTTAGCGGCAGACCTCAGCTCTTAGCGAAGGAACCCAAAGCTTAGCTGAACCCAAATAACTTAGATGTAATTTCCCTTTTTGATTTTCTCGACGATGATCTTTTCAGGCATCGTGGGATCATGCGGATCGACCATAAAGAACGCTTGCTGCTCGCAGCGTCGCTTGTGTTCGAGCAACCATTTCAAGATCTGGGACAATCCCTTGTTTCGCTTGTCTTGAAAGAACGGATCGTTCTTCAACGCATCCGTCGCCTTCTTAAGCGCGCGAACTTCCTGAGCGTCGTTCTCTTTCACAGCGTAATCGCTCAAATCGTATTTCTTAATATCTTCCGGTAACACCCCTAGGAAGCGCACGTCCGGAGCACTGAAATCCGAGTTCCGAATCAGAGATGCGGCAGAGCCCGCTTTCAACGTTCTAAAAATATTCTGCATGGTGTACGCGTCCAGATCTCCGAAAAAGTAGAGGGGCACGTTGAGTTGGTCTTGAATCAGTTTGCACCAGCCTCGAACAGCGTTCGATGGAACCCCTTGCGCGCCCATCAAAATAGAATTGTGACGCTTGGTAAATCCGTTGGCCACCAACGTATTTGCGGTACCTTCGGATTCGACAATCAAACAAAAGTCGATTTTCTTTCGCGCCGAAAGCTTCAAATTCTGCGGCCGATTCTTCGGCTGGAACGGACTTGTCCCGAGCTTCGATAGATCCACAACTGCCTTATCGCCATCGGGCAGAGTTTCTGTCACCACCAACTGCTGCGAATAAGTCTGTCCGCCACGATCGTTAGCATAGCAGTTCACTTCTTCTCGATAGCACTCCAGCATTTCGCAGATAAAATCGATAATCGAATCCGACTCGTCCTGATCCGCAAAATCGAGCGGCTTTAGCGAAGCATTGTGCTTAATTTCACCTTTACTAATATAGTACAACTCGCGCTTCGTATTCACGGCTCCCGTGCTGAGATTTCTTAAAAGAATCTCGAGCATGAAAATCGCGCGCGACATTTTCTTCACGGAACTCACGTTCAGCTCGGTAGCGACCTTCTTATTTCCAGGAGTGAGATAACCCACCTTCGGATTGTAGTTGGCATTGTCGAGCGAACACTTGGTCGCATAAAGAACCGGCCGCTTGGCTTTTTCCAAGTCCATGAGCAAGCGGTTACAGAGCTCTTTGCTCATTTTTGGAATTGCATCATCTGTTGCTGCTGCACGTGCCATTAGCTTGCCTCCGCGGCATCAGCCGCCTTGTCGCTCTTTACTTTTTGAGCTTCTAAAACCTCAGCTGCTGCGTTGAGCTCCTTTTCAGTATCGCGAGCGTCACGCCCCAAGAGCTTCACTAAGCCCTCTTCTGCTTTTTTCTTTCGGGAATCGGGCGCCTTCGTAATTCTACAAAGGCCTTCCACCAGAATCGGACAGAACTGCTCAATGTGGCGCAGTTTTTCCTCCAACTCGTTGGCCTTAAATTCTTTTCGAATGTAGCGTGAAAGCTTCTGCCCCGCCTGGATCAACGCACGCCGAAGTTCTTCGACGAGCTCATCCGACGCATCGATCGTTTCTTTCGAGGCGTTCTTAAATTTAATGAACGGCGACACCACACTGACCGCAATAATGTAGGGGCCCTGCGGAACGGAGTCTTTCGGCTGAGCCAATCCGTAAGCTCTCCAATTCACCGACTGAATGGCCTGAACAATAGCGCAGGCCGACTTATCAAATTGAAGCGGCACGCGATTCGCGAAACGAATCACCTGTACAGCAGATTCCGCCTCAATTCCTTTGTCCTGCAACCGAGCAATGGCGACTTCAATTTGAACCGGCTTAAAATCGCAGATCGTGGGTTTCCGAGTCAGAACGGAAAAAAAATCGACATCCCCCAAACGGCGAATACTCTTCGAAAGAGCTTCCTCACCGATGGAAATCACAGACTTCGTTGACGGTGCCATGAGCTGCTGATTTTGTATCGCCACGAAGAGGTCTTTAAATTCCGCATCCGTCAAAGTGCTGAGAGATCGATCCAAGAGAGACGATTTAATCCCTCCCGTTTTCGTCAAATCCTTCAACACCCCTTCATGAACGCGAGAGAACCCCTTCTTCAACCACCCGCTCACCTTAGTCTGACCAAAGAGATGCGAGTGCGCGATGAACTCCCCAAGTTTCATCGTGTGCGGATGCGGTTCAGTTGCTTCGGGCACGTCGGGAATCGTATTGCTCACGCGATCCACGGTGTGCACTTCCAACTCCGGAAGCTTGTAGGTAAGAGTCAGATGAGGATTCACCAACGACGTCCCGTTCAAATAGTTCAGCAGTCCCGCTTCCCCATTGAGTTGAATACGACCATCAATCAGAAATTCTACGGTCGTCCCACTCTCGCGATCCCAATCCAAAGTTTCTCGCTGCTTAATGACGCCCTTATTGTTCTTGATATCCACTTCCACCATGCAAGACACGGCCTTACGCATGTCTTTGGTCTTCGTAATGACCTTGGCGCCCGAAGCACTCGTCAACTGCGCCCAAGTAGTGGCAGCAGAAATACCAATCCCCTGCTGACCGCGAGAACACCGACCCCGCCCAAACTTCGAAGACGCCAAGTATTCGCCAAACACTTTTGGAATATCATCTTGATCAATACCCGGGCCGTTATCTTCAACTCTGACGCGGATCTGATCCGAATTTTTCAGGGAGCCCTGTCCCACTTTTTCCACCAGCACATGAACTTCCGGCAAAATGCCGCCTTCTTCGCAAGCATCCAGCGCGTTATCGACCGCTTCTTTGAGCGTGGTCAACACAGCCTTCGTCTGCGACGAAAAGCCCACCTGCTGCAGGTTCTTAGAGAAGTACTCCGCCGTACTGGAGGTCGTAATCTTTTTATTGGAAGAGGATGAGGATCTCGGTGTCGATGCGGCAGCCTTCGGAGCAGGAGCCTCGGACGAGGATTCCTTCTTAGAGGGGGCCTTACTTTGCTTTTTTGCCATCCCCGGATTCAACCAAGGCAGCTTCGCACTGTCAAGGTTTGGAAAAAAAAGAACAAAAAGCATCCTGAAACTTTCTCAGATTTTCCCCCTCAAATTTAGATTCTGAAAACGTGAGCCAAGTGAGCATCCATGCTCCAGGCCTCCCATCCTGGTCGGCCTTTTATGTCTCAGTTTTCAGAATCTAAATTTGAGGGGGAAAATCCGAGAAAGTTTCAGACGCAATGCGCTCTTTTTTTTCCAAATCTAACGGCGCGAAGCTGCCGTGGTTGGGTCCGGGGATGGCGTCAAACACGCGCGACTAATGACGGGGGTGACTCTGCATTATCTCTTTGAAGGCGACAAACGAGACGAGGGGGCTGGGGAGCTTGCTCTCTGGATTTTATTCCTAAAAAGGTGAGCCATAAAAGGGCCCCGCAGGATGCGGGGACCAAGGAGCATGGATGCTCACCCTGGCTCAGCTTTTTAGGAATAAAATCCAGAGAGCAAGCTCCCCAGATCAAGAGTGCTTGTGGTCGCCTTCAAAGAGATAATGCAGAGTCACTGCCATGAGGCCGGCGATAATGGGGCCTACGAACACCCCGGCAAACCCGAATACTTTGAGTCCCCCGAAAGCGCCCAAGAAAGCCAGCAGGGGATGAAGATTCGCACTGCCCTTGAGAACAATAGGCCGAATGAAGTTATCCACCACCATGACAACGCCCGCTGTGATGAACAAGACGATTCCGGTTCCCTTACTCACCAGCAAGAACTGGTGAAGAGCAATTCCCAACGTAATGGGACCGCTGCCAATCACCGGAACAAAAGACGCGATGAAAATAGAAAAACCCACTAACAACACATTGGGTACACCGGCAAAGGCAGCCACCACCGTATAAATGAACGATTGAGCCATTCCCGAAAGCACGCTCGCCAAAACAACCGACTTACAGAGACCGCCAAAAGATTGAATCAGCTGCTGAGTTTGAGCGCGAGTAAAAATAGAATTGCGGCGAAGCAGAACCAAAACGCGTCGACCATCCACCAGAAAAAAGTAAATGCTGATAGTCATGATGGCCAAGCCCATGGCGAAGCCAGGAATCTGGGTCAGCAAGTCCCCGAAAAATTCGGCCAGCTTCAGGCTGAAGTTTCGAATCAACTCTTCCGTGGACGCAATCAGATCTTCCACGCTGATGGGGAACCACTTCGACAACGACTCCAGAAGTCCTTTGACGCGAGGATTCTCCATTAGAAATCCGACAACACTTCCCGTTCCACCCGATACCGCTCCACTCGCGGGCGCTGCCTTCCAAACCCGCACCTGTTGAGCAGCGGCCTTCGTGCCCAAGAAAATCAAAAGCGCGGTGGGAACCAGAAACACCAACGTGACGAAAAAAGTGAGGCCCGCTGAAGCCAGCGACGACGGAATTTTTCTAAGCTCGAGTTTTGCCTGCCAAGGGAAAAAGATAATAGCGAGAATGGCTCCTAAGAAGACAGGAAGCAGCAGCGACTGAGCCACGTAGAGAAAGAGCAGCAGACTGAGGATAGCGAAGATTTTTTTTGCCATTGTTTAGGCAGACGACGGACGGTGACTTGGAGCCCCTTTTTGCTCGTCGGCCCCAGTGGTTCCAAAAACAATATCCCAAAGAGGCGAGCTGACCCCCCATCGAGATTCGTGATTCACGAAATGATGGAGCATGTGGCTCTGTTTCAAAAATTTGCCAATCGGCGTCCGCGGTCGGAAGTGGTGAACCGCATAGTGAATGTAATCGTAGCAAAGGTACCCAATCAGAAAGCAAGAGAAGAACGGATCAATCCAAACCGGGCCTAAGAAAATTCTAAAAAATCCGTAGAGCAGCGAAGCCAGAACAATGGCCGCTACCGGGGGCATCACTAAACGGGTCGGATCCTCCGGATCGTCGTGATGCAACCCATGAATCAAAAATCGCAGGCGTTGCTGCCAAGGCTTTTCACCTTTGAGATGAAACAAGTGTCTGTGAAGAAAATACTCGACGAACGTCCAAACAAAGAGGCCCGCAATACCCAAAATCAGTGAAGTCGACCAGGCCAAATGGTTGATTTCGAGACCTCTCCAGAAAAGATAAATCACCACGGGCGTCCAAACCACTAACGGAGTAATGGGATGAACATGGGTGAATCTTTCGAGGAAATCGCTTTCAAAAATTCGGATGCTTTTGTAAGGCTTCGTCGCCATAAACTCACATTACAACGAGTCCAAGTCCTCGACAATGGGCTGTAATCAGGTTTTTTTTGGAACTTCGTCGGGGTTGTTTCCGACACTGAGTGCCACCGCCAACGACGCCCACTGCAATTGAACCAGGGTGGATATCACAGGCGAAATCCCCTTCCCTCCCAGATGCAAAAGTAGCTGGAGATTTCCTTCGGGACCGACGGCAGGGGCCCTTAAATCCTTCTCCGCCTGAATGTACCAAATGCCCGCTTCACTTTTGAGACTCTGGCGCGGACCGTGAAAAAAACTCTCAGTTCCATAAGAACGAACGGGTAGTAATGCCATTTCCATTAATTTAAGCGCCGCTTCATGAGCTAACCACTCGGCATCCCACTCCCCTAAAACAACCTGGGGCCCCTTCCCCACCCGCTTTTTCAAATCGTCCAAATCCGGTTCGGGACTATCCGAAAGCGCATTCCATTCTTGGCGCGCCGATGGACCTAAAAATAAAATCGTGGCCGCACAGACCGCAGACGTCACGGCTTGAGTGTGCGGCTCGACCGTTTCTAACGGACCGGTGGCGAGAGTCGAATACCAGGGCAGATCCTCCGATTCGTGTTTCACATCGCGACTGCAAGCCAAGATGCAAAAAGCACCTGCAAAATGACAGCGCGAAAGGGCATCCAACGTCACCTTCGTTTTTCCGCGATGAGAAAAAGCGAGCACCCAGTCGCCCTTCGCCGGCTGGTACTCACGTCCCACCGCCGTACTTTGCAAAGCGATGATCGGAAGATTTCCGCGATACCCCGCATTTCTCAAAATTCCGGCCGTGATTTGCGCGGCAAAATAGCTGCTTCCCACGCCTAAAAGCACGAGGCGCTTGGGGGATTCATTCGGCAATTCTGTAGCTGAAGCTCTTACGGTTGCTTCAGCCACTTCTCGCCAAATCTGTTTTTGGCGACGGAGCGTGTTTTCAACTTGAGTCATTTCTTAAAATTCTCTGAGATTTCTGAGAATAAGTAAACCTGACTTAAGCAGGCCTTCTTAAAATCTTCGACGAGCAAGCTTTCGTTTTCCCCGTGCGCATTCGTGTAAGGGTCTTCCACACCCACCAGCAGAGCCGGCGCTCCACCTAGGGCTTCTTCAAAGGGCTGTACAAACGGAATCGTTCCACCGCAGCCCAACATGTACGGCTCCACGCCGTAGCCCTTTTTCATGGCAATTTTCGCTGCTTCAAACGCAGGCCCCTTCGGAATCACATCCCAAGGCCCGGTGCAGGACTCGACTTCGAATTTCACTTCCAAACCCCACGGGGTTTTTTCATGCAAATGAGTTTTGAGCTGCTCCAAAACTTTTTCCGGATTCATTCCCGCCACCAATCGAATGGTGACCTTAGCCCAAGCGCTCTCATTAATAATATTGCCGGCATTTTTTCGCGACGACGCTTCAAACGCATTCACCGTCAAACTCGGAAAACGCCAAATCTGTCCTAGCGGATTCGGACCTTCTTTCAAAAGCTCCACACCGGGACGAACGCCCGCTTGCTTTCGAAACGCCTCTTCATCGAAGGGCAAGCGATTCATATCGGCTTCTTCGCTCTTACTGAGCGGGCGCACTTGCTCGAGCACGCCAGTAATGGCGATTTTTCCATTCTCGTCCACCAAGCTTGCCAACATTTTTGAAAGTGCCATGGCTGGATCTGGAACCGGCCCGCCCCACATTCCCGAGTGCACGCTATTGTTCAATCCGCGCACTTCGATTCCCACTCCCACCATTCCGCGAAGGGCAATAGTGAGTGACGGCATTCCAATATCGATGTTCGTGCAATCGGTGAGCACCAACACATCGGCATCCAGTTGTTTGCGGTAGGTTTTCAAAAATTCCAAAAGATGCGGACTGCCAATTTCCTCTTCGCCTTCAATGACGACTTTCACATTCACCGGCAATTCACCCAAAGTTTCTAAGTAAGCGGCAATCGAGGAAGTGTGCGCGACCACGCCGGCTTTGTCGTCCGCAGTGCCGCGACCAAAAAGGCGTTCCCCACCGGGGCCTTCTTTTAATGTGGGTTCAAATGGCTTCGTGCGCCACTTTGCATCCACGCCGGGAGGCTGCACATCGTGATGCGCGTAAAGCAAGAGTGTGGGTTTACCCGGAGCTTTCAATCGCTCTCCGTAAATATAGGGATGCGCGCCAGGAATTTCTAAAATTTTGCAATTTTCTAAGCCGCGCTTTTCCAGCAACGCTTTCACGGCCTCTGCACTGCGCCGTACTTCGGATTCCGGAAATCCTGGAAAGCTCACGCTTGGAATTTTGACGAGCTCTTTCAAATCGTTCAGATGATTTTGAAAAGTTTTTTCCAAATGGTCCGCGACTTTTTTCATAATTGACTCCCCTCGCCTCTCCTTGTCTCTCCTGTTGAGGCAGAACTGCAGCACTTTACGCCGATCGCCAACAAAAATCGCTTCTATTTTAAAAAAAACTGGTCGATAACTGAGCGTCTGTGGCCGAAACTGCACGCAACATTCGAATCAAACTCAATGCCTCCTTCTGGCGCCACGGTAGCTGTCTTCCATTCTCCGAAGATGTCATCCCTTCCAGTTTATTTTTGAAAAACCGCCACTTCCTGGTCATCGATATTGAAACTCAAAAACTCGTGCAGGAAGTCGGGGGCTGGGACCACATCGACAAACTCGGCATTTCAGTGGCCTGCGCTTACGACAGCAAAACCGATCAATTTTTGTCCTTTCAAGAAAACGAGATCAAGAAGCTCATCGACCTCTGCGAATCCCGCTTAGTGGTGGGCTACAATATTCGAGGGTTCGACTTACCTGTCATGGCGGCGTATGGGCTCGACCCCAAGCGCCTCGATGTTTTCGACATCATGTATGACCTGGAAGCCCTGACCCGTCAGCGCTTCTTAAAGCTGGAGTACGTGGCACGTGGCACCCTGAATGCAGGGAAATCCGCAGACGGTCTGCAAGCCGTCGAATGGTGGAAAGCCGGCCAAATCCAGAAAATCATTGATTACTGTATGCAGGACGTCAAGGTGACCCGGGATGTCTTCCAGTTTGGAAGGCAGAACGGCTTTGTTAAAATTCAGAGATCCGATGAGAACGTGTCCCAAGTGGGAGTCCAGTGGAATTAACTGAAGGATTCGTGACGCTTAGAGCCGTGACAGCCCCTTCAACATCGGTAGAATAAAAAAATCCACGGATCGGAAGGCTCGAAAACCCATGGAAGGGTTTTTTCAAATTCCCCCCTCAAAGATTGCTATCTTTCAAAAAATAGACTAATAAATAGGCATTATTTCAATAGAAGTGGTCCTATGAAAGTCGTTCTTTTTTAGTAAATTTCCCTAACCCCCAAGCAGGAGTCTTTATGCTTTTTCAAAGATTTTTTGCACTGACAGCCATGACATCCGTTCTCTTCTCCACCTTGCCGATCCAAAATCTGGCACACGGCGATGAACTGGACTTCCGAAACCTCAAAACCTCGGAAGTTCCGAAAAATGTTATCGTTCGTGTTTCTAACACGGATCAAAAGGCAGAAATTTTTCGCCTTCCCGATGGTGCGCCTCCAGTCAACAATGAAGCCTCCGCAAAGGCGGCAATCGATAGTTACGTTAAAAGCGAGAACCTTATTGCTAACGCTTCTGTGATTACCCCCTTGCCAACCTTCGATGAGCTCGACAAGGGAACCAGCCAGGAATCCTGGTTCTTCTTCGCCTTTTTGGGTGCCTTCGCTTTAGGTTATGCAGCCTCCTATTATTGGCGCCCCGCCTACTACACGCAGCCTTATTTCCCCCACCAGTATTCGTATTACTATTACGGCTACAATGGCTTCTACCGGCCGTACCCGATGTATTATTGAGAGAAGGTTTGCATGTACTTGAAACCCGCTCGTTGTATCGTTGTTCTTTCCTTGTACTTTTTTTTCGGTCCCTCGGTTTGGTCAGCTGATGTGCTTCAGCCCGAAGACTTGCGTAAGCGGCTTGGAATAGTCGAAGACAAGCTACCGTCGGATAAGGCCCTTGCTCGAATCTCTGTCGCTATATTGGACAATGGCTTCCAAGGTTACGATGCCGGCAAAGGTCTCCTCCCGGAATCGACAGAGCTTATTCGTGGTCCCGGAAATGATTTTGCTCCAACTGCCCATGGCCTGAAGATGGCTCAGATTATTTGGGCCGTAACTGGGAAAAAGTCAGCCGGTCCAAAATTCTATCTCGTCAATACCAACGGCTTTACCAACTTCAAGGCTGCTGTGGATTTTGTCATCGAGAAGAAAGTGGACATCGTCTTGTACAGCCAAGTCTGGGAATTTGGCGGCAACTATGATGGTAAAGGCTTCATCAATGCCGAAGTATCGCGTGCTATTGACGCCGACATCCTCTGGGTGAACGCTGCGGGAGACTTTGGAGGGAATGTCTACAATGGAAGCGTCCTGACGGACCTCTCCTCGAGTGATAAGACCACGCTGAAACCTCGAGGCCGCACTTCCCTGAAGTTTGTGAACAAGTTCGACGAGAACAATGTCACGCTGACTTTGAGTTGGTCGGATTTCAAAGACTCGAAGGATCACTCCACCGTAAAAGATCTGGACCTCCTCGTTTTTGATTCCGAGAAGAAACAAGTCGGCGCTTCTCAGCTCCGACAAATTGGCGAAGCGCCGCCTAACGAGGAATCTGACCTTTCCAGCCACGCCCGCGAACAAGTGGTCCTGAAAAATCTGGAGCGCGGAGTTTACTATGTCCGAATTGTAGCCAAATCGCAGAATTTTAAATCTAAAGACAAATACCGATTGGCCATTTATGGCAACAAGCCCGGCTCCATTACTTTTTCGGATCATTCTGACGGCCAGGAAATTTTTCCACCGGCAGATCATCCCGAAGTACTGACCGTCGGCGATGGCGATGAAACCACGTCCAAAGGCCCCACCGCGGATGGCCGCAAAAAACCCGACGTCATTATACAAGACTCGAAAGTGAGTTTTTCCAACGGCAGCGGGGCCACCGGTTCCTCGACTGTGGCGGCATTAATGGCGGCTAAGGTCGTCTTCTTAAAAATCAAAGATCCCGACCTCACGCAAGCGAAGCTCCTGCAGCAGGAACGCGGTACGACCTTCGCCTCCATACAGACCGGCGGCATTGGCGGGACAGGGACTCCCCAACCCGGTGAACTGGTTCAACTCATTTCTGCGGACCCGCTATTGATTCCTCCAGATTTGATTGGCCTGATTCCTCTGGGAAGCCAGCCCTTCTTTCATCCGAATGGGCACCTCGTCATTGTGGTACCGGGAGATCCGTTTGCGATGCCCTGGGTACGACGGTTGGGCGTGCAACGATTGAACGAAGATGATTTCTTAGCCTACTCTACCTGGACGAAAACGTGGTCAGCCGTACCGGCGAAGTTTCGGCACGTGATTCGGCCTCCGCTGGTCGAGTTCACTCCGGCCGGGGAACCGATTGCGAGTCAGAACTAGTTCGTTTTCTTCGTGCTATTGACTTTGGCCGAAGCAATTCCCGCTTCAATAAAATAATGAGCGGTGTGGCTTGCGGTTTCGGTCCAGCCTAATTGGCTGCGGCAGCCTTGCTTTTCAAGTACACCGCCGTCCTGACGAATCAAGCGCACGCGCACCGGCCAAAGACAGCCGTCTAAGTTGCGGCCGGGTTCCTTCACCACAGCGTGAGCTAGAACGCCCAAACGTTCACGCACCGATTGCACCGAAAGTTCGCCTTGAGCGCCGGTGGCAATATTTGCGGCATGGACGGGCTTTTTCGTGTCTTTGGAATCTTTGAAGTCTTTAGATTCCTTCGTCGAAGAAAGCTGACGACGGGCTTTATCGCCCCCCGGAACATCCGGAATCAGTTCATCAAACAAAACGGGATAAACGATGACTTGCGCGAAGCCGGATTTCTCCCAAGCCTTCACATGCACCGTCATCGACTTCGGTCCCGACCATTTGAAATCGGGGCCGGGATACTCGATGTAGCCTTCCACAAACGGAGAGCCATCGATTCCACCTTGCAGAACGGTGTTCATCAAACTGTTTTGATTCTTGGCGCAGCCTTGTTGAAGAACCAGGCCACCCACCACGAACGCTACAAAGAAAATCTTTTGAACCGAGCTCATCGTCCTGCCTCCTGCCAAAGCGGCTTCAAACCTTGAGTGACCTTTGTGGACTTCAAAAGCGGAAGCTCCTTCAAGCAGGCTTCGGTCTCACGCGCTGCCAGAGCCGGGACTTTGCAGCCGGGCTGAAATAGTTTTTCTGCAATCACGGTGCTCGTCGCCCAACCTTCTTCTGAGAACTCTTCGTTCTTGCAGCTCGTGTCGGAACTCATGGCCAAGCATTGCAGCATCGGCTTAAAGGTTGCACCGCCGTCGGTCTTCTTCATTTTACAGGGCGACCAAACTTGCGCCATCACGCGAGCCATTTCGAACTGCGCGCGCTGGGGTTGCTGATGCACCATCTTCACAAAGCCATCGCCCATGCGGACGGTCGGAGTTCCGTCCTTTAAATAGCTCAGCACGGTGATGCCACGCCAACTCAGGTCGGGTTCGACTTGTGACGGCGGACGATGAATTTTCATCTTCGCCAAATCCGCCTTCATTTCTTCAAAAGTTTTTGCTGGAATCTGGGTTTGATGCGACTGCAGCCAGTTTCCAAGCGTCGTGCGAGTGGATTCGAACATCTGATTCACGCGTTCCCACTCGAGTTTTCGAATATTCACTTTGCCAGGATTCGTTCCGCGAATTTCCGTAAAAGCGCAGCTCTCTTCGCTCAATGTTTTTTCGGAGTGAGTCGTTGCAACGTGCGAATTCGAAGATGGCTTACGCGATTTTTCATGATCCGCTTTTGCCACGCGGCTCGTGTGAGCCGATTCTTCGCCATCACCCGAGTTGGGTTTGAAGTACGAAGGAGGCACCACTGAAACTTTATCTGAGGAAGTGTCTTGCCGCTTCTTGCAGCCGGTGACGCTTACCACGCCCGCCAACAAAATAATCGCTACCGCCGAGAAAAATCGCATTTGTTTGAGTCTCCGTTCTCCGAAATTTTACCTACAAAAATTATAAGATCCGCTCACAGAAATGAAAAGGCTTCTGCAAGAACTTCACCTCTGTAAACTGAGTCAAGAATTTGACCCGGACTCATCTCTGAGGTATCGATTTTAAATATGCACTTCACTCGACTCCGCTCCTCCGCCTCGGCAATTCTTGCAGCTACACTTTTATGGGGATGCGCAGCAAAACAACCCGCCCCCGTCCTAAAACAAGATTTAGAAACCATCACCATTTTGGGACTGAATGATTTGCACGGCGCCCTTGCTCCGCTGAAATTAAAAACGCGCGAGCGAGCAGGAGTGACGCCTGTTGATTACGAACGCGGCGGAGCAGCCATGCTTGCTTCGTATGTGAAAACGTTGCGAGCCGAACACGGCTCGCGACTTCTCATCTTAGATGCGGGCGATGAAATGCAGGGATCGCTGGAAAGCAATCTTTTGCATGGCTCTCCCGTAGTGCAGTTTTTTAATTCTATTGGTCTGCAAGGTGCGGCGATTGGAAATCACGAGTTCGACTTCGGTCCGGTTGAAAATGGATTGGATCCGCTCGGCACACTCAAAGCTCGCGCCAAAGAAGCGAAATACCCTTTTCTCTCGGCCAATCTCATTTCAAAAAAAACGGGTGAAAGACCGGATATTTCTAACACTGCGCCCTCAGTTCTCCTCGATGTCGGCCGATTGAAGGTCGGCGTGATCGGACTCACCACTTTAGATACGCCCACTACTTCGCGCGCAGAGTTCGTCAAGGAACTCGACTTCTCGGATTTGAAAGAAGCCACGCTTCGAGAATCCAAGCGTCTTCGAAATCTTGGAGCGCATATTGTGGTGGCCACGGCTCACGTCGGCCTTTTTTGTAATCCGGCTCCTGGCTCTCCTGCTGCTAAACTTCGCGGCAGTCGCGTGTGGAAACCCACCGACTCTCAAAAAGAATGCGGCCCACGCGATGAAATGGTGCGCCTGTTAAAATCCGTTCCCGTCGGAACTCTCGATGCGGTAGTGGCCGGTCACACTCACCAAATCGTCCATCATTGGATTGCGGGCGTCCCCGTCATTCAATCCGGCACGCGCGGACTTCAGTTTCACACCATTCAGCTGAGCTACGATTTGGCCAATAACAAACTCATTCCTGGCGCTTCTCGAATCGAAGGCCCCGTTCCCGTCTGTTCCCGAGTTTTTGAAAACCAACAGGATTGCGACGGGGAATCCACCGCTCCTCCTCAAGGCCGCGGCAGATTAGTGAAACCCAAATTTCGTGGCAAGGTGATGGAACCGGATGCGCCAACGGAAGCGCTTCTCGAGCCGGCTATTAAAAAAGCGGCGGAAGTGGGCGGAACCATTCTGGGCGAAGCCATTCTTCCGCTCGAATACACGCGCGATCGCGAATCAGCGGCCGGAAACCTGGTTGCCGATGCCATGAGATTCCAGCTCAAAGCGGATGTCGGCCTGATCAACGCCGGTGGCGTGCGCTCCCCGATCGA
The DNA here is from genome assembly GCA_019751945.1 of bacterium. GTDB lineage: Bacteria > Bdellovibrionota > UBA1018 > UBA1018 > UBA1018 > JAIEMT01. The sequence goes on from JAIEMT010000024.1 coordinate 21,950, forward strand.
AGCAGGCCCCATCACTTACGAAGAAGTTTTCAGAATGCTGCCGTTTGAAAACGCGGTGTGGATTTTGAAACTCACTGGAAAAGAATTAAAACTTGTTCTTCGAGTAGCTGAAAACGGTTCACGCGGTTTCTTCTCCGTTTCGGGCGTGCAGCTGCTTGCTATTCCGCTCAGTAAAGAAGCTCCTGCCACCGACTTGAACGGCAACCATCGAATTGAACCCTGGGAAGTGAATCGCATTAAAGAGTTCTGGTTAGATCCCGGGCAGGGACAAGAGCTCGGTCGAATTAAAGATGATCAATACTACCGCCTGGCCCTCCCCGACTTCTTAGTTCTCGGGGGAGACGATATGGCGTGGGTCATGTCTCAGATTCCCACCGATCGCATTTATAGTGAAAACACGAAGCTCATTCGCGAGCTGGTGAAAGATTACCTAGCTGAGAAGCAACAGGTGAACTCCTACGGCGATCCCACGATAGATCCTGACCGTCCCCGACTGATACTCCGGGATTCTGGCGTCAAAAGGAAAGCAAAAAAATCCCGCTAGTGTACGGAATGAAAATCTGGGTTAAACTGAGAAGTGATGGGAAGCACGGACCTGCTCACCTATATTGATCAGATCGTCCGGAAGGATTTCGAATCCAAGGGACGCGTTCTCTCCTTCGACGAATACCTCTCGCTCGTCGGCGAAAAGCCGAAGCTGCAGCTGAGAGGCTCCGCTCAGTATGCTGCCGACATGATGGATTATTACGGCACTCTCGACGTCGACACGGCCGATGGCGAATCCACTCGCCGCTTCAACGTCTTTGACCTCACCAATGGCGACAGCGTTCGTCGCGTAGTCGGCCAAGAGCACGTTCAAAATCATCTTTACCGCTCGTTAAAATCTTTCGTTCGCCAAGGCGTGAACAACCGCTTGGTGCTGCTACATGGCCCGAACGGTAGCGCCAAAAGCTCGCTGATTCACTCGCTCATGGCGGGGCTTGAACAGTACTCCCAAGAAAATGAAGGTGCAGCGTACACCTTTAACTGGGTTTTTCCGGTGGAACGATTTTCAAAAGGTGGCATCGGAATCAACACCTATGCGACCAAGAAGGAAAATGTTTCGAGCTACGCGAAACTCGCCGACGAAGATATTCTCGCAAAAATTCCCTGCGATCTGAAAGATCATCCGATTCTCTTGATTCCGCTTCAGCATCGCCGCGCTTTCTTAGAAAAATTAATTGGCAAAAAAGAATCCGAAGAACTTTGGATCACTCTTCCCGCCTACCTTTCCAAGGGCGAACCCTGCCATCGCTGTAAACAGATTGCCGACGCGCTTCTCCTGACGAGCGGCGGAGATTACAAAAAAGTTCTGATGCACGTTCAGGTCGAAAGAATTTTCTACTCTCGTCGCTACCGCAAGGGTGTGGTGACCATCGAACCGCAGTTTCACGTCGATGCGCAGTATCAGCAGCTCACCATGAATCGCAGCATGGGTTCTTTACCCGCATCCCTGCAAAGCTTGAATCTCTTTGCCCTGCAGGGAGACTTGGTCGATGGCAATCGCGGAATCATTGAATACAGCGACCTGCTGAAACGCCCGGTGGATACTTTCAAGTACTTGCTTGCCGCCTCTGAAACCGGCGCCGTGAATATCGGATCGACGATTGCGTACCTCGACACGCTCATGCTGGGCTCAACGAACGAATTGCAGCTCGATGCCTTCAAGGAATTTCCGGACTTCACGAGCTTCAAAGCACGCATCGATTTGATTCGCGTGCCGTACTTGCTCTCAGTCACGCAGGAAAAAGAAATTTACCAACCCGATCTCAAACAGATTGGAATGGAAACCCACGTGGCTCCGCACACGGGCTGGGCGTTGGCACTCTGGGCGGTTCTCACTCGCCTGAAGAAACCTAACAGCATCAATTATCCCCCGCATGTGAGCACGATTGTTTCGAACCTCTCGCCTTTAGAGAAAGCGAAACTTTTAGACACCGGCGACATGCCGATGACCTTAACCGCAGAAGATCGCAAGCTGCTCCGCTCAGCCATGCGAAAATTGCGCGAAGAATATTCCAACATTCCGTACTACGAAGGCCGCATGGGCGCCTCCGCGCGGGAACTGAAATCCATTTTATTTAGCGCGGCTCAAAATCATGACTTCCAATGCCTCTCGCCGCTGGCAGTCTTCCGAGAACTCGAAGAATTCGTCAAGCGCGTCAGCGAATACGATTTCTTGAAACAAGACGTGAAAGACGGCTTTCATGACTCGACCGAGTTCATCAATACCGTCCGCAATGAATATTTAAACATTATAGATCGCGAAGTGCGCGATTCGATCGGCCTCTACGATTCGAAGCAATGGGAAGACTTCCTACGCAAATACATCCAACATATCTCGCTCTTGTTGAAAAAAGAGAAGATCAAGAACCCCATCACCGGCAAGATGGAAGACCCCGATCGCGCTCTCGTGGCCGAGTTCGAAGCCATTGTCCAAGCCCCGGCGGAAGGCCCAGAACTTGAAGGATTCCGCCAGCATGCCATCTCCCAAGTCGGTGCCTGGGCCTTAGATCACCCCGGAAAAGCAGTGACTTATGCCAAGGTTTTCCCCGAATTCTGGCACAAACTCGAAAAGCACTATTACGAATCTCAAAAGGCTCTTCTGACAAAAATGCACAACGCTTTGGTCCTTTATGGTAAAGAATCGGCTGAGGTTACCGAAGAAGGTAGCCAGTTAGCCGAACAAACCGTGAACAATATGAAGACCAAACTGCATTACTGCGAACACTGCGCCAAAGACGTCATCGTCTTCTTGATGCGGCAGCGCTATTAACCGATGTCGAACGTTCGCCAAGACCTCAGCGAAAATACCTACCTCGTCACTTACGACGTCGGTCCCAATCAAACGGGGATGCGTCTCGATGCTTTTTTAAAAGATCATTACCGTAAACGCTCGCGCGAAGCTTTGAAGCGAGCCATTGATTCGGGAAGTATTCTAGTTCAGCGCAATCAAGGTCCGCACGTCACGGTCGGAAAATTGAAACCCAGCCTGCAGCTTCTGGCTGGCGATGAAGTCATGGTGGTCAGTGAAAAGAAACCCGAACCGGCCGTCTGCTTCGATTATAAAATTCTTTTTGAAGACGACCATCTCTACGTCATTGAGAAGCCTGCGAACCTCCCTGTGCATCCGGCAGGGCGCTACTTCTTCAATACCCTGCTGATTCATCTGCGCACGGAAGGCCATCGCAACCCCCTTCGCGCGAATCAGGAATATTATCTCGTCCACCGCATCGACAAGGAGACGAGCGGTATTTTGGTTCTCGCGAAAACCAAAGAAGCCTGCACCGACATCACTCGCCAATTTGCAGAACGCCAGACTGAAAAAACTTATTTGGCCATCACTCACGGTGTGACGCCCGAAGAATTCACAGTGGACCTCGCGATGCGCCGATCCACCACGTCCATCATTGGTTTAAAAATGACGACCGCTCCCGAGAGCGAAGGCGGCCAATCCGCTTCCACGGGCTTCAAGCGCTTAGAAGTCGCGGGCGATTTCTCGCTAGTCGAGTGCTACCCTAAAACCGGCCGCCAACATCAGATTCGCGTGCACTTAGACGCCAAAGGCCACCCCATTGTGGGCGACAAACTCTACGGCCGCCCCGAAGGCGAAGCCGTCAACTTCTACGACCGCGTGCACCTCACTCCCGAAGCCGAAGCGAAGCTCCTCCTCCCGCGCCACGCTCTTCACGCACATAAGATTCGCTTCACCCATCCCATCACCAGAAAGCTTCAGGAATTTGTAAGCCCGCTTCCCCAAGACTTGCGAGATTTCTTGTCGGCCCAGACTCAAGGCCCAAGGCACTTGCCCATTTTTGGACGAATGCCCGCCGAAGTACCAGGCCCCTCCCCTCTCCAAACCTAAACAGCCCCTTGCCCGCCCCATGCCCCTCTTTTCTACCCCCGTCGCCTTTGGTTGGGTTTGGTTGGGATCCCAAGCGTGCAGCAGAGAAGTCTCGCCTTGGTTTCCAACTACTTACAACAAGTTTCCCAACCAAACCCAACCAAAGGCGACAGGGGGGAGAATGCGAAATCTTTGTGGGAGTAGGCAGTCTATTTCAGCTGGGAGGGGAATCGGACATCAACCAAGCGAGTGACCATTTCGGCAAAGCCCGCGCCGCTTTCCTTGGAGGTGATCCATCTGGGGGGATGTTTCAAGCTCGAACTAAATTCCGCTAGATTCGCGACGCCCACGCTGTGCTGAAAGCTTGCGAAGAGCGGTTCGTCGTTTGGCGAGTCGCCGATAAATAATAATTCATCCCAAGTCGGAACATGGCCGTTCAAACCCGGGCCGCCTTTTTTCACCAACCAATGTTTCAAGCCGCCGGCTTTGTCGTAATTTCCAAACCAAGTGTTGACGTGAATGCTCGAAAGCTTCACATGCGCGCCCGCGTCTTCGCAAAGCGCGATCAATTCCTGAACTTTGTTCTTCGGCCAAGGTTTCACGTCTTCGCAAACATCGATCGCCAAATCAAATTCCCGATACGCTTGATCCGAAGCCCACTTCGCGTCTTTAAATTTTTTCTGAATCTTAGCGCCCAATTTTTTCAATCGCGCTTGATGATCATTCGGAGCACCAGGAGTGTTGATTCGCTTCAACTTCCCCGCTTCCATGAAAAGCGTAAACGCGCCGTTTTCTCCCACCACTGCATCCACCGGCCAGAACCGAGCGATGTGATCACACCACCCCGCCGGCCGCCCCGTCACCGGAACCACGACGAAGCCAGAATCCTTCAACTTCCAGAGCGCCGAAAACGCCTCGGCCGTCAACTTCCCTCGGGTGGAAAGCGTCTCATCAATGTCCAGGCAAACGCCCTTCACGTTCTTCAACTCGTCTTTGGTGGCATGAGCCCAGGGAATCATTCGCATGCTTCGATCATACCTTCCCAGCTCAGAATTATGAAGTATCCATGCAGCGTGTCATATTTATTGACCCGCGCCCACAAGTCGTACTACTCCCAAGGGAACAAGGAGAAAACTATGAACAAGTTTCATTTCGGATTTGTTTTAGGTGCTACCTTCGTGTCGCTTTCGGCTTTAGCAGCCACTCAAACCCTCACCTCCGCGAACTCCCAAAAACTCGTCGATGGACTGAACAAGTACTTAGGCGTGAGCCCCCATCCTTATAAGAATGGGAATGGACGCATCTTGCTGACGGATTTCAGCTGCAAAGAAGAGAGCTGCCAGTTTCAAGATCAACTCGCTCCGTATAAGAAAGCTCGCGTTCGCTCGGGAAGTGAAGTCACCGACTTCCTAGCCCTCCTCAGGGAACTCGGCGTTCACTCGGGGCCTTCCACGGTCTTTAAGAATCTGAATTGCACTATGCCGGATTCTAAAAACTACGCGTGTGAATTCGTAGAATAGATTCAGCGTTTGAGTTTCCGATTGTAGATCTCGCAAGTGCCCTGAGCTCGCTCTACGCAATCTGGAGCGCAGGGTTCGACGTGAATTCTGACGGATGCAGACGGGAAAAGCTCGGTCATGCTCATTTCAATTTCATCGCAGACGTCGTGCGATTCCGAAACGCTCATTTCCCCACAGAGCACCAAATTGAAATCGATGTGCCGAGTGGATCCACTCTTTCGCGTGCGGAGATCGTCGGTTCGAATCATCTTACTTTCGTAGCTCTTCAACACCGCTTGAACCTGAGCGACTTCGGACTCGGGCAACATCGTGTCGGATAATTCCTTAAGCGCCAGTCGCACCTGCTTCACCGAAATCACCGCAATGTACGCGGCCACACCGAACGCAATGATCGGATCGATGATCGCCCACCCCGTCCACTTCAAAAGCACGAGACCAATCAACACGCCCACACTCGCCACGACATCGGCCAAGAAGTGAAGCGCGTTCACGTGAATGGCACTGCTCTCGACTTCGACTGCGGCTTTTTTATTGTGCAGGTACATGAAGTAACTCACGACCATCGACACGACGATCGTCGCAATGGCCCAGTTCTCATGCTGAAGCGGAACCGGATGCAGCAAGTGATCGATACCATGGTAAGTGATGAACCCCGCCGCCACAATCAACAGCACGGATTCAAAAAGACTCGAGAGTGTTTCGATTTTCCCATGACCAAAGGGATGGTCATCATCCGCAGGCTTCCCCGCTTCACGAACGGTGTAGAACGCCACGGCTGCAGAAACTAAATCCAGAAACGAGTGAATCCCTTCAGACAACACCCCGACAGAATTCGAGAGAACGCCGACCAAGAGCTTGAACCCAGTCAGGACAATCGTCACCAACAGCGCTAGCAAAGTCGCGCGATGACGAAGCAGATGAACCGTGCCGCTCTTCGCAGCAAACTCAGTGGCGATAGACAACGCCCCCTGAGAAATAACTTTCCGTGTGCGAGATGGCTACGCCCAACTCCAAAATGAAACTGACTTTCTCCGTGCTTTGAAATGCAGTGCCCAGAGTAAAGTCGGCCAAGAAATTATATTGGCCATCATTAAATCCCCAGCCCAGCGGGATGGCAATGAACGGTTCGATCGACGAGTTCGGTCCGTTCTTAAACGTTTTGTGAATATAAGGAATGAGCGTCAACTCGAGTTGGCCCGCGTTGTTGGCCAAGCGGTAATACAAGAGCTGAGTAGCCAAACCAATTCCGGCTTGGCCTTCCACATCCGGAAAAAAATCGAAGGTAAAATTTCCGCCGCCGCGAAATCCGCGTGGGCCTGACCCCGTTCCTAAAATAATCGAGGCGTTGTTCAGGTCGGTCACGCCCAAGGTAAAGCGTGCGTTCACACCCACCCCGGCCCCGTTGGTCAGAATGACTTCGGGCTCTAGGCCGATGGCGAATTCGCCGGGGACGACGAAGTGGGGCGTGTTAAAGACGCCCGCTTGGGCGGAAGCCCCACTCCATGTCAGGGCGATGGCCGCTACTGTCCAGATATATTTCACTGAAATCATTGACTTTTTATGGTTCTTCGATTTCATCATGAGATTTCCTCTTCTTGCATCACAAACTCTTCCGATCGGAGTTGCAAGTCAAGAGAACTCTTGAGCGTTTCGTGTGCTGATTGGGTTGACAGTGATGCTTAAACCCCGTAAAAAATTCGTCTTCGTTAAAGTTGTTATCGTCGTGACGGTAATACTTTGGTTTCTGTGGTGGCCATAGCTCAGCTGGTTAGAGCGTCGGATTGTGATTCCGAAGGTCGCGGGTTCGAACCCCGTTGGCCACCCCATTCTTTTTGACCTCTCACAGTGGAAAACGGTGGGAGGCTTTTTATTTTAGGCTGTTAGGATTCGAGCAGTATCGATCGGTTAGCAGCTTCAATATTTCCCGGTCAGTCGCGAGATTTCGGGAATCTCCTACTTTTTTCCTACATTCTTCCTACAAAACGGCTCGTCGAAAGCGGCTCGTTCGCGTTTGTAACCGATGTTCGCCACGGAGAGGAGGACAAATGTCACGTCTCTATAAACCACCCTGAAATAAAAAAGCTCGAGGTTGGCGCCTCGAGCTTTTCAAATTTTGTCTTCGTCAGCTCCTGATCTTGGTCGGTCCGCGAGCTGAAGTCTTCAACTTAACCGGAGCTGCAATTGAAGCGGCTCCTGGCCGGTACTTCTTCATTCTTAATGAGAAGCGCCGCCACTGTCAACTTGAATGGAGAAAATATGAACCAGTCCCTATGTCCTATCATCGCAGTTGCCAATCAAAAAGGCGGCGTCGGTAAAACCACGACCGCGATCAACTTAGCGCAGGCCCTCGCGCTTCAGGATCTGAAAATTCTACTCGTGGATCTCGATCCACAGGGAAACACCACGCAAGGTGTGGGCGTCCGCCTAGAAAGTATTCAAGCGTCGGTTGCGGAACTCATTCGTGACAGGGCATGCCCGATGGAAAATGCGATTTACCGAGGTGATGGCCTTGACCTGATCCCGGCGACTCCCCTCTTGTCACGGGTCGAACGCGAGATGGTGGCTATGACTAACTCCGAGCTTCGACTATCTCATCGCCTTCAAAGCTTGCGCTCGAAATACTCGGCCATCGTCATCGACACGCCACCGACGTTTGGACCATTAATGAATTCCGCCCTGAACGCCGCTACACGACTGATCGTCCCTGTAGATTCCGGTTATTTCGCACTCATGGGCATCAAAGAGCTACTAGTCGAGATCGAGGAGATTCAACGTGGGACAAATCCCAATCTAGAAGTATTGGGTTACCTTCTCACTCTCGTCGACCCGACAAATATCGCTAGCCAGACCTGGGACACCCTAGTCGGCAACTTCGGGGAAAACGTCTTTGAAACTAAAATCCGCCGCTCGGTGAAACTCCGCGAGGCCCCGGCGTTGGGTAAGACGATCTTTCATCACGCCCCGGACTGCGCTGGTGCTCGCGACTACTTAGGCCTAGCCAACGAAGTCATGGCTCGGCTTGGAATGGGTGAAGGCGTATCATCGGGTAACGCTCGCCCAGCCCTCTCCCTAGTATCGGGGGTGTCCCATGAGTAAGTCTGAACTTAAAGCAGCGATGGAATCGCTTCAGGTCGGTAAACCTCTCCGGCTCTCAACGCGAGCACCCGTCTTCGCGGCACCACAAGCCTCGGTCGAAAATGCGACCCAGGTTATTAATCCAACCGTGGATAAAAACACAACCGAGGTTGAAAATCAGACCCCGGTCGTAATCCCAACCCAGGTCGCACGTACTACCTGGGTCAAAAACCAGACCGAGGTACAAGATCAAACCCTGGTCACAGTCCAAACCCAGGTTCCTAAACAGACCACGGTTGAAAATACAACCCTGGTCTCAAATCCAACCGAGGTCAAAGATACGACCAAGGTAGGATCGGCGATCCCTTCACGCCGTGCCACTGAGCAGGATAGTTCAGTTGTGTTGGAAGCACGGGCGGTGGATGGTTTGGAGAAGGGCTATACCCGGCTGCCCAATAATGTTTTGATGCGAATGGCGAGCAGCGACTTCACACGAAACGAGATGAAACTCGCGCTCTTAATTGCCCGTTTTACGATCTCCTTCCAGCGTCGGACTGCGCCACTGTCTAAGACCGTCCTTGAGCGCCGCTCGCGGTTGCGAGGGCCTGCGGTGTTAGAAGCTCTTGCAGGACTTGTCCGAAAGGGCCTGATTACAAAACAGCAGGGAGACCAGAACCGCCCCAACGTTTTAGGTCTGGTTCTGCCTGAGAACTGGGATGAACTGACAAAAACTCCTCGTGATCTGGACACGGAAAACTCGGTAAAAAAGCAGAGCCAGGTCAGAAATGAAACCCAGGTTACAAAAGCGACCACGGTTACTGAACCGACCCCGGTCGCTTCTCATACTCCCGCCGAGGTAGTAAAACCAACCGGGGCGGAGGTCGGAAATCCAACCTACATTAAAGATATTGAAATATATTCAAAGAAAAACTCTCTCTCCTCACTTCCAGAAAAACTTCGTGAATATTTCAACGAACTGAAACCAGCGAAAAAACGAGAGAGCGAGTGGAAAGCTTTTCGGGAACTTTCTGGGGAATATCCGCTCGAAGACATTGCCGAGTGTTTTACCGTTGTTTCCGCAAAAGGCGTCGGTGGTATTGACGGGGCCGAACGTTGTCACTCACCAATGGCTTTTCTCACCAAAGCAATCGGCGAAGTGCTTCAGGAAGTCGAAAGAACGCGTGTGAAAGTGCATGAGCGCGAACTTCGGGAGCAACGGGAACTGCAAGCAAAGCGACTGGGCTTGGAAACTGAAGCCCGCGAAGCCGCGGAGTGGGCTGCCAAAGAACGTGCATTCAAGAGGGCTTTTCCCAGCGAAGATCGGCAACAAGAAGTCCTTGCCGAACTGTGCCGGGGGCTACCGTTTCGTCGCAATACCGTTTCGGGTCGGATATTTGCCATTGGGAAGTGGTGGGATTCACTCTCTCAGTACGAGCGAATGGAATTTTTGGAGTAGATCCATTCGACCTAGCCTTGCAGATAAGACAGCGCGGACGAACGACTGGATGTTTGATTCAACTTAGCTGCCGTAAAAGTATCCAAATGATACTTTCGTTTCGCAACTCAGGTGATAAAGAGAAACCTTTGGGAGGGGTTATGACTTTTAAAAACTGGCCTACATTTGAACAGATCACCTGTGCCTACAGAGCCTGCAGGCTGGGCAAGCGAGCCAGTGTTCATCAGACTCGTTTTGAAGCGCATCTCGGAAAAAATCTCATTGAACTTCACGGGGAACTGCTATCGGGGAAGTATAAGCCCTCCCCTGTAGTCTGCTTCGTAGTCACCCATCCCAGGCCTCGCGAAATTTTCGCGGCCCATTTCCGGGATCGCATCGTCCATCATTTGGTGGTGGGCGAGCTGACGCCGATGTGGGAACGGAAATTCATTCATTCTAGCTTCGCTTGCAGAAACGGTAGAGGGACTCACGGCGCATTGAAGTACCTTCAAAACGCTGTGAGAAAAATCAGCCAAGGCGGCATCCGTCCCGTCTATGCGCTCCAACTCGATCTCGCTTCGTTCTTCGTCACCATTCACCGCCCCACTTTATGCCATCTTTTGACGAAGAATTTAAAAAACGAGCGTTTGAAACGCTTAGTTGAAATCCTCTACCTCACGGACTCTCGACCCAATGCCCTCTTGAAAGGACCCAAGCACCTTTTTGATTTGATCCCCAAAGAAAAATCCTGGTTCGGTCAAAGTAAAGACCAGGGAATCCCGATTGGAAACCTCATCAGCCAATTCGGAGCGAATGTTTATTTGACTGGGCTCGACCACTTGATCCAACGAAAGCTGAAGCCTAACGCTTATCTTCGGTACATGGATGATCTGATCCTTTTGGATACCGATCCCGAACGACTGCGACCGTTTGAGAAAATCATCGACGACTGGTTAAAGGCCCACCGACGTCAATCCCTAAATCCGGCAAAAACCCGGCTCTCACGGATGTCTGAGGGAATCGACTATCTGGGGTATCGGTGCCGACAGGGAGATTCCCCCCGAGAACCGGTACAGTTTTTTTTAGAGCCCCAGAAAAAATGGGAATGGATTCAGACTCTCAAAGACTTAGCGGCCCTCGATTTTCAGAGCACGGAAAAACCTCATCCCTTGAGCCATCATCTCGAATCAGAGAAAGTCAATCAAACGCTTTCACGAGCCAATTCGAGACTGGGTTACATGAAGCATGCAGAATCCTTCCGCTTGCGTAAAGATTCCATCGATAGGCTCCTACGTGACACCAACCGAGGGAGAGGCTTGCCAGACGCACCGCCTTTAGAGCTAGGCGATCCTTGGGTTCCCTTAAAAACAAGGAGGGATTATCTGGCAATCCGCCGAAGATAATCCCTCCCTTATGAGCTGATGATTCCCACGCCCGGCGGCCGACACCCGCCTAGCGACCGACGCAGCGCACCGAGTCGTCGTTATCACGATTGTCGTTGTCGCTGTCACCATTATCGCCATTGAATCCGCGCGCGTTATCCGGATTATTAGGATTGAGCGAAGCGGACCAGTCCTGCGTCCTGTTCTACTCCCTCCAAAAGGCCAGGCAAACCTGGGATCTTGGATTCGGAAATTCTCGCCAAAGCCATTCAAAGCCTTTGGCCGGACTCCCGTGGAATTCTGAATGCACTCTTTTCAAATCCGTGGACCTGAAAATCCTGGCAACCAGTCTCATGGGGGTCGTATCCCTTCGGGACAAATTCATCAAGCACGAGGAGCAGGGGCCAGTGCTTTTGTCTGTTGTTTTTCCCATTTCAGCCAGGCTTGGAGTTGCTTTCCAGTGCTGGCAAGCGACTCAGAAAGCACCTGAAACTCCCCGCTACTGATCGCGCGAAGATCGAAGAGCAGTCGCGAATACACCCAGAGTGTTTCAAATTCCAAAAGGACCCGCTGGAGTGCTGGGACCTTATTGGCACTCCCATTTGCCAAAACGACACCCCGCAAACAACGCACGGAAGTTTCAAAAAAAAGCTGACCCAAATCGTGTTTTAACGACTTCGGCAGTTTGAGTTTCAACCGATAGATTTTTAAATTAAGAGAATAGAGTGCCTGATAGACGGGAAGGTGCTGATACCGCGCCACACCGATGCCCCTTTTAAAAAAAATTGTAAAACGACGGGCCTACGGCCCGATGATTCTGATGATGAGATGATCCCCGATCCAACTACGGGAGGGCCATTTCGGCCCTCCCAAGCCTTCAATCGTCTAAGTGTAGCAAAAACCACGCCCGGCGGCCGACACCAGCCTAGCGACCGACGCAGCGCACCGAGCCGCCGTCATCACGACTGCCGTAGCCGCTGCCACCATTACCGCCACCGAATACGCGCGCGAAATCCGGATCATAAGGATAGAGCGAAGCGGACCAGAAGAAATGGCCGCCCATTTCGGGAACCACCTCGCGAATTCCATCTTTTTCCGCCTGCTCAAATTCTTCAATCGAGGGAAGCCCAAAAGCCTTCTCTTGGATTCCGGCGGACGCTGCTTTTCCTTCTTTTGAAACGCACGCCATCTCTTTCTTTACCGTTTTCCCGTCCATCTCCACTGCGGCCTCGTAGCCCTTCCGCGGATACTGGGTATCGTGCACATAGGTGCTCTCCAATCGATCTCCCCAGAGTTTTCCGGTATTGGAATCTTTCCAGACTTCTTTAAACTTTCTGGAGGTCGGATCGAGCTTTCGAGAGACCAAATTCCAAGGCACCCCTTTGCCTTTCTTTGAACTTCCCGGAAAAGCAGCGCAATCTTTGATGCGTGCATCGATTGTCACGCCACCGGCGAACGCGGGAGAAATCCCAGGAATGCCGGGAGTCCAATGTCTCTCAAGCCAGGTCGTATCGGCTGGCGAAGCCGGCTTGCCTTCTTCAGGAGCCGCAGGGGCTTGCCGAGATCCATTGAGGGCTTCATCTGTTCCGCATTCCGGCTTGCTCCCGTCATATTGGCTGAGCAGCGTATAAATCGCTTGATCAGAATCCTTAACCGACGAAACCTTCTTGAGCTCAGACGACGTGATTTTGTTGTCCACTAGGTCATCAATGATCCCGTTCACTTTTTTGATTGCACCACCCTTGCCTTGGCCTGCGCTTAACTCCGCACGAGCTTCTTTCAAAGCCTTCTCGGTCTCCTTTAAGTCAGCCGCGGATTGGGCATCGGTCCCCTGAGCTTCCTCAATAAATGATTTGATCCGAGCCAGCTTAGCTTCCAATGCGTTCTTACGTTGCTCAAGCAGAGACTGCGGGGGCTTATCGGAGTTCACACGATAGGCTTTCACATCTTCGGGGGTCAATGGCTTGAGTGAATCGGCATCTCCCAGATAAAACGCGGATTGAAGCGCTCGCTTAAACGCTGCTACAGGGATTCGATTCTCAAGACCTACGGTCTTGCAATCCTCCCGTTTATAGTTCTTTACCTTGACATCCGGATAATCTTTTCCGCAATTCCTCACGACGATTTGATTCCCGTCCCGGTAATAAATCAGGAGCGATCCCCCTGGGCCCATCACACCTACGTCCGCAATCACGTTATTGCCAGGCGCCTTTGAGGAATTTTCAGCCATGACCTGCCCAGAACCGATCCAGAAAACCGTCAATAAACCCACAATCGCCGCGATTTTTTTCATCTTCTCTCTCCCTAATAGTGTCAATTCCGGGCAATATAAAACGCCCCAGATGATTATCGGATAATTTTGTTTCAAGACAAAGCCCAAAAAAACACCCGGCAATTTCTACCGTGACAAAATTTTTAGAGTTCTGATTCCCCGCTACTACTCCGTTCGTCTAATCGCGAGCTTTGTTGGATAGCATCAAGCAATCCATGGGTATCCGCACAAAAGAACAGAAAACCGCCCATTGAAGTACGGACGGAATCAACAGTCCCCTTTCCATTTTACTGATACAGCTCTGGGAAATTTGAAGTTCTTGAGCCATCTCGATCTGAGTAAGATGGCGCCTCCTTCGCATGAGACGAAGGATTCTGGCAATGCGTCTTGATTGTAACTCATAGTTCTCCATCAGCCAAATGTCTGTATAACTTGCATTCCAACGGTTTACGATCGTAAATTCACGACCGTAAACCTACTGATAGCCTAGTTTTTGTGGCGACTGAGCACAAAGACCCCTTGTCAATGATGCGAAAACAGGTCCTTGACCTAATCCTTGCGTCATATCCAACCGTTGAGCGGTTTTGTTGGGATAACGATCTCAGTAAAGCCACGGTGTCCAATTTTCTCCGCAGTAAAAAAGACTTCCAGGTCTCAACACTAAAGAAGATCGCGTCAGCCCTAAATAAGCGACTCACCATCCGACTCAGCTAAATCACCACCCACGAGCTGCCCGTACAGGCAGGCTATGATCGTTTATGGATGATCCAACTTTCTGTTTAAGGCTTTTGACTCTCCCCCGGAATCAGATCGGACTCGCACAAGGCATCAACACGTCACGAGAGAAGGTGCTAGCATCCTGATTATTTTTGGTTTCCTGAGAGAAATATTCAAATTTAGGCAGTCCGGCTAGAAAATCCATAGTGTTACAACCGATTAGCGCAATACGCGCACTCTAGAGACAACTCTATTTTCCAAATCTGTAGACTTTCGCTTATAAATTAAGTGGACAATTTTTAGCCGCTCTGCAATACAGGCGAGCATCCTAATGGATATTAGGAAGGGACAAACGGGATGGCTTTCAAAATCATGATTGTTGAGGATTGCAGGAGCTATAGGCAGCAACTCCTCCAAACCTTGGGTGCTTACGCAGAGCTGGATGCCTACCAAACTTTCGACACTGCAAAGGCGGCCATCGAAAAAAATATCTACGAAGTCTATGTCCTCGATAAACAGTTGCCGGACGGCATGGACGGTGAAGATCTCATTCCAGTCATTCGCACTGATAATCCAAACGCGATCATTATCATGCTCACGGCGGATAGCGACTACAACACCGCAAAGCGGTGTCTGGCCAAAGGGGCCGATGAGTACATCATCAAAGCGCCCAACATCGTTCCAGAGCTTCTGGTGCGAATTCCGATGTGCGCGGCGCGTGCGGCGACCGAACGCCAACTGAATGCGCTCCAAGATCAGATCAGGGAAGTGTTCAAATACGAAATTATTGGAAAGTCTCTCTTCACCTCCGAGCTCCGATCGAAAATATATTCGCTCAAAGGATCCCAGTCTCCCGTTCTCATCACAGGGGAAAGAGGTACCGGAAAAGAACTCGTAGCCCGCAGGGTTCACGCGATTGAAGACGGTCGCAGGCCTTTTGTCATCGTGAACTGCGCAGCGATTCCTGAGAATTTGATTGAAAGTGAACTTTTCGGATGTAAGCGAGGCGCTTTCACCGGTGCGGTGGCGGATCGGGCTGGAAAATTTGAGCTCGCACACAAAGGCGATATTTTCCTCGATGAAATTGGAGAAATGCCGATCGGCGCGCAAGCAAAATTACTGCGCGTCATTCAAGACGGACAGTTTTTCCGCGTCGGAGGAGATAAACCCATTCAGGTCAACTGTCGCGTCATCGCGGCCACAAATAAGGACCTGCCCGAGCTGGCCCGCCGACGCAAATTCCGCGATGACCTTTACGATCGCCTGAACGTCATGCAATTCGTTCTAGCTCCACTCCGCGAGCGTCTCGAAGACATACCCGATCTCGCCCGCTTCTTATTGATCAAAGAGGGTGGCTCTCGTTTTACAATTACTGAGCGAGCGATTAAGCGCCTGATGCAACATCGATGGCCCGGCAATATTCGTGAACTGGGAAACACGATTGAGCGAGCAAAGATTCTTGTTAAACAGCGGGAATCCACCGAGGTCGACGCTGAGGACATCACTTTTGATCGCCCGCTAGGCGGTCCCGCTGCCGTCATCAGTCGCTTGGAGTTTGCACTTCCAACAGAGATCCACGAGCTGACGCCCAGGAGTTTCGAAGAATTCAAGAAGATTGCCGAAAGAGAATATATCCGCAATGGACTTGAGCTCACAGACGGGCACGCGATGGATTTTGCTCAGCGGGTGGGTTTCAGCAAAGGGTTGATCTATAAAAAAATGTCCCAATTGGGCATTCCACGCCGGACATACGGACTCCGCACTGAGACCGAGCCAGAAACTGAAAACTCTTCGGTAGATTTAGGATAGGTGATCATGAATTTCTTAGAATTGTTGCCGCTTCATTTCGAATTTCCCGTTCGGACGGGTTTACGTTCCCTGCGAGGACTCACCTTTGATGATGTATCGATTCTGCCTGCCCGCACTAATGTTCGGCCCGATAAGGTGTCGGTCCAGTCCATAGTGCTGAAAGATTGCGCGGCTCCTGTCCCGGTATTTTCTGCTCCCATGCAAACGGTCTGGTCAATTCCACTCACATGTACTCTTGCGGAATTCGGTGCCATTGGTCCCATTACTCGTGATCTTTCTCTCCCAGATTTAGAAGCGGCCATCTCAGCAATTTCGTCTCATCTGATTGACCTGGCAAAATATCCACAGGCTGCGCATCGAAGGGGGCGCCCTGTGATCGTCGTCACAGCCTCGCCGTTCGACACGGCTAGGCTCGAGCTCCTAGTTTCTCATCCAGAAGTCGACTACATCCTGCTCGATACGGTACATCCTTATAATGACGCCGTCATTGAAGTCGTAGAAAAGTTTTCAGCTATTGCGCCCCATCGGATCGCAATAGGCAATATCGCGACCGCCGAAGCCGCTGTGGAATTCTGCCGTTATCCCATCGCGGGGATCAAAGTAGGCCTTGGTCCTGGTTCTATTTGTACAACACGAGAAATATCTGGGATCGGAGTCCCTCAACTCGAGGCGATCGAGGAAGTTTCACGAGTGGCAAAAGAGTATGGAATTCCCGTGATCGCGGATGGGGGGATTCGCACCTGCGGAGACATTGCCAAGGCGCTGGCCGCGGGCGCGAGCTCCGTCATGATGGGAAGACTTTTTGCCGGAACGTTAGAAGCCGCTGGCGATGTTATCGAAAAAGACGGCGTGAAGTATAAGTTTTATGCCGGGTCTCAATATCATTCGGTTGAGCTGGATTCAAATACTGGCAATCCGGCGCTCGATGATTTTATCAAAGACATTGCAACAGACCTTCGGGAACGCAATCACCGAGTGGAGGGAGTGTCTGGCCTCACACCATTGAGTGGCCCTGCAAAAGCGCTCCTTTTACAGATCTCTAGGTCTCTTGGGGCAAGCCTGGCTTTCACGGGAGCCAAGACTCTGAGTGAATTCCGCCAGAAGGCACGCTTTATTCAGATTTCTCAGGCGGCTTTTTACGAAGGGGGGGCCCACAGCCTTCCTGTGGTCACGCACAAGAACCAGTTTTTTGACTCACAATCGGAGGGCAAATGATTAAACGCTATTTCAAAAATGGAGCGGTCTTATCTTTACTCTCTTCCATGCTGTTTGCCACGCAGTTTCCACTCATCAAATTGGGATTGGGTCATATTCCTGCCCAATATGGAGCGATCTTGGAATGCCTATTCACGGGGTTGCTTTGCTTGATATCGGCACGACTGCTGGGACATTCCGTGAGGGTAATTTTCAACAAAGAGTTGGTGATTTCTGGCCTTCTCAATGCTGCTGGTTTGATTTTTCTGTTTGAAGGTCTCGCCCGAGTACATCCGGGAATCCTGGGATTGATCGGCCGTCTCTATTTTGTGTATGCGATGCTGATTTCTTACCTCTATTTTCAGGAACAACCCAATAGGCTTGAAATGTTCTTGATCGCACTGGCGATCCTGGGCGTTTTCTTGGTGTCTTTTCAAATGGGACAGACCGGCAGTACGAGTATCGGAAGCGCACTCGGAATCATTTTTGCTTTCCTCTACCCGGCACTTTTTGCGATTCAAAACGCTGTGATCAAGCCCATCGTGAAACGATTTGACACCTCGACTGTTCTTCTGAACACGAAGGCATATGCACTGATCCCACTGTTGATATACGGGGTTCTACGTAACACGAGCGGAGAGAGCTCTTTTTCTCTCACGGGCGTGGGAATCATCTTTTGTTCAACTTTTCTATCCACCTTTCTGGGGTTATTGCTCTTTTACAAAGCACTTGCCATAGCTACGTTCCGTCTTGCGAATTTGATGAAAGCCGCGGAACCAGTCTTTGTGCTTTTATTCTCCTGCGTCCTATTTCCAGTCGCGCTGACGCCGCAGAATGTGATTGGGACACTCTTAATTCTGGCATCAGTCGGATTCGTGGCTTTCACGCAACACTTGCAGGTTGCGGAACAGCGGAGGTAACCGACCGTGACCACACAATTCGCAAAACTGGCGACGCATGATCTCCACTTCCACTATGATGGGAGCATATCGCGTGAAGTCGTGCGAGCCGCCTTCAGCGATGAAATCGGGGTGAAGTACGCCAAAGCTCGTGTCGAACGGACGCTCATCAACGAGCCTGTCAAAAACCCTGACGATTTTTTCGCTATCTTTCAACAAGTCATGAAGATTTTTAATTTAACAGACGACATTCAACCTATTTTGGAGGCACAGCTTGAACTCGCCGCCCGGGATGGACTCAAGCATCTCGATTACAGATTTGGCTGTGGAGCCCTCAATTCTCGGTTTGGGCTCTCAGAAGGTTCGGTACTTGATCGTTTTCAAATCGCAGTTTCTCACGCAAATGTTCTCGGCCTCGATGTTTGTCCCACACTCTGCTTCTCCCGGCATGAATCCAAGGATCGTGCTGATCATCTGATGAATTTTGTTCTTGAGAATGAGGAATTCGTTAGAGCCATTGACTTGGAAGGCCCAGAAGGTCCAAACACCACGGCGTCTTTCGGACCTATCTTTAGAAAACTTAAAGACGCGGGTCTCCGTATCACCATCCATGCAGGAGAATTTTCGTCCTCCGAGTCCATTTGGCAAGCAATCGATGATTGTGGAGCCGAGAGAATAGGACATGGATTTTCAGCCGCAACCGATTCAGAATTACTCCGCCGACTCGCAAAGGATCAGATTGCAGTGGAGGTCTGCTTGACCAGCAATTACCTCATGGGGCTTTGTTCAGATTTGAAATCCCATCCCTTTCTCAAGTTTCTTGAAGCGGGCATTCCGGTCGTTCTGTGCACGGATGATCAGGCCATCTTTCAGACGACTCTGGCAAGGGAATATGAAAAGGCAGATGAAATTCTTCGATCCGCCAAGCTCAACAGTCAGTCTATCTTGAAGGCTATTTCTGAAAACAGTCGTCGCTTTGCGTTTTCTGAGGTGCTTGTATGATCAAAGGCCTCTGGTTGTCCATTTTTCTTGCGACTACTGCCATGGCATCCCTTCAGAAAAATATTCGTGTAGGGCTGATCATTCCGGAGACCAGACAGGATCATGTCACTTCCAACCCGTGGGGAGTGCAACAACGGCGCGGCTTTGAATTAGCTCTAAACGACGTTAAGAATTTATCTTTGGAGATCCAAGACAATTCCGAGTCTGCTCTTTTGGCGAAAGAGAAGGCAGCAGAGTTCGTGAAGAAGGATTTCGATTTGGTTGCGGGGCTGAGTTACAGCGATCAAGCAATTGCGGTAAAACAACAAACATCCCCCGCTGGGATTCCCTACCTGACAGTATTTGGTACCGCTGAGGCTCTTTTTGACAAAGAAAAATCGGTCTTCACAATGGCCATACCTAATGACGCCCAGGTGGCTGATTTGACCCGCTATCTGTCCGGTTTTCCTGATATTCGCAAAACTGGAGTCGCACTCATCGTAGCCAGGAACTGCGAATACTGTGTCGATATGGAAAGAGAACTCAAGTCGTCATTGAAAAAACAAGGAATCCCAATCACTCAGTACCCAGACCTCCTCAAAAATAGGCCCGTTCCGCATGATTACTTCGAACATCTGGGGCTCGCTAAATACATCGTCCCACTCGCTTACGAGGTCGAGGGACTCAGTGTGATAAACGCCTTAGTCAAACGAAGGTATCATGGACTTCTTTTGGGGGGCGACTCATGGAGCACTCAAACTCTCCAAGTCGCAAACAACCTGGGACTTCTTCGATCTATTTGCCTGGTTAATACTGTTCCCTATGATGTGACCAGTCGCTCAGCTAAAAATAAAAAATTCGTGCGCGACTACAAAGCCAAGTACGGTGAGATGCCAACCGATGTTGCGGCGCTGTCGTACGACGCGGGTTTAGCTATTGTTCAAGTGGCTCAACGATGCGAGGCAGCCAGCAAAAGAAAAGAGTGCCTAGCCAATGCAATGGCTCACCTACGATTTGAAGGGGTGTCTGGCAATGTGCGGTTTTCATCAAACGGTAAGAGACTAGGACCAAGAATACTGCTCAAATCCAGTACCTGTGCCTCTGTGGAGAAAGAATATGACTTTCACCAATAAGAGCAACGGCATTCAAGACATTTTGAACCGTGGGATTTTTATTTCCCTCTGTCTGTCTCTGCTCTTGGGCAGTGGCGTTGGCGGAGTGCTAAACTTAGTTGAAATTGCAGCATGACCTCACCGCGTTTAGAATGGGTTCACCAGAATCCAAACA
>JAIEMT010000042.1 GCA_019751945.1 bacterium
TCCACGCATGGAAAAAAGCTTAGAACGATTTTACTTTTTTGAAACCTCAAAATTTGAGTTTTTCATCAGCCTGTTAGAGCGCGCTAAGGTTCTTCATGCCTCACGATTATCCGCGCTCGGGGAAATGGCGGGTGGGGTGGCTCACGAAATTAATTCACCTCTCGCCATCATTGCCGGAGTAAGCCAGCGGTTGAAGCGAAGTGTAGAATCCGGGGATATTCAGAAGGAAAAATTTCTTTCGGACATCGAAAAAATTGAAAAGACGGCCTTTCGCATTGCCCAGATCATTAAAGGTCTGCGCTATTTTGCGCGCGATGCTGCACTGGATCCCTGTGAGCTCGCTAGTCTGAATACTTTGATTGAAGATTCGCTCACCTTTTGTCGGGAGCGCTTCAGCTTGAATGGAATTGAGCTCCGCATCAGTCCGATTCCGCAAGAGTGGCAGTTGGAATGCCGAGCGGTCCAGATTCCACAAGTGTTACTCAATCTCTTGAACAATTCCTTCGATGCTATTCAGAGTTTGGAAGAAAAGTGGGTCTCCATCGAGGTTTCAAAAACGGATCGAAGTTTTGAGATTCACGTGACCGATTCCGGTTCTGGAATTCCCGTCGAAATTCAAAGCAAGATTATGGATCCGTTTTTCACCACGAAGGAAGTAGGGAAGGGAACGGGTTTAGGCCTCAGCATCAGCAAAGGAATCATCGAAAGTCACGGGGGGACGTTCTGCCTCGTGCCGGAATCCCCTCACACCCAGTTTAAAATTTCTCTGCCTGTGAATATTACTCAATGAACTCTCAACAAAGATGGATTGGTTTTGCGGAAGTGATCGCTTCCGGTGCGTGTTTCGGTATGCTCGGATTTTTTGGAAAAAAATCCTATCAGGCTGGAATTAGTCCCGGAGAATTTCTGAGTCTTCGCTTTGTTGTCTCGGCTTTGATCCTGGGAACATTCCTGGCTTTTAAGAATCCGAAATCCTTGCGCGTAAAAATGAAACCGATGTTGCATTTCATCGCTCTGGGGGTTTTGGGATATTCCGTTTTCGCCTCCTGCTACTTCTACGCACTGACCGGGCTGTCGGCTTCGCTGACCGTGCTGCTGCTCTATCTCTATCCGGTGTTTGTCACTCTGGGCGGTCGTTTTTTTCTCAATGAAAAGCTAGGATTTTGGGGCGATGTGGCCCTTCCCATTGCCATTGTGGGATTAACGGGCCTGGTTTGGGGTGAGTGGCGAGTGAGCTCTTCCGTCTCGTTGTTGCTGGGTTTGGGTTCAGCGGTTTTCTACGCTCTCTACATTCTTTGTTCGAGAGTCTGGCTTCGAAATCAGAACTCCTACGTCGCTACCTTTTATATTCAAGTCGCTGCGGGGATTTTACTTTCACTCATTCATTTCAAGTCCGTCGGGCGACCCATTCAGATTTTCAACGAAAGCTGGCCCTTGATTTTAGGGGTGGCGGTGATTTGTTCTCTCCTGGCGATGACGTTGTTCTTGTCGGGGTTGAAAAAACTAACAGGAGCAGAGACATCCATTCTCAGCACATCTGAACCCATCACTGGAATTTTAATTGCGACTTTCTTTCTTGGGGAATCGCTTCGACCGATTCAAATCGGCGGAGGAGCGTTGGTGCTCCTGAGCATGGTATTGGTATCGATCAGCCGTCCCGGCCATTCGAAGAAGATTTAACCCAGCGGTGAAAGTCTTCTACGGAATGAAACTGATGGTCGGCATCGGGGCACGTCCCGATTTTCCAATAAGAGTGCCAGCTGGCGCGAACCGAGCGCACACCGACTTGATTCGCGGCTTGCACGTCGTGAAAATGATCGCCCACCATCGTGACTTCTTCGGGATTCCATTCGTGCTGTTCAATAATTCGAACTAAGCCTTCGGTGTCAGGTTTTCGATTCGTGACACAAGTTCCGCTTACAAAGGTTTCAATTTTTCGAGAGATTCCGGTTTCTTTTAAAATAATATCTGTCGAGGTGAATTCTCGGCTCGTCCAAACTGCAATCTGACAGCCTCGCGATTTGAGCAGGTCGATGGTTTCCAGGATTCCAGAAAAGGGCTGAATCAGAGGAGCGTCGTTATTGCTCACCTCTAGAAGTTTGGTCAATGCAGGGGCAACGGCCCGAGCTCCGAGTTCTTGTCTGAAAAAAGCAGGAAGGTGAGAGGTGAGAGCGGGTTCGCGATGGGCGTCGGTAAACTGGTAGCCGTGTTCTTGGAAAATTTCGTTCAGCGCTTTAAAATAGCGCGAAAACGAATCAACCAGCGTGCCGTCCAGATCGAAAACCCAGTGTTTCATCCGTCAGCAATGTATCTTAAGCGAAGCACTAATTGGAAAAAAGATTCTTCTCGCGTTCGATGAGTTGAAGAGCTTCCTTGGCGTGCGCGGCTTGATTTCCTGCGTTGTTTACATATTGAGTGAGATAGGAACTCCCGCTCCGTGTCAGAAGCGATTTACTCTTGCCGATCCAAAACAACCACTCGATTTGCTCAGGATGTTGTTTGAACTTTCGTTCACAAACGAGAGTCAGAGTCTCATATCGAGCGAGATCGGCCCAGACCTGGGTTCGATTCAGTTTCTCTAAAGCAATCTGAGCAGAAGCTAGAGTGAAGGAGGCTTCGGATTTGAGAACCTGAGCGCTCTTCATCGATTCGGTGAGCTTGGGACGAACCGCATCGGCATTGGGCTGGGCCTGTGCTGCCTTCAGAACGCCGATGTAATCGTTAAAACCGAGCTCGGGTTGTTGAACCAAGAGGTCACGCGCTAAACGGAGTTTGTTCTGAATTTGCTGAGAAGTCAGTCCGGGGGCAGAGATTTCTTTTCGGAGCTGAGCGAAGGCTCCGTTGAAATCCGCTTGATAATAAAGTTCAACGCTAGGGGAGAGCCCATCTTCGGCTTGAACCGGGAGCACAAAAAGAAGGCTAGCAATCAGGAGCTTCATTTTTTTCTCTCCTTCTTCTTAGCAAAGACCTTGGAATAATAGGTGGCCAAAGAATTTGGTGGAAACTGATTCCCGCAGAGTCCGGCAATATTCCAAACATAGCAGCGGTTAATGTATTCGTTGTTCAAGATGCGATAGCCCATGTCTTTCGAGGGTGTCTCGTCAGGATTTCGCCTGACCGCCCAGGTGTGCCCAAAATGGGGCGGAGCCGTACCTTTTTGTTGGAAGTATTGTTCGATCGAATTGTCGACACGAGGACCGCGATTGTAATCGCCCGCTGCGTAACGAAGCTGGTCGGCGGGTTTTTCGTTGATGATGTGCGAGAGATCGATGACTGCTTCGACTTCATTTTTCTTCGTGTCTTTAATCTTCACTCGAATTTTTCGTTCTCGTTCCAAAATATCTTTGATGTAGCGGGAAAATCCGACGAGCGCTTGTCGGGGACAAAAGGTGGCTGGTTTTTTATCTCGAGAAATAAAAGTGGCTTCGCAGTATTGGTCGACTGCTACAACACAGGCGTCGCTCGAGCCATTTTTATTGCATTCAGGAATATTCGTGGGGATTTCAGGCTCCCAGTCCAAACCGTATTCGTCGCTCATCATGCGACCAAATTGAATCATGCCCTTGCTCCAGCCGTACTTGGGGCACTTTGCGGGGTCGCGGCAGGCTTCTTTCTCCTGCTTGTTTTCAACGAGAATTCGGAACTGCGATTCTTGCGCAATCATCGCGGCAATAAAGGCGGGATTGATCCCGACTTGTTCGGCTGCTTCTAAAATATACTGTCGGAGCTTCGAATTTTTCGGCAGAGCTACTGGAAGGGTTTTAACGCAAGGTTTACCGTTCGCTTGAGTGGGGCGATTGGGGCAAGGATTCACCGGCCGCTTATCCACCAGGGAAACTTTCAGAGGGCGAGCTTTGCTTGCTCGTGGGTCACTCGAAAGAGAAATCGGAAAATGTTCTTCCAGATTGCAATTTGCTCGGGGTGCTTCAAGGTGGGGCGGAATTTCAAAATGAAGGGAACCGGTGATGTCGTAGAGTCCCGAAAAGTTTTGGGTCGATCGAATATGTGTGGCTTTGGTGATATCCAGTGTTTGCGAGGAAAGGGAATCCACCGCTTCGTAGAATTTAAAACGGGGATCGTTTTCGCGGACTTTGATCCAAGTCTTCACGCCTTTGTTGGTCTTATTGAGAATCTCGATTTGATAAGCGCGTTCACCGTTGCCGATGTCCATATTGACTAGAACTACAGCTTCTTCATTGGGCGCAAAATCCATCGCTTCGAGTGCGGATTCATTTCCTTGGATTTTGACTTGTTCCAGAACTTTGCGCTTGAGATCCAGGAGCTCAGAATCATCCTGCGGAGGATTCGCAACCGACACCGGCAGCAATAGGAAGAAGAAGAGCACAAGGTGAAGCATTCCTTCACTTTTCGGTAAAAGGTTCTCAGTAAAAAAGCCGAATTTATAGAAGATGTCGACTCGTGTGCTTGCCAGAATTTTGACGGGGGTTCTTCTGCTCTTTCAGAGCGGGCCGGCCCTTGTCTGGGCGGATCTGAAGGAGTCGGGGTGCCCTGAGAATTTTAGGGATTTGAATATCAATGCTCAGCTGAGTTTTGAACAGTACGACGGTCTTGTGGGGGCTCCTAATAATCGACCGCTGAAGGGAGAGCGGAGCTACGAATCGCACCTCTTGGCCCCGATTGAAGAAAGTGTTCCCGAAGGAGGCGTCCATATTGATGTGGGAGGTGGGCGCGGCACAGCAGCCCTCGAGCTGGCTAAAATTCGTCATTCCACTGCGATTGTGATCAATGCTCAAAAAGCAGATGACGAAATTCTCGACACGGTTGTTGAGATGAACGGAAGGTTTCGATACGTCGAGGGTTGGGCGGAAGATCAGCTTCCTCGCTTTAAGAATAGGGCGGATCTCATTACGGATGTCTACGGGGCCTATGCTTATTCGATCAAGAAACCCGACCTAGTAAAGCTCATGTATGATGCGTTGAAACCAGGAGGAACGGCCCGAATATTTACGCCCCCCAACTCTAAGGCGTGGGTGAAGTTTACTAAGAAAGGAATGTCATCGCCTATGATGGTAAGCCTTCCGGAATACTTAGCCGCTGCACATCCGGATATCTTTTCGATCGTGAAACACGGTCCCCGTCCCGATTTGACTCGGTATCAACAGCCCTACGTGCTGGTGATTCGAAAACCTCTCGAGGCAAAAGAGTTGAATCTGAATCTTCAATACGTGAACCATATTGAAGAAGATCCAAAGAATATTCGACGTCCGCTCTCTCCCCAAAGAGGTCCCCCCACTCCCTATAGCCACTTGAAACAGATCGCCCCCGAGATCACGTTCGAAGCCCGCGATCCGCTCTAAATTTCCAGTAAGCCTGCGTCATCTCTTAGTTTCTTTTCGATTTCTGCCGAAAAGCCCAAGGGATGATCACGCGAATTTTTCTCCTACTCTTGCTGTCGACTTCGGTCGCTCAGGCCATCACCTGGGAAGATTGCTGGACGTATTTTCGTTCCGTTGCTCACCAACGATCTACGGACCCAGCTGTGCGGCGTCGCGCGCTGACGGAGAGTCGCAAATTGGAATCCTATCCGGATCGTTTTGAAATCGCGCGAAAGACAGCCCTTCAAGATGAGCATGCCGACAATCGCTACCTCGGGGTGAGTGAGATCGCGAAACTCGAAAAGCACACGCTCGCTCGGCACCCGAGAACGAGACAAGATGATTTGGATCTGCAGAATGGAACCTATGTGGATCCGAATTGGTTGAATCAGCGAGAGATTGGAAAAGATTTACGGGAAGCTTTGACCGATCCTCATCCTTCCGTGCGCGATTTAGCGGCGCAGGCTTTAGCACGCGTGAAAGACCCTCAGGGTTTCCAGGCAGCAGTGGAGTTGTTGGATAACAAACCTTCCGCGTGGGCAAAGCAGATGATGAAAAAGGCGGATCGTCTGGGGCATCAGGGGGAGCCCATTTCTCCGCAGACGACGCTGGCCGCTCCACCGAACTATCGTCCCGGCCCCACACCCGAAGCCGTTCAAGATGATTTTCAGAAAATGGATCAGCTCTTAGGAAATCTTTCTCAGCGCCGAGTGAAAGCGGGAGAAAAAGAAGCCCCGACGTGGAAAGCGCAGAATTATTTGATTCAACGCTACTTTCAGTATCGGCACGCCCTGCTTGAGGCCGCAATTGCAAATGCAGATGAGGGGCTTAATAAGAAAGGTGATCTGATTCACTTCGAGTTTGATTATCTCTTAAAGACGGACTGGGATTTTGGAAGCGGAATGAAGTTCCACATCGACCCGAAGAGCGAACAGGCGGTGGAGTTTTTGAAAATCGTGCGCGAGCACTTGGCCCAGCTCGAAAAGAAATTGGACGATGGATCTTTTCAAAAATTCATGCCGGAGAAATATAAAGAGTTGAAAGGTCTCTTCCAGAAATACGTACACTCCGGAAAGAACTATCCGATCTAATTCACACAGCTCAGCACTTCGCTCGTCACTTGCGTGGCTTTGAGCGTGTACTTGGCGTGGTAAGAGACGATCGCTCCGGAAGTGGGAGTTTTGCTAACAATCATTTCAAAATCTTCTCGGCGTTCTGTCTTTCCGGAGATTCGAATCAGGTCGGCCGTTTCGGTGAGGACGGATTTTTCGATCAAGCCGTGAAGCGCGATTCCCGCCCGTTCATTGATGCGTGTGAATTCCGTGTATTGGTCGCCGTTGGGATCGGTATGAGTTTCGACCGTCATGTAGTTAGAAAACGTGGGGAAGATTTCGCCGCAGAATAAATTCTTGGGATCCAGAGGTGCTGCGATCGCACTAGCAGACAAAAGAACTGTTCCAAAAGCTAAAATTTTATACTGAATTTTCATTTCCTATTCCCCCAGGGAGATTGAGTATCCACAGCATCCGGGCCTTTGGCTACTCATTTATCGCCTCTCCTGGATTCTGGGCTTTTTTAGAGCATTTAAGAAACCTCTTGACTGTACCTTAGTACAGGGTTGGTATCCTAAATCTATGAAACACTCAGGGACCTATACGATCGGATCTCTTGCAAATGACGCCGGAGTGGGTATTCAGACGGTCCGGTTCTATGAACGTCAGGGGTTGCTGAAGCAGCCCGCTCGTCGGGGTTCGGGGTATCGCCAATATTCGTCCGAAGACGCCAAACAAATTCGTTTTATCAAAAGAGCTCAGGAGTTGGGCTTTACCCTTAAGGAAGTTAAAGGTCTGCTTGAGCTGCAAGCGATCTCCAAATCCGCATGTTCGGATGTAAAAGTACGAGCGGATCAGAAAACCGTCGAAATTCAGGAAAAGATTCAAGACTTAAAGAGGATGCAGAGGTCCCTGGCGGAGATTTCCAGCTGTTGTGCCAGAGGAAAGACGACTCGTGGGGTTTGCTCGATCCTCGATTGCTTTGAAGGAAATTGCTGACTTCTTGAAAGGAGGCCCTTATGGCCAAGAAGAAAACGAAAGTGGATCCCTGTGAATGTACTTCCTGTTGTTGCTGTTCGTGTGATTGTCGGAAGTGAGGTCTCAGTTGAGTAAGGCATTGGCCGAACTAGTTGGCACATTTGCCTTGGTTTTCACGGGATGCGGAGCCTTGATGGTGAGTGAACGCTTTCCTGGTTCTCTTACGGGCTCCGCTATCCCTTTGGTTTTTGGGTTGGTTGTAGCCACCATGATCTATGCGGTGGGGCATATCAGCGGAGCCCATTTTAACCCTGCCGTAACATTGGCATTTGCAGTGGTCCGTCACTTTCCGAAGCGAGAAGTTTTGTTTTACTGGCTCGCTCAATTTTTAGGAGCAGTTGCTGCGATCGGATTGCTTTCCCTCATTTTACCGACTGGTCAAACTTACGGGGCCACAATTCCATCAGTTTTCCCGTTCCAGGCGGTGATTTGGGAAATGGTGCTGAGTTTCTTTCTCATGTTTGTCATTACTGCTGTAGCGACAGATACCCGGGCTGTGGGTGTGATGGCTGGAGCTGCGATCGGAGCGACCGTCACATTTTGTGCTTACGTGGGAGGGCCGGTCACGGGAGCGTCAATGAATCCGGCAAGAACTCTTGGACCGGCACTCCTTCAAGGAAGGTTCGATGTGGTTTGGATTTATTTTGTCGGGCCCGCTTTCGGAATGATTTTGGCCGCACTGTTATATGAGAAAATTCGGTGCGATTCGAAGACTCGACCTGCGAAGGGATGTTGTTAAGGTGAAGATTTTATTTCTTTGTGTAGCAAACTCTGCTCGGAGTCAGATGGCCGAGGGATTAGCGCGAAAAATCTTTGGAGCGGCGGTAGAAATTCAGAGTGCTGGGAGCGATCCCAGTGGCAAAGTCCATCCTCTTGCCATTCAGGTCATGAAGGAAATGGGCATTGATATTTCGGTGCATCGATCAAAGTCTTGGGAGGAGCTCCCCCCGCAGTTCTTTATCGGTCTGAACTACGTGATTACTCTTTGCGCGGAAGAGATCTGTCCCGTAATTGCCGTGAAGGCAGAGAAATTGAATTGGGGAATGCCGGATCCCGCTGCGGGTGATTTAGAGAGGGACCGACTGGAAGCATTTCGAAAGACCCGGGATGCGATTCATACGAGACTTTTGGAATTTCGAAGATCTCAATGACGCGGAGAATTTGAAGTCTATGGGGCCAGTCCTCCCTTGCCTTTGTTTGCCTTCTGTTTCTTGACAAAGAATAACGCGAATTGTTATCTGATGAAACATGTGGAAGGTGTGGCAAGTCGCTCTTTTGTTTTTGGGTGCAGCAATCTGTAATCGCAGTTTTGCGGCTTCTTTCCAGGGCACTTACATCTTTCATTCCTCCGCGGTGATTCCTTTTTACGACAAAACTCTTTTGATAGGCGACGAAGTTGCCGGAATGTTTATTTGCTCGTCGTGGCCACGCTTAGAGACTGGGAATTTTAGAATTGGATTCCGATCCACTTTTAATTCTGATTTTCAGAGGCTCCCCCTTAGCAAAGAAGCTAACGATGTCATCTGCGTGCGCGATGAAAATCTCTTACTTCGCATAGGGCGCGATCGATTTCTTCAGGTCACGATCGAAAACGGTCAGGTGACGAAACTCGGTTTCTAGACCTACAAGGAATCTAGAAAATATTCTTTAAGTTCTGAAACTCTCTCTCTTTCTTGATTCTGAATAGGGTGTGAAAAAGCAAGCTAAGGCCTGAGAAAAAGGGGGGTGGTGAGAGTATCTTTTAATAAATAACTGGAATATCAGCAAGTTAGTTATATGAAGTGATGTCCGATTATAAACAAAGTGAGTTCCAATTGACTTTCAATTTAGAATGGATAAAATTTTAAATATGGGACCACTAGAACGTCGTATGCCAAGGGACATGGCTATCAAGAAAAAGCGGGTTCCGGTTTCTGCTAGGATTCTGGAAGAGACCAACGCGGTCTTGATGGTTCATGCAAAAAAGAACGAGATGTCACTTGCGGAGCTGACTGCGCACATCTTGGATGATTACGTAGTGTGGTTAGTCAAAACGTTAAAGGAGGAAGACTCAAGAAAGAAGTAATTTTGATACATTATAAAATTTTAGAGTGTTGGGTTTGACAAAATAAAATCCAAACCCAGTAATAATTATATAGGCCATGGGGTCTATGAAACTACAAAACCTACTCTTATCACCCCTGTTCACTTGAGGTGCCGACAGGGCCGCAGAAGGGAGGAAATTATGTCGACAGTCCATCGTTTCTTTCAGTTCGCTTATACAACGGTCATTTTCTTTTCACTTTTTCTGGCTTGGAGTTCCGTTGGACCGGCCAACGGATTCGCCGATTTCCCTGGATATCGGTTTGATCAGAACCATTCCAACCGTGGTCCAGCTCAGGTTCAAGCCACCTGCTCAATAACTCCTCTGAGTTTTCTCAATACTAAATCTTGTAAGGAGGAAGGCGCAGAGTTTTGGAAGCTCATTGATACCAATCGGATCAGTGGCGATTCCACCCAAAAAGCGGACTACAAAACTTTTCCACCACAACCCCAACTCAACTAACTCTTAGCTCGAATAGAAGGGAGGATTTCTATGAAAAGCACACTAAAAAAACGAAGGGAGTCATTCTCATCGTCGACTGAAGGAGAAAAGCGGAAGCGCAACTGCAACATATGTTCAATACAGTTCCATCCGAAAACTCCGTTTGATCGTTACTGCCCAACTTGCAAGGAGCACAGCGAACTTCTGAAGTTCTCCGAATGGCTTCCCGAGTTGGATACGGACGTTGACCTAAAAAAAATCGCATAATTTACACAGGAGAGATGAAAGGGGGAAGTGTCATGAATAATCAATTTCATTTCAAAAACTTTGAACCTGATTTTCAGCTGAGACTTCAGGCAAATATTGTCCTGAATCGTACTCTGGACGTTGCTCCTTATGGAGCCACGGCCATCGGCTTATTGGAAAAACGCGGCGAAGAGGACTATTGCTGTGCACTCGACATTTACTCGAAACAGGGACCATTTATGGCGAGTGCTGTTGGCGAAACGGCGGAAAAGGCGCTGCAGTGTTTAGAAGAAAAAATTAAGAAGCAGATTTCTTGGTGGAAGTCGAATCGCGGTGGCCCCATGCCTCCAAGCATGGTGATGGGGCATCCGGCGGTCGCGGCCTCTTGACAAGAAAAAAACTGAAACCATTTTTTAGAACAGAGGCAGTTATCAACGAAATGAAAGGAGAAATCACTATGAACACTAATAATAACGGACTGACGGTTTGGCCAGCAATTTGGAAAGACGCATGGAGTCCGATTTCGGATCTTCGTCGTGAGTTCGATCGTCTTTTTGATGACTGGGCAACTCCAACGTCACGAGGACTGAGAACCGAATACACATTCGTCCCGGCCTGCGATGTTGAAGAGGACGAAGAGCACTATCTTCTGACCCTTGAAATGGCTGGAATGAAAAAAGACGACATCAAGCTTGAAGTCAACGACGGCCAGCTGACGATTTCTGGCGAAAGGCACCAGGAAAACAA
The DNA here is from genome assembly GCA_019751945.1 of bacterium. Lineage (GTDB taxonomy): Bacteria > Bdellovibrionota > UBA1018 > UBA1018 > UBA1018 > JAIEMT01. Next base: position 10,944 of record JAIEMT010000042.1, read on the forward strand.
AAGAACGGAAGATGGCCGCAGGTACTCCGAGCGACGCTTTGGGAAATTTCAAAGAAGTTTCGCTCTTCCCGTAGGAGTCGATGCAAGTCGAGTGGAGGCAAACTATCAAGACGGCATCTTAAGAGTGATGCTTCCCAAGGCGGAGAGCTCAAAGCCGCGCCAGATCAAGATTGGCAGCGGTAGCACAGGTTTCTTTGGAAAGCTGTTAGGTCCAAAGAATGAAAAGGAGGAGTTGCATTCATCTAGCGACTATCGAAAAGAAAAAGTGGCTTCATGAATAAGTAGCTTCTAACTAGACCAGAAGGTCCGAGGGTTCGAGTCTCGGACGGTAGTTCAATGGGGCCCCTGCTTTCTCTGATGAGAACAGGGGCCTCTCTTTATAACTCGGGGTGATCTATGAAAAAACCCAGTTATGAGTTTAAATTTAACCTGACCCATATCGATTCCGATCTGAAAAGAAAGGCAAACCTGAGGCTCGTAGAGCTTCTCACCTTAGCGCCTCCTGGTGCCAGGGCCTTCGGTGTGATGAACAAGGATGGTCCGCACTATATTTCTGCGATCGAAGTGAGTTCTCCCTACCGTTGTTTTTTTCAAAAAGCTGTCGGCCTTACGCCAGCATCCGCACTCAGTCGAGTATTGGAACGAGTCGAGGACGCACTCTACCGCTGGCGTTATGGTGGCGGAAATCACGGAGAGGAATTCCAAAGTGATACTGGGCCCATGAATAAGGGGGTCGCATAGGAATTTTTTCATCACTGTCAGTCTCCTTTGGTCCAGCATTATTGACACGAGGCGGCTGAGGTCCAGGTTGGCTCCATTCTTTTAGGGAGTTTCAAAAGGCCCGCGCTAGCTTAATTAGCGCGGGTGGTGAGCGTGGCAGACGAGTTCTGCCAGTTCGTGCTGAAAAATCCGGATTCACCTGGGATGTCGCCCCGAGAAGCGCTCGAACGTTTGACCGCGCTTTATAGAAATGTTTTAGAGCCAGAGTATCTCAAGGTGCTTGAACGAAATTTAAGCGCGTAATCGAGGGAGTTGCCCTTCGACTCCTTCAAGTGCGACCTCTTGTTTTGGAGGATTTTGTATGAACCAAGAAACTCTTATTCAGAAAATAAAGGAAAAAGCGCGGCTAGAAAAGAAGTATCGCCGCGAAGACTAGAAAATTTTCTTTAAGTTCTGACACTCTCTCTCTTGATTCTGAATGGCTGCCACTTTCTTGGGATCGGGCTGGGCATTCTCGCCGAGATAGTCCCTCAACTGGCGAGCGACTTGCTTCAAGCGGTCCGAGCACCTTGCCATCTCTCGAAAGAGGGGAAGGCAACTCCTCGTGCTCCTAGACCAGTGACGGTCGACGAGTTGGGATAAAAGTTGGGTCTTAGGATCGTAACCAAAAATACGGGGAGCAGTGATTTCGAATTGAGCGGGTGTGTTTACGTCGATGATGACATCGCTCTTGGAAATGAGCATGCCGTGGGTATCGAGCCCCTGGAGATATAAAGGTCTGTTGGCGAATGAGATCAGGTCTTTGCTGGATGTTCCGAAGTATTCTCCAGAGAGTTTGAGGACTTCTCCCACAGCTGGGAGTTGGGTTTTCTCTCCGAAAGATGTCCCGAGCCACCCTCTTTCATACACATAGACGGGCCTGGAGTAGCCATCGTAAATAGTTGGGAAGTAGCCTCGGTAATCGGGTTCGGGATTTTTGACAGTGGAAGTTCTGGAGTCCTGTCCTGAGAGGTAGCCGAGAACCGCACCCCCTGGTCCTCCAAAAAAGTAACCGACAGCTGCTAAAGTTCCTTGATTGCCCTCTTCAGTTCTCTCGAGAGTGGGCTCTGCTCTCCATTCTTGATACCTCTTTGGAAGATCTTGGATAGTGCGGTTGAAGTTTCCGAAATCTGCGAGGGCCTGAGGAATCCAAAAAAGCTCTTCTAAGCCCCGGTATTGGGCTCCTGTGAGGCCTCTGAGTTTATGGTCGCCGAGCCAGCAGGCCACTTTTTCTTGTACAGCTCGCTGGTTGGGATTGATGGACTCGAGCAGAGTCTTGAGAGTTCCATAGGTCTTTGCAATATCCGCGTCGTCTTCGGTGGCATCTTCTATTCTGACAAAGTCATTCCCTGCAAAGGCAGAAAAAGAGAAGAGTTCCGTCAAAAGGACCAGAGCAAACATCCAGTTTTTCATGAGGAGTCTATATAATCTCCAAATTGTTGAATCAACTTTATAGAAAAAATAAGGGTACTAAAAGGCAAACAAAGGCGACGGAGGACAAGGGGCGGGGAGAAAATGGTTGCTCGGGCCCAGGATTTGGCCACTTCTTTTCGTCGCTTCCAGCTCCTCAAATGCGTAGCCTCCCCTCCGTTCGCTCGTCGCGCCATCCAGGCGCGCCGCCGGTCGTTAAGCGCTGCGCGCTTCCCGCCCGTCGCTCACTGCGCTTCAAATCCTACCCCCGCTACTCTCGCCGAACGAGAAAATGGGTTGGGCCTAAATTTAGGTGTAAGTTCGAATGTGGTTTGAAAATTGGTAGCGGGGGTAGGATTTGAACCTACGACCTTTGGGTTATGAGCCCAACGAGCTACCAGGCTGCTCCACCCCGCGACATCAATTGTAATTACCGGAAGCTCGGGTAATCTATGTCTTTGGGAAGAGGGAAGTCAACGTAAATGAAGAAACCGATGGTTTTGTTCGCGCTCACCCTGCTGGGGGCTGCCGTGGGGCTGATGGCGAGTTTCTACGTCTGGCGCTGGTTTCAGCCCATTGAAGCCAGTGAGTTTAAAGCGAAACTGGAGCTCCGTTGGAGTGGTGTGAAGACCGTCGAGTACGGCGGTCTCAAAGGTTATCTCCGCAATCATTGTATAGAAAATCCTACAGCGGATGCACAACAGTGCGTCTGCGTGGCTTGGATTCACGGGCTCGGGGATCAGGCGCTGACTTGGAAACGCGTTCTCCAAGAAAACCCTCCCACTTGGAACGAGAAGCGACTCAAGCTGGTGGCGTTGAATCTGCCCGGGTCGGGTGATTCGCCTGCTCCCGCGCAACTCCCCGAAGGCTATCGCGTGAGAAAGCAGGCCGAAGCTCTCGCTAAAGCGCTTGATCAAGTGCCCGGATGTCCGCGCTGGATGCTCGTTGGTAATAGCTTGGGCGGTTGGGTGGCGACTTGGGTGGCACTCGATTGGACGAATCGGGTGAATAAACTTCTGCTCGTCGGCCCGGGAGGCTTGAAGTACGAAGGCCTTCACGCTTCGGATCTTCTCAAAACTCCAACCATCGAAACGCTCAAAGAATTCCAAGCAAAAGCGTACTACCAAGCGAAGCCCTTGCCCGATCATGTTTGGAAGGCCGCACTCGAGCGCATGAAAAAAGGAAATTCTGCGCAAGTGTTGGCCGCGCAAACTCCGGCGGATTATCTCGACACCTATTTACCAAGCATTCGAATTCCCACTCTGGTTTTTCGAGGTGGTGCGGATCAGATTGCACCCCGCGAAGTGGTGCAAGAAATGGCTAGGTTGATTCCCGGCGCACTTTACCGCGAGGCGCCCGCTTGCGGTCACTTGCCACAGAAGGAGTGCGTGGGCGCACTGGTGCGGGTCGTGAACGAACTGGTTCTATTTGGGGCGATATGAAAACCCCTTCGGCCTGAGATTTTTTCAACAAGCGGTATTCCCCCGGCTTGATGTCGCCGAGTTTCACAGAGCCCACCGACACGCGGGTAATGCGATCGACCAAGAATCCCCGCGCTTGGAAGAGCGCCTTCAAATCAATCGCGCCCTTTTCCACAATCGTGACGTGCACCAATGTTTTATTCTGAAGTTCTTTTCCGAGCATGACCGAATGCGGGCGAATGCGTCGGTTTTGAATGAAGGCCCCTTTTCGAAGGGCATGCAATTCCGCCGGGCCGACCTGTCCTTTTACCTTCACTTCGTAGATTTTGGTGACAGGGGCGCGCTGCAGCTTTTCAGCAAAGTCGCCATCATTAGTGATGAGGATGAGGCCATCGCTGGTGAAATCCAGGCGGCCCACGGGGAAGAGCCGGGACTTCCATTTATCAAAGTAATCTTGCAGGGTGGGGCGTCCGTCCGGGTCTGAAAACATGGAAATGACGCCTTTCGGTTTATGAAAAGCCAGGTAAACTGGAGGCTCATGCTTATGAACCAGGAGCTTGCCGTTGACCTTAATGGCGTCTTTTAAAGCATCCGCTTTATCACCCAGTTTGATGGCCTTGCCATTGACGGTGACCAAACCGAGCTCGATCAGTTCTTCCGCCTTGCGACGGGATGCGACCCCGGCTTGTGCCAGGATTTTTTGGACTCGTTCTAAACCCATGAAGAATACTTACCATCATGTTGTTTAAACGACTACATCCACATCACGTTGCCTGGCTAATTATTGCAGTTTTATTGGCTGCTTTGTGGTTTCGGTACTCGGCCCCCTATGCGCCGTGGAAGCCCTTACCCAAAAGTCAGATTCAGCGGCATGAGATCTCTCAATACCTGCCCAGCGACTTTTTAGGGTTCATCAAGGGATGGAAGCAGCTCTCCCGTACGAGCAGTGTGGAAGAGTTGATGGAGCATTCGCAGTTCAAATATTCGCCAGGATTGTTGGCAGTGTTTAGCCTGCTTTCCCACGATTCGCCGATTGTGGCCTGGTTTGTTTACAGCACGTTCTGCATTTTGCTTCTGGGGCTGACTCTGTTTTTGGGGTTCCGGTACGCCACTTGGCGAAGCGTGGGGATGCTCTTGGTGGGGCTGGTTCTGGCTTGGAACGGGTTTCTGGGCATCTTGGCGAATGGTCAGCTGGAGATTCTTATTTTGGCCATTGCCGTCGGGGCGGGAGCGATTTTGAAGGATTGGCCCTTCTTTTCAGGGCTGCTTCTGGGGTGTTTGCCCTGGTTCAAGCTGCCGTGGATTTTGCTCGTCTTCCCCTTCATGCTGATGCTGCATTCGGTGCGTCGGCGGTTTCGTCTCTTCTTTTCAGGGTATCTTTTGTCCTGCTTTATCTGGGCGGCGATGGTTCCTTCCCTGATTTTGGGACCCGAGCGCGCGATTTTGGTTTCTCAGAAGTGGTTCACCCTTTTACAAAATCAGTCGCTGTCGTTGTACCTCACTCCTGAAAATCAAAGCGTGTGGGTCTCGGCCATTCGTTGGTTTGAAGGGAATATGGAACTCGCGCTTGGAGTGGCGTGTTTACTCACGAGTGTGATTCTCGCGCGATTCACGATTCGTTCCGCTCTGACCCCCCTTCCGACGAAGAACGTCTTTGCTTGGCTGTCGCCGTGGTTAGTGTTGAATCAAGTGCTCACACCGATGTCGTGGCGGTGGGGGAGCATCTTCTTATTGGGAATGCCCTTCGCCATTCGTTATTCCGTTCGAGGAAAATGGGCGCGGATTTCCATTTGGGTTTTGGTCACCATTCTCTGGATGATTCAAATGAATTGGTTCATTCAAATCATCGGCCTCGGTGTTTGGAATGATCTCTATCTCTACGGATACATCACGTTCTTCTGGTTAGTGCTTCTCGTTCTGGCGAGTTAGTCATGAATTTGACTTTGACTTCGAGTCTATTTTTGTTCACCCTAAATGTACGTGCCTCGCCTCAGAAAATTTCTAGTCGAACCGAAGATTCAACTGCACATTACGCTCTATCTGCTGTCTTTTTTGCTGATTGGGATTGTGAGTATCTATTGGAATCTGCGTTCCAGTTTGAACACGACTCTCGATGTCATCACCGCGACTGTGCCGAAATGTTCGGCGGTGGCAGACACGACTTTTGAAGTGCTGCGGCAAGCGTTGGATCGCAATCTTCTCATTAATGGGATCATTGTTTTCAGCTGCGGGATCTTCGGCGGGATTGTTTTGAGCAACCGCATCGTAGGACCCATCTTCCGCCTCAGAAAAGTGTTGAAGGAAATGGGGACAGACGAAGACGCTCTCTCTAAGTTGAAGTTTCGTGACAACGACTACTTCAAAGACCTCGCGCCTTTGCTTCAAAAACTAGTGAAGAAAAAGTAGTTCAGTTCAGCGGCGGTCCCAGCAGCTGATCCAATCGAGCCTGGGTTTCATCATCCAAGGTTTTTTCAGCCTGCAGTTTTTCCACGGCCTTTTGTTCTTCTAAGTATGGCGTCGTGGTGGTGACTTGGCTGATTTTCTCACGAATTTCGGTCAAAATGGCTTCGTCTTCCTTGGGATCATAATCGCCGTAAGCGCTGTGATCGGCGTTCATTTCGCTCACCACGCGCTTCATTTCGCGGGTGACAGGATCTTCTTCATCGCCCACTTGCGAACCTGGAATCATTTGTTCGAGTTCACGCAGCGGAGGAAGGGCACTGAGATCTTTCAAGCCGAAAACTTGTAAGAAGTCTTGCGTGGTGGAGTAGAGCATCGGACGGCCAGGAAGTTCCGAACGACCCGAGATTTTGATGAGTTTCTTTTCCAGCAAAATTCGAATGAAGTGGGAGGAGTCGACGCCGCGAACTTGGTCGACCTCTTCTTTCATCACCGGTTGTTTGTAGGCCACGATGGCCAAGGTTTCCATAGATCCGGTGGAGAGGCGCTGAGCCTGAACCTTCGCCAGCTTCTTTGCCATGGCGGCGCGGATGGGTTTGGTGCGGAACAAATAACCACCGCCGACTTCGGCGAGTTCGATGCCGTGGTGATCGGCTTGGTAACGCTGTTGAATCATCAAAGCGGCTTCGCGAATCAGGTCGGCCGGGAATTCTTGTTCGAGCATTTCCTTCAAGCGATCGATGGAAACGGGTTTGTCGGCCATGAAGAGTAGGGCTTCGACACAGGACATGGCTTCACCGACGTCGGTGGAGAAGACCACCGGGATTTCGGGGGAAGAGTCGGAATCGGAATCCGTATCGGTTTCGGCAATCGTATCTGCATCCGTCTCGGTATCCGCATCCGACTCTAGAGAGGAGTCGGCAATGGCGGCGGCGATGGCTTCGATTTCGGCTTCGGTGATGGAAACGGTGGAGGTGTCGGTTTCCGTTGCTGATTCAGCGGCGGCTTCCATGACCATTTCGGCTTCGGATTCTGATTCGGTTACCGATGCCGCTACGGATACGGTTTCCGTTTCCGTCACTGGTTCTGTTTCTTCCATCTCAAATTCGATTTCGGTGTTGGCTTCTTCTTCGGTCAATTCGATTTCGAGCTCGGGCTCGGACGGGGCGGCCATGGCGGCGGGAGCTTCGATTTCTTCGACCACTTCTTCGGTAATTGCTTCAGCTTCAACGACTTCTTCTTTTTCTTCTTCCGTCACTTCTTCTTGGAGCTCAATTTTGTCTTCAGGCTTCCACTCGGCGGCGCCACTCATCAGCGCTTCAAACTCAATCACGGCAGGCGGAGGAGCGACGGCGGATTTTTCTTCCGGGCTCTCTTTCGCTTCAGTGATTTTTGGAGTTTTCTTTTTCATTTCCGTTTCAATAATTTTTACGGGTTCAATAATTTCGATGTCGAGAATTTCTGCTTCTTCTAAAATTTCTTCCTTATAAGGAAATGCCCTCAGGGCGGTTTCGATCACTTCCGTTGGATGGATCGGCGTCCATTCCGCTATTGCTGATTGCACTGCTATCGGTTCCACTGGGGGTTCCGGCGCTTTCGCTGGCGGCGGCATCAGCGGGTTTTTCGTACTCAAAACCCGTAGCCAGCTTAAGAGCTTCCTGGTCAAAGTTCTCAATGAGTTCAACATAAATAGGTTTGTAAACTTCCTCTTGATAGAGCCTCATTTTTTTGAGGCGAGATAGTTCTAATGAAGCAAGAAAAGTGACGACGGTTTCACCGCGCGAAGCGTTCTCCGTTAAGAACTGCTTGAGCAAGGTGAGTTGGCCCAAGGTGAGCTTGGCGCCGAATTCTAAAATTTTATCGGTGAGAGACACCGTTTCTTTGCGCAGCACTTTTGCGCGTCGGCGTGAGCGAAGCAAAATATCTTGAAAGCTCAGCGCAAGCGAAGTGACGTCGAGTTCCTTCCACACCTTTTCAGTGGGCGGTTTCTTCGCTGTCCGAAAAAAGAAATTTTCTCCCAACCGAGGAACCAACGAAAGTTCCTGACCAGCGGCTAAGAACCGTTGGCGTTCCAAAAGCCGGCGAACCAATTCTTCTTGAGTGAGAATCTCTTCGCCGTCGGCGCCGAGTGGATCCGTCTCTTCTTGGGGGAGTAAGGCCTTACTCTTCCAAAGAAGGAGGGTGGCGGCCATCAACAAGAACTCGCTGGCCACATCAAAGTTGAGTTCCTGCATCAACCGAATGTAATTCAGATATTGGTCGGTGATCTTGGTGATGGAGATCTTCGAAATGTCCAGCTCGTGGCTCTGGATGAGGTAAAGCAGCAAATCGAGGGGACCCTCAAAAGTGTCGACTCGAACGGTGATGGGTACTCGCTGGACCATATCTGTCAGAATCTTAACGGGAGGCCTGCCGAAAAGGCAAGCGCAATGGCCGGATTATCCGATCTCTACAGGCAGGTTAAAAAGGAGGGCCATCAGGGTCAGGGTGGCCTTCGATAAAAACAGGACCGGATAGGCTAAAATCTGAAAAGCCCCCGAGATCAGCAGGGCCATGACGATGAAGAAGCTGTATTGAGCAATGGACTCGTATTTTCGGGCGGCCTCGTAGGGAAGGAAGCTCTGGACGACCTTGCTCCCATCCAACGGGGGAATGGGGATCAAGTTGAAGATTCCTAAGGCAAAGTTCAGGGTAATCGAGGCGACACACATGCCGAGCAGGGGTTCATAAAGGTAGAAGTCGGCAGGGGCCCATGCCCGGAGTGCGCAGTAAGCCATCGACGACACGATGGCCAAGAGGAAGTTCATCCCGGCTCCAGCTAAGGACACCCAGAACAAGCCCTTTCGGTATTCCTTAAATCGGGTGGGATTGATGGGCACCGGCTTGGCCCAGCCGAAGAGAAAGCTGATCCCCGACAACATCCCTAAGAGCGGAAAAACTATGGTTCCGAGCGGGTCGATGTGGGGCACCGGATTCAACGTCATACGCCCTTGTTCGTAAGCGGTTTTGTCACCGTACTTGTAGGCGATAAAACCATGGGCGTATTCGTGAAACACGACCGCCATGACGAACGGGACGAATTGAATCGCGACAGTTTGGAGTCGGGTAGCAATCTCAGGGGAGAGTTCCATCCCTCCTGTGTAACCTATTTGCCTCGAGGATGAAACTTCTGATGTGCATCTTTGAGATGCTCTGGGCCGACGTGCGTGTAGATCTGCGTGGTCGAAAGATCCGAATGGCCTAGTAACATTTGTAGTGAGCGGAGATCCATTCCGGAATGGAGCAAGTGCGTGGCGAAAGAATGTCGAAGCGTGTGCGGTGAAAGCAATGCGCTAATTCCCGCTTGCCCGGCCAAGCTTTTCAGAATTTTCCAGAAGGCTTGGCGAGTGATGGCGCTACCGGCATGACCGATGAACACTTCGTCAGTTTGAGGGTCAAACTTGGAACGGATGTCTAAGTACTCCTGCAAGCGATCGCCGGCTGTTTTTGCAAACGGAGTGACGCGTTCCTTGCCACCCTTGCCGTGAATTCGGAGATACCCTGCTTGCAGATCGATCTGTGAAAGCTTGAGTCCCACGAGTTCGGAAACCCGGAGCCCACTGGCGTAGAGGAGATAAATCATGGCACGGTCGCGCAAAAAGCGAGGGTGAGCGGTGCCTCGAGATTGCGCGAGATTATCCACCGCTTCCAGAAGGGAGGTCACTTCTTTTTCGGAGATCGTTTTGGGCAGCGGCGGTTTATTTTTCGGAGCCTTTAAAAGTTCTGTCGGATTGGATTCCAATCCCAACTCTAAGCAGCCAAATTTAAAAAATTGTCGAAGCGTGCTGATCTTGCGAGAGATCGAAGCGGGCTTTTGATTTTGTTCGGCAAGTGCTGAAACAAAGAGCGAGAGATCGTCGTAAGTAATTTCTTTCAGAGGGCGGGCTAAAGACGATTTTTGGAGCCAAACCTGAAAGTCTCGAAGGTCTTGCCGGTAGGCCGCAATAGTGGAGTTTGAAACTCCTCGATCTAAACGTTTCGACTCTAGAAAACTCTCGATTGCCGGATCAAAAGGGTGCGTGTTCACTGAATTTATTCTACACAGAATAATTGAAATAGATAGGGAAGAACCCTAAAAGAAGTGAAAAATGACCGACGCGAAGCAGAAAAAAATAAAAAAGGGACCAACGCTTGGCGCTGATCCCTTTTTGCATAGCGGGTTTTAGCTACTTTTTACTCTTAATGATGTGGGCGGCATCTTCACTCTACACGACTGGCCCCAACTCAGCTTTGGCGTCAACTCATCACGCCCGCTAAACTTACCGAGACTTAGAAGTACAGGGCTACTGGAGTTTGGCCTGCGCCAGCTCCGTTTAAGTAGAGATCCACAACACCCCAGATTCGGTTACCCGAGTAGTTCATACGAATCCCGAGTTGGCTGACGCAAACTTGGGCGGGGGTGGTGAAACAGCCGGTACCAGTACCTGAGGGATACCAAGGGTTCGGCATGTTGTTCAATCCGCAGCTGGGAATACCCAGGTTGCCGATGCTTGCCATACCGTATGCGACTTGGCCTAAAATATTGGACTGGGTTTGCTGACTGATTTGCAAATACCCGGTCATCGCCGTGCCGTAAGGAACGTTGCCGTTCAAGTACGATCCGTTGTTGTAAACGGGAAGCGAAGGATAGTTCAAAGGATTGTAGTTCGGGATCGAAACGCCCATCACGCCGTCGACACCTTGTGAGCTCACGAGGTTTGCGCCGGAGCCGCCGCCCATCAGGACTTGACCGTAGGTCTGGTAGTCCGTTGCTGGGCCTGCGTTCAGGGACGTGTTATCCATAAAAAAGTTGGTTGCGGTAAACGTCACCAAGCCTGAGATCGGAACACAGTTTCCGAGTCCGGCTACGCCGTATGCGCCTGCGCCAACGTTGTTAGCAGCACCACAACCCGAGAGGGTCATGAAGCCAGCCAATGCGACTGCTACCGTAAAGAATTTGTTTTTCAATAAGCGACTCATAACGCTTCTCACTTCCTCTTAATTTTTCTACCGCCACTGTAGAACCGTTTTGGTTCGGTGGGGTCGCTCTCGAGGTACAGTAGAGCAAGCGGAATGCCAGTGTAGTTTTGGCCCTAGGTCGGCGCCGACACGGGTCTAAGTCCTTGAAATGCCTGATTTTGGGTGGTTTTGGGCTGACTTGATTTTAGCCAGCAAACTGTCAATTAACTTTACAGCTGCTCAACTCAAACTTGGCTTGAGGGGTACCTTTTGTGCTCGTTCTGTACTGATCGACCGCTTTCACAATGGCCTTTCCAATCGCGGCCTGACCGTTGGAAGAGAGAGCAAAGCTGCGGTCGTTGCTATTGGTGAGGAATCCCGCTTCAATTAAAACGCTGGGCATGTCCGCTCCCAGGAGAACGTGAAACAACGCTTGTTTAACGCCGCGGTTTCGAACGGTGGTTTCTGTGACCAGATTTTTTTGAAGCGCGCAGGCGAGGCGTTTGCTCTCCGATAGATTCGCGTCCAAGCGCAGGTCCTTTAAGATCAGTGCGACATCGAGCTGCTGAGCGGAGTCGGTTTCTTGATCGGGAGAGACGACAGCATTCTCGAGATGAGCGAGTCGCTTCGACGAAGCATCGCTCGCATTGTTTAAAATATAGGTTTCAATTCCCTCGGGGGTGTCGCTGCCCGTAGCGACTTGGGGAGTGGAATTCATATGAATGGAAAGAAACACATTCGCCTTCAGTTTGTTGGCCATGGCAGTGCGCTTGGGAAGCGAAACTTCATCGTCCCCATTGCGCGTGAGGTAGACATCGTAACCTTGTTCCGCTAGCTGGCGAGCCGCTTCTCGAGCAAGGACGAGAGTGACATCCTTTTCAGTGACGCGCGATTTTCCATTCCGTAAGTGTGTACCTAGATCGTTGCCGCCGTGACCGGGATCAATAACCACGCGGAAGGATTTTTTGTCCACGGCCGAGTGAGCTGAAATGGGAAGGAGTACTGCTGTTAAAACTGCGATCAGAATTCGTTTCAATCTCCTACCTCCTGTAATGAATTCGCGTTGCCCCTTCTAGGCTACTGTACTAGCTTATGGGAACTTCACGGTTATGAGCAAGCATTTGATCGCAATAAAGGCTTTAGGAGCGTGGTTCCAGCACAATCAGCGGATTCTGCCTTGGCGCGACCAGCCTACGTTTTACCGGGTTTGGATCTCGGAGATCATGCTGCAGCAGACCCAAGTCGCCACTGTGCTTCCGTATTTTGAAAAGTTCATAGCCAAATTTCCGACGGTCGAAGCCTTAGCGGCTGCGCCAGTAGAGGACGTGCTCCTGTCCTGGGCGGGGCTAGGGTACTACTCGCGCGCGCGTAACCTTCATCAGGCGGCGCAACTTATTGTAGCCCGTGGAGGATTTCCCGAGACGCGTGAAGAGTGGTTAGAAATTCCGGGAGTGGGTCCGTACACTGCAGGAGCAATCCTCTCGGTGACTTTGAATAAAGTCGAAGCCATTTTGGATGGCAACGTGGAACGCGTGTTGTCGCGAGTGTTTCGAGTGGACCGCGGGCGCGGAGATTCGGTTTACAAAGCCCGTCTCTGGCGTTGGGCTTGGGCTGCGGTTCGGGGAGGGGTGCGGGTCAATGTTCCTCCGAATCAACTCAATCAAGCCCTGATGGAATTGGGTGCAACTTTTTGTAGTTACCGAAAACCGAAGTGCGAACTCTGTCCGCTTTCTTCGGTGTGTAAAGCGTATGGTGCGGGCGAACCCGAAGCCTATCCTCCGAAGAAAAAACCGAAGCAGTGGGTGAAAGTGGAAGAGCGATTGCACTGTGTGCTCGACGGTTCGGGACGGGTGCTCTTGCGGAAGCGCGGGAAAGACGAATGGCGCGCCGATTTGTGGGATTTGCTCGAAGAAAATCCGTACAAAAACGCTGAAAAAATTGGTGAGCAAGAACAGCGTTACGTGGTGACTCGTCACAAAGTTTCGCGTGTGGTGGAAATCTGGAAAACTTCTCGTGTGTTAAAGGCTGCAGAAGCGGGAGTTGCGGTAGAGGGCTCTCAGCTGCAATGGGTTTCACTTCAGAGTCCGGAGGTGCCCATGGGATCTCCGCTTCGCAAACTGCTTCAGACTTTGAACTAGCTCTGTTAGAATTCAGGATTATGGAAACTCTGAACGTCGACTCTTTCAAAACCAAAGTTTTTGATTTCGATAAAAATGAGAAGTGGGTTTATGCCGGAACCCTTCCCGCCATCGTGGATTTTTATGCGGATTGGTGCGGACCGTGCAAAATTCTCGCTCCGATCTTAGAAGAAGTTTCCCAGGAATATGCGGGCAAAGTGGCCATCTATAAAGTCGACACCGAAGCCACACCGGAGTTGGCGTCGTTGTTTGGAATTCGAGGCATCCCGAGTCTTCTCTTTATTCCGCCTCAAGGCGAGCCGACGATGTCGTCTGGCGTCTTACCGAAGGAGATTTTGAAGGAAGCGATCGCCGACTTACTCAAAGTTCCGGATCCGAATCCGTCAAAATCTTGACCTGAAGATCACCTGCTGTTGTTCCGATGAGAAAGAGTGTTTATCTTTCTTCGAGTTCTCTCCATTTTTCTGATTTTGCAAACGGGTTACGCCGCGGAAGAGGCTCCTGGAAATGGTCCTCCAAGCTTGCTCCTGTCTTGCCCCGTTTTGTATCAGCAGATCCAAACCATGACCCAGACTGGGAACGTGGATGTCTTTATGTCTCATCTCATTGGAATGCAGAAACCTTTGATGGATTCCGGTGCTTCTAGAGAAGAGGCCGATCAAGTCGTTGCCCTGCTGAGAAGAAATTTGAGGGACTACAACTTCAACGACAAAAAGGGACCCCAGGCGTTGTCCGAAGCTGCTCGTGCTCTTTCCGAAGAAGTAGGTCAGCCGAAAAATGCCATCGTTGTCTGTGCGATCAAGGGTTCTTGCTCGATTTCGGAAGTAGATCCGATCAGTGCGGAACGGCTATCCTTCAGGTTGGGGAACATTTCCGATCCCCGAATGGATCCTCGTGAATTGCCTCCCCCCATTTCGCCTGCCTTGGGAAGTACGCGAGTGACGGCGATTAAGCTTCTTCCAGCTGGAACGAAAGTGGAAGAACAAGCGATTCGTATTTTGGTAGGAGCTTCTCGACATGCGACTGGGCAGCTTTTCGAACGTTGGGTGGCGGTGAATATTCGTCAACAGTCTCGCGGCGCTCCGTTGGATATCGGCCTCTTCCAACACATCGGCCGATTTGAATCGGATGGAACAGTCGTCCTGGATCGCACCTTTGTTCGGTTTATCGAGCTGGTTCGTGCGGCTCAGGCGGAGGCTCAGGCTTACAATCGTATTCGGGCGTCTTCTCCTGAAGTGGCAAAGATGACGTTGGATTTTTTTGAATCGAAAGTCACGGAAAGTATCAAGTTAGAGCCGGGGTATCAGAACGTTCTCATACCCTTACTCGGTCATTTGCGCGCAGCTGCCCAGCCCAATGAGCCTTTCTTATTTCGGGGCGTGGACGATATGATCACTCGCATGAAGAAATACATTGAATCCGAGGGGGCCGGCCCGAGTAACTAGGTTGCCTCCTTCGCGGCTTTTGCATCATTTGCATCCCGGACCACTTCCGACAGAAAGTTCATGGCTTGAAGTGGGGTCATAGAATTGATGTCCATGCTTCGCAGTTTTTCAATCCAAGCGGGGGTCGGTTCAGGTTCGAGCTCCGATACCGGCAACGGAGCCGTTGGAGCAAAAAGCGAAAGCTGGTTCGAATTTATTGGCTCTGCATGCAGTCCTTGTGGAGATTCCAGCTTTTCTAAAACTTTCCAAGCGCGGTCGATGAGGGCATTCGGAAGTCCCGCGAGCTTCGCGACGTAAATCCCGAAGCTGTCGCCAGTGGGGCCCTCTTTGAGTTTGTATAAGAATCGCAAAGTCGCGTTGCCTTGAACTTCTACCGCCATGTGGAAGTTTGCGGTGGCGGGAAGCGAAGTCGTGAGGTGCGTGAGTTCGTGGTAGTGCGTGGCAAAAAGAGTGCGCGCCTGAATCTTGTGACAGATCCATTCCAAGCACGCCCACGCCACGCTAATGCCGTCGTAGGTGCTGGTGCCACGTCCGATTTCATCGAGCACAATGAGGGAACGTTCGTCGGCGTGATGAATGATGTGGGCGAGCTCGCTCATCTCCACCATGAAGGTGCTTTGACCTCGAGCAATCGCGTCGTGGGCACCAATGCGGGTGTAGACTGAAGAAAAAGTTCCCCAACGAGCTTGGGCAGCTGGAACCGGGGCGCCCATTTGTCCCAGTATAATGATGAGCGCCGCTTGGCGCATGAGAGTGGATTTACCACCCATGTTGGGTCCCGTGATCAGCAGGCAGCGTTGAGTGTCTGGTTTCAGCGTGATGTCGTTCGGAACGTAGTGGCCCCCTTTACTCGCGTCGACCAAGGGATGTCGACCCGATTTGATTTCGAGATCGAGCGAGTCATCAATCGAGGGAAAGGTCCATCCCGGGCGGAAAGCCAGTGCTGCTAAAGAGTTGAGTGCGTCGAGCTCAGCGAGAATCTGAGCTAGAGTCATCAGCTCTGCAGTGCGAGATTGAATTTCTTCAATCAGGTCTTCAAAGAGTTTTTGTTCGAGTTGTTTGAGGCGGACTGAGGCCGTGACCATTTCGTCTTCAAATTTTTTCAGCTCTTCGGTGAAGAATCGTTCTGCTCCGACCGTGGTTTGTTTGCGTTGGTAATGCGATGGGACGTTCTTCAGATGGGCTTGAGTGACTTCTAAGTAATAGCCAAAGACACGGTTGTAGCGGACCTTGAGCGAAGGAATTCCTGTCGCCGCTCGTTCCCGCGCCTCGAGTTCGACGAGCCATTTTTCACCGTCCGAGGTGAGCATGAGCAAACGGTCTAGTTCGGGGCTGACGCCGGTATTAAAAATTCCGCCTTCCCGTGAGACGAGAGGCGCATCATCGCGTTGCATTTTTACGATTTTCTCACCAAACGGAGTGAGCTCTGTCGTGGCGTCGGTCAGCTTGCTTAAGAATTCCTGCAAGAGCGGAGTTTTGTGAAACCGAAGCAGGTCCCGCACGCGTGGAAGCAGAGCTAGAGATTTTCCCAGCGCTAGCGTGTCGCGCGGATTTGCGAGGCCGGTACTCACGCGACCGGTAATGCGTTCCAGGTCGTAAAGATCTTTGAGAGTCGATCGAATGCCCTCGTGTGACCGCGTGGAATCGGAAAGTTCTCTTACCGCCGATTGTCTGAATAGAATTTCGTCGGATTTTTTGAGTGGCTCGAGCAACCACTTTCGAAGCTGACGATTTCCTAGCGATGACGCCGTGTGATTGATCATGTCGAAAAGCTCGGGAGTCAAATCCAGGTGGCGCGCGCTCTGAGGACCTAAGGTCAGGCACTGAGCCGGGTGCAGGGGACTTGGCAAACGGACGTGGTTCAGCTTTTCTTTAAACTGGGAACGTGTGGCATAGTTCAACAGGAGTGCCAACGCTTGAACGCCTGGATCTCCCGGCAAATAGGCCGAAAAATCTTCAAAGCCGTAATGCGTTTTCAAAACCTGGCGGGCTTGGGGGAGCGACAAGTAGTTGTTGGGCAAGGTCTCGTAGAGATGCGGAAAGGTTTCCTTCTTCAGCACAAACTGTCCGGCCGTCGTTTCCATTGCCACAAAATGACGAATGGGGAGTGTGAGGATTTCATCCAACACGCGCTCGGATTCCAATGCCTGGCTCACCCGCGTTTCACCGGTTGAAACATCGAGGCAGGCTAAAATCCAAAAGGTGGTCCCCACCTTTTGGTTGAGGGGTGCGTCATGAGTGCGAACGACGGTGGCCAGGTAAGCGGCCTCAGAGCCTTCCGAATCGAACTGTACTGCAGGAGTGAAGGTGCGAACAATCTCTCGACGAACGATGGATTTGCCCGCGCCCTTCCCGGTTTTCGCAGGAGCTTCTTCAGCGAATTGTTCGCCGATGGAAACCCGTTTTCCCGCAGCCAATAATTTTTGAATATAACCCTGCACGCTGTGGTGGGGCACGCCGCACATTGGTAGCGGGTTCGGTTTATTCTTGTCGCGGGAGGTGAGCGTGATTTCTAAAATTCGAGCGGCTTCGACGGCATCGTCACCGAAGAGTTCGTAAAAATCGCCCATTCTGAAAAGGAGGAGTGCATCACCTGCCTGGGATTTGAGATCCCAGTACTGCTTCATTAAAGGAGTTACTTCGACGTCTTTGTTTTCTTCCATTGGCTACTGATCCGATGCACCTTGATCATGTTCGTCGTCCCTCGCTTCAACGTGGGAACGCCCGCGGTGACCGTGACCAGATCTTCCGGCTCGGCCCATCCTTCTTCGATCAGGACTTTTTCGACCATAGCAAAAAGATCATCAGTTGCCAGAATCTCTTTAATCAAAACCCCTTTTACGCCCCAGACCATGGCCAGGCGCCGAAGGCCCGCCTCGTTGTCCATGATGGCCACAATCGGTGTGGAGGGCCTAAACTTCGCTAAAATCCGTGCCGCCATTCCTGAGCGACTGATACAGGCAATGGCCACCGCATCGACGTGGTGAGCTACGCGCGACGCGCTAAATTCGATAGACTCGGGAACAGAACCGGGAATGGGAAGGATGTCGCGTGGACCGCTGTAAAGGTTCTGCGCGCGTTCGGCTTCCAGAATAATTCGAGACATGGTCCGCACGGTTTCGAGGGGGTATTCGCCCGACGCGGTTTCGCCCGAGAGCATCACGGCGTCTGTACCGTCGAACACCGCATTTGCAACGTCACTGGCTTCAGCACGCGTGGGGGTTGGAGAAAAGATCATCGATTCCAGCATCTGGGTAGCGGTGATGACGGGCACTCCCATGTGGTTGCACTGGTGAATTAGCGTTTTCTGAATGATCGGAACGCGTGGAGCACCGAGCTCAACGGCCATATCGCCTCGAGCAATGAGCAAACCATCCGATGCTTCGATGATGGATTGCATGTTGTCGATGGCTTCTTCGCGTTCGATCTTGGCAATCACAAAGGGTTGATCATCAGATTGGCGACGAATTCGTTCCTTAACCGTTTCAATGTCCGAAGCCGAACGCACGAAGCTCAAGGCGACGGCGTCGACTCCTTGCTCAAGGCCGAATTTCAAGTCCTGCAGGTCTTTCGCGGTCACGCACGGAATGGATAGGGGAGTCCCCGGAAGATTGATGCCCTTGTGAGAGGTGATTCGCCCGCCATATTCTATTTCGACGACGATTTCAGATTTTCCAATCTTTCCAATCGTGCCTTGAATCTTTCCGTCATCAAAGAGGATGCGCGCCCCGACCTTTGCATCGTGGACGATGGCTTGGGCGATCTCGCTGGAAATGGGAAGAATTGTTTTCTTTCCGCTTTTTATTTCAGCCGGAGCTTCTTCGTTCGGAGACTCGGCGTAAAGATAAATGGTATCGCCCTTGTTAAGAACGAATCCTTCTTGGGGGAGCTTTCCGACTCGAAGCTTTGGACCTTGCAAATCTTGCAAAATAGCGACATTTTTTCGGGCTTTTTTGGCACAGGCCCGGATATTCCCGATGAGCTTCTTATAGAAGTCGTGATCGCCGTGAGAGAAGTTGAGGCGCGCAACGTCCATTCCTTCGGCCATGAGTCCTGAGAGTTTTTCAGGACTGTGGGTCGCAGGTCCGATAGTGCAGACGATTTTAACCCTTCTTGCGGTTGCTGAGTTCATTTGAGCGCCGGATCTTGTCGATAGTCTCTTCGTAGTTTTGTGTGAGGTAGCGCTCGCGTTCCTTGATTTGCGAGTCCTTGGCGGCGAGCTGATACTCGTAGTTCTTCGCCTGCTCTTCCATCATCTTCTTATTTTCACGGTTGGTGTCGCGAAGCTTCCGCTCGGCCTCGCCCTTCACGTCCATCATGATGAGCTCGTGCTCATTCTTGAGGTCGTTGATTTTCTTTTCATAGTCGCGCATGAGCTCCGCTTGGCGATTGGCAAACTCTCGATGAGTCATCTTTCGCCTGAAATCTTCTTCCTGGCGGAGAGCTGAGTGGTTTGCGTTTGCGTCAGCTCGAGCGGCGTCGACGTACTCGGTCAGCTTACGGCGTTGCGATTCGAGCTGATGCGCCTGATTCCGGGTCATCAATTCGACTTCGCGGTTATGCATCGCTTCGCGGTTGTTAATTTCGTCTTTGGAAATGGCTTTGGCTTCGTCGGAATGGGCCATCAGATTGCTACGCTCTTGGTAGCGTTCCAGATTATTTTCGTAGTTGCGCTGAGTTTGAACACGGCGGAAATCTTCGAGGGCATCTACCATGCGCTGCGAATAGTTTCGCTGAATGCTTTCGGTCGAACGTTGGTTTCGAGCCTGTTCTTCTTTCGCAGTCTTATCGAATTCTTTAATGAGCTTCTTCCGAACCATTTCTTCAGCGGCAGGCGAGATCGTTTGTAAATCATTGGCGGTTCGGGAATGTTGAATCTCTGTTTCAAGCGCCTTGATTTGCTCGTTTTGTTGCTGACGATTCGTCGAGAGCGTGTCTTGGAAAGCCTTGGCTTGTTCTTCTAGCGCCTTTTGGCGATCTGTTGCATCGCGCTCCGAAATGGCAGCAATTCTACGGTCAGCCCGTTCTTCGTTGATATTGATTGCCTTGTCGCGTTCTTTTAGTCCTCGGTCGAACTGCAGTTCTAAATCTTTCTGACGGTTATAATTTTCGTCATTTTGTTGGCGAATGAGACGCGAGAAGTACATGTCCTTCTGGCGGAGAACATCATCTCCCCGGCGTGTGTAGTATTCCGCAGAGTCTTCGGCCTGGTTTCGAACCTTGACCATTTCACGATCATGTTCGTTCTGCATTTTCGCCACCTGGCCGCGGTTTTGGGTCTCGTAGTCCCGAATCGCATCCGCTGTCCCTTCGGCCCGACCCTTATTATATTCCGCATTGGAGGCAGACAGGGTTCGAACTTGCTCGCGAAGATAACTACTCTCTTCGGCGTGATTTTTATTATTGGCTCGAATCTGTTGTTCCTGTTTACTTCGGAGAGCTTCGAGCGCTTCTGCATTTCTATTTTCGTAACCGTTACTCACATCTTCAACCTTGGCTCGATTCGCCTTTTCAGCATCGCGAATCATGGTTTGGATGCGATGGCGCTCGGAACTCATCTCATCCATTCGCTGTTGGTTCTGTTCTGTGTAGTTCTTCCGTGCTTCGTCGAGATCTCTCTGATAAGTGGCATGACGGGCTTGGCTGGCTCTCTCTAAGGAGTCATTCGAAGACGCACGATCGGTACGAATCTGTGCTTCTGTTTTGTCTCGGTAATTGGATTTCACTTCGTCGAGATTCTGGGCGTACACGTCCTGAAGATTGCGAATCGATTCTTCGGAGCGGTGCTTTTCCGCGCCTAGAGCCTCCTGCATGTCGTTGATCTGGCGTTTTAAGATGTCATTTTCAGCAGAATTGTAGCGACCAAACCGATCGTAGGTGCGAGCCTTGGCTTTGACGTCTTCGATCTGTTCTTTGGCGTTGAACTTCGTGTCGTCGATGAGTTTGGAATAGTTGTCCTTGATGTGGCCAATGTTCTTTTCAGTTTCTTTTTCTTTCGCGAGCATGTCGCGGCGGTGAGACTTGTGAATGTTCTCAATTTCTTTTTCTTGTTGTTTACGCGAACGATTGGACTCCTCGCTCAGCGCCTCTTCCATGTCATTCATTTGCTTACTGAAGTAAGCATAATTTCCATCATTGCCTGGGGGACTTACGCCTGCCATTCCGGGCCTCCCTGTTCAAGGACACACAAAGCTACTCTTCTAGAGTATCAGGCAGTTGGAACGGCGAGCAAACTCGGGATGCGAGGTGGGAAAGGCTTGCCGGGACAGCGTTGACAGAATCAACGCCGTCCCGAGCAATAGATTACTGACAGTACTTATCGAGCAGATCGGCAAGTTCTGCCGCTTCTTTTGCGGAGTTCTGACCCGTCAGATCTCCCCACTTTTTCAGGGTGACGGTTTCGTCGCCCCAGTAACCGGTCCAAGTGACACTGCCGGCATCGGCCATCACATGCTTCTCAGTGTATTTTCCTTTGGAAGCAGCGTAGAGCAGCTTGTGAGCTTGGTCTAATTCCGTTTTTGAAAGAGTCACGGCTGTAGCGGTGATGTTTTGTTTTTTAGCCATGTCGTAGGTGTAAACAACACCGTTGTGATCAATCACACAACCGTGGTGAACTTTACCCCAAGCAAAATTCATTGTTTCCTTCTCATACAGGATTGGCGAAGCCTGAGCGAGACTAGACAGGCTGCCTAAAACGGCAACCAAAGCAAATTGACGTAACATGATTAGAACCCCCAGAAATAGAGTGGCATCCGGCCACAAGTTTCAATGCGATGAAGCCAAGTAGCACCGGGCTTGAGAGGGGGCAAGGCACAGGGCGTCTCAACACAAACTCGCTTGACTGAAAAGGCCTTTGATCTTTTAATTGGAAGACTTGAAAACTCGCATCGGGATTCTCTTCATTTTGCTTTCAGCCGCTCTCACACCCGCTCCCAGCCATGCTGCCATTGAATTAGGCAGCGACCTCTTCTTATCCGGAATCCTTTTAGGAAATGCTAACGAGGTGCATCTTCGCACGAGAAATTCTTTGTACATCGGAGTGGGTTCTGTTGCGGTGGGCGCGATTTTTCGCTTTGAGCCTCAACATAGCTATCTCCAAGACTATGGCGCCGGGGCCAGCGTCAGAATGGGACAGGATTTCACCGTGGAACTCGAAGGCGGAATGTTGAGGCGCCACTTCGAAAGTCTTTGGGGAGACGGTCTTTTCTTCAGTGCGATTTTTGGTTGGCAGCTTTCGAAAACTTTTCGTCTGGCGATTCCCATCACTGCTAAGCAAATCAATTTAGGAACGGATTCCGGTTGGACTGTCGACTACCTTCCGTACATCGGCGTGAGGGTAGTGTTTTGAAGAAAGCTAGCCTCCTCTGCATAGCTACTGCGATTTTGATGACCGTCTCACCGAGCTTCGCGGGCGACCTCGAAGGAACTCTGGCCGGATCTTTCACGAAGTATAATGATTCCGATGCCAGTTACGGAATGAGTGCCCGCCTGCGGTATTTCTTTTCCAGCAAGTCGAGCAGCTTCTTCATTCAGTCCAATTTTCCCGGCGGAAGTTTTTTCATGTTCGACGCGATGGTGGGTTACTCGTTTCGAAGCGAAGGCCCCGTTTTTTTTGAAGGCGGCGGTGGATTTCGTTACAGTCCGCTTTGGGGCTCTGGCTTTGCAGCGGTGGGTGGGATGGGTGCCTCCATCAACGACCATTGGTATATCAATTTACCGATCATCTATCGCTTTGGTCTTCAACTCGAAGTCACCCCTTATATAGGATACCGATTCTAATGAAGCACGGACGCTCCGCTTTCGGTTTCAGTTTGATTCTTCTCGCGCTGACAGGGAGTTGCGGACCGGGCTCGGATCCGCTCTCGCACACGGGAGTTTGCGGTGCCTATCCGACGTACACCACCTCTTCTTACAAACTTCCTTACGCCACAGGAACGTCGCGAGAAGTGGGACAGGGAAATTGCTCGGGCATCAGTCATTTTGGGGACTATCGGTACGCTTACGATTTCACCATGGATATTGGAACGGCTGTGCATGCGGCTCGAGCGGGCACCGTGATTGAACTTCAGGAAAGTTACAGCGATGGCAACGGTTGTCCAAATGCGAACTTCGTTAAGATTCGTCATTCCGATGGAACGGTGGGGGAGTATCTTCATCTCACCAAGAACGGCGTGATCGTGAATGTGAACGACACCATTACTCAAGGGCAGCACATCGGCAACAGCGGGAACACCGGCTGCTCAACGGCGGGCCATTTGCACTTTCAAGTCGTGGAGAGTTCTACTTCGAACGAATCCGTTCCGGTGACTTTTTCGAACACGAGTTCCAATCCGCGAGGCCTTCAATCGGGTTCGAGTTACACGGCGAACTAACGATTTAATTCCAAGATCAGGCGATAAAGAAATTCCACTCCCCGGCGAACACTCGCGATCGGAATTCTTTCATCAGGACCGTGCACGGTTTCATGATCATCTTTAGAAGTGGCGATAGGATTGAGTCCGTACGTGGGAATTCCGGCGAGTCGCATGTAGCGTCCATCGGTGGCTCCCAAGCTCATGGTGGGAACGATGGGAACTGCGCCAGCACCCATTTCTTTTAATACCTTTTCAACAGCAGGAACCAGCGGGCCTTCCAGCGGAGACGCAGGACTGCTTTGTAAGGGGGCTGCAGCGGAAACTTCGACGCCAGACCCTTCTTTTCCTCCGGTTAAAACTTTTCTTAGAATCTGCTGAACTTCTTGCACGGACTGCTCCGGAAGAATGCGGCAATTGATGTTGGCGCGAGCTTCCGAGGGCAACACATTCTCACGTGTACCGCCGCTGATGAGAGTAGCCACGCAAGTGGTTCGAAGTAATGCCGCCGTATAGGGTTTCGATTCTAAAACTTTGAGAACGTCGGGGGGCGGATTTCCCGGAGCTTTTGCTGCGGCCTTCATGGCTGCTGCCATTTCTTTATCTTCGAGATCGGCGCTCAGTTTCAAATAGCGGCGGAGTGTCGGCGACATGACCAAAGGAAACTGGTACTGATTCAGTCTCGCAAGTGCTTCGGATAGGCGGTAAATAGCGTTCTTTTTCAGCGGAACTGACGAGTGGCCTGGAATTCCTCGAGCCACTACTTCGAAGTCGTTATAGGTTTTTTCAGAATTCTGAAGCGTGACACGATCTAACTTGTCACTAGAATTCTTCAGGTGCAGACCGCCACCTTCATTTAATGCAAATTCCGCTTCGATACTCTTGCGATGATTCTGAAGGAGATACTGAATGCCAGCGCCTCCAGATTCTTCGTCTCCGGTCCAAGCGAGAATCAGATCTCGTTTGAGTGGCACATTCTGTTCTTTGAGAAGGGCCAGAACTTCGATTCCCACCGCAGCCATTCCGAGGTCATCAAAAACGCCGCGGCCTTTTAAAAAACCGTCCGACTCAATCATCTGGTGCGGATCGGAGTGCCACTTCTGTCCAGTGGTGCCCACCACGTCGAGATGCGCGAGAATCAACACGGGCTTCTTCTGTTGGGAACCCTGGAGTCGAGCCACCAGGTTCTGGCGCTTGGGCGCGAAGTCCGTCACCTCAAAAGGAATGGAAAGTTCCTTCAGGCGCTTTACACCCACCTCTACAGCGCGGGCTTCGTTGCCAGGAGGGTTGGTCGTATCGGCTGCAACTAAACTTCCTAGAATGGCGCGAGCATTCTTGGAAGCCTGATCAAAATTAGGTCCAGCAGCGGCGTCGAGAGATAAAAAAAAGGGCACGCTCGCGAGGAGCATGCCCTTTTTCAAACCGAAGGTTTTCAAGGTCGTTAGCCTTTCAGCTCCTTGTCGATGAGTTCAGAGAACTCTTCCACGCTGCGTGCTCCACCTTGAACGGGTTTTCCGTTGATGAAGAACGACGGAGTAGAATTCACACCGAGCTTGAGAGCGTAGTCGACATCTGCTTGAACGAATTCTTTGAATTTTCCGCCCGAGAAACATTCGGCGTACTTCTTCATGTCCGCGCCGGAGTCTTTTGCGTACTTTTCAATGTTCGTAATTTCCAATTTTTCTTGGTTCTTGAAAATGATGTCGTGAAACTTCCAGAACTTGTCAGCGCCTTGGTCAAACACGCACATCGAGGCTTCTGCAGCCGGACGAGCTTGCGGATGACCTTGGAGCGGGAAGTGTTTGAATGCGAATTGAACTTTGCTGCCGTACTTTTTCTTCAGCTCCGTCAACGTCTGTGCAGCGCGGCCGCAGTACGGGCATTGGAAGTCCGAGAACTCCACGATTGTCACAGCCGACTTTGCGTTGCCGTAAGTGGGCGACTTGCCGATGTCGATAGCGAGCTTATAAGCCGGCTTTTTGAAATAGACTTCCACCGGAGTGCTCTTCGTTTGTTTGAAAGCGTACTCCTGAATGGCTTGTTGTTTTTTCTGCATGGCAAGACCCTTGAAGATCTCTTCTTTGATCTCCGGCGTGATGCGGCTTTCTGGATAGCCCCGAGCGGTCAAGAATTTCTTGAACTCGGCTTCCGTGGTTTTGAAAGCATTGCCCTTCAGAACTTTTTTATCGATATACTCTTGAAGCGGCATATTGGCTTTCTTCGCTTCAGCGCCGATCACTTTTTCAACGATTAAGTCGTTGATGCGGTCCATCTTGAGATCGTACTCTTGATTGAGCAGATTGATGAACTGCATGCGATCGCGGCCATCGCCGATCAACATGTCTTCAGTAATTTCTTCGCCGTTAATCTTGGCAAGGACGCCAGCTTTGGGAGCATCCTTTTCAACGATGTTCGCTTTTGCACGAGCTGATTCGGAGCAGGCTGTCGTCATTGCGAATGCGGCCCCAAATGCTAAAAGGACAAACGGCAGCCAACGAGAATGGTTATCAGAGATTTTTTTGAACACGGCGGGCCTCCACAAGTGTTTGAAATGAGGCTCTTATCGTACGGCAGGCGTACATCGGATGCAACGTAAAATTCGCTGCCGTGCGCGAAGGCGACCCCGCATCAAAAGTACACCGACAAAGACTTGAAACGCGCTCCAGGCCCAGAGGATGGGCGGATAGGCTTGAGCCTTTTCGAAGAGGAAAAGGAACATCACAAAGCTTAAAGCAAAGACAATCTGCGTCCAAATGGGAAAACGATGGGCGGGGCGCGTCACCATTGGGCCGCCGCAGTCCGGACATTTCTCGGAAAGGTCGTTTCTAGAGGTTTCTGACGAGGTCATGCAGTCGAATGACTCCAGCCCAATTTCCCTGGGCGTCTACCACCGCTAAACACGAAATCTGATTCGGACGATTTTCCATCAGCGTCAATGCTTCCTGCGCCATCTGGTCCGGGTCAATCGTCACTGGCTTTGTACTCATGACGTCCTTGGCTTTGAAATCAAAGAAGCGGTCCCGATGGCGGAGGGCTCTGCGAATATCCCCATCGGTAATAATTCCTAAAAGTTTGGATCCCTCGACGACCAAAACCGCGCCGAGATTTTTCTTCGTGTGGCAGCCAATCACTTCATCGATCGGCGTTTCCTTAGTGACCGTACCAACCGCATCTCCCCGTTGCATGAGATCTGAAACGCGCAGGGTGAGGCGCTTTCCAAGCGAGCCTCCGGGATGGTTTGCAGCAAAGTCGGTCGATTTAAATCCGCGGAGCTTCATCAACGTCACGGCAATCGCATCTCCCAACGCGAGCGCCAGGGTGGTGCTAGTGGTGGGAGCTAATCCATGCGGACAAGCCTCTTGCGAGACTGAAGTGTCTAACCAAACGTCGCATTTTTGAGCCAGAACAGATTGATCATTTCCCCCCATTCCCACAATCGGAACGCGCAACGTTCGCAACGAGGGAACGAGTTTCAAAATTTCTTCGGTATTCCCGGTGTGGCTCATGGCCAGAATCGCATCCCGAGAAGTGACGACACCGATGTCGCCGTGCAATCCTTCTGTGGGGTGCAAGAATACGGCAAGGCTTCCGGTGCTGGACAAAGTCGCAGCGATTTTTTGCGCGATTTTTCCGGATTTCCCAACGCCCGTAACCACGATTTTTCCACCCTGTTCGAGTGTGGACTTGAAGAGGTCGAGCGCCTTGTCCATCTGAGCGCCGGCCTCAGGGCTGGCTTCTAAACGCTGGGCACACTGGAGGATGGCGTCCCCTTCCAGCTTCAGAACCCGCGTAATTTCCATTAAGTTCTCGGCTTTCATCCAGATTCTTTTAAACCACGGGGCGTTGACAAAGGGCAACTCAATTCTGTACCCTTTTTATGTGGAATTCAGGGGATTTACCGGGATTTTCCTAACCGGTCTCATGCTGGTCAGTTCGGGGTGTACGACGGCTTACCGAAAATCGGTGGGCGCGGATGCGAACGGCCAAGTCTTTACCCGAATCTTTTTTGCGGATTTCAATACTTCTTGGGCAGCGGTGACGGAGTCTTTGAAATCTTACAGCTTGGATATTTCAAACCGGGATTCTGGATTTTTGCAAACCCGCTGGACCGACAATACTTCTCAAAAAAACTTCATCGATTCCTTTGGAGCGCCTGATCAGTATTTACAAACCAAGTATCGATTCAAAGTCACCGTGGCGACCGGTTTCTACAATATGAATAAACAGGGTGTGCGCATCTCTGTTTTGAAAGAACAGTTGGTTCAGCGAGATGCGCTCGAGGATCCCAAGACCATTCCTACCGATGGCATCGAAGAGAACACGCTTCTCTATCGAATTGGGCGTGTGATTCTCATGCGCTTGAAGATCGATCAGATCGAACAAGAGAAAAATAAAAAAGAAGTCGAGAGCGTGACGTTCTAGTCTTCTAGTCCTTCGCCGGAGTGAGCCGATTCAACGGCTTGCTGCTAGGGCTAGGCGCCTGCGCCGGAGGTTGCTTCGAGCCGGCAGCTCCAATCGCCGCAGGTGTCGGCTGTAATGTCGGCGCGGGGAGCACTTGTCTTGGCGGAGCAGGTGGATTGACTGAGGCACCGCTCGCGTCTCTCTTTTTCGGCACGGCAATTCCTTGGTCGGTAAAATCCGAGGGCCCACTGCGGGCTTCGTTCGACGAAGGTGGCGCCACCGGTGCGTCGGATGGAATCGTTGCCGGGGTTGCGCTGGGTTTTGTTGGAACCGCCATCGGATTTTGAATGGTCACAGCTCCGGGAGGGGCGTCGATGCGAATTGAAATGGGTGCGGAGGTCACTTTTGCTCCACGCGCATCTGTTGCAATCATTCGAATCTGAAAGGTTTCACCCGAAGCATTTTTTGGGGCCTGGTAAATCACTTTGTATTGCCCAGAAGGATTGTTGAAGAAAGGAGTGATGTCGATCTCCCCCTTCATCGGATAGGTGTCCTGATCAATGGCCACGAAATTGCTGGTCATGGTTACTTCATCACCAGAAACAGAAACGGGAATTTCAATTCTTTCGCCCGGCTTCATGACGATTTCTTTTTTGGGAACAGTGATAGTGAAGGTGCCTGGAGAGTCGGTGATGTTGATCATCACGGATGTGCGCGAATAAAGTTCGCCGCGATCAATTGAGACAAGTTTGAATTCGAGAGGAAATCCGCGTTGCGTGGCGGCTTCTCCGGTGTCAACCAACATGTCCTTGGCTTTCGGAGTCCAAGAAACTAGCGCGTAACCTTTTTTGCGATACCAGTCGATCTTCGAGCCTTCCGGAAGTTTCGGATTGGCGAGAATGAAAACTTTATCCTCTTCACCATGAGGAACGTCGACAATGATTTTGTAAGTGCTTCGCTTGTCGACCGTGAAATTCCACGCGTAGTCGGGGTCCGTGGTAATTCTCCAAAGTCGAGCGCTGGGATTATTGTTGGTCCACTCCAATTCTCCATCCGATCGGAAAGAATTATTCGGAGCAGCGGTGGCGTTTTGAATAAGAGCGGTGAGTAAAAAAATTCCAACTAGTCGAAGCATAGATCCATTCCTCGGGGCGTTCGTTATAATGATAACGCGGGGCAACCTACCCGATGTGACCTCCTGCGGCAAGCGGGAGTTGAGCAGGATTGTGTGAAGCGGATCTATTAACTTAACTTACTGATTACACTTAGAATTGTCGACAGCCTGAAGGGCGTATTCCGGATGGAAGAAGCTGGGAACGAAGCTCCAAGTGCCGTTATAGTATTCGAGAGCGAAGCTTTTTTCAGAGAGTCGGACGACCCGAATCTGCGCTTCTCCGCTCATGCAGCGCGGGTAGGTCGCATCCCAAACCAGGAAGTCGATCGTGTAGAAATCGATGACATTGTCCCAGAGTTGGCCGTGCCCGAAGAGGGCGTAGAATTCGCCAAAGACATCTCCCAGCGCTTGGATAAGTCCGGCTCGAATTAAATGATTGGACGGATGGATTTGCAGCGAACCTGTAACGATCTGGCCTTGCCCTTGCGCAATGAGCTCCCGATTCGCAGCTGTTTCAAATTTTTGCAGGAGGATTTCATCAGTCCACGGAGCTGCTTGAGCAAGCGGACTTATGAGAAAAGAAAATACAAGAAGTGCTGTGGAAAATCCCCCGACTTTCATGGGTCGGGGGACTACCACCATCGTACCAGCATTGCTAGTACGGAATTTGAGGGTTTACTTTCGGCCGAATCCTTCGACGGGGAGGGGGATTCTCTTCTTCGAGCAAGTCCCGGTCAGAACGAAGCTTTCTCCTGGGATGTCTCGATAGAGGCCATACTTCACCATTGAACTGATTGAAAATTTCGCAGTGTATTTTTCGTCCGAAGCGCACTCGTTATCTGCAATCTTGGTTGGGCTCGCTGCCAGGGCTCCGTCTTTGATGGGGTAAATATATTCCACTTCGTTCTCAACCAAATTGACCGTGTTTTTAACAGGCGTAACAGTCTTACGGAGATAGGGAGGGTTTTGGACAGCCGGAGTTTCCACTGCGACGGGGGAAACATCTGCTAACGTGGTTACTTCCGTTTTAAAAACGACCGCTTCAGTTTTTTTTGCCGATAGATCCGGTAAAATCTCCGGCTTCGATTCCGATCCACACGCACTCAACACGAGCGCAGTACACACAATCAATTTCTTCATAGTCACTTTTTCCTTTCAAAGCGGGCGCGACTATATCCCAATAACTGATTAAATACATCAGTTAATTTAGTTAGTAATATCAATTATTTATGAAGATTAGTGGCGCTTCAGCCAGGCTAGGAGATCGCCCAAAACCTTGTCTTTTTCGGGTTCGTGGAGCAGGTCATGGAAGAGCCCCGGGTAGAGGTTCAGCGTCTTGTCTTTGCTGGAAGCGCGCTTCACCAGGTCCTTGCAGCCCTGAGGATTGGTGAGTTCATCCGCCGTGCCATGCAGGCAGAGAATGGGAACTTGAATCGTTTCCATCTTTTCTTGAATCGGAGTGAACGCTCCTAGAAGTTCCTTCGCTGTTCGAGCAGGAGCCGCGCCGTGATAAATCAGAGGGTCGGTTTTCATATCAGCTACGACCTTGGGATCCCGAGAAAACTTTTCGTCATCGAGTGAGAAGACCGCGAGAGTGGGAGAAATCGATCCGAACACATTCGTTGCACCGGCTTTGAATCCCGAGACATTATATTTCCCGAGCGCGGGAGCGCTGAGCACCATGCCCGCCAGGTTCGGTTGTTTCTGAATCGTGTAAAGAGTGACGATCGCGCCACCCATGCTGTGACCAAAAAGAAAAATGCGTTTGTTCGGATGTTGCTTGCGCACGTTCTGCAAAACCAAATCCAGATCGTCGAGATATTGCTGAAACGAATCCACCCAAACGCGATCGCCCGATGAATCGCCATGCCCGCGCAAATCCGCGGCGTGCACGGCGTAGCCCGCTTTCGCCAGCTCGCCCGCCGTTTGCGCATAACGATCGCCGTAATCTTTCAATCCATGCACCATCACAAACACCGCACGCGCCTCAGTAAATCGAGGCAACCAAGTTTGGTGAAAAAGCGTCGTACCGTCAGGCGTGGTGATCCGATTCTCCTCATGTCGCGCATGCGCGGCTTGCTGGGGGGCTTTGCGCTGATCGGGTTTGTAAGCCGGTGCTGCGCAGGAGGTGAGGGCGAGGATCAGAAGTAGGAGAAGATGTTTCATGGGAACGGCTTATACCAGCTCCAGAAGAGGGTCGAGGGGATTTCGTTGGGAGGGCGTGGGTGTGCGATGTGTGAGCTTCTGCCTGCCGCCCATATATCCGTGGTTGTCCCATCGAGGCTCTCGCGCATCCGGCGCTCGCCTGCTTCGCAGGCCCGCCTCGCTGGCCTTCTAGGGGGAAAGAAATTTAAATTTTTAACAGGCGTGTCCGGTTAAGAAACAAGTTTTTCACAGTGGTTTGAACGAGAATAAGGGTGAAAGAGGGTTTTCTTGACT
>JAIEMT010000025.1 GCA_019751945.1 bacterium
GTTTGGATTCTGGTGAACCCATTCTAAACGCGGTGAGGTCATGCTGCAATTTCAACTAAGTTTAGCACTCCGCCAAGTGCTTTGGTGATTTTGTCATCCATCGCGCGCGGCTGTTCGCCCATCACTTCTACTAATTCACGCATCGATTTGTCTCTTTCTGGGCAGGGCTCATGATTTCGAGCGCGGACTTCTGAATTTCGAGTTTATAAAATCGATTGGTTTGGCCGCCGGCGCGAATTCACCACCTATATTTGTGGGACGTAGAAGACCTAATTGAAAACGGAGAGAGATGTTCGGCCAATGGCTACCCTATGGCAATTTGCGGAGGTACGGAGGTCGTGACCCCGCAAGGGCAATCCTTGAAGAATCTCAAGAAGTGGTACTCATAAAGTTTCTTCAAAAATGTTTCGCTAATCCGAATGTCAAGTCGGTGGCAGACTACTTCTAGTTATTGAACGGACCGGATTTTCTGTAATTCCAACGCTTCTGCGGGCCAGTGTAGTTAACTGTCTTTTGAGGTTGTCTTTATCGAAACCTTCAACGTCATATTGAACATAGTGTTCTAAAACGCCGACGACCGCGTTTACACATAAAACCAAATTGGATCGGAGTTCTTCGTTAGAAAACTGCTTGCGATCCTGAAGAAAATTGAACAGGGCTTCCGCAGCGTCTCGTTTTACTTTTCGTAGAATTTCCTCACGGTAAACCTCGAAAATATGCCGGTATAAAAATCGTAGTACGAACTTTCTCTCATCATAAAATTCGACAATGTAAGAAACGAGTGGGCCCACGCAGTCGATGGGTTCAGACCCTTCGACTGTGGCAAGAACCTTTTGCAAACGCTTTATGCTTTCATAGGCGTGAACTTCGATTACTTTTGCGACAATCGCCTGCTTGTTTGGAAAATACTGATAAAGGCTACCGACACTTATTCCTGCCACTTTTGCGATCTGAGCTGTGGTGAATGATTTCTGTTCAGTTCCCAAAAAGCGAATGGTTGCTTGTAAAATTGATTGAAAAGTCACCTCGGACCGGCGCTGAAGTGGGGATTTTCTTATCGCATACCGAAGGTTAGCTGTGGGCAAGGCCTTAGTCATAAATGCGAATCCCCCAAAATATGTGGTGTGCCGATGGATATCTTATGAAGATAGATTTCCTCGCCCGTCGCGTGCTCTGGACTGAATTAAATGACCTATCTTACCTTCCAAAGGTTTTCAAGGAACCGTACATCAACTGCTTGGGGTTCGTATTAAATGTTGGCGGTTATTACCGAGGGCTTGCTTCAATATTGGAAGATCTAATGGAGCAGACGTCGTCGACACAGGTGCAAGATCTAGGTAGTGGAAGCGCCACCCATATTCGTGCTGTTCTTAAAAGTTGGCCCTCCCAGAAGCAGCCTCCAAAAGTGGTTATTAGTGATTTGAATCCCTGCCTGCCCATTTTTAAAAGGCTTGCTAAACAGTTTCCTAATGTGCAAGCAACACTTCAATCAGTGAATATGGCTACGGCAAAGATTTTACCCGGGAGTACGGTGATTTTGTGTTCCTGTTTCCACCATCTATCTGATAAAGAAGCTCACAATGCTTTAAGGAATATTGGCAAACAGGCGAGCGCCGTGCTTATTATCGAACCAATCGAACGGACCGCTTTGTATTTTTTAAAGCACCTCCTCTTGCTGATTCCCAGCGTGGTTCTTGGAATGTTGACGCCTTTATTTCATCGTTGGAGTATTCAAAATTTTTTATTCTGCACTGTATTTCCTGTTGCTCCTCTGATGGTGCAAGTCGATTGCCTGATCAGCATTTTACGATCTTTTCGTTTCGAAGAGATTAAGGACTTACTCTCTCAGAGCGGGTTTGAGGCTCAGGTCCGCGGGTATGCAGTGACTGGTGTTAAGAGGGCTCGGCGGGTGGACGTTAAGGCGGCTTAATTTTAATGTGATCTGTGATCAATGATCCGGCAGGAGCTTATGCCGAAGCGCTTTCGTGATTCTGTCGTCAATTGCGCGCGGCTGTTCGCCCATCACTTCGACGAGCTCACGCATCATCAGCTTGTGAACGAGGGTGTCGAGTTTTGCGACTTCGGGAGTGGGAACGATTTGTCTCTTTTTTAAGACGTGTAGAAAGCTCACGACTTTGGCCATCCCGGCCGCGCCTTCAAGGCGAATGGTTGTTTCCAGCTTGGATTGGAGAATGTTCCAGGCTTCGTCGATCGAAAAATAGTATTCTCGACTATTTAAGATAGCGAAGACCACCTCAGCTTGGGCTGGGCTCATGATTTCGCGTAAACCTCGCTCGCGCGCAGTGTTTACCGGAAGCCAAATGGCCGGCTCTGGGCGGCTCGAGCGAGAGAGCGCGGACTTCTGAATTTCGAGTTTATAAAATCGATTGGTTTCACCGCCTACTGTGCGGGTCTCTAAAGCGGCCACTAAACACTTGCCATGAAGAGCATAAATCGCCATCGTTCCGGGCGCGAATTCACCTCCCGTCACTATAGAGGAAGCGGAAGATCCCCCCTCCGAAGGTTTGCTGGGGGTAGAAGTCGTACTGGAGTTTAAAGGCAGGATTTCGGTGTCCATTCACTTATCCTCTTCATCTGTATTTAAATAAGTAAGGAAGGTCAAAATCGGGTCAGGAATCCTTCCTGACTTTCGCGGCCTCAATCAGGCTAACAGATGGCGGCAGGGGGGGCAACCCCGGGGTTCAGAAACTCTGCTAAAAGCATGAAAAAACACATCTTATTGCTTGCCAAAGCCCCCAAAATAGCAGACACCCGTTGGTTCTATGGGTAGAGGACGTAAACGTAAAACTCAGAAGATGAAGAACCGCAAACGCCAGGCTGCTAAGAAAAGAAGCCACAAGAAGCGTCGAGAAGCGGTTCGCAAGTCCCGAGTAGGCTAATCATTTCCATGTGTTAGCTGGGACACCCCCCTGTGTCATTTAATGCTTGACCGTTTCTATTGGCTATTGCTATCCTGTGTCAAGAGAGTGGTCTATGGATTTCCAGGCTGGAAGTCTAGAGACCCAGAAGAGAGATGAGTGGAGTAGTTCACCCGTTGCGCGTCATTCTCCGGTGAAATAGGACTTCTCAAATCCCTTCAAAATCAAACTCAAAGTCTAAGGTCGAAGGTGCGGCCTAGCTTTGTAACTGATGACGATAGGATGAGGCGTAGTTGAGTATGAAAACGTTGCGTGGAACCCAGCAGATCAGAACCAGTCAATTGGTTTGGACGGCTTTCATTTTTCTGATGTTGGCAATGCCGATCACGGCAAATGCCGCAACTAAATCCCAGATTAAGGAAGTCGAATCTGAGATCACTGATAAAAAAGATCTCATCGCCGACAACCAAAAAAAGATTAAGGCTAAAAAAGAAGAGTTAAGCAAAGCAGAATCAGTCGCTTCTGGACGTAAGCGTTCAGACAAAGGCTTCCAGGCCGGCGAATGTAACGATGCTTGCCGACCCGAAGCAGACAGTGCTTGTATTTCGGATGTCGAAAAGCTCTTCAAAGGCAGATTTAAGGCAGGAGCTGACGGCTCGATTGCTTACCCCGCTAACGGTGTGGGTGGCAGACTTTGGTGCGTAAGTATCTTTGAAGCTGCAGGTAAATCGATCGACGGTCTCAGTGCAAGCTGCGGCGACGTTGTCGCTCGATGCTCGCGCGTAGATGCAATCCAAAAGCGTGAATCGATTTTGGCAGATATCGAAGCTCTCGAGGGTGAACAAGCTCAGCTTAAGACTGAAAAGAAAGATCTCGAAAAAGCTCGCGACAATCTTCTCTCGGAAGATTGCCCGACTTGCGAAGAAAATAACACCAAGGGCCGCGTGAGCCGTGCTGCTTACCTCGGTGCAGGTGCAAGCTTTGGTTTGAGTGCAAATTTATACGCAGGTGCGGGTGCTGGTTACAGCGCTTACCCGTATGCCCCGTTCGTGGGTGGCGGCTACGCAGGTTTGACCGGTCTGAGCGCGTTGCCGGCTTTGACCTCATTTCCTGCTTATGGTTACGCTGGAATTAACGGTGGTATCGGAGCAAATCTCGGTATCGGCGCGAATTTCGGAATTGGAGCGAACTTCGGCATCGGTGCAAACTTGGGAATCGGCGCAAACTTAGGTTTGCCGTACGCAAGTCCCTACATGGTGAATCCAGGAATCATGTACCAGCAACAGTACGCTCAACAGTACCAGTATCAATACATGATGCAGATGCAGCAGCAGCAACAGTACGCACAGTACCAACAGTACATACAGTACCAAGCGCAAATGCAGCAGTATCAACAGTACCAACAGTACGTGCAGTATCAGCAGTACCAACAGTACCAGTATCAAATGCAGGTGCAGCAGTACCAAGCTCAGCAAGAGCTTTACTACCGCCAGATGCAAATGGCTCAAGCTCAGCAGTACTATCAAGGCGCTGCTCAGTACATGTACCAAGCTCAGGCTGGCTACTATCAGGCAGCTCAACGTTACCAAATGATTGGTTACGGCGGTGGCTACCCGATGCAGTACGGAGCTAACTTCGGTGCAAGAATTGGAATTGGAGCCGGTTACTACGGCGGCGGCTTCCCGGGTGCCTATTCGTTCTCGGGTCGTCAAAGCTACCGTTATAACGGTTATAGCGGCGGCGGCAACTTGGGCTTAGGCCTGGGTGCAGGTCTGGTGCTCGGTGCTGGACTTGGCGCGTTAGCTGGCGGCGGTATCAATTTTGGTATCAACGCAGGCGCCGGTTTTTACTAAGTTTTTCTAGTACGTCAGTTCTAACTTAGTTGAGGTTTCCAGGGCTCAGAATGGTTCTGAGTCGTGGAAACTTCAGCTTTTTTAGCAAATGACCGAAGAGTCATTGAGTAGGGGAAAGGGATATTCAAGATGAATATGGGGATTCTTAGAAAAACTACACATCTATTGTTGATTAGTTTCGTAGTCTCCAGTGTGTCCTTCACCCAGATCCACGCTGACGATAGCGATAAAGCACAGCGCGATGATATTCGCGGTCGCGGCTCTGAGCTTCGCGACCTGCGTGCTCAGTTGGTAGATATTGAAGACCAAGTTTCTGCTAAGAAAAAAGAAATCAGCGTGCGTGAGCGCGCCATTGTGGCGTTGAAGAGCAATCGTCCTCAAACCAAAAAAGACCAAGAGGTCTATTCGCTCGAAACTTTCGATAATCGCTCCTGCGATGATTGCCAAGCTGCTTGTAATGCCGAAGATGCCAAGCTCATCTTCAGCAAGAAGGAAATGGAAAATCTGGAAGCTGCTTGGGAAAGCATTTCAAGTCGGGGACGAAAATCTTGCGAACGCCTGGGCGAAACGATTTTGAATCGTGAAAGAGAGAGCGCGTCTATTGCTGAACTCGGTTACGTTTCCGCTGCTTGTGCGGATGCGATTGAGGCGTGCGGTAGTGTGAAGCGCAAACTCAAGATTCGTGAAATCGAAGCAGATATCAAGCAATTGAAAGAAGATATTAACGATAAAGAAAACGGTCTTGCTGCAGATAAAAAACGCGTGACTCGAGCTATCGAGAACGTGATCGAAAACTGCCCAGACTGTCAGATCATCGAAGCGATGCGCCCGGCTCCGGCTACCAACGGCGATCGTTGGATCTACGGCATTCAAGCAGCGATGCCGGCAGTGCTCGGTGGACTTCAAACTTACGCGAGTACTTACAATACGAAACAATACGCAGGCATCTTCAATAACTATTACAACGGTTATTACGGCGCTTATAACAACTACCTGAGTCAGTGTGCGACTATTGGTATTCCCTGTCAGAGCCCAGGACTTCCGGGTTACGGTCCCGGACCTGTTGGCGGGTTTGGCGGCGGATTCGGTGGTTTTGGCGGGTTCGGTGGTTTTGGCGGATTTGGAGGCGGAGCTTTTGGTGGCGGCATCGGCGCCAACTTCAATGCCGGCTTCAACATCGGTGGTTCGCCATTCTTTGGTGCAGGAGCTGGATTTAGTGCCGGCTTTGGCGGCGGCTTCGGCGGCGGTATGCCGTTCTCAGGCTTCCCTCCTTTCGGTGGAGGCTATAATGCCTTCGCTGGCGGCGGCCTTCCGTTTGGTTATCCGGCTTTTGGCGGCGGAGCAGGATTTAACGCCGGCTTCGGTGGTTACGGCGGCTACGGCGGTATCCCAGCCATTCAGCCGATGTCAGCTTTCTCGCCGTTTTCAGCTTATGGAAATTTCGGCGCGGGCGCCTTCGCGGGTGGCCTCCCCATGTTTGGCGGTGGACAAAGCTTCATGCCCGGTGGTGGTTACTGGGGCGGTGGTCCAATCGGCTTCAATAACGGTTTCAGCGGCTACGGCGGTGCGAATGCTGCCGGCTACCAAAACGTTTTAGCTCAAACCCAAATGCTCGAAGCTCAGCGTGGAAATCAGGCTCAGCAGAACTATATGCTGAACCAACAGCAAGCTTACGAAGCGCAAATGCGTGCTCAGCAAACCCTGTCGAATTATAGCAACTACATGGGTGGCTACGGCGGCATTCCGTTCCGTTACTAAGTAGCAAACACTTAAAACCCTAAAGTTAACCGTTCATCTACCGAAGAGTACTTTGTCTAGCCTGGAGGCACTTTGTTGGTGGGTACTCGAGGATAGGCACCTTGACTGAGGACTGCTATCATCTGCTAATCGAGGGCTGAGGAGGCCAGATTGGGTACAGCAACAGGTGGTAGTAGTCCTCGTCCCATTTTAGGCCTTTAGATGTTGTGATAAGGAATGGGCATGACCAAAGCCGTTTTAGATCACATCGCCATAGCCGCTACAGACCTCTCTAAAATTAAAAAGCTCTTTCTGATTCTCGGACTCGGGGTGGACCACGTCGAAGATGTTCCGGAGCAAGGGGTACGAACGCACTTTATTCCGCTCCCTAAAGAGCAGGCTCAAATCGAAATTTTAGAAGTGACGGATCCCACTGGGACGGTTTCAAAGTTTATTCAAAAGCGAGGGCCAGGAATTCATCATCTGTCGTTCTCTCTTCCTCAAGGAGAGTTGGATACGATGTCCGATAAACTTCGCAACCAGGGGTTTCGTTTGGTTTATGAAGAACCTAAGCTTGGAGCGCATCAGATGCGTGTCAACTTCGTTCATCCGGAGTCTACTGGTGGGTTCCTTGTTGAACTCGCTGAAAAAGGTTAACTTAACATTCTATGCCCATTCGTCTGACCCCTGCATCTAAGGTTCTTTTGATCGCTTTTGTAGTGGGCTTTGTCCTACAGCAAACGGGCGACCAGTTTTTGGGCATGAATATCATGAGCTGGTTGGGATTAGTCCCAGCCGAGTTCATGCTCCAGCACCGCTTCTGGCAGCTCTTCACCTATGTCTTCGTTCACTTCGATGTGTTGCAACTTTTCCTGAACCTCATGATGGTGGCGATGATCGGAAGTGAGCTCGAATCTATCTGGGGGCGTTGGCGTTTTTTACGGTTCTTCTTTTTCTGTTCGACTTTTTCAGGAGTGAGCTACTTGCTTCTCCAAATTTTTGTTCGTGGGAGCGATGGCTTGCACCACCCGATGGCGGGCGCCTCTGGCGGAATCTACGGCCTGCTCATGGCGTTTGGTCTTCTCTACGGCGAGCGCGTCTTGTTGTTCATGATGGTCTTCCCGATGAAGGCCAAAAACTTTGTTTGGATCTTGGCTGGTCTTGAGTTCATGACCTCGGTGTTTTCGGGTCGGGGCGGACTGTCTAGTGCAGCTCACTTGGCGGGGATGGCGGCTGGATTTCTCTACCTTTGGGGAAAGGCCAGCTGGATGGTCATTAAACGAAATCGTCAGGGTAAACTTCTAGCGAAGTTCATGGGGCGCAATCCCTTCGCGGCGGCTACCAAAAAAGGGCGCCAGCACCTGAAGCTCATCATCAATAACGAGCCGCCCAAGCCCGGGGATTTTGAAGGCGATCGCGACGATCCCAAAACCTGGCACTGACCCCAAGGTTCCCAGAACTCCTTTCTCAAAAACGCGAGCCAGGTGGGCATCCATGCCCCAGGCTTCGCATCCTGCGAAGCCTTTTATGTCTCGGTTTCTGAGAAAGGAGTTCTGGGAACCTTGGGGTCAGTGCCAGGTCCCGGGCGCGTGGACGTCAGCCTGGAATTTCCGCAGGCCTTCTCCTCACGTGTTGAAGAGCAGGCGGCGGACACGTGCGGGAAGACTTTTTCTCAGGGTTTACTACTCTAAATTCGCCTTCTGGAAACTGAGACATAAAAGGCCGACCAGGAAGGGAGGCCTGGGGCATGGATGCCCGCCTGGCTCACGTTTCCAGAAGGCGAATTTAGAGTAGTAAACCCTGAGGAAAAGCCTTTCCTTGACACGATGACGCCACCTGTTCTATTTAGTCAGGATATGACACTCCTCCATGAAGCAGTAGACGCAAAGAAGTTTGATAATCGCGTGGTTGCCCGCAATGTGGATCGCGGCGTGGTCACTCCGGGCGAAGCTCAGAAAATTACGGATGGCTTGCCGGACGATGCAGCGAATGCTGAATATGTCAGCATTGAAGAAATCGCTCAGAGCGAAGGATCAGGTCGTAAGCTCAATTCTTAATGGAAAATAAGTCTCTGTCGGACGTTCAACAGGTCACTATCCTGGGATCGGGTCCGGCCGGTTTAACTGCCGCGATTTACTCCGCCCGCGCCGGATTGCAGCCGCTCGTCATCGAGGGTCAGCAACCCGGAGGCCAGCTCACCATTACGTCCGATGTCGAAAACTATCCGGGATTTGCTGAACCCGTGATGGGTCCTGAGCTCATGACAGCGTTTCGAAAGCAGTCCGAACGCTTCGGCACTCGTTTCATCAATAAAGATGTAAAAAGTGTTCAGCTCAAGAGCAAGCCGATTGAATTGCATTTTGCTGATGGAAGCAAAGTACTCACTAAGACCTTAATTATTGCCACCGGTGCCTCGGCCAAATGGCTTGGACTTCCTGAGGAAAAGAAGTTGGTTGGCAAAGGTGTTTCCTCGTGTGCGACTTGCGATGGTTTCTTTTTCAGAAACATGGATATCGCTGTCGTCGGTGGTGGTGATACGGCGATGGAAGAAGCCACGTTTCTCACTCGCTTTGCAAAGTCGGTGACGGTGATTCACCGTCGCGATTCTCTACGTGCTAGCAAAATCATGCAGGAGAAGGCCCTCAACAATCCCAAGATTAAGTTTGCTTGGGATTCTGAAGTTGAAAAAATTCATGGGGACAAGGAAGTGACCAGCGTCACCTTGAAGAATTTAAAAACTGGCGAGCATTCTGAATTAAAAATCGCCGGACTGTTCGTGGCCATTGGTCATGACCCCAACACTAGCTTGTTCCGCACTCAGTTGAAGTGTGATGAGACCGGTTACCTGATTACCGAAGGGCGTTCCACGAAGACGAGCTTGCCCGGAGTTTTTGCGGCAGGTGACGTGGCTGACCATGTTTATCGTCAGGCTGTGACGGCAGCAGGAACGGGTTGCATGGCCGCACTCGATGCACAGGCTTACCTCGAGGGACATTAATTCATGGCAGGAAAGTCGGCAGTATCTCTGATTGCCCGACGGTTCCTGCTTTCGAAATCTTCTGATCAGTTCATTTCCTTTATTGCCTGGGTTTCAGTCGTCGGGGTTGCTCTAGGCGTTCTCTCTCTGACCGTGGTGACTAGTGTGATCAACGGTTTTGAAGGCGAACTCGCTAAAGTGATCACTGGAACAAATGGCGACGTCATTCTCTACACGCGCTCAGAACCTATTGCGAATCCGAGAGTCATCGAATCGAAAGTGAAGCATCTTTTGCCCAACCTTCGTGCGATCACTGCTTCATTTGTGACCGAGATTATGGTTTCCGGCCCGAATGGTGTGGCAGGGGCCGTTGTTGAAGGGGTGGATCTCACCACCCTCAATCAGGTCACCACGATTCCGCAGAAAATTATTCGTGGAAAAATGCCGGCATCTGAAAATGAGGTCGCCATGGGGTACGCTCTAGCTGAGCGACTCGGGGCAAAGGTTGGTTCCGCGATTCGTCTGATTGCTCCAGCCGTTTCAGATGGCGAGGGTTCGTCCGAGCCCAAGGTCATGCAAGCAGTCGTGGTGGGTCTCGCCAAAATGGGAATGTACGAATACGACTCGAAGTTTATTTATACGCCGATTGCTTCGGTTCAAAAGTTTTTGCAGCAACCCGGAAAAGTGACCGCGCTTAAAATGAAACTAGCGCCGTACGCGGATTCACGCAAAGCTTCGGGAACATTGAGCAGCAGTTTCGGTTACCCCTTTCGGGCGAAAGATTGGGGTCAGCTCAACAAAAATCTTTTCTACGCCATCAAGCTTGAGAAGGTGGTGATTGCCATTATTCTCACGATCATTGTCATTGTTGCGGCATTTAATGTGGTCAGCACTTTGATGATGATGATTCATGACAAGACTAAGGAAATTTCTATTCTCAAGGTCATGGGCTTTTCTAAGAGCCAGAACTTTCGGCTCTTCTGCATTGTAGGAGTGGGGATTGGAGCGATTGGGACAACTGCCGGAGTTCTGCTCGGGCTAGTGCTGAATCAAATTCTTGAGAGAACTCGCTGGATCGAGTTGCCTCCCGATATCTACTACATTAACTTTCTCCCGGTAGTGGTTCGCTGGGAAGAGGTAGGCATCACGGCCCTTGCCGCTTTAGTCATTACTTTTTTAGCAGCGATCTACCCGGCGTATCGTGTTTCAATTCGGTCGCCGATGGATGGGATTCGATATGAATAATTTGGCCGGACGAACTCAGACGCCCCTTCTTCAGGCGACAGGAATTCGAAAGTCTTTCAAAAAAGGAAACACCGAAATTCCGGTGATTCGCGGAGTAGATTTCGCCATTGGAGTGGGTGAAATGGTGGCCATCACAGGCGCCTCTGGGGTTGGGAAGAGCACGCTCCTTCATATTTTAGGGACGCTAGAACCGCCCACCGCCGGGCGAGTGGTTTTTGGTCAGCAAGATCTTTCTCAGCTCAGTGAAAAGGCTCTTTCTGATTTTCGAAATCGGTCTTTAGGTTTCGTTTTTCAATTTCACTACCTGCTGCCGGAATTTACCGCGTTGGAAAATGTGATGATGCCCGCGTTGATTGCGGGTCATCATAAAACCCCCGCGGAAAAGCAGGCGCGTGAGCTCTTGCAATTCGTTGGAATTGGACACCGATTGGAACACCGTCCCACGGAGCTCTCTGGCGGAGAGCAGCAAAGGGTTGCTATTGCGAGATCTGTTATTTTACGTCCCAAGCTTCTACTTGCAGACGAGCTGACAGGGAATCTCGATTCCGCCAATAGCTCTAACGTAATGGACCTGTTGGTGCGTTTAAATCAGGCCACCGGTGTCTCCATCCTTCTGGTGACTCACGATTTAGAATTAGCAAAACGGATGAATCGGACTTTAGTCATGAAAGACGGAGTTTTTGTCAGATAAATCATTGACTAACCCCCCTTCCGCCACCTAGACATAGCCTGTGACTTTTATTCTGAGATACCTCACCCGCGAGGTAGGGCATTCCGCTCCACTCGCGCTGTTATTTCTATGCGTTTTTGGCTTTGGGGGATCCGTTCCTTTCGAATCTCAAGCGATTGCTGCAGAACGTTCTCGCTCTGGAAATGCGGGCGATAGTTACTACGGAAAAAAAGTCGGCAGCATCGAAGTGAAAGGTTCCAAGCGCATCGAGAAAGATGCCATCTTGGCGAAGATTTCCACGAAGACCGGCTCCATTCTGACGAAAGAAGGAATTCACAACGACATCACCACGCTTTTTGCGATGGGTTTTTTCGAAGACATTGCTGTGGATGCCGACCCCTCTGCTGATGGAGTGAAGCTCACCTTCACGATTCAAGAACGTCCCGTTATTTCCAAAATTTCTTTTCAAGGAAATCAGCGCATTGATTCTGGTGACCTGAAAGATGTTTTGAAATTAAAAGAATGGGCCATCCTCGACGTCAACAAGGTGAAGAACGACGTCGCGTTGATTCAGAAGCATTACGAAGAAAAAGGTTTTTATCTCGCGAAGGTCGACTTTGATATTACTCGCGATGAAAGCTCGAAGAACAAGCTCGATGAAGTCCAGTTGATCTACAAGATTAACGATTACGAAAAAGTTCAAATCAAGCGTATCACCTTTTTAAACAACAAAGCGTTCACAGACGAAAAGTTGAAGGGTGTGTTTGGAGATACGAAAGAGGGAGGGTTCTTCTCCTTCCTGAGTTCTTCTGGAAATTTTAAAGAGTCGGCTTTCAAGCAAGACTTAGCCAAGCTTACTTTCTTCTATCTCGAACATGGATACATCAAATTCAAATATGAAAATCCTGTGGTCACTGTCAGCGACGACAAGAAGTGGATTTTCATTTCGCTCTACTTAGATGAAGGCGAGCAGTACTCCATGGGATTGACGAGTTTCGGTGGAGACATGCTCTTCACTCGAGACGAGCTAGCGCGGGACGTGAGTTTAGAGACGGGTGATATTTTTAGTATTACGAAACGAAATGCCGACATCCAAAGACTCACCGAAAAGTATCAAGATCTCGGTTATGCATTCGTGAACGTCATTCCCAAGATGTCTTTTCATGACGATGTGAAGACAGTCGACATTGAGTACGACTTTGAAAAAGGAAATCTCGTTTACTTTAACGAGATCAATATTTACGGCAACAGCA
The DNA here is from genome assembly GCA_019751945.1 of bacterium. Classification (GTDB taxonomy): domain Bacteria; phylum Bdellovibrionota; class UBA1018; order UBA1018; family UBA1018; genus JAIEMT01. The sequence goes on from JAIEMT010000025.1 coordinate 12,615, forward strand.
AGACCTACGACAAAGTGATTCGTCGCGAGTTGAAAGTTCACGAAGGCGACCTCTTCAACGGAACTCGCCTGCGAGAATCTCGCGAGAGCGTGGAGCGCCTTGGTTACTTTGCTCCGGGTGAAGTGATTTTCAACACTGTTACACCGAAGGGCAAGAACGACATGGTGAACCTCGAGATCACCGTGAAAGAACGCCCCACGGGAACTATTACTTTGGGCGCGGGTTACGGAAGTCAGCAGGGCTTCTTCTTGTCGACTCAGATTTCTGAAATCAACTTGATGGGTCGCGGTCACACTTTGAGTTTGGCGGGTCAGCTTGCAAAAGATCCGCGAATGAGAAGCATCAACCTGGGCTTCACAGAGCCGTATTTAATGGACACTCGGATTTCTTCAGGATTCGACGTGTTTTATCAGACCTTCCCGATTCCGGATAAGTACACCACCCGAAAGCTCGGGTTCGATGTGCGCTTTGGTTATCCGGTGATGGAGTACACTTACGGATACCTGACGTATAAGAACGAAGGGCTCCATATTGAGGACGTGGTGGACCCGTCGATTTCTCAAGAAGACATCGATGCAGACACGGGGAATCTTTCTAGCGTGATCTTCAGTATCGTTCGTGACAAACGTAACAACCGCTTCGAGACGACGTCCGGGAATTATCAAAGTATTTCATTTGAAACCGCTGGCCTGGGCGGCGACAAGAAATACCTGAAACTGATTTTGAACGCGCGTTATTACAAAAAGCTGGTTGGAGACTTGGTCTTCAGAACCAATGCTGAAGTGGGTCAGATCAATGGTTTTGGTGGCAGGCCGGTGCCGCCGTCTGAGAAGTTCTTTTTGGGCGGTCCTAACAATCTGAAGGGATTCTATCCTCTTACCGTTGGACCTAAGCGCGAAAGAGTTTCCAGCACTGGTGCCACCTTCTACGAGCCTACCGGCGGTTTAACTGAGGTTTTTGCTTTATTTGAGTTGGAATACCCGTTGGTGAAGGATGCGGGCCTGAAGTGGGTCGTTTTCTACGACATCGGAAATGCTTTCAACGGTTGGGATCCTGTCAGCAACTTGAAGCTGCGCAGCGATGCCGGTTTCGGTTTGCGTTGGTTCTCTCCCATCGGCCCCCTGCGTTTCGAGTGGGGATTCCCGTTCAATCCTCAGCAGGGTGAGTCAACGCCAGTATTTAACTTCTTCATTGGCCCACCGTTCTGACGGTTGATCGCGTCGGAACTCCAGCAATTCCTTGAATTTACCCGCGCAATGTGGTTTTTTCGCATTATTTCATCCGCATTCATCAGAAAGAAAAGGAAACCAAAAAATGGTTCAGAAATATCGGAATTTGTTCGTTGTCGCCCTCGCAGTAGTCGGAATGGTGGGAGCAAAATCAGCTTTCGCTGCAGCCGATGAATTCAAGATCGCCACTGTCGATATGCAAAAGGCACTTCAATCCGTTGAAGACGGCAAGAGCGCGAAGACTCAGTTGGATAAAGTTGTTGCATCGAAGAAGAAGGAAATTGAGACCGAAGGGAACTCCATCAAGAAGATGCACGAAGATTTTAAGAAACAATCTCTCGTGATGAACGAAGAAGCTCGCAACAAGAAGCAAGCAGAGATTCAAGAGCGCTTTGTAAAATTCCAAGAAACTCAAATGCGCTTTCAAGAAGAATTGCAAAAGAAAGAACAAGAGTTAAGCGAACCCATCATTACAAAGCTTCGTAAGATCATTTCGGAAACTTCGAAGAAAAAGGGTTACGCTATGGTCATCGAAAAGAACGAAAAGATCGTTCTTTATTCTCAAGAAAAAGACGACCTCACTTCAGACGTGATCTCGACTTACAATAAGGGTGGCAAAGGCTGAGTTTGAAGACCTTTACTCTTTCCGAAATTCTGAGCTGGACTCAGGGGCGAGTCATCAACACTCCCGACAAGGGGGGTGTTGATGACCAGCTTCAAAAGAAGTTGGAGATTTCCAAGCCAGCTCCGCTAGGAACTGCGCGCGATGGGGACATCGCGTTCTTTTTTGCGAAAGAGTATCAAGCCGACCTGATGAAGTCGCGTCCGACGATTTTGGTGACGGGCGAGGCTTTTGTTGAAGCACTCTATGCACACTTGGCTCTGCTTCCGTTTTGGAAGTCGGCAGCTGTGGTGGCTTGTAAAGATCCCTACCTGGCCATGGCTGTCGTATCTGAAAAACTAGCCCCAGGTCTTTCTACAATGGCGCATGTTCCGCCAGCGACGGGCCAGAAGAGTTCAGTGCACCCGACCGCGATTGTGGATTCCTCAGCCGAGGTAGGGGATGGCGTTGTAGTGGGTGCTTACGTTGTGATCTCAGCGCGAGCTAAGATTGGCGCAGGAACTTTCTTCTATCCTCATACTTATGTAGGCCATGGGGCAGAAATTGGTGAAAGCAGCGTGGTGTTTTCGGGCGTATCTATCTACGAGCGCGTTCGAATCGGAAAAAATGCACGCATTCATGCTGGTACCGTTATCGGATCTGATGGATTTGGATTTGCTCCAAAGAAAAACGAAAAGGGCGAGGTCGTTGGTCATCAAAAGATCTATCACCTCGGCCGCGTTGTTATTGGCGATGATTTTGAATGCGGAGCAAACGTCTGCATCGATCGTGGCACAATGGGCGACACCGTTGTTGGAAATCACGTGAAGCTGGATAATGACGTTCATCTTGGACACAACTCCGTGATCGAAGATGGAGTGATGATCTGCGGGGGTACTGCAGTTGCTGGGAGTGCCGGTATCGGAAAGTATTCCTACATCGGTGGACTGACGGGGGTGACTAAGGTTCAGATCGGCGAGCGCTCGAGCGTGGGAGCTGTTTCGATTGTAACCAAGGACATTCCGCCTGGCGGTACCGCAGTGGGAGTTCCGCAAAGAAATTTTCAAGATCACTTTAAAGTACATGCTTTTCTGAATCGTTTAGCGCTGAACCGCAAACGAAAGAAGTCTCCGGAGGATCAAGTCCATGGATGATAATCGTTATCGTTTGAATATCGACCAAGTTCGCAAGTATCTTCCGCATCGAGCTCCGTTTCTGATGGTCGACCGCGTTTTAGAGATCCATCCTTCTGGCGATGTGAAGAGCTTGGTTTTTGATCAAACCAAAAATGGCACTAAAGTGGTGACGATCAAGAACGTCACTTACAACGAGCCTTACTTTGTAGGTCACTTTCCCGCATTCTCCATCATGCCTGGCGTGATGATTGTCGAAGCGTTGGCTCAAACTTCTAGTTTTTCGATCTATCCTTATGTGGAACATTACGATGTGGAAGTCATTGCCCGAGACTTTCAATGTATCTTGGTAGGCGTTGATAATTTGAGACTTCGCCGGCCCGTGACACCGGGAGATACGCTTCGTTTAGAGACTGTCGTGACCAAGTGCCGTGGCAAACTGTGGCAGTTTGAAGCTGTTGCAATGGTGGATGGTCAGAAAGTTGCGGAGTGCGAAATCATGGCCAATCTGATTTTGAAAACGGAAGGGATTGTGACTCAATGATTCACCCAACTGCGTTTGTAAATCCCGAAGCTCAAATTGATTCCTCAGTGGATATTGGTCCTTATTGTGTAGTGGGACCGCATGTGAAGATCGGTAAGAACACCCGTCTCATGAGTCATGTCGTGATCGATGGTTGGACCGAGATCGGCGAAGACAACATCTTCTACCCGTTTGGTGTCATTGGAGCTGCTCCTCAAGATTTGAAATATAAGGGAGAGGCCACCAAGCTCGTTATTGGCAATAAGAACACCATTCGGGAGTCGGTGACTTTGAATTTGGGAACTGAACAAGGTGGCGGTGTTACTCGCGTGGGCAACGGTTGCTTACTGATGGCGTACACTCACCTAGGTCATGATTGCTTGATCGGCGATCATGCGATTATTGCAAACTCTGGACAGCTTGCTGGCCACGTCACTGTGGAGGAGTATGCAATCATCGGCGGAACTTGTGCCATCTCTCAATTCGTTCGGGTCGGCGCACACACCTATATCGGCGGATTTTCAGGGTTGGATCGCGACGTTCCCCCTTACACAATTGCCATGGGCACACGTCCCACGAATGTGAAAGGTGCCAATATTGTCGGGCTTCGTCGTCGCGGTTACCCGGCTGAAACGATTCAAAAGATTAACGACAGTATCAAGCTTTGGATGCGTCCAGATGTTCAAAAGGAACAATGCCTGCTTGAAATTGAATCTCAATATGGTGAGTTGCAAGAAATTAAGAACTTCATCAGTTTTATTCGAAAGAGCGAGACGGGAGTCTCTCGCTGAGTGTGAAAGTTTTAATCTCGGCTGCTGAGGCCTCCTCAGATTTACATGGAGCCGAGTTGCTGAGAGCGCTTCGTTCTGAGGCGCGAGAGAAAAACATCGAAATCGATGCTTTTGGAATTGGTGGCCCAAAGCTTCAGGCCGAGGGACTGCGTCCCATTGCGGATGCCAGCAGTTTGATGGCCATGGGTTTTTCGGAGCTTCTGGGAAGATTTCCTAAAATTCTAAAAGCCCTGCGTTTGCTGACCCAGGCTGCTGAAAAAGAAAATCCCGATATTGCGGTGATGATTGATTATCCCGAATTTCATTTCAAATTAGCGCCTAGGCTTCGTCGATTAGGAATTCCACTGGTTTACTACATTCCTCCGAAGGTTTGGGTGTGGCGAAAGAAGCGGCTCCAATTCTTGAAGGCGAACTTTAATAAAATTCTCTGCATCTTTCCATTTGAAGAGGGCTTTTATCGCGATGCTCAAGTGTCTCAGGCGGTCTACATTGGGAATCCAGTGATTGAAGAGTTACCGCTAAAAAAATCCAAAGCTCAAGCCCGGGCAGACCTCGATATTCCTCAAGATTCGCTCGTCACGATTTTGATGCCGGGCAGTCGTCCAGCAGAGTTGAAGTTTCACACGACTGTCATGCTCAGCGCAGCTTTTGAATCCGCTAAATCTCTGAATCGAAAAATGACGGTTCTCATGCCACTTCCGCTCATCGCAAATGTGGAGTCGACTTTACAGCGAGTGAGAGAATTTCAGGCCGCAACTCCGGACTACCTTTCTTTCTTGGATATTCGAGTTTCTCGTGGAGATTCTGCCGAATGTATGCTGGCTGCGGATGCGGGTTTAATTAAGTCAGGAACTTCCACCCTCGAAGCGGGACTGCTGGGATGTCCTCATGCCGTGGTTTACAAACCGAGCTTCATTACAGAATGGATCTACAAACTTTTTATTCGCTACGGTGGTCCGGTGGGGTTGGTCAATCTCGTAGCAGGCATCAAAGCGGGAGATCCTTACGTTGCAAAAGAAATTCTTTTGGATCAAGTCACTGTTCCTAATCTTCATGCTGAATTGTTAGCGCTCTTGTCGGATCCCGCTCGTCGTTTGGAGATCACTGAAGGATTCAAAAAAATTCGCACGGCTTTGAAAGCGCATGAAAAACCCAGCGGCAATGCGGCTCGTGAAATTTTGGCGGTGCTCCCCACTCGGGAGGCGCAATGACCAAACGCGCTTCCACTCGATTGGTGTCGGCAATATGGGCCGGACTTTCGGGATTGGCCCGCGGGCTAGCACGTTCGGGCGTATTAAATGTCGTCGATCTGTCTCAAGAAATATATCCCGCCAAGCGTGTGGTGAGTGTTGGCAATCTCCAAGCGGGAGGAGCAGGAAAGACACCGCTCGTAGCTCAATTGGCAAGAGAAGCTCATGAAAAGGGTCTCTCTGTCTGCATTTTAATTCGGGGTTACGGGGGAAGCTGGGAGCATACCGGCGGGGTGATTGATTCGCAGGATTCCCTTCGTCACAAAGCGAAACCCACAGCGGCAGAATCGGGTGACGAAGCATTATTGCTCAGTGACCTCGTTCCCTCCGCTTATATTGGGGTCGGAGCCGATCGAGTGAGAGCCTATCGCATGGCTTGCCTAGAAAAGGGGAGTGGGTTTGACCTCGTCATTTTGGATGATGGCTTTCAGCATTGGAAAATTCGGAAAGATTTGAACATCGTTGCCGTCACTTCTGGCGGCCCTTGGAGCCGCGTTTTTCGCGACAGCGTTTCTGCCCTGAAATATGCCGATTTAGTGGTTTGGACCAAGGGAGATACGCGCCCTTTTTATATTGATGCTTTCGCGAAAGAACAGGTGCGCGTTCGTTTTCAGCTCCAAGCCCCGGCGGAAGAAAAGAAGCGCGTTTGGCTGGTCACAGGAATTGCCGATTCTGAGTCCGCAAGGTCCTCCGCAGCACGCGCGGGTTATCAAATTTTAAAGCAGATTTCGTTTCCTGATCACGCTCGCTACACGTCCGAGGATGTGGATCGAATTTTAGGCCAAGCCAAACGAGAGAATAATTGGATTGCGGTAACAGGAAAAGATTGGGTGAAGTGGCGGGAGTTTTCGGCGTTCGCCGGCCCTGTTTCTCAACCTGTGGTAGTCTTAGAGCCGGAATTGGTTTTTGAAGAAGGGAGGGAAGTGTGGTTGCAGAAACTTTGGGCAAATACTTAGTTCTTCCTTTCCTCCGTCTCTTTGCTTGGGGTTTCTATTTACAGCCCTCTTCGCTTCGCCTTTTTTGGGGAAATGCGCTCGGAAAGTTTTTAAGTCTCGTTCGTTTTCGTCACAAAGTGATTAGTCAGAATCTGCACATTGCTTTCCCGGGAGATTCTGCTGATGCAGTAGCCCGGCGGAAAGCACTTGCGGACGAGGGCTATCGGCACCTGGGAAATCTCGTTTTTGAAATTCTCCTTCTGCTGGGTCCTATGCCCTACTTTATTCGGAAGTACGGCGCCGTTGAAGGAAGCGAGTATTGGCGTGCAGCGAAGGCGAAGGGAAAGGGTGTTATCTTTCTTTCCAGCCACGTTGGAAATTGGGAAGTCATGTCGGGCATTGGAACGCTCTTGGGCGGGTTTGATCTCATGCTCGTCACCAAACATTTGAAGCCGGAATGGTTGCATGAAGCGATCGAAGAAGGCCGCCGCAAGTGTTCTGTCATGGGAACTTACGAGCCCCGCACGATGCGAGATGTTCTCTCTTGCTTGAAAAAGAACGGCACCGTGGGATTTGTGCTGGATCAGTATACCGGCCCCCCCGTTGGGGTGAGAGTTCCTGTTTTTGGAGTTCCAGTGGGAACGAGCCTTGCTTTGGCAACATTGGTGAAGCGAACTGGGGCGACAGTCATTCCGGTTACAAATTGCCGGTTACCGAACGGACGTTTTTGTATTTATCTTGAGCCCGAGTTGAAATGGCAGGACATGCCGGATCAGGAAAAAACTTTAGAGCTCGCTACGAACACGGCCGCTTACTCTCAACGAGTGGAGCAGCATATTCGCGCCCATCCGGGGCAGTGGCTCTGGACGCATCGTCGATTCAAAGGCGATCTGTCTCCTCTTCGGGATGGAGAGTGGAGCGAGGGAAGGGCTCGGAATTAGGATGACTCCGGAAAAGATTCTCATCCGCGCTCCGAATTGGATTGGGGACCAAATCCTGGCCTATCCCTTTTACTACTACTTACGAAAGGGGTATCCCCGCGCCAAGATCACCGTAGCTTGTTCGAGTTGGGTTCAAGATGTCATGTTTCGAGATTTGGTGGATGAGGTGTACGTTCTGCCCAAGGTCTATCGGGGTACTCTGAGTGAAAAATTTCAGAATTTAGAAAAGGCAGCGGGGCAGCTCAAGAAAGGTTGGGATCTTGCTATCACCTTACCGAACTCCCTTTCGGCTGCTTGGTTGCTGAAAAGAACGGGCGCTTCTCGCCGACGCGGATATTCTATGGATGCTCGCGGCTGGCTCTTGAATGAAAAAGTGCATTGGGACAAGAAGCACGTGGATCATCGGTCGCAAGCTTATGTGAATCTTCTGCCTATTGAAATTCAGCCGCGAGTTTCTGTTCAGAGTTTTTGGCCTCAGCCTTCTAAGAATGATTTGGACCTGGGTGTTGAGGGCGAAGTTTCTAGTTTTTTTCCGGAGCATTCTTGGCCCGATTTTGAAGTAGCGGAGCCCTTGGCAGAACCTTACTGGATTTTAGCACCGGGTTCGATGGCCGAGTCCCGTCGCTGGCCGGCAGAATATTTTGCGTCTTTTGCAGCCCGAGTGTCGTCTGAAACGGGTTGGCCGGGAATTATTGTGGGCGGTCCTAAAGAAGTGTCTCTCGCACAAACTTTGATCGGCACCCAGGGGACGGATCTTCGAGATTATACTGGTCGGGTTCCTGTTCCGGGTCTTTGGAAACTTTTTAGAAACGCCAAATTCTCTCTCTGTAATGATTCGGGGCTTGCGCATGTGGCCGCTATTTGCGGATCCTTCACACACATTGTTTGGGGCGGCGGCGATCCGAAGCGCACGGTTCCGTTGGGTCCTGGTCGGGTTCAGATGACGGTGAACCCGGTGGATTGCTGGCCCTGCGAACACAATCAGTGTTTTCAGCCGGCTGGGCAGAACCTCAAATGCTTAAGATCCATTCAGCCCGAAAGGGTTTGGGACGAAATTCAAGTCGGTCTCCAACTCAAGAAGGAACTCTCTCATGAGCAACTCAACCCTTCGTGAGTTAGTGGTTTGTCTCTCGCACTCCTGGGGCGGTCTAGAACACGTCAGTGCCCAAGATGCCTTGGATCACGCTAGCGCCGGCATGGACGTTGAAGTTCTCTGTTATAAAGGAAGCCCCATCCACGAGTTTCTCAAGAAGCAACCCGCAGGCGAAAAAATCCGATTTCACACCATTGGTTTCGAACCCTACAATCACTTCGACTATCGCTTGAGAAGAATTCTCAAGGCGAAAGTCAAATCGGGAACCAATATTGTTCATTGCCATCAGCCCTCGGTATTGGGTTCCGTGGTTCCTTGGTTGATGTTTGAAAAGAAAGTGGCTCTTTTTTCCACTCGTCACATTATGAGCGGGCACAACAAAAAGGATCCCTATCATCGCTACATTTATTCCCGGCTCAACGCGCTTTTTGTCATGAGCGAATCTTTGCGTGAGAATGTTTTAAAAACTCACCCCATTGATCCGTTGAAAGTAAAAGTTCTGCGGTTGGGATTAGATTTAGAAAAGTTTGATTCCAAGAAAGTCGATGCTGAGGAATTGCGCCAGAAGTGGGGGGCGGATTCCAAAACCGTGCTCGTCGGTTTAGTGGGGCGCCTGGATCCGGCCAAGGGACAAGAAACATTCTTGCGCGCGGCTTCGGTGCTGAGGAAAAATCCGGCTAAGAAAAATCTGCGCTTTATTTTAGTGGGTGAAGAGACACGCTCTCGCGATGTTTCGGCTAAGGGCTATAGTTATCGCACTCATTTGGAAAATCTGGTCAATGAGCTCGAACTTTCAAGCTCAGTGGTGTTCGCTGGTTATCAGAAAGATATTCCTCAGGTCATGAAGGCTCTCGATATCTGTGTGATGCCTTCCCGCGAAGAGACCTTCGGTCTCGTGGCCATTGAAGCGATGGCCATGGGAAAGCCCGTGATTGTTTCAAAGGGCGGAAGCTCGTTAGAGATTGTGGGTGAAAAAGAAGACCACGGCATTTTAGTGGAACCAGAAGATCCGGAAGATCTCAGCCAAAAGATTTCGATGTTGGTTCAATCTTCTGAGATGGCCTCGGACCTAGCCAAAAAAGGTCGCGACTTTGTTCAGCGCGAGTACGATCGAAAGAAGCGGACGGCGTTGACTCTAGAAAATTACAAGGCAGCTTTAAGTTAATTTGCCTCGGCTGGGCCTGCGGAGCCTTCTGAAAAACTTTGGTCATCCTCAGTCGTGGAGTTTGGAACGAGGGTTTGGACCGATTTGCGCGACCGACAGAGGGGAAGTGAGGGAAGCTGGGTCTTGCCCTCTGAAGGAGCTCTATTGAAATGAACTCTCGTCATTCCCTTCGGACAGGGTTTCTTCTTGGGTTGTAGCAGGCAGTTAGAGGACTCCACTCGGCAATGCTGGACCTTAGTGGGGGCTTGAAAAGATTTTTCAGAAGCGCAGCGAAGGATTCCGATAGTATCGCATCCTAAGTTTTGAAGCTCTTGTTTGGAATACACAGAACACATGTAAGGGCTTTTGAGCGAAGACGGGCACATCCAATAGAGGAGGGCAGCCTGGGTGTCAGATGCGCCCCAAATAATTCCGAGAAGTAAAATAAGCATTACTCGGGGTCACCCGCTTTAAGTAGCCCCGGAGTCTCATCCCCAACCCCTGCTTCTACAGGTAGGGCCGGATTTTTCCAGCAGGCCCCGCGTCTTACCAAAGTGGTGGTCACGGGAGCTTCCCGCATATGCACCTTCATCATCTGGGCGGGACTTCTGCAGACATTATAGTCGGTAGATTTGAGTCGAACGTCCACTCGCGGATTCGAGCAATTCTCAGAAGCCACAAAACAGGTGAAAAAATCCCCCGAGTCGCCAAAGGGCTTGCACTTCAAAGTCTTCATCTGGATTTTGCAGCCGGCTTGCCCTCGGACGGAGCGCGCAAATTCTTTGAGCTCAGCTCTAGAGATCTTTTCGCATTCGGAAGCGGACTGCACGCCACGGTCGCATTCCCAGTACATACCCGGTCCTTGGTGGGATGGACCCGAGTCCTTTGCCCAAGCGCCCCCTGAGAAGACCAAGACCGTTACTAAAGCCAATAAGTGATCCATGAATCCTCGTACCTAGCGTTTTTCGGCAGAGCCAGCGATTTCGGGCGGGCCCGTTTCATCTCCAACGCCTGCTTCTGCAGGAGCTTTGTCTTTACAGAGAAACAGGTGTCCCAGATTTGTCTTATCGGAATTCCGATGGCCTCGAGTTTTTTCTGAATCTTTGGGGCATTGTCGCATTTCAGCTGCCTTGGTGAGGGTATTCAAATAGGGCAATCGACAGTTGGTTGAAATAAATGTGCAGAGCATGGTTTTGGGTGGCTGGTCCGCCTTGGTACTAGCGCTACAACTCAAAGTGTTCGTTTGAATTCCGCAATTCATCTCCTTCAATTCTTTGCGAGCGGCCTTTTCGCACTCGACGGAGCTATTTACAGTTTGTGGACAGGTGAAGGAAATTTCATAAGGAGTTGCTGCTATCGCCCCAATTGAAAAGCCCAGCCCTGCCAAAATGACGAGAAGAGAAGTTTTCATCTTTATTAGTGTGAGCGAAACCCGCTTCCACGGCAAGTTTATATTCTAGACAAATTTAGTACACTTAAGCTATTCCGGGAATCTGATTAAGCTTTGACAAAGGAGGGCAACCTCTCTATACCCGAGGATTCAGGACGAGAGCTCAACACAGGGTGTTGCATTGCGATGCCAGAGCTCCACCTGTTTTTAAGAAAGGCCCTATCAATTGAATATGGTGAGTAAGCATTCCGCTGGAGCAGACGCCTCCTCTAAAGCGCGTCCAAAGAATGAAAACTGGATGGACGAGTTCTCGTCTTATCTCGGTGATGAAGAATCAACCAAAACTAAGAACGGATCGGCAGGCGAAAATTTCGCAGAGCTTTTTGAAGCTTCGCAAAAACAGCAGCAGATCAAAGAAGGTGAAGTCGTAGACGGAACGGTCGTATCGATCGGTCCCGAATATGCCACCGTCGACATTGGTTATAAATGTGAAGGCTTGGTTCCGATCCAAGAATTCAAGGACGCAGCTGGCGTCGCTCACGTGCAAGTGGGTGACATGGTCACTGTGTACTTGGATCGCATGGAAATGGAAAACGGCTTCATGCTCTTGTCGAAGGACAAGGCTGAGATCATCCGCGCTTGGGACGAAATTTCTCAAGCGTGTGAGAAGGATCAACTGGTCGAAGGGATCGTGATCGCCAAGGTAAAGGGCGGTCTCTCGGTCGACATCGGTGTGAAGGCATTCTTGCCGGGCAGCCAAATCGACACGAAGCCGGTGAAGAACCTCGACAAGTTTGTCGGCAAGCGCCTCAAGTTCAAAATCATTAAGTTCAACAAGAAACGCGGCAACATCGTCCTCTCCCGCCGTGCAGTCGTTGCTCAAGAACGCGAAGCTCAAAGAGCGGAGACCTTGGCAAATCTGCAAGAGGGTATGGTCGTCACCGGTACCGTCAAGAACATTACCGAATATGGTGCGTTCATTGACCTAGGTGGCATGGACGGCTTGCTCCACATCACAGACATGTCTTGGGGACGTATTAAGCACCCGAGCGAACTTTTTGCTGTCGGTGATGAAGTAAAGGTGAAGATTCTCAAGTACGATCGCTCCAAAGAGCGCGTGTCTTTGGGACTCAAGCAGGTTTCGCCAAATCCGTGGGACGAAGTCGAATACAAATTTCCGGTCGGCGTGAAGGTCAAAGGCAAAGTGGTCAGCTTGAAGGACTACGGCGCGTTCATCGAACTCGAAGATGGCATCGAAGGCTTGATCCACGTTTCAGAAATGTCGTGGACCGAGCGCGTGAAGCATCCGTCGAAGGTCTTGAACGTCGGCGACGAAGTCGAGTGCAAGGTCTTGGATGTGGATTCCAAGAACAAGCGCATCAGCTTGGGTATCAAGCAGCTTCAAGCCAATCCGTGGGATGAGCTCGAGCTCAAGTTCCCGGTCGGCACCATTATCGAAGAAGGCGAAGTCAAATCGGTTACCGATTTCGGTATCTTCGTCGATATCGGCATGGGCATCGACGGCCTCGTACACGTCAGCGATATTTCTTGGACCAAGAAAGTTGCCGCTCCAGGCGAGAAGTTCAAGAAGGGTGACAAGATCCGCGCCGTTGTTCTCGGAATTGACAAGGCGAATGAAAAGTTCTCGCTCGGTATCAAGCAGCTTGAGCGCGATCCGTGGGAAAACATCAAGTCCCGTTATCGCGCAGGCCAGGCTGTTGAAGGCGCTGTGACCAAGCTCACTGACTTCGGTGCGTTCGTGGAAATCGAAGAAGGTGTCGAAGGTTTGATCTACGTCAGCGAACTTGCTGATCATCGCGTCGAGAAGCCGTCGGATGTTCTCAAGGTAGGCGATCAAGTCCGAGCTGAAATTCTGTCGATCGAACCCAAAGAGCGCCGTATCGGTCTCTCGATCAAGCAACTCGGTCGTACTGAAGAACGAGCGAACTACGATCAATACGTGGGCGATCGTTCGAAGAAGACTTCGATGGGCGATATCTTAGGAGATAAGCTCAGCAAGGCTTTAGGCGGAAAGAACGAAGAAGCCGAGTAAAAAAACTTCAGTTTTTAAAATTGAGAAGCCCTGGATTCGTTAGAATCCAGGGCTTTTTCTTTTTAGCGGTCAGTTGCAGGCGTGAACTCGCACATGAACTTAAACTGAAACAGATACTGAAATTGGCACCGATATCGGGACTAGTTCAGCGGAATGAATGCATTCCCAGGCAACCAGTATGGATCAAACGGTACGGGCTTCAGGTCGCGGTACATAACATTTCGAATGAAAGAATTCGGATCCGCTTGGAAAGCTTTCACGAAAACCTGGTGGTCCATGATGTCGCGTTCCGGAACACCGGCGGCCCAGCGAGCTCCCGCATACCCTAAGTGAATGGCCAGCATGGTTTCACTATTGCTGCCCTTTTTGGGATCAATGCTTTGGGGTTCATCGAGCATGTGAATGCCCATCCCATTGGCTTCGATGTTGATGCGAGCGTATTCATAGGTCGTATTGAAGATAAAGGGGACAAACCAAGCCATGGTCTCATCCGGGCTATGAGCTGGTGCGAGAGCCAAAAGGCGGCGAGTCAAATAGGCGGGAACGTAGAAGTGATACATGCGGCGATCGCCCACGGTGACACCTTCCGGATAAAGATTGAAGGTGGGGGGCAAGCGGCCAGGAGGCGGTAAGTCAGAGTTCCCCACGCCGGCTACCAGGGCCAAGAGTTTTTCAAAAACTTGAAGGGGTTTGCGGCTCTTGCGATCCCAGTTGTCTGAAAGTTTTGCGAGCATGTTGGGATACTCTTTGCTCGTGTCCTGTAAGAAAATAGAGATCCAGCGCAGAGCCTTTTCTTCGTCCCCGCGGAAATATTCGACCGTCCAGTTCCAAAGGTTGGCGGGGCGACGCTTCATAGCAGCTTCGTGAATGAATTCGTACGCCGCCTCTAGGAATTGGACTCCATCCTGGCGTCTCAAGAGCTGGTTCAAACTTTGCTGAAAGCAAACGACATGAATATGACCGGTGGGGCCCACTGCGGAGGAGCAATCCAGCAGATCGAAAAGTTTGTGTGAGGCTTGCCCGCAGCGTTCGCCCATCACAGAGCGGGGATCCGCGTATCGGCCGCAGAAATAAGCCAAGCCGTATCCCAATCCGGGGTTGAGAAGAAAGTCCAGGACCTGTTCTTTCGGTGATTGGTTGAAGTAATCGGCGCGAGCTTCGCGAGATGTTCCGATGGCGCTGAGTGCAAGGATAGACAGTAAAATAGCAGTAAGCTTTTTTCTTGAGTTCACGATTTTCCCCCCCCCGGGAAGTAGTTCAATTTGGGCATATCCTGGTTTGATTAGGAACGCCAGACTCCATTGACGGACATTGACGCTGTGGGGGGAATGCGCGATGATCACGGACCTATGCGCATAAAACTCCGCGAAAAACTGACCTCGATTAATCCCCTAGCCTTGGTGCTGGGATTATCTTTTGTTTTTTTCATTCTCTTCATTTCCATTTCAGGGTTGATGCTGTTGCGTCATTCCTCTCCATCGACTCCTCGCGCTGGAGTCGGTGCGTCGCTTTTTAGCGGTGGTTCGGTGGGAGTGGTGGAGTTGAACGGCGTCATTATGGATGCCAAAAAAGTCATCAAGCAGCTCGAACGATTTGAAGACAGCGGCGAAGTGCGGGCTGTGGTGTTGCGTTTGAATTCCCCGGGTGGGGCTGTGGCTCCGTCGCAAGAAATTTACGAAATGGTTCGTAAGATGAAGAAGCCGGTCGTGGCTTCCATGTCTTCAGTGGCAGCGAGTGGCGCTTATTATGTCGCCTGCGCTACGAAGAAGATTTTTGCAAATCCGGGAACCATCACGGGTTCGATCGGCGTGATCATGGAGTTTGCGAACTTAGAAAAACTTTATGAGTGGGCGCACATCAAACGCTACGCGCTCAAGACTGGGAAGTTTAAAGGATCCGGGGCCGAGTATCGCGACATGACTTTGGAAGAGCGCGCCCTTTTGCAGGGAATGATCGACGATGTTCTTCAGCAGTTTAAGAAAGCAGTGTCGGACGGACGCAAGTTGCCGATGGCTGCAGTGACTGCGGTTGCCGATGGCCGCGTTTTTTCCGGCAGTCAAGCCAAGGGTCAGAAGCTCGTGGATGAGTTGGGTACTTTACAAGACGCTGTGAATGAGGCTGCCAAGATGGGTGGCATCAAGGGAAAGCCCAAAGTGGTATACCCCGAAAAACCGCAGAAGAAGTTGGTCGAACTCATTATGGATGAGGCGACCAGCGGCGGAAAAGATTCTGACGACGAGAGTTCTTCTTCTCATCTCGGCGGTTTCGTTGCTCTACTCCGTGGAATATTAGGTGAGAGGGTTCTTACCAATCCTGCGAGCGGATTTCTTCCGTCCCCCGGTATCTATTGGATCTGGAACGGCTGGCGCTAAGGAGTTTTCGTGGCCCGAGAAAAATCGGAGAGCCGGGACAAGTCGCGCGATCTAGCCATCAAAATTTTAGGAAAAGTTTTGGGTGAAGAGGCTTTGTCATTGGATGAAGCTTTTGCTCAGGTCATTGATGCCCCAAGAGTCAATCCCGAGCCCATTCAGAGAAGCTGGTTACTGGAAATCTGCTCGGGCGTTTTGCGATGGAAGGGCCGCTTAGATTTCATCATTGATTCTGTTTCCTTAAAGAAGAAGCCCACGGGTTGGTTACGTCGAGCCATGTTGACGGGGGCCTACCAACTCGTTGCGCAGGATCGAGTTCCTCCGGCCATCGTGGTTTCTGAAATGGTCGATCTCATCAAATCGAAGGAAGGTCATGCTCCGGCAAAATTTGTGAACGCAGCTTTTCGAAAGGTGGCCGATCACGCCATGAAATGGCGCGAGTTGGATTTCCCCATCGACAAACCCAATCAGCAAGCGGCTTGGGCCAGCCTTCCTCAGTGGATGTGGAATCGCCTTGTCGCTCAGCATGGAAAAGATTGGGCAGCGAATTTTGCGAGAGCTTGTTTAGAGCGCCCGGTGACTTGGATTCGTGTGAAAGGAGCTGGTCCCACCGCGGCTTCGTTACAAGATTGGAGCGAAGAGGGTCCCATTCGGGGAGCGAGAAAATGCATCGAAGGTGGGCCGATTGTCGAAAAATCGGGATTTGAATCGGGAGACTTCTTTGTTCAAGACATTTCTAGCCAAACTCTCGTAGCTGAAATTTCTTCGG
Source organism: bacterium (assembly GCA_019751945.1). Taxonomy (GTDB): domain Bacteria; phylum Bdellovibrionota; class UBA1018; order UBA1018; family UBA1018; genus JAIEMT01. Next base: position 28,836 of record JAIEMT010000025.1, read on the forward strand.
AAGTTAAAAGTGGCCTTCCGAAAGAAGAAATAGAAAATCTCACGGCGTTGGATCTCTGCGCCGCACCTGGTGGAAAGACGGCGGGCCTTTCTTGGAATTCTTTCGATGTCACCGCTACCGATCGCGATGGCGAGCGAATGAAGCTTTTAGAAGAAACGATTCGTCGAGTTTCGCCGCGAGTTCGCGTTGAACCTTTAAAAGCTGTCGCCGCTTTGCCCGATCAACACTTGGTTTGGGTCGACGCTCCTTGCACGGGAACCGGAATTATTCGCCGGCATCCCGATGTACGCTGGTCAAAGATGGAAAAAGATTTATTCACCCTCGACAAGCTCCAGGCACAGTTGCTGGATCAAGGCTGGTCCAAGGTTCGTTCGGGTGGATTTCTGGCATACACCGTTTGTTCAGTACTGAAGGAAGAAGGCCCCGAACAGCTTCAAAAGTTTTTAGATCGCGTGGGTGTAGGGCGTGCCCGAGTGGTGAAGCAGTGGTTCCTCGTGCCGCAAGAAGCGCCCTATGGCGATGGGTTTTGGGGAGTGCTGATTCAGAAGGTTTTACTGCAATAAGAACCAGGCAGCAGGCATCGGGCATCCGTAGCCGAAACAGGCATCCGTTCCTGTTCCGGTTACAGGTTCTTTTGAGGTATCCCGGCAATTGAACGGATTTGCAGTCTTTGTAGAGCTGAACCGCCAGTTGATAAGAACGAAAATTGCTGAACATTTGAATTCTCCTTTTTTGTTTTTGAAAATTTGAAGCCTACGCCCTGCGAGGGCTTCAAATTTTCAAAAGGAGAATTCAAATGCTACAAAACTTCAGATCCTATCAACTGGCGGTTCAGCTCTACAAAGACTGCAAACCAATCAAAGCCCAATCCCACATCAAAGATCAACTCTCTCGTGCAACCTTAAGTGTGGTTCTGAATTTGGCAGAAGGATCAGCAAAGCCCACTCCGAAGGAGCGAAAGCGCTTCTACTCCATCGCTCTAGCATCCCTCAGGGAAACTCAGGCGATCCTCACCCTCTTAGAGCAACAAAAAGAATTCACAGTATCCAATGATTTGGGTGCCATGCTCTACAAACTGGTCCACAGCAAGTAGACCAGCACCAGATCCAGCCCCTGTTTACCGGGCCAGTTTCCGGCAGCCAGTAGCCTGTCTTCAGTAGTGTGCTGAGACCAGGTCCACGCCGCTGAGAGCATTAAACTTTAGATCTTTAACGTATTTCCGAATGAGATACTCCGTGCTTCGAAAATAAAGCGGAATTAAAGCAGGATGAGTATCCAGCAAGATCTGATTGGCTTTGGCATAAGCCGCCACCCGATCTGCCGAAGTGGATGCCGTGTCGCCCACCTGAACATGCTTCGAATATTCCTTATCTTCCCAGCGTCCTAAGTTCTGCATATTGGGTTCTGAAAAGAGTGAATAAAAAGTTGCCGCATCCGGAAACGAAGTTCCCTTCGAATTAATAAAAACGGTCGGGGGATTTTGCAGCATGGAGTAGAAAAAGGACTTGGGGTCCATTCCCACTAGCTCCACTTCAATTCCTAAATTCGTTTTCCACTGGGCTTGAATCCACTCTGCCAGCGTTTTGATCTGGGTACGGTTGTAGTAACGCAAAGTAAGCGGCGGGAATTTTTTCTTGTCGGAAAGATCAGTGATCCCCGCTTCAGCTAAAAGTTTTTTTGCCTGTTCTTTCGAACCCGTCACCGGCACCGGTTGCCTTGGGAAGTCCCCAGACATTGCGCCAGCACCCATCATCTTCCAAACTTCGGGTGGGCAGAACTCCAGAGCCGGACGATGAGCTACTCCTAAGACCTTCGGAATTTCAGTTCGATTCAAGGCGGCGGAGAGCGCCAGAATTCCTTTTTGGTGCGACGTGATTGGGTGGCCCGGTCCCACTCCAATGAAATAGGTAATTGGAGAGTCTTTCACGATGACGTCGGAGCGTTTCGCGGCCGCCTGACCCGGTTCCGTTACTAACTCAAAATGTCCGGAGTTAAAAAGATTCAGCGCGGTGTTGTCGTCTGGAATAATCCACGCTTCGATGCGATCAAACCAAGGCTTCGGTGCTTGCTGAGGGGTTCCCGCCAAAGGATTCGCTACCAGCACAATTCGCATTTCATTTTGCCAGTCTTGAAACTTGTATGAACCCAGGGTGGGGATCTGCGACGGTTTGGCCCAAATTGAATTTCCGCGTTTTAAAATATCGGGTCGTACTGGATAGGTGACCCAATGAGTGAGGAGTGCCTTCATATAAGGCACCGGATGATTCAACCGAATTTCAAATTTCGTATCGGAAAGAACTTTGATCCCCAATTCCGATGGACGGCGCTGATTGAACTCGCGCGCTCCTTGAATATCGAAAAGGAAGTAAGCATAGGTGCTGGCAGTGAGGGGATCCAGAAGGCGAGTGAGACCTGCCACGACGTGTTCGGCCTTCAAAGGCATGCTGTCGGACCAGAGGACTCCTGGTTGAAGTTCAAACGTCCAGGTTTTGCCATCGCTGCTGACCTTGGCGTCTTTCACAAGGTCGGCTGAGACCGATCCGTCTTCGTCAATCTTGTACAAACCGCGCATCGCATTTTGAATCAGAACAATGGGGATATCTCCCAGATTCCAATCCAAGCTGACGGGTTCAAAGGTCAGGCGCATTCGAAAGATTCGACCCGCGGGCGGGTTGTCTGCCGAGGCGGCATTCGCGGTCTGCAAGGGAACCTGTCCAAAGAGGACAAGTATTAGGGTCACCAATCCCAGCCGGGTGATCATCTTCTAAGGTTAGCGGAGGGGTGCGTCTTGTCACCAGAAATGTTTTATTCTGGCCCCGACTGGAGCCAGAACCGGTAAATTTTGACGGGTTGAGTAATAAAACATGAAATATTTGCTCAGTGACTCATCGCTTCCCGCACGGAAAAGCTGGCACGGCGGATGCAATCTCTTCTGACAAGCTCTCTGTCACTGTACGAGTGTAGCGGGACGTGGGGACTGGGGAACGATGGAGAGTGGTCTTACCCTGTTCAATAAAGCTTCTATTAGCCTGCCTAGTTGGTCGGCCCTCGTTGAGAGGGTCGGCCAACATCTAACAAATCTCCGCGACGTAAAGAGCTCTTCGGATGTCTGGGAAGGGGGTGGCGGAGCACCTGATTGGGTTCGCAGAGCAGAAGCGCTTTTTTTCCAAGAGGTCCAGGAAGCTGGTCACTAATCACTCTTCGCATGGTTTTCTTCGGTGCCGGCGCAGGATGGTCGGTCGCTGCTAACCAGAGGTAAGAATACTTCGCCCATTGGCGTTCTGATCCCAATCCTTTTGAAAACCGCTTGAACCAATTTCCAGGAATTTGTACGGGTACTGAGAAGTGACACCAGTCTCGACCTTCACTCATGGGGCAGGTTCCCGAATGGAGGCAAGGCCCCCAAAGCGATGTAGGTTCTTGCAGAATTCCCGATTCAAAAAACTCATTTCTAAGAAGTGAAAGCCCTTGGGAAGGAAGCTTTGCAGCAGGCTCTACAAAGAGCATTCCACCGCCGCGAGTACACTCGAAATATTTAATGAGCTGGCGATGCGCGGCTTGTTTTTCAAGGGCACTAGCTCCTGGAATTTCGTTAATCACATTTCCGAGCAGTGTCAGTGCAAAAGGAGGACCGGAATCGATCTGAGTTTTTTCCCAACGCCCGACGTAGGATCGAACCGTTAATTTGCCCTTTAATTTAGGATTTTTTTCGACGATCGCTGCTACTAGTTCCTCCCCATCTTTCAATATCGCGGCATTCGTATCCACCCAGTGAAATTCGATGGGAGGTAGCGGCTTCTTTTCTTGAAGTAGTCGAAGCAAAAGTGCAATCGAAGCGGTGCCCGGGCCAGAGCCTAAATCTAGGACTCGGTAAACGTCTTGCTGGTGCGCAAACTCCAACGCAGCCTTCATGGCTAAAGAATGTTGTTCGAACAGCACGGTAAATTTTGCCGCCTGAAGTGGGAGAAAGTAGAGCAAGTAGCTGGATCGAAACTTGGCATGATTGAAGTACGCCGGCATGTGGCTGGGACGCTCTTCTGTAAAAAGGTCCGAAAGTTCTTCAATTCCTTGGTAAAAAAAGTGTGCATCTTGTTGGGTGAAGGGCTTCGACTTCCAGGACTCTTTTTGGCTGTAGGTTCGCTTGACCCAGGTCGGGATGATCTCGTCGACAAAAACGGGCCAAAAAGGAGAAAATTGAGAGTGAGAAACCGGTCGGCCCTGCTGCATTGAAATTTTCTTATGCTATACTTTTAAACAGGAGGTCAAGGATTGATCTCATGAAACTGAAGACCTACTGGAAAGATCGCACCAGCCAAATTTGGATGTTTTTTTGCCCGCTTTGCAAAGCTCAGCGCAGGCTTCCGTTTCGTCCCACTCCTGGTAGTCTTCGTCACTATCTTCAAGTCGGTTTGACCTCTCTCGTTTTCACCCTGGCGACGTGGGATTTTTTTTCTTGGAAAGGAATTCTTTCCTTCCTTCCTTTTTGGACCTTGTTTGAAATTGCTTACCGAGTTCGCAGTCGTGCCATGCTGAGTTGCTCGCAGTGCGGCTTCGATCCCTATCTCTATATGACCGATTTGGACCGGGCGAAGAGCGAAGTGCGCGCACACTGGCGCAAAAAGTTTGAAGAAAAAGGCCTGCCAAACCCTTATCAGGACGAGCTTTCAGCTGAGCCTGTTTCGGAAGCGGATGCTGCTGCCCGTTAACTGAAACCGCCGACGGTAAACCGCAAACTGTCTTGAGACCGTTCTTGACAGCACTACCACCCGAGCGATAGTTCTTTGGGACTATGTCAGTAAACAAAGTCATTTTGGTGGGGAGATTGGGTCAGAATCCGGAGGTGAAATACACTCCTTCTGGCGCAGCTGTGGCGAATTTCAGCATTGCAACCAACGAAAGCTGGGTCGATAAGTCCGGTCAAAAACAAGAGCGGACGGAATGGCATCGCATCGTTGTGTGGGGAAAGCTGGCAGAACTCTGCAGTCAGTATTTAACCAAGGGCCGTCAGGCTTATGTGGAAGGCCGTTTGCAAACTCGTCAGTGGCAAGACAAAGAAGGCGTGACCAAGTACACGACTGAAGTTCAAGCCCAGACAGTGCAATTTCTCGGAGGCGCTTCGCGCGAATCGGGAATGGGGGCCGCAGACGATAGCGTTCCAACAGGTTTAAATAATTCGATGGGTGGCGGCATGCAGGCCCCAACAGCACGTGGTGCTGCTAACGGTGGTGCGTTTGCTGAGCCTTCCTTCAGTGAAGACGACATTCCGTTTTGAGCACTAGCAGCTCAGTAAGGACACCATGAAAGCGCTCATCATCGTTCCGACCTACAATGAGATTGAGAACATCAAATCATTAGTAGAATCGGTGATGGCTGTTACGCCGACCTCAGTAGATCTTCTCATCTGCGATGACAATTCTCCGGATGGAACGGGTCCATTGGCCGATACGTTGGCGAAACAGAATCCGCGAATTCATGTGCTCCATCGTGAAAAGAAAATGGGCTTGGGAACCGCGTATGTGGCGGGTTTCAAGTGGGGACTCGCGAAGGACTATCAAGTCCTCATTGAGATGGACGCCGATTTTTCACATGATCCAAAATATTTGCCCCAGATGCTTCAGCATCTCAACCAGCACGATGTTGTGATTGGTTCTCGTTATGTGGCTGGGGGCGGAACTAAGAATTGGGGATTGGGCCGAAAGATTTTGAGTCGGGGTGGGAGTATTTATTCCCGTTTAATTTTGGGCGCACCCATTCGGGATTTCACCGGTGGTTTTAACGGTTGGGCCCGTAAGGTTCTCGAGACCGTTGAAATTGAAACTTTGAAATCGGATGGCTATTCCTTTCAAATCGAGTTGAAGTACCGCGCGTTTCTCAGAAAGTTTGATATTTTTGAATTCCCCATCATTTTTGAAGATCGCAAGGTCGGGAAGTCAAAAATGAGTCGCCGAATTGTGATTGAAGCGCTAGGTCGAGTTTGGACGTTCCGATGGAATAATTTGGGTCTGCGGGATGGAACGATGACTCGGCAGATCATTCCCTAATGCGTCGCACGGCTTGACCCGCCTCAGGGCATCTCTTAAAATTTTGTTAATGGTTTCCCCTCTTATGAAACGGCTTGCTGCGAAATTTTTTTCGACCTCTTTTGTGTGGTTCTTGGGTTTCGCTTTTTTTTCGCAAGCTTCTCTCGCTGAAAAAGGACCCATCACGGCCCTCTTGGTCGACAAAAAGACCAACACCTTAACCGTGTCCGAGTATGTGAAGGGCGAGTACAAAACGATCAAAAAATATCACGCTACTTTGGGAAAAGTGAAAGGCGACAAGGAAGAGGAGAAGGATCTTAAGACTCCTGAAGGCATTTACACTTTCAATGCTTACCTGACTCCTCCGCATATCAAGCCGAAGTTTGGAAAAATGGCTTTCTATGTCGACTATCCGAATTCCTTCGACAAGCTGGCTGGTCGAACCGGATACGACATCATGCTGCATGCGACGAACGAACCCGATCGGCTGAAACAGAACTACGACAGCGAAGGGTGCATTGTCTTGAGGAACGAAGACATCACCGAAGTGAAGCCGTATATTCGCTTGGGTTTAACGCCGATTATTATTTTTCCAGAACTGACTGACGAATTCCTCCATCCCGGAAAGAACGCCAAGCTTGTCGAGTTTTTCAATAGCTGGGTGAAGGCTTGGGAAACAAAGAGCCTCGATGGGTACGTCGATCACTATCATTCGGATTTTTCGGCTAATGGAAAAGATAAGAAGGGCTGGAAGGCCTACAAGGGTGCGTTGAATTCGCGCTATTCTGAAATCGCCGTGAATCCCACGGACGTGATGTTCATTAGTCACCCCAAATACTGGGTGGTCACCTTTACTCAAAATTATTGGTCGAAACTTAAGAATGGCGGAACAGGCCATCGTTCCCATGGCACCAAAATCCTCTATATTGCCGAGGAATCGGGGCAGCCTAAGATCATTGCGGAAACCTTTTCAAATCTGATGTGGTGATCTGTTGACTTCCCTTTTCTGGGAAGGATATGCCTTACACTTGAAATGAAACAGATTGAAGTCGACACCCTTGTCATTGGCGCAGGCTTACTTGGCAGCAGTGTGGCCATGCATTTGGCCAAGCTGGGAGTGAAAGATGTACGGGTTGTCGATCTGGATCTGGATGGCTCGCAAAGCAGCTCCGAGTTGAACGCAGGTGGGGTTCGTGCCACGTGGGTTCAACCGATCAATATTCAGATGTCCAAACTTTCGATCGAGTTTTTTTCTACCGTGGCAATGGACGTGGGGTACCGCCCCTGCGGGTACCTTTGGCTCCATACCGAGAAAACTTATGCATCGGGTCTGAAGGCTCGAGAACGCCAAATTGAATTTGGTTGGCCAGTAGAGAATTGGACTCCCGCGCAGCTTCGCGACAAAGTTCCCTTTATTGATAAGACCGAGGATTTGGCAGGCGCTCTCTTTGCTCCGCGAGATGGGTTGCTGAATCCCAATCTTTTGAAGAGTTATTATCGGGGGCAAGCTAAGAAAAACGGCGCGATTTTCGATGATCGCATCTGGGTGAGCAAAGCTAAAAATTCGCAGGGAAGTTGGTGGATCGACTGCCAGGAGTTTCCTCCGATGCTGAGCTCAGAAGAGCGGTCCCGACTTTTTTCCAACACTAGTGGAGGCTCTGTTCCCAGTTCTGCTGTTCAGTATAAGGCCAAGAATGTTGTGAACTGTGCTGGGCCTTGGGCTTCGCAGATTGCCCGAGTTTTAGGATACGAGTGTCCCTCGCAGCCTGTGCGAAGACAGGTTTGTATTTTCGATTGTCGTGGAGTGGATCTCACTCCGTATGGAATGATTGTAGATACTTCTGGGGTGTATTTTCATCCCGAGGCGACGAATGGATTGGCCGGGTTTGCAAATCCGGATGAGCCTCCGGGTTTTAATTTCCACTACGACGGTGAAGAGTTTTTCATGGAGCAAGTTTGGTCGAAACTCTATGAACGTTCTACTTACTTTGAACGCTTGCGCCACATTACAGGCTGGGCGGGGCTTTACGAAGTCTCTCCGGATGAAACCGGAATTGTGGGCGAGGTGACTTTAGGTGAGGTGGGGCGTGCTGGCGGAGTATTCGAAGCGCATTCCTTTTCGGGCCACGGAGTGATGCACAGTTATTCAGCCGGATTAGTTTTAGCGGAAAAAATTAAGACCGGAAAATATCAGACTCTCGATGTTTCGATTTTAAATGGAGATCGATTTGCGAAGGGCGCGCTGATTCACGAAACCCAGATTATTTAGAATTCGCTTCCAGTTCTTTCAAGAGCTTCGGAATGAATCCTTCAAAACCCCCGTTGGAAAGAACCGCAATGAGGTCGCCTTGGGTGGCCAGCTTTGCGACATCGATTACACCCTGATCGACCGTGGCCATGAGCGCTGCTTTTTTTCCAGCAGAACCAATATCGCTGACCAATTCCGCACTAGAAAATTGATTCTCCGCAGATATTTTGGATTGATCGTAAGGTGAAGAAATGAAAACGGCATCTGCCGAGGCAAAGGCAGTCGCGTAATCTTTTTGAAAAACTTTTCTTCGAGAAGTTGCGCTTCGAGGCTCGAAAACAGCGACCATTCTGCGATTCGGGTAGCGTGAGCGAAGGGCTTTGAGAGTTTCTCGGACGGCAGTAGGGTGGTGGGCAAAGTCATCGATCACCAAAACCCCACGGATTTCACCTCGGACCTCTTGTCGGCGCTTCACGCCTTGGAACTGAGAAAGGGCGTCGGCCACTTTCTGAGAATCAATTCCTAAACGGACGACGCATTCGATCCAAACCGCCAACGCGTTGAGAACGTTGTGATGACCAGACATTCTTAAGGAGATGCTTTGAATTTTTTTTCCGGCGTCGAGGACATCGAATTGAGTGAATTCTCCTTCGACTCGAAGGTTGGCAGGAGTAAATCGAGCCGATGAACCCTCTGAGCCGTAGGTAAAAGTGGAAACACCTGAAAGCGGAAGGAGGTTCTTCACGTTCTTGTAATCCACGCAAGCGATGAGCGAACCATTTTTCCGAATGCGCTGGATCAATCCTTCGAATGCCTTGATGACGGCTTCAAGGTTCGGATAGATGTCAGCATGGTCGTATTCAACGGAAGTGAGAATGGTGTCGTCTGGCAGGTAGTGGTTAAATTTCGGAACTTTGTCCCAGAATGCGGTGTCGTATTCATCGCCCTCTAGAACGAAGAATTTTCCTGAGTCGACTTTTGAAACATGAAAACTGTGGGGGAGGTCTTGAGAAACTCCGCCGATAAAATAGCTCGGATCACTTCCGCACTTCACCAGCGTGAAGGCCAGGAGACTTGAAGTCGTGGTTTTACCGTGTGTGCCAGCCACAACGAGGTTTCGAGTTTTTCGAAGCATGAGATTTTCCATGGCTTCGGGGAGTGATGAGTAGGCATAGCCGCCATCGATCGCAGCTTTGGCTTCGGGGTTGGCCGCGGTGATGACGTTTCCGATGACGACCAGATCCGGCTTGGTCTTCATTTGCGTCAAATTTTCGACGCTGTAGCCAGTGAAAGTTTCGATGCCTGCGTTTTTGAGAACGTCACTCATGGGGGGGTAAATGTTCTGGTCAGACCCCGTGACTGTAATGCCGCGTCGCTTCAGAAATGCTGCAAATGCGCCCATGAGGGTGCCACCGACGCCGATGATGTGAACTTTTCGAAGAGATTCCAGGTTCGTAGGATTATGACTCTTTGCGCTAGACGTGCCCATCTCATCTATGATGCTCCAGGTGCTTCTAAGGAGTCAACTTTGTTCCTGTTTCTGTCGAAAAGTTATTCAGAGGGATTGTCTTGTCATGGGAGGAGAAGTCCTCAAAAAGTTCGGCAGATATTTTCTGTTAGACCAGATCGCTCAAGGCGGTATGGCAGAAATTTATCGTGCGCGTTTAGCAGCTGCGGACGCGGCTGGGCGTCTCCTTGTCATCAAGCGGATGCAGTCGGGCTACGGGTCAAATCGCGAATTCCACTCGATGTTCAAATCTGAAATCAAAGTCACGATGGGATTCAATCATCCGAACATCGTGCAGGTTTACGATTTCGGTGATGAAGAGAGTCAGCCTTACATTGCGATGGAGTGGGTGGACGGAAGAAATCTGCGCCAGTTTCTTTCTCGTTTCGGAGAATTGAAGCAATCGTTTCCAGTTGATCTCGCTGTGTACATCATCGAGCAAGCGTCGAGCGGTTTACACTATGCTCATTGTTTTAAAGACAAGATTACTGGCGAACCCTTGCATGTTGTTCACCGCGATATCAGCCCTCAGAACGTTTTAATTTCTTACGAAGGCAATGTGAAAGTTATCGACTTCGGGATTGCCAAAGCTACCACTAACAGCGAGTCCACGCGCGCGGGTGTGATCAAGGGAAAACCCAGCTACCTTTCGCCTGAGCAGATTAGCGGGGAAGTGCTCGACGGTCGAAGCGATATTTTTGCGTTAGGGATTGTGTTGTGGGAGTTGCTCACCGGGAAAAAGCTCTTTGCGGGTGAAAATGATCTGGCTGTTTTGAAATTGATCGAGAGCTGCACCACCCATGTAAAACCGCCTTCGACCGTGAACGCCAACGTTCCGAAGGAATTGGATTACATTGTGTTGAAGGCATTAGCGAAGCAGCGTGAAAAGCGTTACCAAACTGCAGATGAACTACAGCGTGCGTTGCATAAATTTCTGTACAGCTTCAGCCCGGAGTTCAATCCCAATGACTTGGCTTATTACGCCAAAGATCTTTTTAAAAAAGAAATCGTTGAAGATCGCAAACGCGTTCAACGACTCAACGATAAGGTTGAGCAACTCCTCTTGATTGACGCGCCGGTTGAAAACAGAGAAGCAGTTCCCCCTCAGAAAAAGGATAAAGACGACGACACCACTGCCGTAGTTCACTTTCGAAAGGCAGACGGAAACAGCAATCGAATTCTAGACAGTGCCGGAATTAAGAATATTCGCGTCGAAATCGACCGTGCGAAAAGTCCGTTGGTCGATCCAGGAAGTCCCTTCCAGCCTCCGCGAAGAATCCAAGCGGATGTCATGAATTCTCCGACGCGCATGACCGAAGTTCGTGCCCCGAAACAGAAACAGAAATTGGGTGGCGGAGGGTTGCTCACCCAAAAGAATATCGCCATCGCGGGGATTGCTCTGGTTCTCGTGGCTTGGCTTGGGGCAGATTTTGGTATTCGCATTCCTTTCCTCTCGGATCTAGACATCATTGATGGCGGCAGTGCGCAGTTGTTCTTAAAGGGTGAAGCCAAAGACGTTCGGGTTTCGGTGAATGGAGAAGTCGTTGCGAATGAGATTCCTACGGTCATTCGTGGCATGAGCGTGGGTACGCCATTTCAGGTCACCGTCGTTGGACCTACGGGAGTTTTCCAGGAAGAAGTCACCTTGAAAAAGGGTGAAAGAAAAGAACTCACCGTTGCATTTAATGACCGATCGCTCTCTTCTGTCCCCGCGACGTCGGCTTCTGGCGCAACGAGTTCTACAGTTCCTGATAATCGTAAAGAAGTCCTGGTGAAGGTGAACGTGATGCCTCCCAGCAATTTACCGATTCGTATTGTTTTGAATGGAAGAATGCTCGATCTGAAGAATCCTCAGATCAAAGTAAAAACAGATTCGCCCCTGGAAGTGAGTGTGAATCGTCCAGGATTTAAGCCTTATCAAAGCGAATTCGTGGTGCAAGCTGCCGCTGTCCATTCGGATGGAAGCTTTTCCTTGGATGTTCGTCTGGAACCCTCGAAATTTGGTCGTTTGACTCTCAAAACGACTCCCACGTCCGAAAAGATTCTTCTCACGGATCAAACGACCGGCTATCAGCTGAAGTACGATTCAACACCGTTGACGGAAGAAAGAATTCCTCCCGGAACTTATTCTATCAGTTTGTCGAACGATGTTTTGGGAATGGGTAAAACCATTAAGAACGTCAAAATCGATGAAGGCAAATTCATTTCGATCGAAGAAAAACTAGATATTCGAGATTAGCAGGCTGATGAAAAACTCAAATTTTGAGGTTTCAAAAAAGTAAAATCGTTCTAAGCTTTTTTCCATGCGTGG
>JAIEMT010000050.1 GCA_019751945.1 bacterium
ATGTTTGGATTCTGGTGAACCCATTCTAAACGCGGTGAGGTCATGCTGCAATTTCAACTAAGTTTAGCACTCCGCCGTTCAAAACGATCAGGATTTTATTGCCATCTATTTGCAGGATTCCTTTTCTACGATTCTCTTCGAAGAAAATTCGACGGTATTACAGAGTTTGCTAGGCATGGACATCGCGTTTCAGAATCAGAAAAAGTATGAAGGCGTCCATCAGCCTATGATTGACATGCCCGGAAATCGTCTCGTCCTGCACGATGATTTCGGAATGCCCAACGGAGAAAAAGTTTTTAATCGAAATCTTTATGATCTCTTCGGGAAACGAACCGACCTTGGACACGGTGCGATTCTGATTGGGTTAAGTAATAAGACTCAAAAAAAATATAAACGCCTCCTCGAACAATTTGCTGATGCGTCTTTTCCTAAGAATCCCGTTCCCACTCAAACGATGAAAGGTGCTGACTACTTTGTTTTTTCGAATAACGGTAAAGTCCTCGACTACAGCCTCCTCTTCATGGCCTTTTATGGGGATACTGATATCGCTTCATTCATTGCAAATGGTTTGAGCGGTCTCACTAGCGTATTTGACCTTCCTATTCTCAATAAGCAGGGCGCGTTTCAAGACATCGAAATGTTCCGGGAAGTCGGCGATGCAGACGGAAGTTTTTGGTTTAATTTCGCGTCGGACAATCTTCCGGCAGTTCTTGGAGCAATCGTTTCCTACAAAGGAAATCCTTCAGTAGGTCGCGGTTATAGCACTTTCGCAAAACGGCGCGATCGCACTCCGAAACCCGAAGGATTTTTTGGAGTTTACAAACCAGATGAACTCCCTTTTGAGCCGGCAAATGATCCTGATGCCATCGTTCAAGGATATAACTGTTTGGACTTCGTTTATACCGTGGCTCAGGCTTCTGGAGCTATTTCTCCAAGAGAAGCTCATGACATCAAGGCCGAGATCCTTTTTCCGAAGGAGCCACTAGATCTTTCTAGAAAGCTCCCGTTAGGTGCCACCGGTCTGACATTAGAAAGTTGGTTGAATTCTTATAAACCGAATGCCCTCATGATGGCAGCAGCGATGCCAGATCTGAGCAGCGGATCGTTGCAGCTTTTTGATCTACCCCAACTCGCACGTGGAGTAATCGAGCAGTCCATGCGCACGGGACTAGTTCCTCCGTTTGGTCGAATTAATGTTTTTGATCAGACCAAGGGAATCCGTTTTCTTCGCGAAAAAGTTGAACGAAATCGTGCTCAGGGACGTACTGGAAGCTCAGGTTATCCTGCCCTTTCAGTTCGAGAGGAACTCTATAGCCTTCGTAAAATGGCTGAGAAAAATATCTTGCCCACAACCATCGGTCCCCAATCTCGTTATGATACAGCTGATTCAGCTGGTTTCTTAAGTTCGCCGGAATATCGCGAATATCTTGCCGAGGCAGAACACCTCCGAAAGGTCGGTATTCGTAATCTGGGCGGAAACTACAAAACCCCATCCGGGGAGACTGTGTATCTGAGCGGTGAAGCGGTGCTTGCGAAATTTAAAGAGATTCAAGACGCTGCTGCGAAGCAGATCGGTCACATAGACAGGTAGGAAGAGTTCATGCCTCGTCAGTTTGCTTGGACAGTGATTGTACTTGCGATTTTTTCGAGCTCCGAAAAGTGCTGGGCCGAATCGCGCGTCGTCTACGAGTCTGGCAATATTCAGGCGGCCGTCCTCGAAGGAAGTTGGCGTCAGATTGGGAGCGATGCAGCCAGGCTGAGTCGACTCGATCAGAAGCAGCTCCTCCCCCTCGTGATCAAGAGAAACTTTGATCGTCTCGTGAATGAAAATGTTCCCGATCAGGGGAATATGCGTGCGCGTCCTGGTATTTTCCTCACCAAGCTGATTGCGAAGATTCCGGCTGAAGACATGGAGATTTTTAAGGGCGTCTCTGAAAGCCTCAATATTTCGGCGGATGAAATTGCTCGCGCTTACCTCATCCCTGAGATGAATAACTACATCGCGATTGCTCTGAAAACCAAGTCGCAGGCTGCGATTATGGGGTTGTTTAATTGCACTTCGTTTTCTACTCAGGCGAGTGATGTTCGGATTCTGGCTCGCAATATGGATTTTCCAGGCACTGGAATTCTGGACAAGTCCCTAGCTCTCTATTTGCTGGTGCCTGAGCAGGGACACAAGATTCTGACCGTCTCTCCTCGCGGAATTCCCGTACCTGGGATTTCCGGAATGAATGACCAGGGGCTATCTCTGGTTCTGCACACGGCTTATTCCAAGAGCATTGACATGGAGGGTGCGAGTGCTCCTGTGCTTTCCATCAATCGTGAAATCTTGCAGAAAGCTGCATCGATTGACGAAGCCGTGGCTATTTACAAAAAGTATCGCTATCGAAGTGGCTGGTTAGTTCATGTTGCTGACTCGAAATCTTCCGCTGTGATTGAACTCAGCGGAAAGGGTGTCACCGTATTTCAGAGAGAAACGGGCTTGACGGCACTGACGAATTCTTATCAATCCGAAAGGGAACGTGCCGACGAATTACGGTTTTCTCCTGGAGCGGAGTTGCATAATCGAGATCGCTTGGCTCGATTGTACGAACTTGCTCCCGGCGTGAAGCAAATCTCCGACGCGATGGGCGTGCTTTCGGATTCTTACTCCCCCTACTCACGTTCACAGGTGGATTTTTCGAACAGTGCCATCCGGGCTGTCGACCAAGTCTCCAGTATGATTTTTGTTCCGAACAAAGCTGAGCTCTGGGTTGCCGATGGGTTGACTCCCTCGAGTTTGGGAACCTTTTATCGTTTCAGTATCGACCAGATGCTGAAGGCAGAGCGACCTCTGCCGATTGAAAATTCGGCTCAACCCGTACCAGCATCGCATCGTTACGGCTTGGCGAATGCCGAGATCAATCAGAATTCTAATGGCAAGGCCGGATACACTCAACTCTTAGAAGCTGGAAAGCTTGCCAGAGATTGCAGTTTCGATCTCATGATTGGTTCTCAGGCGATGAGCCGGAAGGAAAATGAAACCGCTGCAAAGGCGTTGGCCTCGGCCGCGACCTGCCAGGTTCTGAGTCCTCATCACCAGGCGATTGCGCTCTATTTGAAAGGGTTGAATCTGATTATTCTGAAGGCGCCTCTCAAAGATTCAGGCGAATATTTATCGGCTGCCCTGCAGCTCGAAGTCGCTCTTCCAAAGACCTTGGGGATTGATGCGGATTCCAGTTTGATCAAGGGGATTCAAGAGGATTTAGCCTCCATCAATGCCGGGAAGGAGCCTTCGGGCCTTCGATTTCGGGATTATGGGTTAGATTTCAAAGTCGGCGACAAGGTTTTGGGCTGGTAATAGCCCTGCCCTCTAGGGTTGCGAAAGCCCCCAATCCCTGTTAACCCGACCCCCTCTTATGGGGCGGGGTTTTCTCTCAGCCGTTGGGCTTAGCATCGTGATTTTTTCAACAGTCTCCTCAGCTTGGGCGTCGATTGATGCTCGGGTTTTTGAGGCGATGGATCTGGAGTTTAACGGGGTCCCCCCGGCCAAAGGCAGGGTTGGAAAGCCGCTCTGGACAGCTCTGGAGCTCTATCAGCGCAAGGAGGATGTTCTGGCTCATTTCGGGGCACCTCCCGAAATTGACTATGACAGCCGCTGGCAGGATTTGATCCAGGTTCGGCCCTTTTCGCAGTCCTCCCAAGGCATCACCGATCTCTTGAAGTATTTGGACCCCGAGGCTCAATTTGGCAGGTTTTTTGAGGTCGGTACCCTGCCCTCGCTGCTCCGGGCTTATAGGGACCGGGATTCCCGGTCGGTTTCCGATTACGACGTTCCGTTTCTGCCCGCAACCCTCGCGCAGCCCCCTGCCTTCTTAGAGGGCATTCAAAAGGCTGCCGCTCAGAAGGGTTCGGCAAAGCCCCTGCAGGGCCTGCGAATTGCCCTGGACCCCGGCCACATGGGGTCGAAGAAATGGGATCAGCTGAGCGGCAAGTACATTGTGGATATCAAGTCCGGCAAACGCTTGAGTGAGGGCGAGATTGCCCTTCAAACGGCCCTGCTTTTAGAAGCCGAACTCACCCGCCTAGGTGCGCAGGTGTTTGTGACGAGGAGGGGAATGCATGCGGTGACTCCCCTGCCCTACGACCAACTCGATGTGGATGAATTTGCAGTTCGGTACTTGCGCGAAAACTCGCTTACCTCGTGGTTCACGGATTTGATTCAGACGCAAAATAAGGGAGCTCCCCTTTACGCAAGTTTTAAAAATAGCTCGAATTTTAAGGCACTTTTTACGGATTATGCAAAGTCTGTGTACTATTTATTAGGCGCGGATCTGCAAGCTCGTGCGGAAATCATCGAAGCTTTTGACCCGCATATTACTTTAGTTCTTCACTATGACGTGGCTACGAGTTCATCTGCAGACCATGGTTTATCTGCCGGTGGGCGGAACGGAACCAAGGCCTACGTGGTGGGAAGTTTTGAGGAAGAAGAGTTTGCTTCCGCCGAAGATCGCTTCTTTTTTGTAAAGCATTTGATGGAACCTGAAGCTTGGAATGAATCCGTGAAGCTCAGTCAGGCGATGGTGGATACCTTACAGACCCAGCTCGCTATTCCGTTCGATAAGAGCGGGGGGAGCGCTAAACAGACCATTTCTCCCGGGGTTTTTTCACGAAATCTTGTACTTTGTCGGAACCTCACAGGCCATGCTTTGAGCTATCTTGAGATTCTCTTCTATAATGATCCTAAGGAGTTCGCGGAACTCACGAAGTCCAATTACACAATGACTATTGATGGTAAGGCCTACCCCTATTCGCAGCGCTTGGTGGACGTGTCGAATGCCCTTCGGGACGGCGTTCTGGCCTACGTTGGGAAGCATTTTTTAAATTAAATAAGAATAACTAAATAAATTGGTTGACTAGGCGCACCATAATCACTAAATTGCGCTCAAAGACTATTTTATTTTTAGAGTAATTTTATGAAGTACTTGTCGTATGTCGCTTTGGTCCCAATGGCTCTTTCGCTCGCAGCTTGTAAGAAGGAATGGTCGCATGACACTTGCGAAATTCGCTACCTGCCGAAATTGGTTTTCGTCACGAAGGATGGAAAACATCGCCAGATCATCGACTACGCACGAGTGGCTGGTGAACTTGAAGCAAAGCGATATACCTTTGCTGACGACGGCACCCTCACCGCTCGCCTCTTCATCAAGTATCAAGGCTTGAAAGATGCTACGAAAGCGAAGTGCTCGGTACAGCTCGCTGTATTGAACAACTTAAACTCTCCCGCTGCTGATCAAGGCGCAGGCGTGACGTTGAAAACTGTTTCTGCAGATAGCACTGTGAAGTGGAACGGTCCGGTGGGTGACATCGACCAAGCCTGCTTCCAAGAAGATGGCTATCAAGCTCTGATTCTCGAGCTCTTAGATAAGACCCCGTATTGTAACCGCATCAGCCCATCGGCTCCGAAGCCCGCTGGCGACAAGAGTCCGGTCGTTGATGTTAAACCGTATTTGTATAATCAAGATCAGCAGCAGCAACAGCTTCAGATTAAGACTGAGCCGAAGCCCGCAGCAGCTCTACCACAGCCAGCTCCAGCCGATAAGATGATCGAGCTAGAGCCTGCTGGTGCGCCGGTAGCTCAGCCGGGACACGAAGCTCCGTAACGAACCTGGTTATTTGGGGATGCCGCCGACTTTGCGGGTATCCACAACATCGCCATCGCTCCACTGACCTTCGTCAGGGGCTTTGGCAGGACGGCCAGAGATCTTGCTTCTCTTGGCGATTTCTGCTGAAGGACCGTTTAACGTTTCGTTGGCAGCCTTGGTATCAGCAATCAGTTTTTCAACAGTGCTGCTAGTGATTCTGAAAACAGCAGTGACGGTAGCAGAAGCGTCTTTCGTGTCGCCGCTGAAACTGGCGATATCTTTACGTTCACCAACAAAGGTTCTGCCGGCTGCTTTTAAGGTAATTGTAATATCCTGGTCAGCATTGAGTTGATCAGGAAACTTTGAGTCTTTGAAGCTAAAACTTGCGAAAACCTTTCGACCGCTAATCTGTGCAGGCTGAGTGCCCTTTGGGCCTCCTACTACTGCGAAGGAAATGGTGGCGGACTTGTCGTTCTCAAGCTCTGTAAACAGAGCTCTTTTCTTGTTTCCATCCAGCAATTCCAGATCACCTTCGAAGGAAACTTCTACGACTTTATACTTTGAAGAACCGCGAATGACGCTGGTCTTGGTTTCATATCGAACCATGCCGTAATCATCGACTACGGGTCTGGTGGTTTGAATGATAGTGCCTGGGCAGCCAGTCAGCACGGTGGCTGCGGCGATCAACGAAGCTGTATATAGAACCTTTTCTGAAAAACTCTTCTTAATGGTGCGACGCATAGGTCATTCCTCTTCTCTCTACCCCAAGAAAAGCAAGTCTGATGCCGAGCTGGGTTAAATTGTAACTATTGAAAAAGTAGGACATTTCCGGGTTTGGAAGTGTACCGGGATTAGGCGGTCGGTGACCAAAGTTTAGACAGGTGTAATTCCTAAACGGGCGATGGGATGGGGAGATTTTCAGTGCTCGCACCGAAACTTCTGCGAATTTTTTTGTGGCACAGCGTCTGCAAAAGCAAAGCGCATGAAGTATCTAAATTTTTATTTCCGAGGCCGCCGTAAGAAATTTGTTGTTGCCGCAATTTTACTCTCCTCTTCTCTAGTTTTGCCCCGAGCGGAGGCTGCAGACGATGTTCCTGCTCAGGCCGAGACTGCTCGCAAAGCCTGCATGGTGATGGTCGCGACGGTTCAGGGATCTGGCGCTTACAAAAGATATGTTTCGGACAAGTGCCAACTGACCTACTTCGAAGAGTTGAAAGGCAATGGCCAGCAAAAGAAGGATCTTTCAAAAGAGTGCGCGGCCTTTACTCAGAACGTGGATGCTTACATTTCAGAAATTCCAAAGGCTCCAAAAGAGAAGCAAGAAGAACTGAAGAAAAATGCAGAATCCCGCCGGGACCGAATTAAGGTTCTTTGCGGAGCTCCGAAAAAAGGCGTCGTTGAAGCCGGTGAAGTTCGAATTTTGGAGGTGGGCCCAGAAGAGCGTTCTTCGGGCGCTGCTAATTAACCGAGGTTTTTATGAAGCTCCTTGGAAAAATTCAGGTCGCATTTCTGATCCTCTTTCTGAGCGCTCCTGCTTTTGCGGCTCAGTCTCGAAGCCAAACGGGCCAAATTCGCGCCGCGGATTCAACAGAACTTCCTGCTGTCCCGGGATCGGAACCGGAAATTCGATTAGAAATTTATATTTTTGAGATTCCTAACAACACTGTTTTGGATCAGCAGATTCAAGCGTGCTCGGACAAGGCAACAGTAAGAGGCGACAGCCTTGCGTTTAAGTACTCTCCTGCATTTAATCCCCAGTTTAAAAGTATGGATCAGCTGGCTTTGTACATCTTCATGGCTGAATCCTCCTATAAGCTCGAATGCCTCATGAATCTGCTTCCTAAGCAGGGCGTGAGTTGCCAACAACAGGATGTGTTTTTCGAAAAGGCCAGGCTGATTCGCGAAGGACTATTGGTAGCTACCGAGAAGCTTCGAGAAGTGGCGCCGATTGACCAAACCGCCCATCAAAAAGTTTTGGAAAGTTTGAATCGGGCTGAACAAAGGATTCCGAATGATTGCCCTCAGAAACGAAAAGGGAAACCCTCCCGTTTTAATGAGGCGGCGTTAGAAATGCCGGAATTTTTTGGAGCCGGTTCAGCCGAGAATTAATTTGATTCGCGATAACTTTTCTTATCGCGAGTGTAGGATCGAAGGAAAAAGCAGTCGAATGCGGACGGTGAAGCAAAAAGGGAGCTGGTTTTTATCCCCCCTCCCCCTTATTTTCCTCTCTCTTTTTGCTTCCCATTGTGGACTCGCCGACCGCGAGACCGCGAAGAAACCCCGCGTGACCCTCCAACCCACCAGTGTTTCGAGTGGGGAAGGCATTCAAACTTACAAAGTTTCTGGCGACCCCATGGTGGTCACTTGGACCGTTTCCCCCGGTTACCAAGCCGACTACACCTTGCAGTCTTGCCCCGGTACGGGTGAAGACGAAGTCACGGGTTGCATCGATGTTCTGAGTTTTCTCTGTTTAGGACGTACGGTCTGTTCGGTTGTGGAATCCAGTCAGGGCACTGAGCTCGCCCAAATGTCGATTTCTCAGGATGTTCACCTGACGACTTCTGACATTACTTTCAGTGGGACGTTAAGCACCGAACTCTCGCACATTCTTTACGGTCGCTACCTCAAGATTCGCGTTTCGCGCGTCAATCTCAGCGATCATTTATAGAGTCGAATGAGTTCCCGAACACCCTGAAGACTTCCAATACCTAGGAAAACCGTAGCTAGAATCTGATCTGCTTGCGTTGATCTTAATCGGCGCAGATCCGCCATGACGTACTTACCCTCGGGGCTCGAGAGCGTTTTGATAATCGCCTCTCGTTCCATCAAGCGGAGGTCGGAGACCATGTAAGCCCCGAGCGAAACGTTCATGGCGGCAAAGCATCCCCCGCGTAGAGCTGTTCCGGAGAGAAGGATGGCCACCACTCGTTCTTCGGGAATGAGTGCGCAGCTAAAGCTCATGGCGATCAATCCCACGTTCTTAATCAAGTTGAAAAAAGCCTGGCCGCCTTCATGGGCCTCAATCATCGGTTTAATGATTTCCTTACCGATGGACAAACGCTCGAGCTCTCCGGCGTAGAGGCTTAAGAAGTAACCGAGAAGGGGGGTGTAATCGAGGTAGAAGCGCAGGTCGGCGGATAAATAGTCATCCATTTTCTCAGTGGTCTTTCCGGCGTGAAAAGCTTCAAGCCGGCCTTCTAAACCCAACTCTTGATCTTTCTCTCGGAGTTCTCGATGAGCTTCGTCGGCGTTGTCACGAATCTGCTGAAGGGCTTCAGTGAGTTCCGCATCCGACGGACTGTCCGATCTCAGATAGAGCAGCACAGGAAAGTTTTGAATGAGCTCGAAATACTTGTTCTGAGAGTCTTTCCAAATCTTACTGTGAGAACCGAAGTATTTTTGCACGATCGGGGCGTCGGGAGAATTGAAAGCGTGGGCCTTGGCCATAGCTCGTTCTTGGGCATCGAGTGAGTAAATATTGCAGAAATCCGCCGCGACCCGCAGCTGAGGTCGTTTACGGAGATATTCTTCACAACCCGGCTTCGAGCCTTCGTGAAACTTTTTAAAGGCGGCCTGAACTTCGTCAGGAGTGAGTCGGTCGAGTGGAGCCGCATTCTTTCCGGCAGGATGAACCAGTACTTCGTTGAATTTGATTCGGTTCGTGGAATCCACATTTTCAATCGCTGCATTGGATCTACTGAAATACTCCGGCCCTGAAAGCGCGAGCGCTAGGCGCATGGGGCCGTACATCGAGCGAATTCGGTCGCGAAGCACGACTTGAAGAGTGGCTTTGCAATCTCGAAGGCTGATTTTCCATTCTTTTCTGTTTGCTGGATACTGATAAGGGAAGGCGTTCGTATTGCCTTCCATACAGGCAATATAACCTCGGGCGTGGGCGCGATTTACTTGGTGAACCAGAATCACCAAATCGCGGAGGGACGAGAGAAACGAAACTTCTTTTTGAACGGTCGTAGACAGTTCGCGTCCCAGTGCGGGATTCGCGAGAAGAATGAAGAAAAAGAGGACGAGTTTACGGCATCGTTTGGAAAACATGAAAGAAGTCTTCGTAAAGCACGTCTAAAAACCGCGCTATCGTTCCGACGTCTTGTCCCGTGAGGTTGACCTCCACAACGTGTTCTGCTCCCGTGCTTGTAAATTGTCGGATTTCATTGATCGAAGGTTGAAAATAGGGATCGAAATTCTGAGCCACCCGGAGCCGAGCGCCTTCGGCTCCAAATCTCGTAAACTCATATTTATCCATCGCCACGCGAGTGCCGAGCATGTCCTTTCCAATAGGAAAGTGGGTGTGAATCGAAGCTTTCTGAACCAACCCACCAGCAAGGCCGCTCTCTTCGACTGAGATGGTGATGGGGTGACCGAACCTATTGCCGGTGGCTAAGATGAGCCGTCGGTGCATCGAACCATGGGCGACGACTTCCTGAAAACCCCCGTGGAGCCATTTCAGAGTCGTGCCATTTACCCAGGCTCGTTCAGATGTTTTCAAGGCTAGAAAATCTTCGGCCAAAAGAGAGGCTTTTGGATCATAGCGCTTCCACATAAAAACTTGAATGGCCGTATCTAAAATTTCGGAGAAGCCTGTAAATGTGAGGCCCGCATGAACTGGTGTACTCAGCACAAACACTAAACACAGAACTGTGAAAAATTTCTTCATGGTAGGTCCTCTCAGAATTCTTAGTGGCCCGACGTTCCGTCGACTAAGCGATCAAAAAGATGGCCGATGAAACGGCCGACGCTCTCGGTGTCCTCGCCATCCAGATAAATTTTTATTTCATGGGTGTATTCACTGTTCGGATAAATTTCGCTCACCGTAGGAGTTCTCGGTGCCTCCAAGGCCGCTTGACCTTGCTTCGGCACTAGGAACATCGGGTCCTTCATACGAACGGTATCGATAGCTAGTTTTACCGATTGGTTGGTGAAGGTGTAGCCCTGAAGTTGAGGGGGCTTTGCTCCTTTGAGATTCGTTGCAAGGTTCGAAAAATGGGTTGAGACAGTGACCTTGGCTCGGCCACCAATTTCATCCACCATTAGGTTCAGCGTTCCATCCCAGCGATTCCAGCGATCTTCTAGAAGTGGTATATGCCCAGGTTCAACCCGAACGTGGTCCAAGAGATTCAGGGTCCACAGATTTTTGGGAGATCCTGCGGCTGTGAATTCTGGGACTGCCTGAAAAGGTCTCAATCGGGACATAAACATTTGGGCTTGCCTGCTAAACTCTGCTTTCTGTGGGGAGCTCATCGCGGCCAGAGCTTCAAGTTTCAGGCTGGCGTTGGCGTCCATGGTGTACCAAACAAAGAGCTGAAGTGCGTTGTCGAGAGACTCTGAAAACTGGATTAGACCCACCGCTTGCGCAGGTTGCGAGACTAGTGAAAAAGCCACCGAGATGAGAATCAAAAAGCGCTTCATTTATGCTCACTTATATAAAAAAGGTTTAGGGTGAGATAGCGAACATGGCGCAGATTGTCAAGTATGGCTCTGGGCCTACTTCTTGGGAATTTCGGAGCCGTAGCGAATGGCGTGAGCAGCCGATTTTTCGATCACATTTTTGCGCTTATCGTAGCGGGTGATCATGTCGGGAGACGCCCAGCCTGCGAAATCCTGGATGGCGCGGTCAGCAACCTGGTGGTCCCGGGCATTGGAAATGGCCGTGGCCCGGCAGGAATGGGGGGAAACCCGGTTCGCAATTCCCGCCAATTTTGCGTACTTCTTCACAATGTAGAAGATCATCGAGGGGTCTAGGGGCTTATCGAGCTCCTTCCCGCGGTTATTCCGAATGGGCTGGAACACGAACTGCCCCGCCTGGTGCATGTCTCGACCCACGATTTTAAAATAGTACTGCAGGGCCTCGATCACCGTGGGGACCAGGACCATCAAGCGCTCGGAATTCCCCTTCCCTCGCAGTTTCATCACATAGTGGCCGCGTTCTAAGCTGATATTCGAAGTCTGCAGTTCACAAACTTCAGATCTTCGAAGGCCGCAATAAAAGAGGACGGTGAGAATGGCTCGGTGGAGCGCACCCGTGCGGGTGTGGAGGTCGGGAGCTTTCAATATCTTCACCACTTCTTCGTCGGTGAAGCCAATCGTCTTGGAAAGTTTCTTGGGATTTAAGAAGCGCACGTTCTCGGCCGGGCTTTTGAGAATAAGGTTGTCGTCTTCGAGCCAGCGAAAGAAGCTGCGCAGGCTTGCCAGCAAGCGGTCGACCGTCGTGTGCTCCAAACCTTCTGCCAGCAACGATTCTTTGTAAGCCACAACGATGGACCGATCTAAAACTTCCGGGCCGCGGTCGAACACGCGCACGTGCAGAAACTTCACGAAACGCTTTAAGTCTTTTCCATAAGAGCGCTGAGTGTGGGGGCTTCGTTGGTCGAGGAGAAAGGCCGAGATGGCTTGTTGAATCTGTTCGTTCGGCCGCACGAGGTGCACGGTCAGAAGCTGTGAAGTGGTGGGCTGCTGAGCGAGCGCAATCTCTTTTTGGATTTCAGGGGCGTTAGCCACAGCTCCGGACGGAGCGTTCTTCCTGCTGACGGGTTTTGCTTTAGGGCGGCTGCGCGCAATGATCTGAGTGACTTTGGTCCGCATCCGGCGCGCCTGAGCCAAATGTCGGGTTGTCGGCTTTGTTCTTCTCTTGCGTCCAAATCCTTTTAGGAGGAGTCGGCCGAGTTTCATTTCTTCTTTTTGCCCCGTTTAGGATTGGCGTCTTTGAATGCTTTGACGAAATTCTTGATGCGTTTGGAGTCGAGCGCTGCTCCGGCCCGCCCGCCTGAGCGCAGATCGGATCCGACAATCACACCGGCTACGCCGTAGCGAAGCACATTCTCCACCGACTTCGCGCTCACGCCGCTTGCGACATATAAAGGAGCGCTGAGTTCCCGGCAGATTTGCGATGCTTCTTCCAGCTTCTGATCTTCCACGCTCCGACCGGTGGTCGGACCGGTAACGAGCACGGCATCCGCCTTAGCTCGGAGAACGAGGTCTTCCACTGCGTAACGCAAATCATCCCCTGAAAGCGAGCGGGCATGTTTGACCAGGGCGTCTGCAAAGATTTCGATGTCGCTTCCCAGGCGGTCCCTTTCACGAAGAAGCGTTGCCGCATCGCCCTCCACAATTCCTTGGTCCGTAGCTGCGACTCCCGAGAGGACATTCACGCGGATAAAATCGCATCCCGTAACCGATGCCACAGCCAAAGCCGACAAGGCGTCATTTCGCAGAATGTTGATACCGACGGGGACCCGGACGGCCTCGCGCACGGCTGCTGCAATCACAGCTAGGCTGGCCAACGTTTCGGCCGATACCCGTCCTTTGTGAAAGGGCACGTCCCCAAAGTTTTCTAGAATCAAGCTGTGGAAGCCGGCTTTCGTGAGTGTGAGGGCTTCTTGCACCGCGCGTGCGCCGGCCTTTTGCAAACTCACGGAAGGATGCTCACCGTACGCACCGGGAGCACCGGCGAGCGCCGGTAAATGGATGACTCCGATTAATTGAGGCGATAAATTTGGCATTGAAATCGATTCCCAGTTCATCCTACCCTGGAAGTACGTGAAGCTCAAACATCCTGTCTTTCAGATTTCGATAGCGCTTTACGTCGTGGCCCAGGTTTTCTTTCTCATTAATGTGAAATATCCCGAGAAGCATAGCTTCGATGAGTTTCACTACGTCCCAGCCGCAAAAACTTTCCTGAAGATGGAGCCCAATCAAAACTCCGAGCACCCACCGCTTGGAAAATGGCTCATCGCAGGAAGTATGAAACTCTTTGGGGATAATTCTTTCGGTTGGCGTTTCATGAGCACCGTTTTTGGCGCCCTCACCTTGGTGGGGGTTTTCTTGCTGGGTATTGCCCTCTTTAATGACATCCCCATGGCCCTGGGGGCAGCGGCGATTACCTTTGTCAATCACCTGCTCTTTGTTCAAGCGCGGATTGGGATGCTCGATACCTTTGCCGAAGCGTTCTTAGTTTTTGCCCTCGCCGGGTTTGCCTGGGCGTGGAGTACGAAGCGCAAGCCACGAGAAGTGAAGCGTGCCCTGCTTTTTTGTGGAGCTTTCATGGGGCTTTCGATTGCTTGTAAGTGGTCGTCTGTTCCGGCTCTAGCTGCGTGCATTTTCGCCGTTTTTATTTTGAGAATCTTTCAGTCTTGGACGTTTTCGTATTCCAGGGAGAGTTCTTGGAAAAATAAATTTTCGGATTTTGAAGATTGGTATTCACCGCAGCTTTTGAAGGATGTTCCGAATTCCTTTCTCCTCCTGGCGCTCGTCGTCGTTCCTTTTTGTACTTACTTCATCACTTTTCTGCCCTACCTTCTTTTGCATCGCAATCCGCCCTATACGATTTGGGATCTTTTCAAATTACAAAAAGAAATGGTCGTGCGGATGCAGTCGCCGATGCTCGATGTTTCAGGTAAGGCGGTCGACACCCATCCTTACATGAGTCGATGGTGGAGCTGGCCCCTGATGCTTCGTCCGATTTGGTATTCGTTTGATCCCATCCCCGGGCAAAACGATCAGTACCGCGGGGTCATCTTATTAGGAAATCCTCTCGTGATGTGGGGCGGGCTTGCAGCACTTTTTGCCTGCGCTTGGGCGTGGATCGTGAAGCGATCGCGCGAAGCTTTTTTAATCACGTTCTTTTTCTGTGCCCTCTATTTTTGCTGGGCGGTCGTGCCCCGAAAAGTTTTCTTTTATTACTATTACTATCCGTCTGGAGTTTTGCTGAGCTTTGCACTGGCCTACGTCTTTGGCTGGTTTGAAAAACGTGGCACCTTTAAAGACAAAACGCACTGGCCCCGCTGGGGTTTTACTTTTGCGGCATTCTGCCTTTTCCTTTATTTCCTGCCGGTGCTTGCCGCACTTCCTATTTCGCTTTCTAGCTTTAGACGTTGGATGTGGTTTGCCGCATGGGTGTGAAACTGATGAAGAAGAAAAATCTGCGCTGGATTTTGTATGCTGTTGCCGCAGCGGCGATGGTCGCCATTTATCGCGACACTTATTACAATGGCTGGGATTTCTCCGTTTACTACAATTCGATGGTCGCTGCCTGGAGTGGAGTCGACCCCTACACCCTGGGGACCGATGTCGGCTGGAATTTTAAATACCCGCCATGGACTATTCCATTCTTTCTTCCTCTAGGACTTCTGCCGCTCCAAGGTGCCAAAGCGCTCTGGGGGATCTTGCAGATTCTTTGTATCATTTACAGCTTTCGATGGCTGCGCCGACAAGGTGTTTCTACAGCAGTTTGTTGGGTCACCAGCGCCTGCTTCTGGTTTCTCTTCGCCTACCATGCACTAGCAGGGCAGTTTTCTTTGATGATGCTGGCGCTAGCTCTTTTTGGATTTAGTAAAAAAGGGTTTTGGCAGACCTTCGCTGCGGTTTGGGGCCTGAGTGCAAAGATGTTCACCGCGTTTTCTCTTTTGGGGTATTCCAAGCTCCGCCCTCACCTTCTAAAGATTGCAGGAGCCTTTGCGGTCCTTTCGCTCCCAGCGCTTTGGCTGACTCCTGGTCACTCTCTTCCTCGTTTGCTTCAGAGCTGGCTCGGTTCGTCGAATTCCAGTTCTGCGGTGATGGCGAATGATATTGTTCGAGGGTGGCGCAACCAAGGATTGCCGGCGTTCTTTCTCAAAAACGGGGGTGTAGATCGCGCGCACGCCTGGGCGGATCTCCTGGCCTTTATTCTCTTAGCAGCTCTCGCATTTTATTTTTGGAAGCCAGTGAGTAAGAAGCTGAGCAAGCCCGCGGCCTGGGCGGGTTGGTTAGCACTCGGGGCCGCCTTGCATCCTCTGGCTTGGTTCCACTCCTTTATACTGGCTTATCCCCTAGCGGCTTTTGCGGTGGAGGAAGCACTCCCTAAGAAGGTTGCTCTCAAGCAAAAGATCGCCGCCGGCCTTGGGGTGCTCTTCATTACAGTAGTGACTTTTCCGATTGCGCTTCAACTCTGTGTGAAGGCTTGGGGGGTGGTGCTGTGCTGCTACTCTCTCCAGCTAAGTGTTCAAAAGAGGCGCGTATAGACGGAAGGAGTAGTCGGACTTTAGGCCTAGCAGGGTCTGAGCTTCCGAGATCGGTTTCTTCTCCGTTTTCAACCAGTGCACGGTTCGCGAATGCCGAATGGTTCTCGGTGAAAGCTGCTTGAACCCCAAAATCTTTGCATGCCCCTTCACGAGCATTTCAATCCCGCGAGGGGTGATCGGCGCTCCCAGTGAGCCAAACTTATTAAAGCCTAAAAATAACCAGGGATCTTCGGGCGTTACTACGGCTTCTTCAGCTAGCTTGTGAACGAGGCGCCGCAATTCCGATGAAACAGGGACCTGGCGTTTGTTCTTCACCCCCAAAGTCACCGAGTTTCCCGAAAAATCTTCGAGCCGCAGTTTCGGGAGTTCGCTCACCGTGCAGCCTGTTTCAGCTAAAATCTGAAGAAGCACCTTGTTGCGAATTAAAAGGAGTGGGCTTTCCGGAAGCTTTCCGATGGCGAGCATGAGGTCAGGCCAGCCTACGGTGAAGGGAACTCTCTCTACTTTGTGAGGAGCGGGGATCTGCCCCGCCATATCCACAGTGAGCTTTCCGCGGAGTTGAAGGTATTTCAGCCACTTTCGAACCGTCAGGAGTTTCCGACGACGGCTATTGGTCTTTAAGCCCAGCTTCTTTAAATAGTCGGGATAGGCGTCGAGGTCTTTCTTCGTGAGCTGGTGGAAGGCGACGGATTTTGAGCCCAGTCCGACCTTCAAAAACTCACTAAAGGTGCCTAAGTCGGATTGATAGCTCTTAATTGTATGAGCAGACTTGAAAGTCCCCTCTAAATAACCTACAAAGCTGCGGATAGCGTAAGACAGTTGCAAGGGCTTTCTATTGTTTACTTTGGACACAACCCGAATAATACTGTCGGGAAATCTCGCGTGTCAATTAAAGTCGGTAAGAGAGGACCAAGTCAAGATGAAGAAACGCAGCGTTGTAAGAGTGTTTGTGGGCATCGCTTTGATCAGCGTGGCCTTTACGGGGTGCACCAAAACTAAATCGAAAGTTTGTGACTTGAGTGCAGGCTCTGACACGAATGTCATTCGCGTGGGCGAAGTGGGGTCGATGACGGGATCGGAAGCGACCTTCGGTGTTTCCACTCACGAAGGAATTCAGCTCGCACTCTGCCAAGCCAATGCAGCCGGTGGTGTGAAGGGCAAAAAATTTGTTCTTTACTCTCTCGATGACCAAAGTAAGCAAGACGAAGCTGCTGCTGCAATGACCAAGCTCATTACTCAAAGCAAGGTCGACGCAATCTTAGGCGAAGTCGCTAGCGGTATTAGCAAAGTGATGGCGCCGATTGCTCAGGCCAATAAAGTTCCAATGATCACCCCGTCGTCGACGAATCCGGATGTGACGAAGATTGGGGATTATATTTTCCGCGTTTGCTTCATTGATCCGTTCCAAGGTTACGTGATGGCAAAATTTGCGAAAGAGAATCTCAAGGCTAAGAAAGTTGCGATTCTTCAAGACCATGGCAGTGACTACAGCGTGGGCTTGGCGAAGTTCTTCATCGAAACCTTTACGAAGGACGGCGGAGAAATCGTTCTGAACCAAAGCTATAATAAGAACGACGTCGACTTTAAGTCGCAGCTCACTGCGATTCGCGCAAAGGCTCCTGATGCGATTTACATTCCGGGTTACTACACCCACGTGGGTCTGATTGCTCGTCAGGCACGTGAGTTGGGTGTGACCATTCCTCTCATGGGGGGCGACGGCTGGGATTCTCCTGAGCTGAAGTCCATCGGTGGCGCGGCTCTGAATAATTCCTATTTCTCGAACCACTACTCTGCTGAAGATAAGTCGCCGGCCGTGCAAACCTTCTTGAAAGAGTACAAAGAAACTTTCGGTAAGACTCCGGACGGCTTAGCAGCGATGGGCTACGATGCCGCACGAGTTTTGGCCGATGCAATGAATCGAGCTAAGAGTCTTTCGAATACGGATGTGCGCGATGCGATCGCGGCGACCGTGAAGTTTGAAGGGGTCACTGGCAAAATTACCATCGATAAGGAACGCAATGCTGTGAAACCCGCTGTCGTCCTTCGTGTCGACAACGGCGAGTTCAAGTACCAGAGCACAATTCATCCATGACCGAGTTTGTACAACACATTGTCAACGGGATCTCCTTAGGGAGTATCTATGCGCTGATCGCCTTGGGTTACACCTTGGTGTTCGGTATTCTTCAACTGATCAATTTTGCTCACGGCGACGTCTTCATGCTGGGAGCATTCATCGGGCTTTATTCTTCGAAGTTCTTTGGGTTTGATCAGAATCCGTCGCTGGGAGCGCTGGTTCTGATTATGGGAATTTCCATGATCGGATGCGCAGCCATTGGTTATTGTATTGAACGGTTGGCGTACCGCCCGCTTCGTCGTGCGCCGCGAATCAATGTGTTGATTACGGCCGTGGGCGTTTCGTTGTTTTTGGAATTTGCAGGTCAGTTGTTCTTGGGTGCGGATCCCAAGTTTTTCCCGCAGATTTATCAGCCTGCCGGTGGGGATATGGGCGCAGGGGCTTTGAAGGTGAATCCCCTCCAGGTCATGGTGCTCGTGATTTCATTGGCCTTGATGACGGCTCTTCAATACGTTGTATTTAAAACCCGTCTCGGTCGTGCCATGCGTGCGGTGAGCTTCAATCACGAATACGCAAGCCTCATGGGAATTCCCACGGATCGCGTTATTTCCTACACCTTCATGCTCGGCTCGGCATTGGCTGGTGCAGCAGGTGTCTTGGTCGGATTGATTTACCCGAAGATTGAGCCGCTCATGGGTGTTCTCCCGGGTTTGAAGGCTTTCGTGGCAGCTGTCTTGGGTGGAATCGGAAACGTCACCGGCGCTGTGGTTGGCGCGATTACCCTGGGTTTGGCGGAATCTTTGGTGGTGGGCTACTGGGCTCCCACCTATCGCGATGCTTTAGCTTTCGCGGTTTTGATTGTGATTCTCTTGATTAAACCCGCTGGATTGTTCGGCACTGGCCGAACGGAGAAGGTCTGAGCTTGAATTCAACAGCCACTACTCCGTTTGATCTCAAATACTTTATGAAGTCGTCAGCCGGATGGCTGGCGGCCTTGGCAGCTTGCTGGGTCATGCATTTTTTCGTGCAAGATTACAGCAGGTCTTATTACTTCCTGATTTTTCTTTATGCCGGAATCAACATTGTTCTGGCCGTGAGTTTGAACCTGGTGAATGGCGTTACCGGCCAGTTTTCGATGGGGCACGCGGGCTTCATGTCGATCGGTGGGTACGTGTCTTGTTATCTCATCACGCAACTCTTTCAACGTTCGCCTGCTCTATTTGAAGGACCATTGAGCATGCCGATCTTTGCGGGTGCGTTGGTTTTAGGGGGCATCGCTGCCGCGATTGCAGGATACCTCGTTGGTTTGCCATCCCTTCGGTTGAAGGGCGATTATCTGGCCATTGTGACTTTAGGATTCGGTGAAATCATTCGTGTGATTTTGCTGAATGTGGATGCCGTAGGTGGAGCACGCGGGTTGGGCGGCATTCCAAATCTTACTTCTTTTGGTGTCGTGTACACCTGTGTAATTGTTACCGTGTTCTGCGTTTGGAGAATTATTCGCTCAGCTCAAGGCCGGGCCCTTCTCGCTGTTCGAGAAGATGAAATCGCTGCGTCTGCCATGGGTGTGAATACCACTCGTTCCAAGGTCAGCGCATTCGTCATTGGCGCCTTCTTCGCTGGAATCGCGGGCGGATTGTTCGGGAGCTGGCTGACCGTGCTGACTCCGCAGACTTTTGATTTTAATAAAAGCTTCGAAATCATCATCATGGTGGTTTTGGGTGGAATGGGCAGCGTGTCGGGTTCCATCGTGGCTGCGATTTTCCTCACTATCATTCGCGAGGCACTGCGTCCGCTTCAAGATATTACGAAGCTCGACTTCCGCATGATTATCTATTCGTTGATGCTGATTGTTCTGATGCTGACGAAACCGCGCGGTCTCTTTGGGAGCCGCGAGCTGGTTAAAGAGAAGGAGCTCGCATGAGTGAAGCGCTAGCTCTCAGAACCCGGAACTTGACCATGCAGTTCGGCGGTCTAAAAGCAGTTTCGAATTTAGATTTGAGCATTCCGGAAAAATCAATCTTTGGACTGATTGGTCCGAACGGTGCAGGTAAAACGACTGTCTTTAATATGCTGACTGGCGTGTATCGTCCGACTACGGGTGAAATCAACGCGCTTGGCAGAGACGTCGTGGGTTTGAAACCCTATCAGATTACCCATCGGGGCTTGGCGCGCACGTTTCAAAATATTCGCCTCTTTAAGGAATTGAGCGTTCTTCAAAATCTTTTGATTGCGATGGATCAAGACCCCTCTCAGGCCAAACATTCTCTTTTAACGGCCATCTTACAAACTCCGCAGGTTTTGAAAGATGAGGCGAATAAAATTCGCCACGTTTTAGATTTGCTCGAAATTTTTGGTCTGAAATCTCGTCGTAGCGAACTTGCAAAGAATCTGCCTTACGGTGACCAGCGCCGTCTGGAAATTGCGCGCGCCATGGCTACCGGCGCAAAGATGTTGCTCCTGGATGAGCCCGCTGCCGGAATGAATGCGCAGGAAACCACGGCGCTCATGAAAACTATAGCCATGATTCGCGATCAATTCGGCATGACCGTTCTTCTCATCGAACACGACATGAAGCTCGTCATGGGAATCTGCGAACGCATTGCCGTGTTGGATTACGGCGTGAAGATTGCTGAAGGCACTCCGAGCCAGATTCAGCACGACTCTAAAGTGATCGAAGCCTACTTAGGGAAGGCGGCTAGCACGCATGCCTAAGGTCAATAAGGGCGAAGTCCTTCTGAAGTTTGAAGACGTTTCAGTTCATTACGGCGTGATTCAGGCCATTAAGGACATTACCTTCGATGTCAAAGCCTGCGAAATCGTCACTCTGATTGGCGCCAATGGAGCCGGTAAAACCACCACGCTCCGCGCTCTGTCGGGCTTAGTGAAGACCTCGAAGGGGCGAATTACACACCAAGGCGATACTATTTCTAATCTTCCCGCTCATCAAATCGTGAGAAGAAGGATTAGCCATTCCCCAGAAGGCCGCGGAATCTTTCTGAATCTTTCAGTGGAAGAAAATCTCGATCTGGGCGCTTGGACGGCTCCCGATAAAGCGACTTACCAGGAAGATTTGGAGCACGCGTTTGAACTCTTTCCTCGGCTGAAAGAGCGACGCAAGCAGAACGCTGGCACACTTTCGGGGGGTGAGCAGCAGATGCTCGCCATGGGTCGCGCTTTAATGGCACGTCCGGAGATCTTGCTTTTGGATGAGCCCAGCCTAGGACTTGCTCCGCAAATTATCGAAAAAATCTTTGAAATCATTCAGCGCATCAACCGAGAAGGCAAAACTGTCTTGTTAGTCGAGCAGAACGCACTGCAGGCTCTCCAGGTTGCGCATCAGGGTGTCGTTCTTGAAACGGGTAAGATAGTATTAAGTGGTCCGGCTAAAGAACTCTTGGCTTCCGATAAGGTTCGCCAAGCTTACTTGGGTGAATAAATGAAACCGAGCAAACTCGCTGTTTTTCTATTCAGTGCTGCATTGGCTATTGCGCCGGTGACTTCTCCCTTAGCAGAGGAAATCACTGAAGCGCTCGATGCTCCAGTCCCTGATATGACGGAGGTTCCTACAGAAGAAGTACCGACTGCTCCTTTGGAGAGTCATACGACGGCGACCCCCGAGGTAGCCCCCTCGGCAACGGCTTCTCCAGCGCCAACAACTGCAGAAGCACCCACCTCCACGCCTTCTCCCGTTCCAAGTGCTTCACCAGTTCCAGAAGTGGAGAAGGCTGAGACCGCCCCAGCTCCGATTCCCTCACCGTCCCCGTCGGCCGAGCCCGTCATGCCGACTGAGACCGTCGAAGCTCCCGCAACCGTTCGCCCCCGAGAAGAGTTGGCCGAGGCAGCCAAGTCGGAACATCGCCTCGATCCGCGAGTGCCGCTCTATCAACAATTGAATCCCGAGTGGGCTTTCACTTTGGGCGGCGCTATCGACGCCTTTGGCGCATCGAGCTCGATTCCAAATTTTACAACCGACAATCCAGTGCGAGCTATTTCGTTGCAGTGGGATTACATTCCCGTTTCCACTCAGAAGTATGGCTTAGTGGCCGTGGGTCCCTACCTCAATCTCTACACCGGTATTCCTCAAGTCTCCGCATTGACCAATATTTTGGGGATGTTCGGGGCAGGTGCTCAAGTTCACTATCAAGCCCGATACTTCCGAGAGCAACCCCTGGTTCCGTACGTCAAGTTTTCGGCCGAATACTTCCGGTATAACTTTTCGGGCGGCGCTTCAGGCGGATTTTTGGCCATGGGGCCGTCTTTCGGGGCCATGCTGCTCTTAAACTTCCTCGATGAGCGCGGGGCGGCCGAGTTCTACGCTAGCCAAGGCGCCCTTCGCAGCTACTTATTAGCCGAATTCCGCATGCTGAACGGGTCCGACGCCAATGTCACCCTCCGTTCCCAGTCCCTGTTTTTCGGCTTGCGGTTTGAGTTCTAACTAGCTAAATTTCGCGGCTCACCCCTCGTTCCAATAGGATGCACTCGTGGTGGAATTGGTAGACACGTACGTTTGAGGGGCGTATGCCGAAAGGCGTGACGGTTCAAGTCCGTCCGAGTGCACCAAAAATAAAGCATCCTAAAAAATTAAAAATTATTCCAACCGACAATCTCTTCGAAGCCGGGACGGACTTGAACGCGAGCGAGCGGCCGCGATGAGCGCAAAGCGCTTAGCGCGGATTGGCGCGCAGGAAGCGCGACAAAGCGAGCGAGGTGAGCCTACGCAGGGAGCACCCCGGAAGGGTGCGACCGTAGTAGGTCAAGTCCGTCCGAGTGCACCAAAAATAAAGCATCCCATTAAACTAGTTCTTTTTTCTGATTTTGTTACTTACTCAGTTCTCTATAAAGCACTCGAGAGATCTGAGGGCCGGGAGAGTGACATGTGTCAGCAATGTTACTGTGAAATCCTTTGAAATCTATTCTTACGTCATCTGAGTGTAACGCTATACTCATTTCCACATGCTGAGAGTCCTGCATTTCGCAAGATCCGCCACCGGTTTCTTTTTTTAACAGATCAACTTTTAGTAGACCCCGTGATTCCGAGAAAGAGTACGTTCCTTGATAAGGAGTTCCTGTGATTTGTACGAAAGCACCAATCTCTAGTTTTTCTACGCAGATTGTTTCAGGGAGATTATCTCGAAAATCCGTTGGCACTTCGTAGACCTTTTGCCAACACTTGAAAATATCCACTGCAAATGCACTCGGACCAAAAA
Organism: bacterium; assembly: GCA_019751945.1. GTDB lineage: Bacteria > Bdellovibrionota > UBA1018 > UBA1018 > UBA1018 > JAIEMT01. The sequence continues at coordinate 22,919 of JAIEMT010000050.1, forward strand.
AAGCCAAAGCCATGGGTAGCAAAACTATTTTTAGCACTATTAGCGACCTTTATAAATTGGTCCAATGTCTGAATCGCCGGATTTCGAGAATCCATGCTTCTTCAAAAGGACTTCGATATCTGTGACTTCTCTAGAAGAGACTGATAAATCAGGAAGAGCGTTTCCGCTGCAGTGGAGTCGGTAGAGAGTGGTGTACTTGGAAATCGTACACACGGGGAGATCTGCTGCTTGCGCACCCTTCTCGTAAATAACCGATGAGAGAATGGTTCCAATCGGAGCGTAGCCCAGTTGGGACATTCTTTCGGTGAGTTCGGACATCATTTCTGCTCGCCGCTTGGAGCCCGCCATCAGTCCGCCTCCCACGACGATTTTATTTCCTTCGCAGCTAGACATTGCGGCAGGCATGAGGTCAATCTCGGGAAGTCGATCGTCGATACTTCCGAGGCAGAACTCAGCCGACCAGGAAGGTGTGGAAGCGACTAAAAGTAAAAGACTAAAAAAAGTTTTCATGAGACCTCCTCGGTTCGTCTTCATGGGGCTGCTATAAGGTCTAGGCTAAAAAAACAATGACGGCGCCAAGAGTTTCGATTCTAAGTGTATGCTTTTGATTAGAAGGTGTACTTGGGCAGAGAAGCTTGGCGAAATCCACATTTCTTAATCGCCCCGCATTACGCGAACGATCTTGTTTTCCGTGCAGAGTTCGCTACGCTAGCGGGCATGGACTACAACTTATTGGCGACGTTTGCCCTTCTGGTCGGCTTAGAACTCGTTCTAGGGATCGACAACATTCTCCTGATTTCCATTATCACCGATCGCGTGGCGAAGCTTCAGCGCGGAAAAGTTCGGGTGATTGGGCTAGGGCTCGCTCTTGCTGCGCGCCTCTTGCTCTTGTTGGGTGCAAGCTACCTGGTGAAGCTGGATACGCCCGTCATCGGAAGCTTGAGTTACAAGAGTTTGGTTCTGCTCGCGGGCGGTGCCTTCTTGCTCTACAAAGCGGTGAAGGAAATTCACCATGTCGTGGAATCGGTTCCGGAAAAGGGAGCGAAGGCTCCGGCTCACATGTCCTTTGCTACCGCAGTGACTCAGATCTTGATGCTCGACATTGTTTTCTCAGTCGACTCGGTCATTACCGCTGTGGGGCTCACTGACAATTTGATGGTGATTTATTCTTCTGTCGTCCTATCGTTTATTTTGGTGCTGATATTCTCGGGCGCGATTGCGGCCTTTGTTCAAAAGCACGCTACGCTGAAAATTCTCGCACTCTCCTTCTTGATTACGATCGGGGTGACGTTGGGAATTGAAGGCATGGGTGGCCACGTTCCGAAGGCCTATATCTACTTGCCGATGGGTTTTGCGCTGGTCGTGGAACTTCTTCAGATGCGCTTTGTTTACAATCAAGGACGGGCAAAAAAATAATCCCGTCCCCTGCTAAAACCGGTTTGACACCCTAGGTCATTCGGGCTAGGTACTCGCTCATGCGTTTACTAGCTTTACTCGCTCTAGTCTTGGGTTTTGGTTCGGCAGCAGCTTCTGCGGAGTGTGTGAATAGCGCCTACGAAAACATTCAGGCGCCAGAGAATCCCGATGTTCTGGATTTGCCGTTCCACTACTACGGCTTTTCCATCAAGGGCATCTGTTCAGCTCAGGACACCGACTCGGTGGCGGAAGAGGCCCATTTTGAAGCCCACCCCGAAGGCTACTATCGAATTGAAATGAAGTCTTTCATTCGCACCAGTAAAGACCCCAAGAGCAAGGTTTTGGAAACCTACGAAGCAAGTTATATTCGCCGAAGCTTTGAAGCCGCAGTCGACCGAGAGCTGGTTGAAAAAACTCTGCTCGACGCCATGTCGATTGGTAGCGTGGGTGTGCCCGTTGGTCTGGGGAAAGAGATTCAAGAAAAGTTTGTAAAGATCGTACTTCCGATCTTAAAAGCTCAGCTCGAGCATAAAATTCGAGGAGAGAAAGCGGCCGCAGAAAGGCGTCGACTGGAAGCGCAGGCCAGGTGGTTTGAAGTTTTGGCGAAGAATGGAAACGTCAGCGCTTCGAGTTTGACCTCCTCTCAAGCACCTGCAGTTCCACTACCGCAACCTCCGTCGCCTGTAGGCAGACCAGAAACTGTACGACAGTTTCAGTAATTACTTCACAGTAACGGTAATCGTTGCGCTAGCAGCTTCACCGTAGGATCGGTGAGCGCCGTCGGCGAACTGCATGGTCAGCTTGTGCTTTCCGGGCTTCAGAAAAAGTTTCGTATCCGTCTGCCCTTTGCCGAAGTGAATGTGATTGTCGTCAGTGGGGACAACATCGCCTTTATTGATGGGGCCGCCGTCAACGATCAAGTGATGATGGCCCGAACTCGGGTCTTCAATCGCTTGTCCAGCGGGAGAAATCTTGTAGCCCTTCACACCAAATTTCACTTTGAATTTCTGAGATACAGTAGCCCCGTCTTTTGGCGAAACAAAAAAGACCTTTTTCTCCGTGTCCTCAGCAAAGATAGATGCAGAAGTCAGAAGCAAGACTAGGGCCGAGAGCGTAGCTAGCTTTTTCATTACAGAGATCCTTGGGGATACGCGGCGAGGAAGTCCTTCCAATCCGCGAAATCGTTGTTCAGAAAGTTCACAGGCGCAAAGGGGTTTACGAAGATGGCCTCGTTTCCCACGACATCCGGATCACCGCCGCTCGTGATGGAAGCCGTGTTCCAGTCGCGAATCATCATGCGAATGCGGTAGTTAATTTCGGCGTAGCGATCCATGCACCTCCACTCGTAATAAGCCTGAGGGGTGGGAAATCCCGCTACAGGTTGAACCGGAGTGGGAGCGGCGCCCCCGTTGTCGACGAGTTTGAAGAAGTTTGCAGTGACTAGGTTCGAGCTCACTTCCTTCGAATTGAAAGTCGCGTGTATCGGCGCTTTCATTTCATAGATTTGATTGTAGCCTTCCCCGCTAATATAGTTGGTCATGATCTTAGGATAACCAGTGACGGTTTTGGCATGGGTTCCTAGTGCGGCTTGGCCAGCGACACAGTTCGATCCCCTTCCTCCCCAGTCCGCCACAGAAGTGGCCGTGGAAAACTGTCCGGGGTTTTGCGGATCTTCAGTTGCCACAGTGAGCGTGTATTTCCCTTCGCAGCAATTCGGGCCATCAGTTGCCGTGTAGTCGTAAGTACACGTGGGTTTCCCTCCGGGAGCGTTCGCAACGTTTGTCACAGTTCCGTTGGCATTGTTTCGATAGGAGACCGTGGTAGGACCTACGCCCGGTGCATAGGCGTAGAACCAGTAGATATCTTCTTCCAAGTAATCACACATCGTGCTGGGAACGTGAATTTGATAGACCAGATCTCGAAAATAAATATCGTATTCGGGTAATTCTTGAATGCAGAGGATGTCCGCTGCAGCGGTTTTTGCGGTGACGGTCGGTGCAATCTTACAAGCCGTCGTAAAGTTCGTTGTCCCGCTTGCCCCGTCGTCGACGTGAAGTACGCTATTCACCTCCGTTGTAACAAGGCTGAGAAAGAAGCCTGCAGCGTTGACCACGGTGCCCCCTACGCCTACGGTTCCGGGTACAGACGGGCTGTTCGAATCATCAGTGGATGTATTTTTGCAGGATGAAAAACCAATTAAGGCGGCTATTGTGAGCGCAAAAAAACCAGAACAAATCCTAAGTTCTAACTTCTTTTTCTTCATGTGATTCCTTCCCCTACAGACACTTCAAAAAGATCCCAAAAAAAGCAAAACATAAAGAAGAAAATTAAGCCAATGAAAATTGACTTCTTGCATCACATTGTTTAAGCACTCGCGTCAGATTGTGTTTCGTGTGTGGAAGGGGTCCGTTCCAGAATGGCAAAATCTATCTTCATCGGGCTACTCCTCGGACTGCTAGCGGGACTTGCTCCCGGGAATGGCTACGCTGCAAACGGAACATCGATTGAGTTTGGCCTAAAGCCCATCGACGAACCGGCTTCCGACCTCCTTTATAATGGTGGAAGTCCGGTTGACCCCTTTCAACTCAAGAAGCTTCGCAGCAAAGGGTTGGATCTGAGTACGTTAGATCCCCCCAGTAACGACCTTTGGCAGAGCGCACCACTCCCACTCGATGATCGGGCGGACTACGCTTACCCGGAGGATGGCGCGACCGTTACTTACGATTCTCTCATGGAAACCACGGACGAGAACGTCCGTCTCCGTGTGGATTCTACCGACGGCACTCAGTTGAATCATTACATGGTGCAGTTCAGCCTTCGCGTTCACGGTGGCATTGCCATGTCTGCCTTTTTGCGCAAGCTGGGGTACAAGACCCCTTTTTCGAAACATTACAATCGGCTCACCATTCGGTTTCCCGATTTAGACACTCGCAAACTCTTTCTCACGGAATTGGAACATGAAACCGCGGCTCGCAAACGCTGGATCGTGGATCAGCCGGAGAACGATCCCATTCTGGTGGTTCGAGACATTGCACTCGAACCGGGGCACATCAAGATTGCTCGCTACCAATGGGGCTCCGTGGTTCGCAATGATATTCGCGGTCAGCGCGCCATGCGAGCCATGCTCGTTCCGCTTTCCCTCTTTGAAATTCCGGAGTCGCTCAATCTTTACTCTCCTGAGTTAGGAAAATCTCACGGCGACAACATCACCTTGGATCAACTCTCCGCTGCGGCCTTTAGAAATCAAATTGGTGGAGAAGATGCTCGGTGGATTGCAAAAAAAATTGCGGCACTGACTCGCGAAGACTTCAAGCAGTTTCTCGACATGGCGGAATTTCCAGCGCCCGAGTTGGTCCGCCTCGCATTGGAAAAGACCATTGCTCGGCGTAACCATCTGATGAAGATGCTGGGTATTAAGGTTCCCGATCTTCCTTATAACCTCGTATTCAGTGAAGGCGGAGTGGAAGACGGTAAGCAGGTCAAAGAATATTACGATGACTGCGTGACCCGTTATCGCCGCGAAGACCCAAAGCAACCTATTACGCTGAAGGGAGTGGGCCAAATCTTCACGATCGAAGCCATCGACGCGATGATTACGAAGGGATTGAGTTACGTCAACGAACGCATTCAGATTCGGACGACGGGCGAAGCTTATGCCAAACATCAGATGAATATGTTGGAGAAACTCTTCAACCATTACATCTCCAACCCGACGCAACCCTATGAAGAGAAGTTCCATTTCTGGGCGCAGCCGATTGCGGGATTCAGCATCGGGATGGGTCGTCACGTCGTGACCGGCTCGTACTACGGAAGTGCGGCACCGTTGCAGCAGGTGGATTCGTTCTCCGTGAATTTTCAGGTGGGAATCGTGGGCGGCTTCGAGGGCGTCAGCCGCAAGTTCCCTATCACCGTGGGAGCCAACATCATCGCAGGACGAACCTACGCTCATATTCGACCCGTGGAGAATGTGAAAGAAGCGCTCGACTCCGATTGGACCAAATTGGGCGTTCCCCTGTCGATGTCCAACATGGCTCATATTCTGGCCGATAAGCCGCCGATGGAGGATCCAGACCATCCACCGCCGAAGGAATGGGTTCAGAAAAAGCAGCTTACGAATAAACAAAGAATAGAAACTTTTCTCAAGGGCTTACGTAAAGACGAACTCTTTACGATTACCGATACGATTGGTTTGACGGGACAACTGAAGATCCAAATCCCCTTCTACGCACTCATGCCCAATATTCCGATTCGCCCGAATGAATTTATCTCGGTGGGCCCTGAAGGAAGTTTCATGATCGTTCGCCGAATGACTTTCTATAAGACTCAAGACGGCTTCCAGATCTACGTTCAGAAGTCCGAGACTCTGGCTGGCGGTATTGGCTTAGATGTGAATTATTGGATGCGCATCATGAAGGCCAGCGCGGAGAAAAAGAAAACTTGGAATTCTAGGACCTTTGTTGTCGAAGTTCCCGATGTTGAGGAAATGAAGGAAGAAGAGGCAGGATATTGGGTGGGGGATTTGCGGCGCGTGTTCCGCACGAATAGCACGAGGGACTTACCGAATCACACCCCTGCAGCGCGACTCTTTCATGACTTTGAATCCGAAAACTTTGCCGGGCGAATTCTTTTTTGGAACTGGGGAATTTTTCATGAAAAGCACCAGGCAAAAGCCCTGCCCTATCCCATCAAAGATGATCCGGATAAGCCTGAAGACCAGGCTACGATTCTTTATTCGGATAAGTACCTGAGTCGAACCGGGAACAACTATTACGTCGTTCTAACCGATGCGCTTTCGGTGGCAACAGATGGAGCTGTGGTTCTCAACGGAGAGACGAGCGGGAGTAACCCCGCCTATTCCCTCATGGGGAATGCGCATTGGGTGACCCTCAAAACAGAGGGAAATATTACCCAGCCTGAGAAGCCGCAGATGCTTTCTTCAGTCGAAGAAATCTGGGCGGGATGGTTCTTGTTCAAGAGCGGGTGGATGGACCTTCTGGAAAAAGCTCAGAAGCAATTCGATAAACTCGGGCTCCCCATTCCGCCCATCAGGAAGGAAGCTTTCACGACTACGAAGTACATGCAGCTCTACTCTCTCAAAACCCGATTTGTGGTTTATCAAAACGGGTTGGAGCGAATGCAGAACTTTCTTTCGAACAAAGGAACCGAGCCTTTCTTCTCGGCCTCCAGCCTCATAGGAAGGTTTAGTCAGTGGGTCACGGGTAAGGACGAGTACACCGCTACCGATCGCGAGGTTGTGAAGCACTTGATTCAGCTCGGAGGCGGAAAGAAATTCGAAGACTATTGCTGGCAGGAAGCCCACCCGGCTCGCGGCGGAAGCAAGACTGCGCAGATCTATTACGGCAACAGCTACGATTGCATTGCTCCTTGGATGGTGAAAGTGCTCGCCATGCGTCGCAGTTATCCGTTTGGCAAAGGCGGGGAGCAAGTCAGCTGGATGAATGAATTCTTCAAGCTGACTTATGAACAAGCAGACTTTAAGGCGTTTCTCGATTGGATAGGCCCCAAGAATTTCTTCCTAGGAATCATGACGGGTGGCTTCCGCATCAAAGACGAGAACGGTGACGAGCCCTATTATTCCGACTCTGTCGGAACTGGCGGGAAGTATGCAACCGGCGGACTCTTTGACGAATATGCCAAGGACAATAGCCTTACTCAGTATGAAGTCGACGCGACCTACTTAAGCGAGGCCAACTAATGAAGTACTCCTACTGGGTTCTCAGCTTGGCTCTGGGTTTGACTGCGATTGGAAATCTTTCGGCGGCGGAAAGAACCGTTCTGGTTTCACCCAAGACGCACAAAGATATTCCAGCGCTAAAAAAGATTTCGAAACTTTCGCCAGGTGTGAAGATTCGAGATGTTTTTGCTCGCAATGAAAAGGCGGCGCTGCGGGATTTGAAACGCGGGGATTTGGCTCAATCGTTGAAAGTCACTTTTTCTTCTGAAGAAAAGTTAGATCAGTTCGTAGCGCTGGTTCAAAAGCAAAAGCTTCCCTTTGATTTGGATCTGGCCACGGAGGTCCGAGTTTTTTCGGAACCTTCGCCGAACTACCCTCCTCCCACCGACCCGCTTCAAAAAGATCAATGGGCCATCTACAACACAGGCGCCACGCAGACGCTCGAGCTCGACTATTTTAATTCCGTCGACGTGAAAGGCGTAAAGCGTGAGGACATTCGTCTCGATCGTGCGCCCCCGCTTCCAAATCTTGCTGTGCCATTCAAAATAGCGCTCTTGGATACGGGCGTGGATGTGGGGCATCCGGACCTGGTCGGCCAGATCAATCGCAACGAGCCCGAATGTAAACTCTACGACGAATACATGGCCTGTACCGAAGGGGCTGAACAAGCCTGCGGAATTAATCCGGCGGACAATGGCGGTTGTATAAAAAAGCTCGACAAGATTCGGGAGTGTCGAAAAAAGTATTTTGTCGATGCCAACGATCTGGATCGCAATCACTATCCGCTCGATTGCAATGGTTGGAACGTTCGTGACGACATCGTGAAGAATGCGGCCGTCTACGGAAGTCCAGTCGTTGTGGACCCTAAAGGCCATGGAACTCACTGCGCAGGAGTCATTGCTGCGGGTGCCAACGGCCAGGGAATTCAGGGTTGCGCGCCAAATGTCAAAATCATTCCGGTAAAGGTGCTGGGACAGAACCCCAACGAGGGAATCCAGCCGCATAGTGAAGGCGACCTCCCCTCTCCATTGGAAAAAGATTTGAAGTGGAGCGTGCGCGCCATTGATCTCATTGCGCGCGGAATTCTTTACGCTGTTTCTGCTAAGGCCGATGTCATCAGCATGTCTTTCGGTTGGACTGCGGGCAAGAACTCTCCTCTCACTGAGAAGATGATCGCCCTCGCCCAAAAACAGGGAGTCATGGTCGTATCTGCGGCAGGGAACGACAACACAGACGCTATGATTTATCCCTGTATTTATCCCGGTGTGGTTTGCGTGGCATCCCACGATATGGGGGGCGCGCTCTCGTCTGGTTCTAACTATGGAATGGGAGTGGATCTCGCGGCCCCGGGCGTTCGTGTTTTAAGCACTTGGCCTACGCACCTGAGTCCGGTCACTTATACTGAGAAAAAGAATTACGAAGTCATGACGGGAACATCGATGGCCACTCCGTATGCGGCGTGTGGCATTAGTCGCTTGCGCATGTTTGGTTTTGACCAACGTGAAACTTTTGCGCGCCTCTTAGCGGGGACACGACCGTCTCTTCCGCCTCAAATCTCCGGTGTGCGGGAGATTCCGAAATACACTCGCAGTGGGAATCTCGACATTACGGGTAGCTTTGAAGTGAAAGCGCAGCCCTTGATCCTGCCGGTGAACAAGAAGCCTTACGTTCCGGATTGGCATCCGGAGAATCCGAAGCTCGTCGTGCCAGTGCACCTGGTGAACCGTTGGGCACCTGGAAAGAATCTTCGTTTACGCGCTCGCCTCATTTCGCCGTTGAATGATTTGAAGCTAGAAGGCCCAACCGATTGGTCGTTTGCGGAATGGAACGCGGACGAGGTGAAAACCTTTGTTCTCAATCTCTCGGTTGTGGATCGGCGTTTCTCCAGCGAACTTTTATTTGAATTCGAAATTCTTGCGCCTGAATACAAGCAGCCGAAGAGTTTGAAGATTCAGGCCGAAGTACGCGTTCCCGTGGGGCCTGACTACGTGGAAGCTCGTTCGGTGACTTTGCCCATTCTGCCGAACGAAAAGAACGAAAGAGTTTTCCTCTCTGATCCAGGTAATTTCAATCTCATGACCGTTTCTCAGTGGGGTCGTGATTCGGATGATCCGACCGGAGAGTATCTTGCCATTACGGAATCCAAAAAAGACATCAAAGTTCAGTTGCTCCGGCAAGATGCGACTCGCCAGTTTTATACGCCGACCTCTGTTCTTACTATCCCAGTCACGAAAGAAACGATTCGTCGTGCCGATCGCGTCTACATCAATGGAAAAGTGCACTATATCTTAGCGGTCGAAGCTCCAGCTACGGCCGTCGGGCAGGCGCTCGCATTTCGTCTTCTTTACCTGGACGAAAACTTCAATCTCCTGCCACAGACCTTGGCGATTCCCGGCAACGCGCCTCCCGTGCGTACCTATGAAATGCATTGGATGTCTGCTGACGACGGCTTCTGGCCAGGTTTTGTGGTTCAAGGGGACTTACCGGAAGATGAGAAGCCGAAGCAGACCCTTCGTCAGAAAAAGAAGAAGGCGTCGACGTACGATTACGATCTGCGTTTCTATTATCAGGACAGCAAGGGTGTGCACACGATTCCGCTGCCTGACGGGTACTATTACCAAGATACGCTCGTACCCACTTCAGCCCAGAAAAAGGCTGGAATTATCAATGTTCTGGTGAGCAAGCCCGATGACGATTCCAATGAAAGCACTTACTACTCCGTTGAAATTCAAAATCGAAAGCTAGGAAAGTTCATTCCCTTGGAGCTCGACCAATTGGTGGATGCTGCCCATTCGATACCCGTACCGGTAGTTTCAGTGGGCCGCACACCAGAATGGGTGGACGGGATTGCGGGCGATGGCTTCTTAAGACCGAGCTACATCGACGCCCTCACGGTGTCGTTTCTAGCTCATGGAAGCAAGTCTATTGCCGGAGGCATTCTCCCTCCCCTGCATCCGCTGGACGTGACGACTTGGATTTCGGGCGGCTACTTGGGTGACCACACTGTGGCGGCGATTGCGCAGACTACTTCGCGGTTGCAGTACCACGACTTTTTGAACGGCGACATTTTCTCCCTCAATCTGCGCAAATTCAGTTTCTTGCCGGATGAATTCTCAGCCAGCTTCTTTACTCCGTTGGCCTTGGATAACTCTAAGAACCCCAAAGGAGACCGCCTGGGAGCCCTCTACGTGCCTCTGGCGTACCGTTTGGCAGACACGGTGCAGATCATGGCGCCGAAGGTGGACAGTGCGAATCGCGTCGTCGACTTTGTGCGCCCAGCCGCATTTCGTTTCGATGCAGTGGATGCGTGCATTTCGTTGAATGCGCCCACTGAGCCCACGTCGGCGCATCCTTCGCAGCTGGGTTTCTTCTGCGGTGATCGAATTATTCACATCAATCTTGTGTACTAAAATCAATGACACACTAGGTAAACGCGCTGTTTTGTCGCGGCGTGTTGTTTGTTTTTGCGATTATTTTTCAAAAAAATGACAGCGCGTTGCATTATTTTTCATTTAAAGCGACACCACTTATTCAGAAATGCGTTAAGTAATTGAAATATAGATCTTCTAATCCATTTTTTGATTCAAAAAAATTTTCTCTGGAGTGGTTTTGATTCCAGAGTCATTTCGCTCCACAAGATTTCAATTTGTTCGATTTTTTTTCTCATGCACGGCTCTCACAGCCGATCTTCAGTAAAAAAATAAAACACACCGTCATTGGCCTGACTATTGCTCCTGTTGCGTTCCCGTGACTGCGTAGGGGTTGACAGCGTCGTGCACCTTATCTAACGACCGGGGTGCGAAAACGTTTTGAGAGGGGTGTAGTCAAAAATGAATGCTTCGCAAAATAAGAATTTCTTCGCTGTAAACATCCTCAGTGTGCTGGGTGTGCTGAGCACTTTTATCGCAGCAACATCTTTTGCATTGGAACCGAGTCCACCTGCAGTGCCGATTGGCCCAGGTCCTGGCGTTCCAAATCCGCCTGCGGTTCCCATTAACCCGGCTCCGATTCCTTTGCCGCCCAATCCGAATCCGGGTTGGCCGCCGACTCCAATTTTTCCTTTGCCGAACACGAATGGCCTCAGCATCTGCGGCTACAACCAATTCGGCAGAATGGTTACACTTTGTGTTTCGAAATCGATGCTTCAAACGATTAATGGCGATGATCGCATTCATATTCGCCGAGATCTGAATCTCGATTCCTCCTACCACGGTTGGTACGTCGACTCGATCGAGTTCGCGGCCGACGCCGGCTTCAGAGGTCATGAAACAGTACAGCTTCAAGTGAACGGTCAGTACTGGGGTTCTGCACAGAACATCCGTGGGGGCCGTAACACTTACCAAGTTCCGGTTGGAGGCACATTCGGAGTTTACCCCAGTGACATTCAAACCCTTCAGTTGGATTTCTCGGGGACCGGATACCTCAACGTGGAAGAAATCCGCGTGAATCTTAGTCATGCGTTCTAGCAGTGTGTGAAACAACGTTCGTTTAATGAAATACCTAAGGGGGTATATAAAATGAAAGCAACGAATACTAAAACCTACGGGCTTCTGTCTGTAGCTATGATCGTGATGGGTCTCGGCCTCAACGCTTGCTCCGGCGGCGGTGGTGGCGGCGGCGGTGGCGGATATGATCCGTACTGGAACGCTTGGTACGACGTATACGGCAACTACTGCGGCACCGGCATTCCGCTCCCGGGCTGTAACTACTTTGCTGACGGTTACAAGATCGTCGACACTGAAGACCCGGCGTTCTACTCGTCGTGGAACCTCACCTTCAACACTTGGGTATACACCGACGTGTACGGCAATCCTGGCCAACTCTTCATCGGCTGGGGCTGGGTGAGCCCGACAACCGGAATTCTCTATGATGAATTCGGATACGCTGTGAACTCTAAGGAAAAACAAGGCCGCGATTCGCAAACTGCTAAGGCCGCTGGCGCTAAGGACATCTCTCGCAAAGCGGGCGTTGCCTTTGCTGAAAAGTGGGGCTTAGAAGAACAAGCTGGTATCGCAATGGCTGACGACCTCCGCAAGTGGGCGGAGTGGTCCAAGACTCGTAAGCGTGATGAAGCTGCTTTGAATTCCTTCACAACGGAATTCACCGGCTCCAGCAACAACGAAATCAAGGGCATGATCGACTCTTACTTGAAGGGTGATTCGTCGCCTGTCATGACCGGTATCGACAACGTGGCTGCACACCGCCACATTGCGAACCCGGACACTGTCGCAGCAATCATCAAGGACTGGTACAAAGAGTACATCCCGCAACAATAAGCTGCGAATACCGATCGTATAGACCGAAAGGTCGTAAGGAGAGGCTGACTGGCAACAGTCAGCCTCTTTTTTTTATATTTGACGCAACTCCCTCGCACAGACAGAATCAACACATGACCCCCTTTCCTCGGAACCTGGTTCGGTTGGCCATTTTAGGCGCAGCCCTGACTTGCGCGCTCACTCCTTTAAAAGGATTTGCCTGGGGAAGCGTGGGCCACACGATGGTGGCGGAAACCGCCGCCCTGGTTTTAGAAAGAGAGATGCCAAAGACTTGGGGACCGCTCCTAGGTCGTCATCGAGTGGAGATGGGATTTTACTCCACGCTTCCGGATTCCACTTTTCGTTATAATGATGGACCCAAAAAACTGGATCGCCCGACGCACTATTTCGATGTCGATGTGGCGTTTCAGTTGGAGCCGAATTCTCCAGCGCTGGCAAAGGCGAAGCAGGACTTTCCTCGTGGCTATGCTGACGCAAAGAAATTTTTGAAGGCCAAGAAGATCGACGTGGATACCGTCGGTTCAGCGCTTTGGCGGGCCGAACAGTTTCAATACCTGAGCTGGAAACAATTCAAGACTGTGAAGAAACCAGAAGGCGCCTACGTTCAGGGAAAGGCGGTCAACGGCGAAACTCGCGCAGTTTTCAACGGACTCTTTTACCTTGGGCTGCTCGCTCATTATACTGCCGACGTGACCATGCCCCTGCATTCCACCATCGATTGGAATGCCTACAAGAGCGGACAGGGTGGCATTCACTTCTACTACGAAAACGAATGCGTGGATTCTTTAGAGCCGGGGCTTTCGGGCGACGTGCTCGAACTCGCTCTTTCGAAGAAAGAATCGTGGCTGAAAAAGTGGAACGCAGAAAATGATACGCTTGCAGGTGTGGTTCTTTCGGTGATCACGGAGTCCTATGAAATTCTTCCCAGTGTTTTAGAACTGGATCGAGAAAAGTTTATTCTCCAGATTGCGAAGCCGCTGGAACATCATGATGCCAAGAGAAAGCCTGCGAAGGAAGCCTGCCCGGCTCTCAAGTCCCACTTGGTAGAACAATTGGCGAAAGCGTCGGTATTGACGGCGCACGCATGGAAGCAAGTCCTACCCACTCAGGTGGACATGAGCAAGGCGCAGACTCTTCGTTTTGCAGATCTTGAACAGGATATTAAATTCGTAGCGCCTGCTTATGAGTTCCCAGCAGAGTATTACCAGACTATGAAGAAGGTTCAGTAGGTCCTAGAATCCCGAAAAAAGAGGATCGAGTGGTTCCGGCATGCGATTGCAGCGCTGCTTAATGAAGGTGTCTACGCGCTCACGAGCAGCGAAACTCGAAGCGGGTGAACGATCTAAAGAGACAGCCAGATTAGTGAGCCGGCGGCGAGAGTTGTCGCACGCAATTCGGGTCAGCTCTTCAAACTCGCGATATAGTGCTACGGGATAAGGTGCGTACCCGGTGGAAGAATAGAGCTGGGGTTCGTCGTCGTTGATGAGCGGAAACTTTCGCGCTTCACTGCCCAATTGTTTTAAGAGGGGGCGGTACCATTTTCCAACGCGGTAGAAATCCTTCTGGACTTGATTCACCTGAACGGTGACTGTTCCGTCTTTGTTTGTCGTTTTGTATCGCAAACAGCGCGGAACGTTCACGCCCATGTTCTGAACCATTTCTAAGCCGACGCGGCATTCGCTGATAATGGCGTCGACCTCTCCCCCATCCCCTTCAATCGCATTCATGATGTAACGACCGGCAGTGAGATTTGGGTCATAGGGATCCCAAGCGGGACGGGCAATGGCGTGAGTCAGTTCGTGAGCAATATCCAGCGCCAACTCGTCTAAAGTTTGGTCTTCCTTTAAATAGACGGTGACGTTTCGCTCTTGCTGTTCCTGGCCAGTGGCCGGATTAAAATGACGAGTTAGCACAGCATCGGTTCGAGAAACGGCTCCCCACTTAAAGAGATCTTCAATATGCATGGCCTGACGAGTGGGCCGTTGAGCCCAGCGTTTTTCAGCGTCCACGAGAAGCGCGCGGCCGGAGGGCAGCTGACTTAAGAGCTTTAATGATGCGCGAAGTTTTTCCTTCCCTGGTTCAAAGAGCGCGATCGGAACACTCATTTGATGAGTAACTCCTGGGAAACAGCAGAGCATCAGGAGTAAAAATCCGCCGAGCACTCCCAGCGTCATTCGCCCCCGTTGCAATCCCTTATTTGGTAATGAACCCGGTGTTTTGCCTGTCTCGCCCACACCTCAACTATCGGTAGGATTTGCCCAGTAAATGAGCGGCAATAGACCTAATTCGGGGGCTTTAAGCGGCCGGTCACGCCAGGCAGGTGTCTAAAACTTTGTCAGTGCGTTCTGCTCCCAATCAACTATCGCACTATAAATAATCGCTGAAATCAGGTACTTGGGTGAGTCTCTTTAGGCTCTCTGGAAGCCAGACACCGGCATAGAGCTTGCTCAATGGAGCCTGAAACTGGACGCCAGTGGAGGCTGAAAAGCCGCCCACGAGCTGATGTAGATGCGGTATAAAGCGGTTGTTGGAAAGGGTCCAAATGAAACGTTCTTCACTGATTAGAGCAGGCATTGCGTTCTCGTATGCCACGGCTGTCCTCTCGGCAGCGGGTTTGCTCAGCACCACCGAATCTTTAGGTAACGTCGTTAAGGGCATCCCTTTCAAAAACTGGGGCCTCTATAATTTTCAATCCAAGAGCCACATCGACGCGGTCGATGCGTGGAAGATCCAAAAAGGCAGCCGCAAAATCGTGGTCGCCGTAATTGATACGGGGATCGATCCGTCTCACCCGGCCCTGAAAGGCAATATCTGGAATGATCCTGTCGCTACGAAAACCAAACCGGTTTACGGCTGGAACTTCGTAGTGAACCAAGCCAACCCTGCTGACCTTCATGGTCACGGCACTCACGTCGCTGGAATTATCGGCGCGGCTGTGGATCAAAAGAAGGGCGTCGCAGGCGTTGCGAACGAAGTTTCCATTATGTCCGTGAAGTATTACAGCGATGCCAACACCGGCCTCGTGAATCTTGCCAACACCGTGAAGGCGCTCAACTACGCCATCGATCACGGTGCCCGCATCATTAATTACAGCGGCGGCGGACCTGAATTCGCGGAAGAAGAATACCTGGCCATTCGTCGGGCAGAATCCAAAGGGATTCTGTTGGTCGCTGCTGCGGGCAACGAGCACCAGGACACTGATAAAGTAGCGAACTACTACTATCCGCAGTCGTATCACCTGAGTAACATCATCTCGGTGGCTGCTACGGATATTAACAACAATCTTCTGAAGTCTTCGAACTGGGGCAAGAAGCGTGTCGACGTGGCCGCTCCTGGTGAAAATATTTACAGCACCTTGCCTGGCGGAAACTATGGCTACATGACCGGTACGTCGCAGGCGACTGCGTTTGTCACTGGTGTGGCAGCTCTTCTGCTCTCACAAGACCCGAGCTTGACGCCGTCTCAGATCCGTCAGCTCATCACCGCGTCTGCGGATAAAATTCCGCAGCTCAAAGAGAAGGTCAGCTCCGGCGGCCGCGTGAATGCTTACGCAGCACTCAAGGCCCTTCAGGCCCAAAAGAAGATGCCGGGCAATCGTGACAACTTGATCTTGGCGCGCCAACAAGCTCAGTAGTAGAATCGACAGGATCGGAGCGTGAAGCTTGAGCACTGTTGATCCTGAAATTCTCTATCTCATCTTGTCCAAAACCGCGGCCAAAGAGTCGTTCTACACTTTCAATGCCGCACAACCCGGTCCCGGTCAGCTCCCAGGTACCATCACGCGTCGACAGCTCAGTGCCGTCTACGAACGAATTACCGGAAATCGAAACGCCGGGCGTTTAGGTTGGGATGCTCCCCTCACCCAACTCAACGGTCTTTTGAAAAAGTGCAAGCTCCCGCCGCTAGGAACAGTGTTGCTTGCAGAAGGCGATGCGCCTCCTGATGCCGCCGTTCTCGCTCAAGTCCACGCCGCGAAATGGCCCACCTTTAGTGGGTTGAAGACACTCCTACAGAAGTCTTAGGGTCTTTTGTGATGAAAAAGCTGGTGATGGCCTTTGCAAAGCAAGGTGAGGTTGCTGAGCGTAGTTTCCCCTCCCTGTGACAAGGGCTTCTTGTGATGGATATCGAGCCAGCGTCTTTCTTGGCAGCGTTTGCCTTGATGCATATGAGTGCATTGGGCTTGATCACGCTTCTGAATGGCATGATAGAGATGGGCTTTGAACTGCCCTCGGGTTTTCCCGGGCTCACGGGAGGTTGTTTTTGCATCTGTACTAACTCGCGCCGGAGTGTGTTTGGAAAGTCCCAAAAATTGACGATGATTCTCGTAGGGATGTCTCAGATCATTCTCAG
>JAIEMT010000065.1 GCA_019751945.1 bacterium
GCAAAATCATCGAATCACTTGCCAACAGATAGGTGCAACATCTTTTCTTTATTTGGTTTTTAACCGGACACGCCTGAGTCTGATTATATTTTTCTAAGAGAGCTTGAAGCGCCCGATCCCGAACCTCAGCACTCTGAAACTCCTGATGCGACACCCGCTGCTGAAGAGTCGTCCCCTTCTTCTCAAAGACGTCGACATTGAAAACTCCCAACTCTTCCGAATCCGCAACAACAATCCGAGAATTTCTCTCCGAATCCCAAAACAATCTCTCCCCAGCAGACCCAGAAGTAGCCCCAAAAACTATCCCCAACAAAAGCAAGATCTTCATCCCCCAACCCTTACTAGGATTTCCCATCCTGACAAGCGAGGTACCCGAGTTCCGAGTACCAATGACGCAAAATTATCTACACCCCACCCCAACCTGCCCCCACACACCTGGTCACTCCAACCATTTTTCCCCCGGAAATTTAAATTCTGAAAACTGAGACATAAAAGGGCCGAGCAGGATGCTCGGACCAAGGAGCACGGATACTCACCTGGCTCAGTTTTCAGAATTTAAATTTCCGGGGGAAAATGGTTGGAGTGATAGGGATTGAACCTACGACCCTCCCCGTGTGAAGGGGATGCTCTCCCGCTGAGCTACACTCCAACATTTTGACTAGGAACTAGAGCTACCCTAATTCTGACTCTTAAACAACTCGATCTCTTGTAGAAGCTCCATTCAAAATTCCTCACTCGAATGGGTCCGTACCAAGAATTGACGCGGCTTGCGTCTTCCCTTGACTCATCGCAGAAGCTTGTTTAAGTTGCCGCGAATGAAGACCTCTATCCAGTGCAAATTATTGTTATTATTAATTATTTTTCCAAGCAGCACTGTGGTCACTGCCGCCGAAGCGGATGCCACGAAGTTTCGAAACTTCCTCGCCGGATCCGTCGAAAACAGCGCCCCCGAAGAGTTCACAAAACTCATCTACGGCCCTCTTCCAACCCAAGCCTTTTCTCCTGCTCCTGGACCTGCAGCACTCTTCGAAAAAATGAAAGCAGGGTACGGAAAACTTTCTCCCCTCGATGTTTATAAAGGCGGATTAGGAATTCCTACCGCACCGACTTCCCGCGATGAAATCGATCAGCTTCTCAGCAAAATGAATTCCGATTCGAGTGCCAGCAACCGTAACACTCTCGTCATCGTTCCGGGAATTTTTGGGGAGTTCATTAAGATCCACGCTTTCGAGGAAGTCTTTTCGGCTCCAAGCCCCCTTCAAGTTCAGTGGAAAAACGCCGTTGCCAAAGTACCTCCGCCTGGAGCAATGGATTCCACCTTCAACCTTCACAAACTGAATTTCGAAAGTCAGTCGATTGAAAAGCTGATTTCAGTGGGCACGTTGAATGATGTTAGCGGGCAGCCGCTCGTCAATCTGCTCGTCTTCAATACGCCCCTACTCTCTCTCGAATCGGTCGGAAATATTCGACAGCGCGCGGCCGTTTTCCTGAGCCGCCTGAATAAATATTTCAAGATCATGGGCACGCCTCAGCATATTTCCTTTCTGGGATATTCGCGTGGCACGATGATCGGCTTAGAAATGCTTTCTCAAGCAGAAGCCAACCCTGATCGCTATCCTTGGTTGGGGAAAGTGAATGCCATGATTGCCGTCGGTGGCGTCACCTATGGTTCAGATTTAGCCGATGTCGCTATGGGACGAGTGGCACCCGTAAGTTCAGCTGGAAAAGGCAAACCAGCGATTACCCAACAAGTTCAGCTCTTGAAAACACTGTCTGTCCAGCTTCAGGAAGTGAAACCCCTGACTCAAATTATGCTGGATCGAGATGAGCGAGCTAAGCACGTGCGCAATGTCGAAGCCATTTTGGCATTCAATGAAGGAATGCTGAAGAGCTACGGCTTCTCGACCGAAAAGCGACAAGGTCTCCGACTCCATATCGACCAACTCTTATCGAATATCGACACCGCAAGTGACATCCTCGAAAAATCCATTCAGGCGAATTCCGGAGCCGACTTTGGCGCGATAATTAAGACCGTGAGCGTCGTCGCCACGCAGGAGATTCGTTTCTATACTCCGACAGAAGCAATCAACACCGGCATTCGAAAGATCAAAAAGCTCATCGAAGAAGCTCTGACCGGGGTCGATCAACTCACCACCGCTCAACGCCTCGACTGGTGGGCCAAGCACACCATTCCCACTTCGCTTCGCTACTACGCTGTGGCCGGCACCATGATGGACAGCAAGAGCGATAACCCGGAAGAGCGCGCAATGGCGACGAACGACACCGCCTACAATCCCAACTTGGTGGATTTCCGCTCTCTCTCAGACAATTACCGCGACTTTAAGAAATATAGTGGGATCGCCCTCAACGACAGCCAGGTCTCTCCGTATAAAGTGAAGTTCTGGCCAGAGTTTGGAAAAACTCTGAATCCCAATCAGCCACCGTACGAAGCCAGCTTCCTCGGCGTCCTCGGTGTTCATCACTGGGGAATGGCGCTCGAAATAGTTTCGGATATGAAGTCGAAGGAACTCGATCCGTATCCGCGCATGGCTCTGCTCCGAGCCTTGATGGCGACCGTTGCTTCGAACGATTAGTTATTCGGATCTCTTAGCTTCGTCGATCATTCGGCTGAAGAGCTCGACCTGCTGGTCATGCACCCAATCGGTCTCTTTCACGCCCAAGAGTCGCAGCACCCGATAGTCCAGCACTTGCTCGGTATGATCTAGTGGAGCAGGCAGAGAAGTCATGGGGTGAATTCGAACTTCATCGTCTTCGACATTCAGAATCTTGGCGGAACGCCCGTAGGCGGATTCTACGCTCACTACTCCGTCGGAGTCTTTTCCGATCCACTTCCCTAGCTCGCTGAATAGGATGGATAGATATTTGGCGTTACGCCCCTCCCAAAAACTCGGCGCAATGGGCTGCGATGGAGCAATCGTGTGCACGAAAATATCCTTAGGAAGGTGGAGTTGAGAAAGAAAGCTTTCAACGGAAGGCGTGCGTAACCCCGTAAGCCCTTCGAGATTGAAAAATCCACTTCCCAGATTCTGACAAAGCAGCTCGAGACCGCGCCCCAGCCATCCTGATGAAAATACGTCGTCGGCCAATTCCATTCCTTGCATGGGGGAAGCCAGTGTAATGATTCTTCGAATCGGAAGTTTGGGATTTTTGGAAGCGGCGTAGAGCGAATAAAATCCACCAGCACTATGCCCCACCAACGTGAGCTGAACTTTGTCTTTGCCAAAGGGCTGGCTCTTTAACCATTCCTCAATTTGGCGAATGACCTGGTCGCCGTTCTGCTCAAACTTTCCAAACGGAGCTAAGCCGCGAATCACATAGACAGGGTAGCCTTGCTTCTCTACTGCATTGACAATGGCTTCACTGAAGTAGGGGTACATTTCAACGACGCGACGAACTGGATCCCATTCCACTCCGCCCACTGCGACAGAATTGAATGTGCCCGGAACAAGCACAACTGCTTCACGAATAGCTGGCGTAGAAATGCCGGCAAAAGAATTCCCCCCGATGGAGAGAAATACGGCGAATGCAAATCCGATTGCTGCCGAACGAGGTCCCCTTCCCTGGAACATGGAAAAAGAGTAACACCCGTTTTTGAAAACGCAACTTTAACGAAGTCTATTTAATGATACAGTGAGCCAGCCTTTTTATCCAAATCCATGCCCATGGCATTCATGGCACGGTAGTACGTATTCCACTGCTGAACTTGCTGCTTCGTAATGAGGTTTTTAACTTCCCCTTTAGATTTCATGATCGCAAGAATGTCGCCGTTTTCTCCGTTGGCAAGCTTCGCTCCTTGAGTCCAATAGTAATTGTTCTGACCATTGGGAATCATTCGCGGGGACCTTTTTTCTGTCATGACAGAATCAAACGCGACGTAGGTATTCAAGTGCGGAAAAATGCCCAAGTAATCCACCATCATGTCGTCCCAAACCAGCTGATGATCACAGGGAACGGTCACCATCACAGCGTCTGCGCCAGCTAGTGCAAATTCATGAGCGCGTTTTCCAGGATCGTTGAGATCCTTACATTGCTGAGAGAGCTTCCAACGATTGTAGATGCTCTCCAGCGCAAAGGAACTGTATGGCTCCAAGCGGACGCCGTCGCGAGCGACGAAGTGAATCTTGATTCCAAAAAGACTCGCAATTGCTTTCTTAATGGCTCCGACTCGCAGGTCCATCTCCAGCTTGCGCATCGGCTCAGTTTCGTCTTCTTCCTTGTCAATTTTATGAAAGGGAGTGAGACGACGAGCGATATGCCCCGTCATCACTTGATGGACGATCGTTTGAATCATCTTGTTTCGAACCTCGGGGTTCTGAATAAAAATTTCGAAGTACTTATCGGTCGGATCGTAGCCGTGAACTCTCAATGCCTCGACTCGATTGATGTAGAGAACCGGTGCCTTTTTTGTTCCTTTTGCGGCCACGATGTTTTGTAGGTCCAGAACGGCCAACTTCTGAGCAATCTCCGTGAGCAAATCTTCGGGATAACGATCATCATCGTAACGAACTTGTTCCATCCAATAAGCCACATTGACCGTGGGATAGAGGTATTTTGCACGAATCCCGTAATTCAAAAAAAACTGAACGGCGGCGCGCTTGTATTCTACTGAAGTCAGAATGTTTCTAGAAACTGCGCCCATCATTTCAGGAAGAGAAAGATAACTGTCCGCCAGAGTTTGTGCGTCAGCTTCATAGTTGAACTGTCCACCCGGTAGGCTCCTCAAATCTTTGTCGAGAGCTTCCCGTGGAAGGAGAAAACGAATCGCTGTCACCATTCTAAAGACGCTCCGACACATGAGCTTGTAAAGTTCCATGTCGTTGAACGGGCGGTCCGGATGATGCCAGAAAGCGGCGTGCCCCGCCAAAGCACCAGTTCCTGCGTGGGCGTAAGAGTCCACCAAGACGTGAAGACTGGCCGCAGCCTTCATCAAAAATCCTTCGCGCGCACCTTCCATGAAAAGTTCGCCAGTAAAAGGGTGATCTGGGATGGTTTCGGTGAAAAGATTGAGACCATTGAACTTCATGCTGGCAGCAGTGAATTCATCTGCCACGCGATCGCTTGGAAAATGCAACAAGCGGCGTTTGTAAGCCCCTTCTTGTGCTTTGATAGCACCCAAAAACGCATTCGACGGAACAGGATCGGTGACGGGAGATTCGTCCATCCACTGAGTGTAGAGAGCCAGGAGAGAAGCCGTTTCATGGCCGATGCCCGAGTACCTCGCCATTGCGTACATGGCGTAAAAGTGAGTATCGACATCGTAGGCTCGAGCCGTCTGAACTGAAGAAAACAGACCGGCGATCAAGCCAGCAGAGATCCAAAGGTAACGTTTCATTGTGCACACTCCCGTTTTGCGAGAGCTGCCTAACCCGAGAGACTAAACGCGTCAAACGATAAGTGAGAAATCACTTACTTGTTGTACAGGAATTACTCTCGTCATCGAAGTCGTCTTTGCGGAGATCAATACCTCGGTCAAAGAGCTTGGACTGCATGCTCATAATCGTGCCGTAGAGTTTCGAGTGTTGCCCCATCACGGCGTCAGCAGTCTCCGGCCAATGATATTTCAGATCGGGAGTTTCATTCGCTCTCCACAACATCGAAAAACGAATCAAGTCCTCCAGCTTCTCCTGAGGCAGAACGGAGATTAAGAATCCCACACCCACTTCTTGAAAGAGCGGCACGTTCGTCACCGTCAGCACGTTTTCAACTCGTTCTCGAGGAGTGAGCCCGACTTGGAAAACTCGGTACAGCGCTTTCACAACCGTATCGATGTCTAACTTAAAGCGAAGCGACCAATGAATATCGTTCGACCCCTGCCCCGAATAGAGCTGCGTCTGGGGTTGAGCATTCAAATGAGGAATTCGATCTACAAAAGCAATAAATCGATCCCGAATCTCCTGCTCCGGCATTCCTTCTCGCGTTTTCAGCGAACCGCGGTGAAAGAAAACTTGGTGAATCAGATGTGCCGCATTTCGCCTTTCCTGAACCTTCCACTCGCCTAGATTTTGATCTACTCGCTGATAGATCTGAGAAGGCAACAAGTACTTCATATGTTCGAGGAGGGAAAATTGCTCGCTGCTATTAAAGGGATTTTCTTTTCGATCGTAAAAAACACCCAGATCCGTGAACTCCGTCGGATTGAAATCGACATCCGCTTTATAAAGAGCGTTCATCGAACGAACTTTCCGAGACTCCGAGACGCCAAAGAGCGGAATGAAGGCAGCGCTATCGTTTCTTTGCCAAGAGTCGAGAATGAAATTCTCAGGACTTTCATCCGCCCCATTCACCAAAGTAATCATGCTTCGCGTATAAGTCGTCGATCCTTCGATTCGCACAATATTGAGGCCGACCTTCACCCCCGCTGTGTCTTGATCGGAAACAAGACGGCCTTTTTTAATTCGACGAACGCGACGTTTTTCGGCCGACAAGCATTTATCTTTTTGAAAAATTTCTTCGATTCCTACGATGTTCGAAACTAAAGTGTCCGTAATATCGCCGACGCTCTTTAGCGGCCCCAAAACTTCCAAATTTTTAAATCGGAAAGAAGAACGAATCACATCATTATAAGCATCGCGAACTTCCTTATCCTTGAGATCCAAAACGTAGTCGATCATAAACAAGGAGCTCTTTTTCTTATCCGCCGAAAAAGAGAACGGATCCAAATGAACGCGTCGGAGGATCTGACGATCCACAATTTTTACGCCGGTCACTTTCAGCGCTTCGGCTGGACCCACGGAAACGCCAACACCGATGCCCCGACCCTGAGTCGCAATGAGCTGCAAACGAATTTCATCGTTCGCACGGCGATAGACCCGAATTTCAAAATCACCACTAATTACGATGTGCGTATCGTCGCTCACCACCGCAAGACCGTAAACTTTCGCAAACGAAGCACCTACTGCGACGTTCAGATTTGCGTGAAAGCTCACAAAGTCGCCGGGCTCCAGTTTTTCACGAGCGCGATCGGCGTTGAAAGGCAAGTGGCTCAAGCCATAAGGCAACGCCTTCAACGCCTCACCCTGACTCGGAAACTGCCTTGAGAACGAAACCACCGTGTCTTGATTCATGCGCAAGTAAACTGGAGTCAAATCCAACGAGTCGATGAAATCACCCGGGTTGACGTTGACATTCAACACCCACTCATCCGTTCGCGTATAAAAGGAGTTTTGATAGGACGGCTCGGCTTCGTACCGATACTTAGCGCCTAAACCCAGACCATCAATCTGGTCGAGGTCGAAAAGTTTTGCTCGGGTCTTCACATGGAGCTGGGCGATTTCCTTCCTGAGCTTCTCTTTGACCTTGGCGGTATCGATGAGCTCAAAGCTCCGATCCTCTTCTAGCTGCTCCTTGAGCGGATCAGCGGCATGAGCCAACGATGATGCGATGAAGAAAGATCCCAACACAGCGATGTAAAGGCGAAATGACATCGCGCGCTATTAACAGCTCAAATCAATCTTGGACAGGGAAAACTAGCGCTTCAGCATTCGGGGACGAAGCTTCTTGGCCACCGCCTTGGACGGCTTCGGACCCAGCACTAAGATGCTCTTCTCTCCTTTAGAGAGCATCTTTCGAACAAGTCGGCGAATGTCCGCAGGGCGAATGCTATCGATCACCTTACAAATGTCTTCCACGCCCACGTACTTGCTTAAAAAGATATCGTTCTTAGCAATACTCGACATACGGGACTCCACCCCATCAGCTGAAAGGAGAATCGTTCCCTTGAGGTTGTTTTTAATCACATCGAGCTCTTCTTCAGAAAGCTGTTCTTTACAGAGGCGCCCTACCGCTTCGTCGATTAACTTCAAACAAAGCGGAATCTGATTCATTCCCGTCGCAACGTAGATCGAAAAAATTCCCGAGTCGATAAAGGGGGAGAGGCTGGAATAAACCGTGTAGGCCAATCCATTCTTCTCACGAATCTCTTGGAAGAGAGCCGAACTCATCCCACCACCGAGATAGACATTCAGTAAGAGCCCCACGAAACGGTCGCGTGAAGAATACCGCGGCCCTTCCATGCCCCAAACAATGTGAACTTGTTCCGAAGGGCGCTTCACCCACCAACAATCTTTTTTAATCGCAGGAGCGGGCTCGAATCCAAACTCCTTCTTGGACTTACTCATCTTCGGACGGCCTGGCCACTGGCCCTTCCCCAGCTGACGAAACCGGCGCTGCATCTGTTCGTGAGAAATATCTCCCGAAACAGAAATCACAACCTGGTCAGGACGGTAGTGCTTTCGATAATAGCGAAGCAAATCAGAACGGCGAAGTCTTCGAATGCTCGACTCCGTTCCCAAAATCGGCTTTCCCAATCCATGCCGACCGTAAATCAACTCGAAGTAAATATCGTGAACCAATTCTTCTGGCGATTCTTCGACCATCGCAATTTCTTGCAAGATGACCTTTCGCTCGCGCTCCATTTCCGCCGTGTCGAATTTAGAATCCAAAATAATGTCAGAAAGAATATCGACACCCAACCCGACGTCGCGATTCAATAGAGTAAGATGAAAGCAAGTGTACTCGCGCGCAGTGAAGGCATTGAAGTCGCCCCCCACTTGATCGATCGATCGAGCAATTTCAAAGGCGTTGCGCGTGGACGTTCCTTTAAACAACATGTGTTCAAGAAAATGAGAAATTCCAGTTTCGTTGGAACGCTCGTGGCGAGTGCCCGCCTTGATCCAGGCCCCCATCGAAACACTTCGAAACTCCTTATGACTCTCGGTCAAGAGAGTGAGTCCATTGCTATAGACTGATTTTCTAAAGAGGGAACGCCGAGCTGCCATCTCAAAAAAATAGCTGGAATCTCGGGGAAAGTAAAAGACTGAAGGACTGTTTTTATATTTTTAACGAACGCGAACGCGCTTTGCCCTTCAGACTTTTCTCGACTCGAGCCAAAGTTTTTTTGAGTCGAGCGATGTGAACGATGCCCGTCCCAGGAATACTCAGTGGAGCGGTAGTCACCCCAATTACAATGCCGGTCGTGGGAGAGGGGATTTGCGTCACAGTGCGTCCAAACGGATTTAGAATGGCGGCAAGAATGTCGCCTTCATAAACCAGGTCGCCCGGCTTCACATTCAGATCCAGAATCCCGCCCTTCTCGGCCCGCACCCAGTCGCTCGCTTTCACAATGACTTGAAACGGGGGCTTCGTCTGCTTGTGACCTGCCCACATTCCTACTTCGCTGAGCACATTCAACACTCCGGCCAGCCCCGCGAGCGAAACCTTTCTCGAAAACTTGCCCGTCTCTCCAGCTTCAAACAAGATGGTTGGGACACCAGCCTCTGTAGCCTCCCGTCGCAAAGAGCCTTTCACTCCGGGTTGATCTAGCAAGACCGTCGCACCAAACGCACGCGCCAGATTTCGAACTCTCGGATGAGACATGTCACCCCGAACGTGCGGCAAGTTCATGCGCCCATCCGAAGCCGTGTGCAGATCGATCCCAAAATCGCATTGAGAGATCACTTCCTTGAAAAGCTTCCAGGCTACTCGCTCGGCATTGTTTCCGTTCTTCTTTCCCGGAAAGAAGCGATTCAAATCTCGGTGATAAGGCAAATAGCGGGACTGAGCCAAGAACCCCTGAATGTTCACAACTGGGAGGGCAATCAGAGTCCCGACCAGATTTTCATGATCCAGATCGAGAATGAGTCTTCGAACGATGTCAGAACCATTGATCTCATCGCCATGAACGCCGGCGGTGATAAAAGCAGTGGGCCCGTCGTTCTTCCCCCGGATCACGGTAACCGGCACCTGAATGCTGGTGGACATGAAGGACTCGGAAACCTTCAAAAAGATCTCCCGGGTCTCGCCCGGAGCGATCCGTATACCACTGATTTTGAAGTCAGAATCAGTTGAGCTTGAGTCCATCTTTCCTCCATTATAGAAGTTCTACTTATGGCCGGAAACAGGAAGAAAACGCCTAGCAAAAACCCCTCGAAGGGGAAGGCCTCCGCTCGAACGGAGTTAGTACCTCATTCTCCAAAAAAGCTTCCCGCCAAGAACCTCGGAGACGACGATAGCGACATTTCCGAGGCCATATCGGCCACAGACCCCCTCCGCCGGTATTTTGATGAAATCAGCCGCCACCCACTTTTGGAACCCCAGGAAGAGTTTGAACTCGCCATGCGCCTGAAAGAAAAAGGCGATATGGACGCGGCTAAAAGGCTCGTCACCGCGAATCTCCGATTGGTCGTCAAAATCGCGATGGAGTACCGAAGTTACTACACGAACCTTCTGGATCTGATTCAAGAGGGAAACATTGGGTTGATGAAGGCGGTTTCGAAGTTTGACCCCACCAAGGGTGCACGTCTCGGCTACTACTCTTCGTGGTGGATCCGTTCGTATATTTTGAAATACCTTTTAGATAATTTCCGACTGGTCAAAATCGGAACCACTCAGGCTCAGAAAAAGCTGTTCTACCACCTGCTTCGCGAAAAAGAGAAAATCGAAGCCCAGGGCCTCTTGGCGGGACCCAAGCTCTTGGCCGAACGCCTCGACGTGCGCGAAAAAGACATTATTGAAATGCAGCAACGCCTGGGTGGAGCCGGCGCAGAACTTTCCTTAGACGCCCCGATGAACGGTGACGAAGAGGGCGGAAGAACCGCCAGCCACTTGGACCAATTGGCAGATGACCACGCGGGTGCCGATGAAAACTTGGCCCAGGCCCAATTGCTGAACCTCTTGGAAAGCAAACTCCCCGAGTTTCAAAAACTCTTGGGCGACAAGGAAAAGAGCATATTAAAGGAGCGACTCCTGGCTGAGAATCCGAAGACATTACAGGAAGTTGCAGATGAGTATGGCCTGACGCGTGAACGGGCTCGACAGATCGAAGTCAAGGTCATAGAAAAATTGAAGAATTTCCTAAAACCGGCCATCGAAGGCTAGACGAAATCTCTTTACACTCCTGCGCCGCCCATGCTACTTCCTGTCCGAAATAAAAAGAGAATAGATCAATTAAACAACCCCTCTTTTAGAGGGATCAATTAGGTAAAAAGACAATGGCAGGAAGAACAGCAGTACGCGAAAAGAAAGCAGAAATCGTTAAGAAATTTGGCGCAGCCGCCAAGAATACGGGATCGACTGAAGTGCAAGTAGCGCTTCTCACCAACCGCATCAACGAGCTCAATGACCACTTTAAATCTCATAAGAAAGACCATCACTCGAAGAGAGGTCTTTTGAAAATCATTGGTCAAAGACGTCGCTTGTTGACCTATCTCAAAACCTCGGATCAAAAGCGTTATAACCAGCTGATCCAATCACTCGAACTGCGTAAGTAGTTTAGAGCTCCGGGTAGCTTTTCATTATTAGTGCCCGGCACCTCGACACTCGCGTGATCGAT
This sequence comes from bacterium, assembly GCA_019751945.1. Taxonomy (GTDB): domain Bacteria; phylum Bdellovibrionota; class UBA1018; order UBA1018; family UBA1018; genus JAIEMT01. The sequence continues at coordinate 11,351 of JAIEMT010000065.1, forward strand.
TTTATATATTTTTAATTTAATAAAGGACCATTTCAAATGATGAACATTCAAACAGTTACTACAGAACTCGGCGGAAAAACCCTGACCCTGGAAACAGGCAGATTGGCTAAACAAGCAGACGGCTCAGTGCTCGTCAGCTACGGCGAAACTCGCGTTTTAGTCACTGCGGTCTCGGCGAGAACCGCAAAACCCGGCATCGACTTCATGCCTCTCACAGTGGAGTTTGCTGAAAAATTCTACGCATCCGGAAAAATTCCGGGCAGCTTCCACAAGCGCGAAGGCCGTCCGACCCAAGAAGCCACTCTTTCGGCTCGCTTGATCGACCGCCCGCTTCGCCCGCTCTTTCCAGAAGGCTATTATTTCGACACTCAAGTCGTCGCCACCATTCTTTCGGTAGATCCGGATGCAGACGTGGATGCAGCAGCAGCCATCGGCGCTTCGGCAGCCCTGCATATCTCGGACATTCCGTTTAACGGTCCGACCGCTGGCGTCCGCATGGGTCGCATCGGCGGTAAGCTTGTTGTGAATCCTACTTGGGCACAAGTCGACACCGGCGAAACCGACATGGAAATTTTCGTCGCAGGCACCAAAAAGGCCATCATGATGGTTGAAGGTGGCGCACGCGAAGTACCCGAGAGCGAAGTGCTTGAAGCCATCGTTCATGGTCACAACGAAATCAAAAAACTCATTGGCTTGGTCGAAGAACTTCGTACTAAGGCCGGTAAGCCGAAGCGCGAATTCACTCCCGCGACGATCGAAGCATCGATCAAGTCGGAAGTGGAAAAGCTCGCAAAAGACGGCTTAACCAAGGCACTTCGCACCAAAGATAAGGGCGAACGTTACGACTTAGTCGACGAAACGAAGGCGAAGACCAAAGAAGCTCTCTGCCCTGACAGCCTAAAAAAGTCGGACCCAGAAGCTTTTGCAAAGAAGGAATCGGCTGTGAAAGCATCCTTCGAACTCCTTCAATACAATTTGATGCGCGAAATGATTTTGGGCGAAGGCAAGCGTATCGACGGCCGCGACACCAAGTCGATTCGTCAGATCACGGTGGAAGCAGGCTTGCTCCCCCGTACTCACGGCAGCGCGCTCTTCACTCGCGGTGAAACGCAAGTGTTGGCAGCGGTGACTTTGGGAACTTCGGATGACGAACAAATCGTCGACACGATGTTCGTGAACACCATGCGCAAGTTCATGCTCCACTACAACTTCCCGCCGTTCTCGGTCGGTGAAACTGGCCGCATGGGTGGCAACAGCCGCCGCGAAATCGGTCACGGTGCATTGGCCGAACGTTCGATCAAAGCGATGATGCCGGCTTATGACAAATTCCCGTACACGGTCCGCATCGTTTGCGAAACCCTGGAGAGTAACGGCTCATCCTCGATGGGCTCTGTCTGCTCGACTTCCATGGCACTGATGGACGCAGGCGTTCCGTATGAAAAGGCTGTTGGCGGTATTGCCATGGGCTTGATCAAGGAAGGCAATCGCGTAGCAGTTCTTTCGGACATCTTGGGCGATGAAGATCACCTCGGCGACATGGACTTCAAAGTCGCTGGAACTCGCCAAGGCGTGACCGGCATTCAAATGGACATCAAGATTGAAGGCGTGGATGAAGCCATCATGAAGACTGCGCTTGCGCAAGCTCACGAAGGCCGTCTGCACATCTTGGATCAAATGGCGAAGGCCATCGATGCTCCGAGACAGACTCTCTCGACGTACGCTCCGCGCATCACCACCATCACTGTACCGGTAGACAAGATCCGTGAAGTCATCGGCTCCGGCGGCAAGGTCATCAAGGAAATCGTGGCTCAGACCGGTTGTAAGATCGACATCAGCGATGATGGCAAGATCAACATTGCCACCAGCCAAAGCGCTGCAGCTGAGAAAGCCATCAAGATGATTAAAGACATCGTGGCGGAAGTCGAAGTCGGCAAGATCTACAAAGGCGTCGTGAAGAAGATCGTCGAATTCGGCGCATTCGTCGGCGTGATGCCGAACCAGGATGGCTTGCTGCACATCTCCGAAATCGCCCATGAGCGCGTGAACAACGTGATGGACTACATGAAGGAAGGCGACGAGATTGAAGTGAAGGTCATCGAAGTCGACAAGTCCGGCAAAGTCCGCCTGTCGCGCAAAGTCCTCCTCCCGATTCCGGAAGGTGGATTGCCTCCCCGCAGTGGCGGGGGTGGTGAGCGCGGTGGACGCGGCGACCGCGGAGGTCGGGGCGGCGGTGGCGGATCCCGTCATCACCACGCTTAAGTCCGACCGACCTAAGTCGAACCTTTGTTATAAAGTATTTTTTCGCCCCCCTATTGCGTACTAGGGTACCTCTTGCTATCCCTTCACGGCGAGCGCTCTATTGGATATGGGGATCCAATAGAGCGCTCGCATGGGGTTAAATAAAAGGGGGAAATCATGAACACGGCGAATACTCGCTTAGCGACCGCTATTTTAGCGGCCGCCTGTCTGAGCTTTACAACTACCAGTTACGCAGTTGAAGAAACCAGCGCATCGACCACCAGTACGGATGTGGCTCGAAAGTCGCTGAAAGACTACATGGTCATCAGCTATCTCGGGGTTCTGCTTGGACCCCGCTTGGGCGATCCGGGAAATATCTATCAGCCGGATGGGATCACTGGTGCAAACGATGCAAAAATCATCACGAAAAACTACCTGGACTTACTTTGGAAGGCCTCACCTTCTCTCACCGTAGGGCCCATGATTTATTGGACGTTTGAACCCGTTGCGGAAAAAGCCTTCGTCATGAGGGATCCTGCTATCAAGTTTAAAACCACACCCTTCATCAAGACGGATTCCATGACCTTAACGGCCGACCTCCGCGTCGGGCTGCCACTCTCTCAAGATGCGCGAGATACCGATCGTCTCACTTACGTGGCATCTCTTCAGACCTTCAACTACGACGTGCCGCAAAGCCGTTGGTCATTGGGAGTGCTGGCCTGGGAACGCGCCTTCTTTTACGGCGGTCAGGGTGAAAAGGATTCTACCGCACTTGAATTCTGGGTAGGTCCAAACGTGTCTTACCGACTATCGCCCACCGTTCAACTCACCTACATCTACGATTTCAACTACAAGAGCTCGAAGCGAGATCGTTACAAAACTCTTTCAGACACTCCGGACATGGAAGCCGGTGTGAGCTGGGATGTTTCGAGCAAGCTGAACTTGAATCCAGTCATTCACATCCCTAATGAAGGCGAAATTACTTTGAATAAGACTTCGCTCGTTGCTTACGTGGTTTGGAAGCCACTCTAAGAAAGAGCTAGAGTTAGTTGCAGCTGGAAGCCCCGTTTTCTCTCGAGAAGACGGGGCTTTTTTTTTGCCATTCACTCGTCATTCGCTCGTCATTCGATTGACACTCGGTCATATTTTCTCCATCCGCCACCAGAGTTTATACCCGTTTTGAATCCTTCGACTTTAAGGTCTATAATTAAACAATGTGCGTGTAGTGGCACATGAGGACTAAATGTCGAAATCGGCTCGCCTGATTGATACATCTGTAACCCACTGGTTTCTCGATATTCGAGGAACGCGCACGGGTCCATTTACGGTAGCTGAAATCCAAGAACATTTTAAACACGGTCGAATCACTGAACAAACTCGCGCCACCTGCAATGAACTTGGCGAGGAATGGACAACGGTTGGCGAACTGGTTCAGGCCCGAAGTCCTAGTACCCCAGTACTGCAGCAAACAGCTCCTCAATCAGTGCAGGTTCAACAACCGGTACAGCAAGCAGCTCCTAAGCCGGTTCAGGTCCAACAACCTGTGCAGCAAACTACACCAAAACCTGTGGTTCCTTTTACTCCTCCGCCTCGACCGGCTGGGATCATGAAGCCGTCAGGGACTGAGCCCGAAAAGAAAATCGTCGCCGCTCCGGCAGGCGATGATGTGGACTTGAAGCTTCTCGACACCTTGAAGGCTGCCCAAGCGGCGAAAAAGAAAACTGCGCCCGCTCCGGCAAAACCGGAAGTTTTTGTAGAGCGAAGAAGCGTGGGCGGACACCTCGAGCGTATTTATGAAAAAAATCCGAATCTCTACATTCTGGCGACAGCCACTTTGGTGATCAGCACCATGGTGTTTGCTTTCGTTCAACGATTGGGCAAAAGTCCAGAACCCACCACGAATCCCACGGTGAGCGTTCAACAAGCGACGTCCCCCATTACAACAAAGCCGATTACTCCGGCAGGTGCGGCACCTGCGACGACTGTGGCTGCTCCTGCACCAGTTCCCACTGCAGCTCCGACGGTGATTCAACGCGGCCCTGCTACCAACGGCAACGTTCCACCCAGCGCTCCTCCGAATATTGTCCGACCGCGTAACCCCGTCACCACCCAGACCCAAAGATTTCCAGATCGCCGAGATGGCCGAACGGATTCTCGAGATTCACGAGATGACCGGGATCGAGATGATCGAGAGCGAGAAGCCCGCGAGGAACGCGAACGGGATGAACGCGATCGGGATAGAGACCATGATCCCCGTGATGAACGCAACAATGTGGACCACGATCGCTTCCGAGATCGCCGCGACAGTCGCGACGGCAGTGGTCGTGAAGAAGATCCCCGATTCCGTAACGCTCAGGGCGACAATGCTGCCCCAGCCTACGAGCCTTAATTCAGAAAATCAGCTTTCAACTTGACGGGTCTGAAGCGTTTGAGGAGATTAACTCCCCGAGGGGAACATCTGCTTGAAAGGTCATCTCATCACTTTTGAAGGAACGGAAGGCGCTGGTAAATCCACTTTGATTCGCCATGTCGAAAAACGTCTTCGCGCCCTGGGCATTCGCCCCGTGATCACTCGAGAACCTGGTGGCAGCCCCGTGGCTGAAAAAATTCGTGAAGTGATCCTCGCCAAGAAAATGGATTCTTGGACAGAACTCTTTCTCTACGAAGCTTCACGAGCTGAACACTTGGCGCAGATTATTTGGCCCGCGTTGGCCAAGGGCAAGATCATTTTATGCGACCGATTCACCGATTCTAGCTTGGCCTATCAAGGAATGGCCCGCGGTCTGCCTTGGGCCAAGGTGAAGGCCTTGAACCACCTGGCTACGCAAGGACTGATCCCGAAGATGACCGTGTTTTTGGACGTCGACCCAGGCAGGGGATTACGTCGCGCCAAAGTCAAAACTCGTTTTGAAAAAGAAGGGGTGCGCTTTCAAAAGAAAGTGCGAAAAGGCTTTCTGAAAGCGGCAGCAGAAGACCACACCGGACGGTGGCTAAAAATTTCTGTGAGATCTCAAACGCCTGAAGAGCTTGCGGATCTGGTGATGAAAAAACTCACGAAAAGGCTTAAGTTGAGAGCGGGAAAAAAGCGATGAGCTCACCTGTTTTACCGCTGCCTCAAGAAGTCGTGAAACACCACCTGGAAAATCTGGGAAGGTGGATGTCTCAGTGGTTAGCGCTTAAGCGCTTTCCACCCGTGCTCCTGTTGAGCGGCCCAGCCGGAGTAGGCAAGCGTTCGATGGCCTACTACCTTTCGCAATGGTTGCTTTGTGAAAACACGGGCAAGGCCATGGGCATTGTGCAAGAACCCGTGGATCTCTTTGGCGGTGGTGGTGGCAGTTCTTCTGAGTCCGCCACCCCTTCGAACGAACCCTGCGGAACCTGCACATCCTGCCAAAAAGCCCTGAGTGGGAACTGGATCGACTTCACCGAAATTCTGCCCGATGCCGACTCCGAAAGCAGCAACGCGAAATTAAAAATTGATCAATTCCGAAACTTAAAGGCCTCACAAGGATTTGGGGCTTTTGATGGCAGCTTCCGAATTTTTCTGATTCCAGGAGCTGAGAACATGACTCAGCAAGCAGCCAACTCCGTTCTAAAAATTCTAGAAGAGCCCCCTCCTGGATGGATTTTTATTCTCACGACAAACGACCCATCGATTTTATTTTCGACCTTGGTTTCGCGCTGTCAGATTGTGAAGCTGAAGCCTTTTTCTGAAACGACTCTCTCCCAGCTTTTAGCGGGGCAGAATCTCAACGATGCCAAACGCCAGCTCTGCGCACGCTTGGCTCAAGGCAGTTGGGGCAAGGCTTTTGCTCTGACCTCGGATGAATTCTGGGAAAAGCGTCAGCCCCTGCTTCGCTTCTTGGAGAATCCGCAGACCGAATTAAACGAACTCATCGAGTGGGCCACCGAAGAAAATCCGAACTTTGTTTTACTTTTAGATCAGCTCGAGCTTTTACTCTCGGATCTGATTCAATGGAGCGCGCAGCCTCCACAATTACCCCAACGCGCTTGGTTCAACACGGACGCCTCGAAAAGTTTAGAAACTCACGCGCGTGCACAACTGGATAAGCGAGGCAGCCCCACTGCGGCTCGAGAGTTCTGGTTCAATCGCCACGAACGCGTCGCGCAAGTCCGAAAAGAGATTGGCCTTCCGCTCAATCGCAAGCTTCTTGTTCAAGATGTTTTAATGGGATTTCTTTAATTCCAAGTCGAAAGCTGCTGAATCTTAGAGTGAAGAGCTGTGAGTTCATCACTCATGCGCTTGATCGCCTCATCACCCTTCAAGCCGAGCTCCTCTACAAAAGCTCGAGCGAGTTTCTCGGCCCAAGGCAAGCCATGGTCTTTGCGGCTCGAGTAAAGCGGCAATCTTCGAAGATAGAAATCTTTCAGATGCAAGACCATGCCGTTCTTGACGGCGTAACGAAGTTGACCCTCGAGATACGGGAAGCCCGGCGGATCTTCGGAAGATTCATCGTAAGCCGAAACAATGTCGAGTGCGTCCGCACCGTAGCGACCGAAAAGTTCCTCTGGAATGCGCGCATCCATCTCGGAAGCCTTGCGTTTGGCCTCTTTCATCGCATCGCTCGAAGCATGTGGGTTCACCGGGATGTGGGTCTGAGATTTTTTTAAACCGGCCGGTGGGGCTGAAGTTTTTCCGGCTTTGGCAAACTTGGTCCACATCTTCAATGTGTAATCCACAATTTCACGCGCCATCAGTCGGTGGGTGGTGTATTTCCCACCTGCTACAAAGACAGATCCTCCGGGACCTAAGCCAATATGGTGTTCGCGACTCACCTTCTGAAGATTGGAAGCAGAAGTCGACTCCCCACCCTTTTTTGGATCCGTGTGCGACTCCACCCACTGTCCGACGAGCGGACGAATGCCTGCGTAGCCACTGAGGATATCCGATTCTTTTAAATCCAAAGCGGGGAAATATTTCTTCAGAAGTGCCATCAAGTAGTCGATGTCAGAACGTTCGACAGCCACTTTGGCAGGATCCGCTGGAGCAGGACCATCGGTAGTTCCCACAATAACCACTCCCGACCCGAAGTCTGGGCGCGGAATCACAAAGACAATGCGGCCATCCTCGGGGTGACTCATCACCAAGCTTCCCGGAATCGGAATCTTCTTCAAATCAAAAATAATATGAACGCCCTTGCTCGGAGCAAGCCAGGGTTTCCAATCTTTCTCGAGCTGAGCACCTAAGACATCCGTCCACGGCCCAGCGCAGACCACCAATCGCTTAGCGCGGATTTCAAACTTCTCACCCGGCGTAGCACCGCTCACATCTCGAACTTGGTAGCCACTGATTTGATCGCCCGTCCAAACGGGTTGCACTGCTTCGACGTAGTTTGCGACGTGGGCTCCGCGAACCTGCGCGTCTCTCAGCGTTTCCACTGTCAGCACATCATCCCACATCGAAGCGTCGTAATAACGAAAGCCACCGGCCAAACCGTCGGCACGTAAAAACGGAATGTCTTTCAACATCCCCTTCTTCGACAGACGTCGATGAAACGAAGGCGTTCTAAAAAGAGCCAGCAGATCGTAGAGCCATAGCCCCACATCCATGGCCATCATTCCATAAGGATCGCCCTTGAAGACGGGCATATAAAAAGGAAGGGGCCGCACCATGTGTGGAACAGTGCGAAGCAAAAAAGCCCGCTCCGCTAGTGCCTCAAAAACCAGGTGAATTTCAAAATTTTCTAGATATCGAAGACCGCCGTGAATGAGCTTCGAACTTCTGGAAGAAGTGCCCGAAGCAAAATCCCCTTTTTCAATTAGCGCTACTTTCAGTCCCCGTGTAATTGCATCTCGCGCTACAGCTGCACCTGTGATGCCGCCGCCAATAATCAAAAGATCGTAATGTTGTTTTCTAAACTCTTGAAGGGAAGCAGCTCGACTGCGGGAAGAGAACTCAGGGGTCATGTGTCTTTCTGAGGACGAGTCACCGAAATACCTAATTCAACCAACTGATCCGGGCCAACTGCCGAAGGGGAGTCCGCCATCGTATCGTGACCTCGAGCCGTCTTCGGGAAGGCCATCACATCGCGAATGGGCCCCACTCCGCAAAGAATCGCGGCCAGGCGATCGACACCAAATGCAATCCCACCGTGCGGCGGGGTGCCGTATTGAAGTGCTTCCAAGAAAAAGCCGAACTTGTCCTTGGCCTCTTCTGCAGAAAGCCCCAAAATCTTAAACATCGCGGCCTGAACTTCCGGGCGATAAATTCTCAAACTTCCGCCCCCGATTTCCACACCATTTAAAACCATGTCGTAGGCAGAAGCTTCCATCGTATCGAGGTTTCGACCGTGAACGAAGTCTTCGAAGTACTCGGGACGCGGTGAGGTGAACGGATGATGAAGCGCGAAGTACCGCTTTTCTTTATCATCGTACTCCACAAGCGGAAAACGAGTGACCCAGAGAAATGCGGGTTTCCCCTCGCCCACTGCGGGAACCATTCCGAGCTTCTCACCGAGCTGTAAGCGCAAAGCTCCTAGCGAATCAAAGACCACTTTGTTCTTGGGGTCTGCGACAATCAAAACCAAATCCCCCGCCTTCAAGGAAAGGGTCTTGTTCAATTCGCTCTTTTCCACATCCGATAAGAACTTCGCAGCTGGAGATTGCAATTCCCCACCAGCTTGAACCTTAATCCAGAGCAACCCTTTAGCGCCGAATACGGCCGCTGCAGCTTGTAGATCATCCAAATCTTTGCGTGAAAACTTTTCGGCCTGCCCCGGAACTACGATTCCGCGAATCGAACCGGTCTTGCCTCGCGAATCTGCAGCCAAAGCTTTTTGAAAAACCTGGAAGCCGCTCTTTGAAAAAACAGAGGTGAGATCTTTTAGCTCCAAGCCAAAACGGACATCCGGTTTGTCGCTTCCAAAACGACTCATGGCCTCTGCGTAGGGCATACGCGGAAACGGAGTGACGATGTCCTGGCCCATCAGCTCTTTCCAAAGCTTGGCCATCATTTTTTCAAAGATGGGAAAGATCGCCTCTTCGTCCATGAACGAAGTTTCCACGTCGATCTGAGTAAATTCGGGCTGCCGGTCACCGCGCAGGTCTTCATCACGGAAACAGCGCGCGACTTGATAGTAACGATCCATCCCCGCAATCATCAGCAACTGCTTCAAAGTCTGTGGTGACTGCGGCAGCGCATAGAAAGTACCTGGGCTCAAACGACTGGGAACAATAAAATCGCGAGCACCTTCGGGAGTCGACTTATAAAGAATGGGTGTTTCCACTTCGACGAATTGGTTCTCATCCAAGTGCCGGCGCACAATTCCTAACATCTTATGACGAATCAAAAGATTCTTTTGCAAGCTCGGACGCCGTAAATCCAAGTAACGGTATTTTAAACGAATGGCTTCCGCTGCTTCGACATCGTCTTCAATACTAAACGGAGGAACTTTTGCTTCGGATAAAATGATGAGTTCACTGGCAGCGATTTCAATTTCGCCGGTGACCATCTTCGAGTTCGTCATTCCCTCAGGACGCTTCCGAACCTTGCCTTTGCACCAGAGCACAAACTCACTGCGCAAGCGGCCTGATAATTCGAAAGCCTGCTGAGCACCGGGAGTCGCCGGATCGAAAACCACCTGAGTAATGCCGTAGCGATCGCGCAGATCGATGAACACCAAACCACCATGGTCGCGTCGCTTTCCGACCCAACCACAGAGTTGGACTTCTTGGCCCACTTGTTTGGCACTGAGTTCGCCACAGGTGTGGCTCCGGGTAGTTCTTTGAACTGTCTGAGATGACTGCAAGGCCTAAACTCTCCCTCGACTGTGGATTGAGACTAACACTGTTGCTGGGGATCCGGCAAGCTTGGTAAACTGAATTCACGTATGGGTTCACACCAGTTGCGCGTTCTTTCCTACAATCTGCACAAGGGCTTCGGACTTCTGAACCGGGAGTTTCTCCTAGCGCAAATGCGTGAAGCCATTCGTTCTTCCCAAGCCGACATCGTGTTTCTTCAAGAGGTGGTGGGTCAAAACTCGAAGCATAAGAACCAGGTCAAAGACTGGCCCACCGAACCCCAGTTTGAATACCTGGCCGACCAGATTTGGCACCACCACGCTTACGGCAAAAACGCCGTCTATAATGAAGGCCACCATGGCAACGCCATTTTGAGCAAATACCCCTTCATTTCATCGGAAAACCTCGACATTTCGACCCATCGCTTTGCTCAGAGGGGCTTACTCCATGGTGTGATCCAGATCCCCAATCTGATCCAGAAAGTTCATGTGCTCTGTATCCACATGGGACTGTTTGAGGCAGAACGGCGCGCACAAGCTCAAAAACTCTACCACCGGATTGACCAGCTCATTCCCCATGACGAACCACTGCTGATTGCGGGCGACTTCAATGATTGGCGGGGCCAGATCTCTCCCATTCTTCAAAAAGAAGTAGGGGTGCGCGAAGCCTTTGAAGTCCTCCACGGTTCACCGGCTCGAAGTTTTCCCAGCTGGCTCCCCGCCCTCCGTTTGGATCGAATCTACTTTAGAAAGATGGAAGTCGTTTCTGCCGAAACCTTGATCTCCCCACCCTGGAATCAGCTTTCTGACCACGTGGCTCTGAAAGCGGAATTCCGGTTGGTATGATACACTTTTTGGAAAGGACAATCTGATGGAATACCGAGTTGAAACCGACTCCTTAGGCGATGTTCGAGTTCCAAAAAATGCACTCTACGGTGCTCAGACTCAACGAGCGATCAACAATTACCCCATTTCGGGTCGGCCCCTCCAACCAGCACTCATCACTGCTTACCTAAGAATTAAGCAGGCGGCGGCTCGGGCCAATGCCGAATGCAAAGCTCTTCGTCCAGAGCAGGGTAAGGCCATTGAAAAAGCGGTCGAGCAGTTGTTTTCAAAAACCTATCGCAATCGCTGGCAAGAAATTTTTCCGGTCGATCCCTTTCAAGCAGGCGCAGGCACTTCGACAAATATGAATTTCAATGAAGTGATCGCCACTCTCGCCAATCAGAACCTGGGTTCGAATGCGAAGGCCGACTTGAAAATTCACCCGAACGATCATGTGAACCGTTCGCAATCTACGAATGACACCTATCCCACGGCCATGCGGTTGGCCTTGCTCGATGTCTCTCGAGAGTTAGTCGAATCCGCTGAAAAACTAGCCCAAAGTTTTCAGAACAAAACGGATCAGTGGAAGGACATTCCCAAATCCGGCCGAACTCACTTACAAGACGCCGTGCCCATTTCCCTGGGCCAAGAATTTTCTGGTTACGCTGCGACTTTGAAACGCTGCCAAGGTTGGTTGAGCGAATCTCGCGATCACCTCCGCGAGTTAGGAATCGGGGGAAGCGCCGTCGGAACAGGAATTACGACTCCCGCTCGCTATCGCAGCCTGATGATCACGGAGCTTTCAAAGGTCACTGGTGAAAAACTTCGAAGTGCCTCCAATTTATTTGAAGTGATGCAATCTCAGGCCGCCATCTCTTATTATTTCGGCGCTGTAAAAATCTTGGCTTTAGAACTGACTCGCATCAGCAACGACTTACGCCTGATGGCCTCGGGTCCAGCAACGGGTTTGAATGAAATTTTTCTGCCTGCAGTTCAGCCGGGAAGCAGCATCATGCCTGGAAAAGTAAATCCTTCTATTCTAGAAATGCTGAATCAAACCTGTTTTTATGTGTTGGGTTTAGAGCAAACTGCCACCTTCTCTACGCAGGCCGGGCAACTGGAACTTAATGTGATGATGCCGATTCTGTGTCATTCCACAATTGAAGGCACGTCTCTCATCTCACGCGCCATCACTGTGTTGCGAACAAAATGCTTAGATGGAATCAAACCCAATCGAGCGAAACTTAAAAAGTATTTTGAAAGTAGCTCGCAAATTGCGACGGCACTCAGCCCTCGCCTCGGTTATCAGCAAACTGCTGAGCTCGTCAAAGAAGCCGTCACGAAAGATATTTCTGTAGTGGATTTAGTACGACAGAAAAAACTAATTCCTGAAACGGAACTCCGAAAACTTTTAGATCTCGACACTCTCATCGGCAAAAATCGTTGATTTGCATTGAGCGAAATCCAAAACAGGAGTAAATAGGAATCAACAATCCAAACACAGTGTGTGGGGACTTCGAAGGAGGTCCTCATGAAACAGCTCAGCAAAGTCTTCTTTGTTGGAATCCTGACCACATTTCTCAGCACTCCGGTTTTTGCAGCAGAAACTAGAATTGAAGCTCCAGCAAAAACGATCACTCTGTACTTTGACAAAGGTAGCGACACTCTCTCCGCAAGCGCACAAAAGGCTCTCGATCAATTCGTAGCCGAAAGTCGCCCGGGCGGAATTTCGCGTTTCGTCGTTGCAGCTTGGTCAGATCGGCCATTCAATCAAACTCGCGATCTGCCTAACTCTCAGAAAGACTTGGCAGGCAAACGCCTCGACCACATCAATGACTATTTGAAAGATAATCTGAACTCGAGTGCCAAGGTGGACAAATACAACATGGCAGAACGAACGAATTGGCTTTCAAAGACACTCAATACTAGAGAGGCGGAATTAAAAGACACCATCGCGTCAGGTAACAATCAGGTGGAATTCTCCAAACAAGAATTCTTACTTTTCAAAAACAATGGCGGGCCGTCAAAAGCGGTCGTGGTTGTGAAGACCGAAGTCATTGCCCCACAATCCCAACAGTAAAAAATAAAGGAGAAGCCGTATGCAAGGCAGAAAGAAATCAGCAACAAGTCGTCGTTCTAAGTCGGTATTGAAATCAAAACGTTCCTCGAGGGGAAAAATGACTTCTGCAAGAAGTGCAACGCCTCGTAGAAAGCCCGCTCAAAGGCAGCAGCCAGCTCAGCCACAGGAAAGACGAGCGAGCTATTACTAAGTCTGATCCGGACCAGCTGCCTCTAACATTTCGTTAACAGGAAGGTCCGTTGTTTCCCACTCGGGATGCGGATCCGCAACGCAGCCAGGTCTCCCCGGTCCATCCCCGATCCGGACGTGCATGTGATTTTGATGGGCGCGGGCATGACGAATAAATCGACGAAGGGAGCGCCATTCCGGATCTTGGTACGCTTCCTTCGCCAATTGATGGATGTGGCGGCGATCTAAGAAAATCACTTTCACGCACGCAAACGGATTTTTGAAAATCTGTTTCAGCAACCACCAGTTCACTTCTGGCTGAAACTGTTTGTGAAACTGCTCGGGAGATCTTCCTTTCGCAGCCACAGTGAGAAAGCCTAAATCAACATCCTGTCCGGTGGTATGAGAGGCATGACCGCGTCGACCCGACTTTCCAGGCAGGCAACCCCCACGAGGGGCCGAAATATCGCCCACCACTAAGCGCACGCCGGAGTACATGGGATCTTTATAGCCCCGATCCACCTGACGCCCCACCCATTCCAACATTCCCACCATGGGGTCCGTTCCAAAATCGACACAGCGATGGGGGTTCCGAATCAAGATGCGGTTGGCAGCACTGGGAACAATCCGACGCCCCCAGGCTAAGAAACCATCATTCACGGTACAGTAAGCTTGATCCCCCTGGCGGCCCAACTCGTGAGTGATGAGCTGCAGCATATCGCCCAGCTTCCCATCATGGGCCAAGAGCGAATATTCGCGTTGCTCCGGGGTCATTTCATCACAAAAACTGTTTTTAGCTCGTTGGCGGGGACACGAGAGCCGACGTTGAGCTGGCCTACGCCCCACCCTATGACTCACCAAGCTCCCTTTCGCACAGCATCGAAACCCCCTCAGAGCGAACTCGGGATTCCACTGAGCACAAAACCCGGGGTCGAGGCCCATCTCCTCTTGAGTCAGAGGAGCCGCACCCTCACTGAGCTTAATGAAGTCCGAAGTGGGTGAACAAGGAGGAGTCGAAACCGCAATATTTCGGGGAGGAGACGAATGGGATTTGGGTACAGAAGCCTCGATCGAGGAAATCCCCAGCATCGAAACCACAGCGCAAAGACCTAGCTGTAAAACCCCGCCCTCAGTAACCCTGATCCGCATCTGTTCCTCTAAGCCCGTTAATGAGGCCCCATTGTTCTTCGAGGTCTTCAGTCATATCATTCCAATAGCGTTGTGTCCCGAATTGTGGAAACGCGGCCGGAAAAGCCGGATCCTCCCACCGTTTCGCCAACCAAGCGGTGTAATGAATAAAGCGCAAGGCTCTCAAAGGTTCAATCAGCTTTAAAGTCGCCCTGGGAAAGGCTCTCAGCTGTTCGTACCCTTCTAAAAGGTCTTCAAACTTGGACTTGGCTTCGATCTCCTCCGGAGTCTCTGGGGATTGCCCAAACCGTCCTGGAATCATGAGCCAGAAATCTTGAACCGGAGGCCCTACCACCATGTCATCAAAGTCTAAAAAGAAGGGCCCTTGTTGGTTCCAAAGCAGGTTATTCAAATGATTGTCGCCATGAAGGCGATGAACGCTGAGATTGGTAAACCAGGGTTCAATGGCGGTGAAGATTCCTTCCGCCGCCGCTTTGTAACGATCGCGATAGTCGGGATGGACCACGTTTCCGTCCAAAAGATATCGAAGGTTGTTGGTTCCGTACGTCGTAGGGTTCAGGCGCATCCGATGGGGGGCATCTCGATTTGCCCCCACCTGGTGAATGCGGGCAAGCAGACGACCAATCCGTAAAAGCTGATCGCGGTCCAATTCATCCGGTGAACGACCCCCGACTTTTGGAAACAGGGCGTACCAGATCCCCTCCCCCGTCTTTCGAAGGGTCGATCCATCCGGAAATGGAAGGGGGGCGATCACTGGAATCTCGGAACCCTGGAGGTCGAGGAGGAATTGATGCTCTTCTAGGATCTGTTCCTGCGTCCATCGACCTGGCCTATAAAACTTGACTACTCTTCTTTGTTTTCCAACCTTATTGGACTTCTCAGAATCGTCAGCATCGTCAGCATTCAACGCGTCTTCGGACTCGAGCTCGACATCATAAACTCGGTTTTCGAAGCTGTTTAAGGCCATGCAGAAGCCTGTGCAACGCCATTGGGAGTCGGTCATGCCCGATTCGACGGCATCCAAGACCCGATCCGGGGTGAGCTCGAAGAAAAATTGGGTGGCCTGGGGTTTTTCCATGTTTTTCTACAGTTTTTGTTTCATTAATTGCTCTGCCGGAGTCAGAAGTTTCTTGTCCCGGTTACAGTTTTTACACGAACTCACTACATTCCCAGGTGTCGATGTCCCTCCCCGAGCGATCGGAACGACATGGTCCATGGTCAATTCCTTGGGAGGAAACTTCTTTCCGCAGTAATGACAGAGCCCCTGATTGATTTTGGTGAGCCACCATTGCGATTTCTTCAATTTCCGAGCTTTCTCGCGCTCTTTTTTGACCCGTTTCGGATCAGTAAACTCCGGTTCTAGAATAAAGTAGTCGTCGGAAGATGGTTTATTTTCGTCGTTCGATGACATGTTGATGTGATCCAGGGTATATCTAAAAAAAATAAATATCGACTAGCTAAAAATGTGCTTGGCAAAGGTAAAAATTAACGCTACATCGTGGCCCATGGTGAAAATGAAACGTGGTCGTCCAAAAGGTCGCTCCCGTGACAGCAGATCGTTCGGTCCTCTCGGAGATCTCATTCGTAAACATCGAATGGAAAGAGGCCTTGGGCTTTTAGATGTCGCTAGAGCTTGTGATTGTTCAGTCCAATTTATCTCCAACATCGAGCATGGCCGTGCGCCGTTGCCGTGGGAGAAAGTTGAACAGCTTTCTTCATTCTTGAAAATCGCTGTAGAAGAGCTCCAGGCAGCCAATTTGGCGATTCGTTCGGACTTCAAAAGTTTCGTTCAAGTCACCAAGGGCGGCAAGGGCAAGAAGGTTCCGGCTCCTGCAGTCATCACCGGTTTGAGCAAAGCAGCTTCGGCTGTGGCGTTCACCGCGAACGACCAACAGCTGCGCGACATTCTTCAGAAGTACTCGGCTGCTTCCCCAGCTTCTAAAAAGAAGTTTGTGAAAGCTGCTCTTCGTTCTCTGTCGAATTAAACTTTCTTTTTAAATAGATTTTATAGAACCCGGCTTAAGCACTTTGCTAAGCCGGGTTTTTTAATGCCTTCGAACCCGCCCCTAGTTACCGGGCTACCCCAGAAGTAACTCCTTCGGAACTCTTCGCTCCCCGGTAGTCCTCTTGGAGCCACTTGTATTTTTCTTGGTTCTCCTTGGCTGACCTAAATCCCTCAAAGTCCTGATTCTTGTTTGAAAGGAGCTTAGAATGTAGAAACTCACCGCGGCATTTTTACGTCATTTGAGACAGCACTTCACGCACTAGCTTGTGAGAACCGATCGAAGCGAGTGCTTGAGAGATCTCGCGAATCATTTCCTTGGAATCGCCTTTCAGGTCAATGTTGTCGATCAAAGGAAGGACTGTCGATCGATCCTTAATCTTCCCAAGTGCGATGATGGCTTGTCGTTTCACCATTTGTTCACGATCCTTCAGAAGCGAAATCAGCATAGGCACGCACTCTTGAATCTCACCCAAGAATACCTTGGCGCCATGATCGGTGGACTCCCAAGTTTTCAGGAGCTGCTTTCGATGGGCCAAGAAGGTCAACTCGCCAATCGCAAAAGCAGCACTCGATCGCATCAACGCATCCGAATGCATGAGCATGGGCTTTAGCGTATTCACGACTTCAATGCGTCCGGCAGCAAAGACTGCCATCGCCGCATTGGCCTTCACGCGATTGTTTCGACTGGAGAGCATGGGAATTAGAAGGTCGATACACTTGGGATTGCGACCATGGCCCATACTTTCCACGGTGTTTGCGACAATACGTTCATCCGGACTGTTCAAGAAAGGTTCGAGCTCCAAGATGCGGTCGTCGGTGCAAAGTCTTCCAATCCCTGAAACTAGAGCCGAAACCACTCGATCGGAGCTCTCCTTCTTCAAGCGATCAAACATCGCCGCAACGACGTTGGAGTTACTCTCTTGGCTGAGTTTGCTGAGAGCAACAACCGTTTGAAGACGAATATCTTCGGAGTCATCGTTGATGAGACGAATCAGATGTGGAATCGCATCGGTATTTCCAGATTGACCGAGAAGCTCGATGCTCCGTTTGCGCAGACTAAAATCTGAGGCTTTTAAGTTTGTCAGAAGCGCATTCAAATCCCGAATTCGAATCAACTCGAACACCCGAGTGACTTCTTCGCGACCAGGAATATCGGGATTGGGAATTTCTTCGTAGTCGAGCAAACCCCGAACCTTTTCTTCCACGGCTTCTGAAAAGAGAATCTTGGAATGATTGCCACGTTTGGAAAGTTTTTCAATGCGGTTGGCGAGATTCACCTCATCGCCAATCACGGTGAAATCCATTCGGTCCTTCGAACCGATGGGGCCTGAAATGATGTCCCCATAAGTAATGCCAATGCCAATATCGATCGTGTTCTTCTTCACGGCCTGACGGCGGGCATTGAAATCGCGCAGGCGCTCTCGCATCTCGAGACCGCAGTAAATGGCTTGAAGAGAAGTCGATGTAGGAGTTTTGGGACCGAGATCGTCACTGATCTCACCCCCCACAAACTTCACACGCTGTTGGCCACGGTTTTCATCGGAAGCATAGAATACAGCCAGAATAGCGTCCCCGATGAACTTGTCGACCTCACCACCGTAGCGGTAGATGATCTCCACCATCTCCGAAAAGTATTCATTCAACATGGAAATGACTTCTTCGGCTTCCATGCTCTCGCAAACCGAGACAAAACTTCGAATGTCACTGAAAAGGACCGTGGCTTGAACACGAGTGCCCCCCACGCGAGACATGTCGAAAGATTCTGGAGACTCCATGATCTGACGATAGGTGGAGTCGGAAAGAAACTTTCGGAGTTCCTTTTTCTTCTTCAATTCACCTGACATCGAGTTGAAAGCCGTGATGAGATCGCCGATCTCGTCATTGCGTTTGATATCAATGGCCACGTCGTAATCACCGGTCGCGATGCGTTTCAACGCAGCAACCACGCGACGAATCGGAGAGATGAGAAGCTGAGAGAAAACGATGGCCACTAAAAGTCCGAGCGCCATCGAAGGAATGAGATCGATCAGAATCTGGCGACGAATGGCCTGAACGCTTTTTCCGAGACTGGCCATGTTGTAATCGTACTGAATATAGAAGGGCACTTCCTGCGTTTCGTTGCGATAGCTATTCGTCACCGTTAAAAACTTCGTCCCATTTTCCTCATAGTGCTGCGAAGAAATGTCTCGGGTCTTCAGTTCATGTTCTACCTCTCGGGGCAGGGAAATCTGGCGCTGAGCCTCGGGGAGATTCTTTTTCACCTCCGGATTTGACCAATCCGTATCGAAGAGCACCACATTTCCACGGCTGGAAATAATCTTAATTCGAATGAGGTTTTCGTTAGCCGCTACGACCCGCTTGATGGAGGGAAGAAATTTATCTGCAAAATAAAAGTAGTAGAAGTTCGAAAAGTCATTCACGATCTGAGCAGTAGAAAACTGGCTAAACAGCATCGAATCCTTTCGAATTCGATCGGTCTGTTCTTGCGTTTGAAGAATGGAAACCGTAACCAGAACAATCACAGCCGTAATCAAGTTCACCGCGATAACGGCGGATAGGAACTTCACTCGAAGGCCACCCACCTTGACACTCGATACGATTGTTTGAGAAGTCCAACGCAGAGAACGTCGAAGGTTATCGTTTCTTCTTCCTAAATAGAGAAGAACGCCCAGCACCACAATGCCCAAAACGAAATAGATCGAAATCTGAGTCTGGAGGTTCGGATCTTCTAGCGTGTAGAGAATTCCGAAGTTTGAAATCGTAAACAACCACTGCGTCTCAAATCGACGAATGAACTGGGCCGGCTTCGATTCAGAAATCGAAATCATAACCTCGGAGTCAGAAAAGGTCTCCCCAGGCGCGTTGGGTTTCCGATTCTTCTTCAGGGAATCGAAAACGAGATTTCCACTGCTCGAGATAATCTGAATCTGTTTGAGGTGAGGAACCTCAGAGCGAATCTTCTCAATTCCTGGTAAAAACCGATCGTCATAGGACGAAAAATAATCTTTCTGAAAGAGCTCCAATAAACGAGGGTGGTGCGACTCAATTTCGGCTAAACCTTGCTGACCGAGATCCCGAAGTGCCGAAGTTTTATAGAGATTTAAGAAGAATGCAAAGACCAGGGAGAGTACAATCCAACTGATTGTCCATCTCAGCCGAGAAGCAGATTTTTGACCTTCGGTTGCATGGAGCATTACAAAAATTATAGCATGTATAGAATGAATCAGACCCCCGCATCCCCCTCCGCTTCGAAGCAGGCAGATTTGTCCCCATCCATTCTCTTTGAAGATACACACCTGCTTGTGGTGAACAAACCGGCGGGCCTCCTCAGCCAAGGTGAAAAAACTGGGGACGAGAACTTGGTAGACTGGTGCCGCGGGCATTTCGGGCGAAACTACGTCGGGCTAGTTCATCGCTTAGATCGAAACACCTCTGGAATTTTAGTTATTGGAAAACGTACCAAGTCTGCCAATCGCTTGACGACCGCACTTCAGGAAGGAAAGATTTTCCGATCCTATTTAGGCTTGGTTCTCGGTGATTTCGGCAACCGAACCGAAATTCGGTGGAAACACTTTCTTCTCAAAGACGAAAACAAGAATCAAACCCAAGTATTTCGGGAGAAAAAACTTGGACCTCCTGCATGTAAAGAAGCACTACTCCAAGCTCAGGTGCTCCAGTCCGGGAGTGTCGATGGGAATAAAATCAGTTTACTAGAAATTGTTTTAGAAACGGGACGGTCGCATCAGATCCGAGCGCAAACAGCTTTTGAAAAGCATCCCATTCTAGGCGATTCCAAATACGGCGATAGTATTTCTGCCCGTTTAGCTGCACGAACACTTCTCCATTCGCACAAAATTCGCTTTCCCCACCCCATGACTCAGGAAGTATTGGAGTTTGAAGCACCCATTCCAGAAGATATGAATCAGCTCATTCGAAAGATGAAGCCTTTTAAATAGGCGTCTTCAAAAGTCTGGGCCGGAAAAGTCTCTGGCAATTCAATTTTTCGGAGGACTTGAAGGCGAACTTTCAATTCTTTTGCGGCATTCTGAATCTCCGCCTCAAATTTTTTCCAGCTCACATTCGCAGAATTAATAGAGGTGATCAGATACCCTCCAGAATTCAAAACGCTCAAAGCTAGAACGTGGAGCTTTTCCAAATCTTTCGCCGTAGAAAACTCTTTAGAGCCAGATTTCTTAGATCCTCTAGAAAAAGACGGGGGATCCAAGATGACCGCATCGAACTTCCGGCCTTGCTTGGCAAATTTCGGCAACCAGTCAAAGTAATCGCCGTAAATGAAATCTGCTCTTTCACCGGGAAGGGAATTCGCAAGCCAGTTCTCCTTCGCCCACTCCAGAGACGGTTTGGAAAGGTCCAAACTCAAAACGGAATCGGCCCCACCCAACCCGCAAGCCACGGACAAACTTCCGGTATAGGCAAAGGTATTGAGAACCTTCCATCCTTTTGCGTTTTGCTGAAGCCAAGTGCGAAGGGGGGCATGATCCAAAAACAAGCCGGGCTGCCGAGTCTCTACGAGTTGAATTCGAGCGATCAGATTCCCCTCTCGGACCTCAAAACGCTCGGAAGGGGGGCTGCCAAAAAGGGGAACAGAAAGCTGCGTCTCCCCTCTTTCAATAAACACGGCCGAAGAGTCATTCGAAGATGCACTTTGGTCTTTCAAGAACTGAATCACTTCGTCGAGCGCCGATTTTTCAATCGGTTTCCAAGCCGTGATCCAAAAATGATTTTGAAATCGATCGATGGCGAGTTCTTTACCTGAAGAGTGGGTGGACTCTCCCGGCCCATGAAACATTCTGAGCGCAGTGACGGAAGCACTGAGCTTTCTTTTTCCCCAAGCAGTTTGAAGATCCTGGCGAAGAGAACTCACTTAGAATTCCCGGACAAGGCCCTGAGTTTTCCCAACCACCCTTCAAAATCCGCTGGAATCGGGGATCGAAAACTTTTCCCATCAGGAAATTCAAGTTCATAGGCATGCAATGCCACTCGTTCGAATGAAATCTTTTCGTGAGTCTGAGGCCCACCGTATTTCGAATCTCCCAACAAGGGGTAGCCTTCTTTAGAAAGGTGAATTCGAATCTGATGGCGACGACCCGTGACGATTCGAACGCGAGCTAAAAAACTTCCAGCAAAACTTTCCCGAACCTCTACTTGGGTCGATGCGCGGTCATTTCCAATTGGAGTGCTGATTTTCAAAATCGGCATGGCCGGATTCCCTTGAGCCAAACAAAGATAGATCTTCTTAATCTGGCGATCCTCAAACCATTGGTTACACTTCTTATGGGCGGCTGCATTCCGACCAAAAACAATGATCCCGCTCGTTTCGACGTCCAAGCGGTGAACCACAAACACATCGCCGTACTTTTCTCGCAGAAACTCGGAAAGTACCGGTTTTTTTACAGATTCAGGAGACGAAGGTGGAATAGAAAGCCATCCAGCGGGCTTATCCACCACCAGCCAGTCTTCGCTCTCGAACAAAAGGGAGGGCTGTTTCGCCGTTTCCATGGAGTATGTCTTTTGTTCTACACCAGCCCGTTGTAAGTACACAATCATGAAACGACTACCGAAATGGGTCTTTGGAGCGCTGGCATTCTGTCTACTGATCGTGGCGATTTGCGCTGTATTGGCGAACGGTCCTGATCAGAGCTTAGAGCTCGAACGGGTCATTGTGGCCGAGAATGAACCCGCTGATTTGAAAATGGCTTTCGATAAACTCGAACACTGGTCGAAGTGGCACTTTGACACGAATCAGGTTCAATCCATTATTTTCACGGACCACGAATCCATTCCCCATGACCAATCTCTAGGCAAGGGCATCTTGCTGAAATTCTTTGTAGCGCCTCCAAAGAAACCTTGGAAGAAATTCGACCTCTACGCGGAAGTCATCGACTACCAGCCTGGAAAAAGTATCGCTCTGAAGTATAAAAATGATTCGAAGGGCCTTCTCCATCAGTATTTCGACTCAATTGAATGGCAGGTCACTTTAGAACCCTACCAGGGAGATCCGGAGCGACGCGGGCCAAATGGGAGAAAGATTACTTCGCAGGTGCGCGGTAAGGTTTGGGCTCATACCAAGCATTGGCGTCCGCGAATGTTCTCGGCTATGGGAAACTGGGTATCTCGCATTATTGCGAATCAGATTTTTTATCCGGATTTACAGAAGCTAGCGGAGTTTACGCCGCCTGATTCGAAGGCTTTGAATCCGCAGGTTTTCCGTTAGTCAGTCCCGCCCAAGTGTTGAGTAAGCGCCAACCTGAAACGGTACTGCTTTCACAGAAGTAGGAGCGCTCAGCTGAGATCGCACCCCGTTGTACAGCAGTCGCCAAAAAGCCACGGCTCAACGGACCATGAATCGTTCGACCGTCGTAGACCCAAAGCGTGGCGTCTTTGTCTTCAGAGCCCGTAAAAATTCCAGCTGTCTCAATTTTAGAAGACTTGCCCGTGCCTTCGGCCCAGCACTCGCAATCGAAATCCAGATCTTGCGCAAAGAGTGCAGAAGCAATTTGTTCCGGACTCATCGGACCAATGATCTGAGAACCGTTATTTACCAGCCAACGCTTCGCCTTTTCGGTTTGAGAGTTGTATTGAATGAAACTCGTGGGAGAATCTTGCTCGAATTGAGCGTAGCTGGTTTCTACTAAGATGCTCTTTCCCGATTCATCACGGTAGCCACGAATCTTATAGTAGGTCACCATCGCAGCGTCCTGCCCCATCTTTGCTTCGCCCACTTGCTCTCCGTCAAATAGGCCATCCGAAGAATGCCAAGAACTGTGCGAAACCAAAAGGTCATTTCCTGCCATGAGTGCCATTTGGTCTAAGCTTTTTGCAATGCCATGAGCGCCACCGACCAAAGTAAAAGACATCGACTCTTCTGGTCCTAGCTTCGCCGCCAGGGCCATGCCCGAGTGTACTCCCATCGTGCTGATCAGAGGTTTCTTCCCATTGATTTTTCGGTTCTCGTTAAACAGAGAAAAATCCATTCGGAGATCTAAGGCAGCACGAATGGCTCTCCACGATTCGTTCGATTCATTTTTACGAGTTCCCCAAACCGCCACAAACGTCGTTCCAGAATAGCGCTCGAACACTCCTGAATATTCATGAACCCGCGCTTTCACGATTTCAAAGTAACCGCGAATCACTTCAGCTACTTCTTCAGGGCCGGCAGATTCTAAAACATGGTCTAGACCCCGCAACGAACCGTGCAAGACGGTGAGCGAGCGACGATCGATGGGCATTCGGTCTAGAGTGTTGGGATCCTTATTCGGATTATTCAATTCTTCAATCTGTGCGTAGGTGCTAGAAATCTTCGATCCCACAACGCGGTAACCTAAGAACCCGAATAGGAAGAAGAGTGCAGTGGAAAGAATCATGGTTCGCTTCGTCAGAAGTTTCGCTCCCGCTTTTACTTCCGCGCGAGAAACGCTGACCATTACCTGTGCTTCGCCTGAAGCGATTCTCCGATAACCTCCGAAGTATTGAACTCCGTCCGTACCTTCAAATGCAAGCTGACCACTGTTCAAAGAACTCGTGAGAAAGGATTTCACGAGAGGATTGTCAGCCATGGAGGTCCCAACAAGATCCAGCTGCGGATGCGCCAGAACCGAACCCTTGCTATCGACGAGAGTGGCCCGTACTAATCCATCATTGGAGAAAGCCTTTTGAAAACCGTCCGCCCGAATAAAAGCGACTTGGACATCAAGAGGAAGACCTTGGCGGGGACCCGCGATCATCATCACGCCGGGAAATGCATGAAGCACCCAGCGACCTTTGAAAGCGTTCGTTGCAAACTCAGCTTCTTTGGCTGCCATTTCTTGGTATTTCTTTACAACTTCAGCGCTAGCAATGGCTGAAACATTTCTGCCAGTGAAAATTTTTGTATGAGTGGCAGCAGGATCAACGGAGAGTTTTCTCCAAACAGAAACCTGCAGGAAATGCGGAGGCATTTCCACGGAAACGACTTGCATCGTAGATGGAGTTGCAGAAGCCGGGCCCTTGCTTCGAACCACTTCGGACAATTCGTCCTTCCACTGACTGAGTTGAATACTCACAAAGTTAGAAAGGGTATTCGAAGTATCGCCAATGGCTTGATCGACGAAGGCCTGGCTCTCACCATTCAACGTCCACCAACTCACCCAGCTCACCACTCCGCACGACACCGCAACACAAAGACCCAAAACAGCAGCGCTGACCCAAGGTGCAAGTCTTTGTAAATTGAGACGCGGACGTCCGGACATGGATCCCCCTATTCCCTACTTGTCGGAAAATGGGGGGCGGAGGTTAACTGTTTATAAATGAAATAATAGTAATAAAAACTAGCAGGCTGATGAAAAACTCAAATTTTGAGGTTTCAAAAAAGTAAAATCGTTCTCAGGCGTGTCCGGTTAAGAAACAAGTTTTTCACAGTGGTTTGAACGAGAATAAGGGTGAAAGAGGGTTTTCTTGAC
>JAIEMT010000052.1 GCA_019751945.1 bacterium
AGTTTGTTTGAACTCTCTTGTAGACTGTTTCATGAGGGACAGCTCCTTAGTTTAACCATGTGGAATTATTCCACAAAGGGGCTTCCTCCCTCAAATTTCAACTGACTCTAAATTTTCTCCCCGCAAAGGACTGGGTCGTTCAGTTTGATAACGACAAGGCTTCCGATCCAGCAAAAAAGAGCTTGTTTGTGATTATCGGAAGGCACGCTCAAGGCGGTCAATCATAAGGGGATACAAAAGCCGCATACCCATGGGAACGGGGCCACTCATACGCACTGAGTTTTGAGGCCTGGGTGGCGTTGCAACTGGACCGACCTGAAGTCTCTAAGTTAGCTCGCGGCTGGAACAGCAGGACGATCATTCGTCCATTGAACCAGAATCGCTATCATCGCGATCGTAATGACCAACGCCAAAGTCACAATGTATCCCAGTGTGTCGAAATGATCTAAAGTTCCGTTAGTGTTTTCATGCACGATGAGTCCCGCAAGAATGGCGGCCAAGCCTCCAGAAATCTGCTGGATCGATGAACTGACGGACATGAACGATCCGCGCATCGAAGGTTCCGGAATGCCAGACACCAACGCTTGAGCCGTAATGATTCTGGAAGAAATCCCGATGAACATAATGGTGCTAAGAAGGGTGACCGTCAGAATCGAAGTCGGCCCCACGAGCTGGGTGTACGCAAGCACCATCGCGATGCTGAGGACGCTTCCGAAGGTGAAGAGCTTAAACTTTCCGTAGGTATCGCTCAGGCGTCCTACGATGGGGCCGGTGATCATCGAACAAATTCCAGTGACCATGTAAATGAGGGGCAACTGTTCGATTTGGATGTGGAGATTCTTCACGTTAAATGCGCTTCCGAAGGGCATCATCATGAAACCACCAGTGCTGAGCAATGCCATGGTTGCAAACGCATGGACGTATCTAGGTTTCGAAATCGTGTCGACCAGATGCTGAAACGGATTGCGATGATTCTGAATCTTGAGGTGTTCATCAATGGGTTTCAGGAAAAACCAGATTGAAGCAATCACGCCGAGGCAAACAACTACAATCATCATGAAGGCGGAATGCCATCCCCAGTGATTAGAGAGAAAAAGACCGATTGGAATTCCCAAAATCTGGCTAGATGCAAAGGCTGTTTGAACGTAACCCATCACGCGCCCTCGCATTTCCATGGGAAACAAATCGGTGATGATGGCAAAAACCACCGAGCCAATGACACCACCAAAAATCCCGGTGATCATTCGAGCCGCTAAAAGAAAGTGATAGTCCGTGGCGAGTGCGCAAAGAAGAGTGCCGATGGTGAAACCGATATAGAAAAAGAGAAGTAACTTTTTACGATCATAGCGATCGGCAAAACCCGCTGCTAAAAGGCCGGAAGCCCCGGCGCTAAACGCGTAAACCGATACGACGAAGCCGAACTGAGCAGGACTGATCTTGAGCGCCGGCATGAGAAACGCGCCCAGCGGGGAGAGAATCATGAAGTCCAAGATGATTGTGAATTGAGAGAGAGCCAGGAGGGCGACGACGAATTTTTGATAGCGCGTGAAGGTTAACATTAGTGGAGATTATCGCTAAAGTTCGGAGAAATCCCCTAACTAATGCTGACGCAAGAGGCTATGTCCAGAGATCGGCTCTGAGAGAGCTTAGATTCCGATACCACCACCGCAGCCGAAGCCGGTGCACGCAGAGGGTGACGGACTAGGAGACGGGCTCGGTGAAGGCGACGGACTTGGGCTCGGAGACGGACTCGGCGAAGGAGTCGGGCTCGGAGTCGGAGAAGGTGTCGGCGACGGAGTCGGACTTGGTGACGGCGAAGCGCTCGGGCTTGGCGACGGAGTCGGCGAAGGCGAAGCGCTCGGGCTCGGGGTCGGAGAAGGTGTTGGCGACGGAGTCGGGCTCGGTGAAGGCGAAGCGCTCGGGCTTGGCGACGGAGTCGGCGAAGGCGAAGCACTCGGGCTCGGCGACGGAGTCGGTGAAGGCGAAGCACTCGGACTCGGCGAAGGAGTCGGGCTCGGTGAAGGCGACGGACTTGGTGAAGGCGACGGACTTGGCTGTACTACCGGCGGATTCAAGCAGTACGTGATGTCCACTTGCGAGCGAGCGGTTCCACCCACAGATAGGTGGACGTCGTTGAGTGTAGAATCATAAACAAAGTCGACTGCGTGACCATCCACCGTTGCTTGAATCGTGGCGGGGTTCACGTTGTTGTGCATCAAGTCGTAGTCGAGAACGAGGTTCAACTTGATGGTGGCGAGTTTACCGAGGTTCGACAAACCTTGTGTATAAGAACCGTCGTTGATTTCGGTCGATACGCCGTTCGTCGCTTGAACGATTTCGTAGTAACCCCAGCCGAAGCCGTCGTTACCTGAAGAATCTTTATAGCCTTGCGATTGGTGAATGACCGAGCCAAAAAGCCAGGGCTTATCACCTTGAACCGATTTTACTTTCGCAATGACATCGGCAGTAGCAATGCCGTTCGGGCAATCCCGATTTCTAAGCGTTTTCTCAGCACTCGTCAGACCCGGTTTGGTGGGCTGATTCACATAAGGAGCGCAAATATCATTTTCGTCCGATACGAACACAATCGCCAGAGCGGCTTCGGGCCTGAAGAATCCATCGGCACGATTTGCGGCGAGGTTAGTACCCAGGGCTTTCATTAGGGAATAGGAACCCACTTCACCTTGCTCACCGCTTGCATCAGTTGGAACTTGGAGAACTAAATTTTTCAGTTTGGCAGTAATAGATCCGACAGTCATGGTCTTCGAGCTAAGAACTTTGAAGCCATTGTTATACGAATAAAGTTTGCCTGCCCAAGAGCTTTTACTTCCGTGAGCGAGCATCACGCCAACCTGGTAGTCCACTTGGGGGTCGAGCTCTCCAACAAATGCGGAAATGCCTTCAGCCACTTTGCGGCGGTTGTCGTCCATGGATCCCGAAGTATCCATAATGAAGAGTAGGTCGACGGATCGAGAAATTTCAGCGTCGGGCTGCGTGTAACGCTCGTCATAGCAAGCGGGAGCAGCGACGGTCGGAGAAGCAGAAGGAGTTGGCGAAGGACTCGGCGAAGGAGCCGGGCTCACTGAAGGAGTAGGCGATGGACCTAAGAGGAGCGACGCTTCAAGAGCGGCCTGTTCTTCAGGAGTCAAGCAAGCAGAGACCACGCAAAGGCTTGCGGCCGTGACGAGTAGCTTGGCTGATTTTAATAAGACCTGAAGTCTCATATCCCACATCCCTCTTGGTCGATTCCGTGACCAAAATAACTGACAATAAAACTCTATTATTATTAAAACACCAAAGGGGGGTGGGGGGCAATAGAAAGTTGATTAAATAAAACTGGTTTTAAGATTTTGAAATAATTGATATTTTCGTGTTTTGAACGATTTTTGGCAGGGAATTGTTAACTGTTCAGGAGTGAAAACTCCCCTGAATTGTTAAGAAGAAGGGGTTCAGATTGGGAGCTTCCGCTTGATTGCGCAGGTGGAAGCTCCCAGCTGAAGGACATACGGGCTATTTTGCAAAAGCTGCAGCTCGGAGCCGCAGAGAGGGAAGTTCCTTGTCGGAAATGGCCGACTTTTGATTGGCTCGGGACCCAATCACTCCCCCGATCAAAGCGCCAACGACGCTGAAAATCAGGTAACTGAACATGATCCAACCCATGGCTCGTAATCCCTGGGCAGTGGCTAATCGAGCCTCTTCGCCGGCGCGAGCCAGTCCACTCGAAATTCGCTCGATGTTCGTGTTCACCTGGTCTCGGGTCAGCGAGGTGTTCGTGGCCAGGAAGTTTTTAGCCGCCTCTGTTTCTCCTCGGAGAAGGCGATTTAAAACTCCTGCTACGACTGCGTGAGAATCTCCGCGAAGTTGCACTCCGCTGAGTTGATCTTCCACCAGGTCCCCGAAAACGGCGCGGGAATTAGGAGAA
Organism: bacterium; assembly: GCA_019751945.1. GTDB lineage: Bacteria > Bdellovibrionota > UBA1018 > UBA1018 > UBA1018 > JAIEMT01. Next base: position 3,923 of record JAIEMT010000052.1, read on the forward strand.
CTTCCAACTGCCAATGCCGTAGAACCCATCACACCTGCCGCAGCTCTTGCAGCGAAACCGGTGAGCGAAACGAGCTGAAGTCCCATCACCGCAACAAACAGGGAAGCGACGACAAGTCCTTCTGCCATGCAGATGGCTCGAGAATAAAAGATAGAAATTCGGGCTGTGAAATAGGCACCTGCAAGAAGAGAAAGAAATGCGGTGAGAATGCTCCAAGTTCCTCCGAAGATTCCTGAAGCTCGGAGGCTTTGGGAAGTGTCATCCACATTGCCCAAAACAATTCCTCCAATCGCCATACCGAAAGTCATCAGGATGGCAGCTACAATGAGGCTGACAAAAAGGCCCGCTAAAATGGACCTCCAACTGATCACTCCGTGAGAGGGTGGATTGACTAAGACGCCGGGATTGATTGTTCCATTGCTCATAATAAGACTCCTTTAGGAAGTCTGACGAGCAAGCTCTGTGCCCGATTAACTGAGTAGGTGAGTTTTTAGTTGCCGCAGTTGATACCGCCACCACTGCTCGTTGGAACCGGGGGGACGGGGGTGTTGCTGGCTGAAGGTGACGGGGAAGGTGAAGGCCCAGCTACAGCGGCAATCTGAACGTTTGAACACGAATAATAGTAGGTGGGAACGTTAGGGTTCTCAGCCATTACTTGAATCATTCGGATCGTACAGTTCGCGCACGGAGTAGAAGGAACCGTGACGGTCGTTGAATAATTATGGGGCATAGCTCCCCCCTGGATGTCGGGAATATTGTCTCGGAGGAGCACCATTCCCGAATCGTCGGCATTCGGCGAAAACCAGATTTGGTAGTAGCCCGGATGATCAATGGTTTCTTGGAAAGTGATGGTGAGTGTTTGGCCCGGCGTTAAGTTGGTCGTGGTTTGCGTGCCGACGTTTCGAGCAACTCCGCATGGACCGGTTTTATTAGCCAGTGTGTTTCGTGGAGGAATCGCGCTTCCTGCCAGAATATTCGCATGAGCAAAAACGTCTTGAGCGTAGAGTGCGAGTGCAAGCACAACGAGCTTTTTCATCCGTTTTCCTCACTCAGAGCTAAGCATTTTTCGCGGGCGGCATCGAGAGCTTTATCTAGGCTGTCGAGTTGCACTCCGGCTGCAGGATAAACTTTGCCGTCGGTCGCTGCTTGGTTGAAGCAGCTGTACTCGACGTAGTTATAAATTCCACCCGGTTCCACTGCTTCAGCAGGTGCGCGAGCAGCAGCATCCTTGGTGCTAAAGTGAATGGCGTTGACGTTCAAGCACGGAGAGCCGATGCCATCGACGTGCGAACACTCCACAGCCGCGACATTCATGTTGGAGCTGTCGGGGCTGAAAACTTTTTTCATGCAGCTGTAACGAGCCCCATCATTACATGCTTCTTTCAAGGAAGCAGGGCTAAGCTTAGTGTGTTGTAAGACCGCTTTTTTTACGGAGATCGTGACAGGTTGCTGAGCGGAGTGGTTGAGAGTTCCGCCCGTGTCGCAAATTTTACCTGAAAGATTGCTCAGCTTGGTGACGATACTCATGCAGCCGCTCGAAAGAACGGCGCACGAAGCGAGAGTCAGAGTCACTAAGGTGAGTCGAATTGGTAAACGCATATCCCCTTTATATAGAATAGGGGGATTCGCTCAGGCCGGGAATGTGTCTTTTTGGACCGGGGATGAGCGTGTTTTACTGATATTTCTGCTCAAAGCCACAGGGGTCACACCGAGGTAAGAAGCAATCATGTACTGGGGAATGCGTTCCACAATCGGAGAATAATGCTTACAGAATTCTTCGTATCGAGAATGAGTGTCGAGAAGAAGAAGTTCCACTTCTCTCCGCTCTCGATCCACATAAAGTTGTTCAGCATGCTTGCGCCCCAAGCGTTCCCAACAACGATGGCGTTCGTAAAGTTTTAAAAGCTGTTCGTAAGAAAGAGTGAGGAGGATCGACGGTTCGAGCGCACGTGCTCCCAGGTGCGTGGGTTTTTTCTCTAAGATACTCCCGTAGGATGAAGCGAGTCTCCCCTCCCACGAAAAGTTTTTCACGGTCTCCTCTCCGGCTTCATTTAAGAAGTAGGTATAAAGGAGGCCTTGGGCCACGAAGCCAATCTCCTGAAAGTTGTCACCGGGTTCAAAGTAGGTCTGGTTTTTCTCAAGGTTTTTCAGCTTGATGCACGAAGTGAAGTACGCCCATTCCTCATCGGGAATCTGGAAAGGGGTGCGAAAATGGACCTCAAAACCTTTGAATGCATCCATGCGTCATGACAACCATCTTTTTCGCAAAAATTCTACTTTTATTAACCCAGTATAATGAAGGGTTGCTGCTTCGGCGCTATTTTGGGCTCTATCAGGAGGCGCTCAGAAGATGCGCATGCTCAGGAATATCAAAAACGGAGTCTCCCTTCTCGTCAATTTTATCCGATTGGCGCAAGACCCTGAGCGTACCCCGTTGGTGATCAAGATCGTCGATACCTTCTATGACATGGGTTTGTACACCCCCGTGGTTCAAAAGCTTCGTAGCGATCCTCGAACTTCTGCGGTGCTCGATGAACGCCGTCATTTGACCTGGGTCGATCCAGCCGAATTTGTAAAAAAATATCCCGCCAGTTCATTGGGACATTCGCTGGGATCCCTGCTTCTCGAAAAGGGTTACGACGGAAATTATTTTCGGGTTCATGATGGAAAGGTCGACGAGCTCTACACCGCTCGATGGATGGGGGAAACACATGACCTCTGGCACCTCGCCACAGGTTTCGACACTTCGTTTGCAGGAGAACTCGGGTTGCAAGCATTTATGATGCGCCAGCTCCGCACTCCTCAATCGATTCTTTTTTTAGCGGGAGGGTTGTTGCGTTGTCTCTTTAAAGAGCCGAGCCAACTCGAACCCGTGATGAACGCAGTCGTGCGCGGCTGGTGGTTAGCAAGCGTCTATCCGCCACTGTTCGCCATGAATTGGGAAAAATCTCTTTCAACGCAGCTTGACGATCTTGTCGCGAATTTTCTGAAAGGCAAGCTGCCTGTTGGTGACGCAGGGCATGTTGGGGAACTAGGGGCATGCCCTGCGTCTTTTTAATTAGCGCGTTAACGCGCGCTTTACACGACCATAATTGACAACGCCTCGGAGCGATTTTATAGAAAGCTTACAGGGGTTAATAGTTGCAGTCTGCAATGAATGGGGTCAGCATCACGAAGGATCAACTCAGTGACGATATCGCAGCTCAAGAGCTGTTGAAGGTCGTACCGCGTGTCATGCGATCCATTCGCGCAGAACTCTGGAGCCTTTCTAAAGGCGATCTCACCGTCCCTCAGTTTAGAATCCTGTTTCATCTCAAAGAAATGCCGCGAAATAATCGCCAGCTTGCAGATTTACAAGGCGTGAGCGTCGCTGCGATGTCTCGAATGGTAGACGGTCTGGTGAAGCGCAGTTTGATTCGAAGAATTGTGAGCACTGAAGATCGCAGACAGGTGCACTTGGAGCTGACGAAGGTGGGGCATGAAAAGCTCTCTCGAATCCAAGGTGCAATGAGAAGAACTTTTTCGGAAAAATTATCGGGTATCGATGCGCAGTTAAAAATCTCGCTGCTCTCAGGTCTGAGCGCATTGGAGGAACTCTTCAGGTGAAACGCATCTCGGCGCTGTGGGTTTTATTTTTGGTGGGGAATACGGCTTCTGCAGCTGTTGCGAAGAGTGATGGTTATAATCTCAATGAACTTTTTGAAGCATCGTTGAAGCGCAGTGAGGCCATTGGGATTCAAACGGAGTTGGTGAATCAGGCTGAAGAAAAATATTCGCAGGCCAAGGCTGCCTTTTTCCCAACAATCAGTGCAACGGGAATTTATCTGTTACAACAATCTCCTTCGGCTACGGCTACAACTCTTTCTCCGGCTGAACAAACCACTGCGAAAATCACGGCTTCTCAGCCCCTTTTTCGAGGAATGGCTGAGTATGCCTCTCTTTCTCAACAGAATTTGCAAGTAACCGCTCAGATCTCAGCGAAACGTCAAGCTGCGGCCGAGCTTTACGCGAGCGTCGTGAGTAACTTCTATTCGATCCTTTCGATGGAACAGATCCTGAAAGACTTTCAAGAAGAGATCACCGTTTATGAAAAACGAATTTCTGATCTGAACGCACGAATCAAGATCGGTCGTTCTAAGATGAGCGAAGCGTTGACCGTGCGATCCGCACTCGACACCTTGGCTGCTCAGGCTGAAGAGGCGAAGGGTCAGCTCTCCGCAGCGCGTGAAGCGTTTGCCTTTCTCACGGGCTTGGACCGCAATGCGATTGTGAAAGAGACTGATAAGATTGAAATCAAGCCCGACACTTTAGACAATTACTTAAAACGAATTGAAGAGCGTCCCGATGTGAAGTCCGCGCGAGATACATTGGAAGCAGTCGAGAAGGGCGTCGAGATTGCACGGGCAGGTCACTTCCCTACATTAAGCTTGGCGGGGAACTACTACTTCAAGCGACCTGGGATTGCGCAGAATCAGAATTGGGATGCTTCAGTCACCGCCACTCTTCCTCTCTTTTCGGGGGGCTTGGTCAATGCCCAGGTGAGGCAAGCTGCAGCGGCCACTCGTCAGAGCGATCTGACGTTGGCGCAAGCGCGTCGGTTAGCGGATCAGGAAATTCGCACGGGCTATAGCAATCTTCAAAGCGGAATGAGTCGAGTGAAGCTTTTGGAACGTGCGACGCAAACAGCGTACGAAAACTATCAGGCCCAAATCAAAGATTACAAATTGGGATTGGTGACCAACCTTGATGTGCTCCAAGCCATTACATCTTGGCATGAGTCGCTTCGAGCGTTGGATGCTCTTAAATTTCAAGCGAAGTTGGATTTTGTAAAACTCGAAACGTCGGCAGCCTTGAGGCCCAGTGCGCAGACGCTTCAGGCGATCGGAAAGTAGATCGAAGAGGGGGGATGGATCGATGAAAATTTTGAGATCTCAGTGGGTGGGAATTCTGCTTTTAGCCGCGATGGGGAGCTCGTGTAATGATCATGCTCCTATTCGTGATGGAAACAATGCGCAGAACGCGGCTTTCACGACAGCTCGTTGGGCAGAGTTAGAGCCTGCAGCGGGAACTTACAAAGGCGTGATGCGCATGACAGAGACAGGAAATGAGTACGCCTGTACCTTGATCCTGACACGCATGTTGGATTTGGTCACCGCAAATGGAACGCCCGTACCCACCGAAACCATTCAGGTGCCCAAGCTTTACGGCACGCTCATGTTCGATGCCATGGCCAATGAAACCGACAATACCAAGTTTGAAGAGCTTCTCTATCCTCTGGGTCACTATTGGAAAATGGTTTTTGATTACGCCGATTACAACACCAGCACGCATAGCATGGTGTTGCCGTACACCGTCTCTAGCTACAACAAAGGACCGTTTGGTCAGCTCTTTGGGCGTCTGGAGAGTGGCGAGTTCGTCGGGTCTTGGAATTCTCGATATGGAGAAAACGTCGGCGAGTTCACTCTTCGTCGCGTTACAGACGATGGAAAGTGTCTGAAATCTGGGGATGAATGTAAGAGGAAAAAGTAAATGAACTTCAACAGACTGATGATTGCAACGGGAGTTTCGATTCTCTTTTTTCAAGGAGTTTGTCACGCCGATGATTCGGTGAGCACGGCTTACTCGCGAGAGATTCAAAATCCCTATGGGCAGATTTTGAGCTTTCGTTTAGGTGCACATTCTCCGCAGTCCATTGCCTTCACGAATTGGAATAACTACACCTTCAACTTCAACGACCAGAGAAAAGAAGCGGCCAGCTTTGAGCTCGGTTGGGAAATGGCAGCCTTCCCTGTTGGAAAAACCACGGTCTATATTTCTGAAACAGTCAGCTTCAGTAGCTTTAGTTTGAAGCTACCCCCGGGCTTTATCACCAATACGGGCGGGCTTTCTGCGACGTTTGCTCTCTTCGGTATGGATTCGCGAATTGGACAGGCCTGGGAAGGTTTTCCTGTGGCTTGGATCAAACCATTCTGGGACGCGGGCTATCGCTTCAGTCTTTACAACCAGACGGGTGCTTCGGAGCTCATAGCCGGTGAGGGCAGTGCAGGGAACTGGACCGCCGGCGTTGGTATGCGTTTCTGGGTAAATCGCGGTGCTTCGATCAATTCTGAATTTCCCGGACGGTATATTCAGCTTCCTATTTTTTTGACGGCAAAGCTGAGTCGAATTTTCCCAAATGGTGCGGGAGTGGATCCCGGCGCAACAACGATCAGTGCTGGATTGAGTGTGGGGCTCTAATATGAAGAAGCTGTTTTTACTCGTCGCTATTTTGTCACTCTCTGCTTGTGATTTTGACAAGCAGAGCACGGAATTCTCGACGGCCAAAGGAAAGTACCAAGGGTACATCGAAGTAAAAACCGGGGGTAAAACCACCCAGACATTGGTTTTCGCCGAGATTACAGACAAAGGCTCGAAAACTTTGAACCTCGCCATTCGAGCGATCGAGGGGGATGCGAAGTGGGACTATGACGTCGCCTTGGTTCAGACCGGTGTTTTGAAATTTCAAGGCATGGATCTCGTTTCAGATGGCGGAACTTGCTTTGTCTACGGAAACATTCAGTACCTCCCTTTTGCTCGCCTTTGTTTTGACGGCCAAGTCTTGGCCATTCAGTTCACTCCAAAAACAGGAGAGCCTGTTTTAAAAATTCAGTTGGATCGAGAAGATTTGACCAAGGTTCCTCCGATGGAAACACCGGCGGAGTTTACGATGGAAGCCTTGATGGAGCGCGCGGCAACCCAGGGTTTCGACACCCGTGTTCAGTTTCAACAAGTGCTCATGGCTCGAAAGAATGCGGAGCTCGCTTCGAGTTTGTTGGTTCCCCATCTTTCAGCAGGAAATATTATTGGCGGTTATTTCAACGGTTGGAATATCATGCTTCGTAGTCTTGGCGACTTGGTTCCGTTTTTGTTTCCAGATCGTTGGTATAAAGCATCTAAGACTGAAAGAGAAGCTGAGGCGGAGCTGTACGCTCTCGTCATTATGCAGGCGGATGCACTTAGTATTGCCGAAGGTCTGAGCTACGCGATTGCTCGCGACGAAGAAGTATTAGAACAGCTGAATTCAGAAGTGGCCATGGTTGTGAAAATTCGCGATCAAGAAATTATTCCTCGTGAGCAACAAAATGGACTCCCGGCTGGAACATCGAATGATCTGACCTCGATTGTGCTTTCCATCTTGGAAAGTGTCGCTGCCCTTCGTGAAACGATCGAAGGCGAATATGCCGCAATGGCGCAGACGGTGGGTTTCTTTAATCCCAAGGCCATCTCTCTGATTACGACTTCTGTCGCTCAAGTGAACGTGGAAACTCCCGAAGACTTGCCAGCGTATTCGACTCTACTTTCGGTGGCATTGCAGCGGTCGTTCGAATTGAAGCAGATCGACGCGCTCTTGGCTGCGGCTCGTTTGGATCGAAAGGAACGTCTCTTTAGCTGGATGGATCCAGGGGGAGATCCAGGTGGAGTTTTGGGAGTGAACCTGATTCCCTACCTCGGCCTTGGAAAAGTGAACGAGGCGCTGATTCAGGAGAAGCGTCGGGGCATTCAGGGGCTTCTGACGGATAAAGTCGACCGAGCTTACGGAGATCGCGGCGCCGCTATTACGTCTTATCAATTGGCAAAGGCGCGAAGTGCGGTTCAAGACCGCCGTGTTGCCAAGAATCTGGCGTCTCTGCGTTTGGACCTCGATTTCTCGATTGCGGATCTGGTCGCGTCTCTTCAAGATCAAGTAAAGGGACAGATCGACGTCATTAATGCGAAGTACCAGTTCTATCTGGTCCATGCGAGAATCAACCGACTCTTAATGGCGGGGCCTTACGCACGCTGGTGACATAAACTACTGAGATGACACTCTCCGAAATTTCCATCAATCGCCCCGTTTTCGCGTGGATGTTGATGGCGGCGCTTATCATTTTTGGCGCCATTTCGTTTCAGCGCATGGGAATCAGTCAGCTTCCCGACGTGAATTTTCCAGTCGTGAACATTAATGTTCAGCTCGATAACGCCGCTCCGGAAGTCATGGAGATGGATGTCGTCGACGTGATCGAAGACACGGTCATGGGCATTGAAGGTTTGCGCACAGTGACTTCGACAGCGAGTCAAGGCATTGCCAACATCACCTGTGAATTCGAGTTGAATCACAATATCGATGTGGCTCTTCAAGAAGTTCAGAACCGCATCTTTCAAGTTCGCAATCACTTGCCGATCAAGCTCTATCCGCCGGTCATTACTAAGACGAATCCCGAAGATCAGCCCATTCTTTGGGTCATGGTGACGGCCGACGATGGAATTTCTTTACACGACCAGATGATCTACGCCCGCAATACTCTGAAAGATCAACTCTCATCGATTTCAGGGGTGGGAAATATCCAGCTCGGGGGTTACGTTGATCCGAACCTGCGCGTCTGGGTCGATGCCAAGAAGATGTACCAGCTGGACCTGACGTCTCAAGATATTTTGAATACGATTCAGTCCGAGCAAATCGAACAACCTGCAGGTCGAATTGAAAGCACGCTCAAAGAATTCAACGTCCGCGTTCTGGGTGAAGCGAAGACTCCGGCCGATTTCGGAAAAATTCGAATTACCACCCGCGGGGGCGCACCGAATTACAATCCCATCCCGGTTTCTAATCTTGCGAAGGTGGAAGAGGGGATTTCGGATTTAAGAGCGCTCTCCCGTTTCAATGGGAAGACTGCCGTCGGCTTGGGAGTGGTGAAGCAGCACGGCTCCAACGCCGTTGAAGTAGCGCGTCTCATTCGAAAGAAGATTGAACAGATCAAGCCCACGCTCTTGCCGGGCTATCACATGGATGTTCGCCTCGACACCACTCAGTATATTAAGGAATCGGTTGAAGAACTCAATTTCACGCTGATCCTTTCGGCCATCCTCACGTCGGTGGTCTGTTTTATTTTCTTGGGGTCTTGGTCCTCGACCATCAACGTCCTTTTTGCGATTCCTACTTCGATCGTGGGAGCATTCATTGCACTCTATTTTTTTGGTTTCACCTTAAACACGTTCACCCTGCTGGGGCTGAGCTTAGCCATCGGCATCGTCGTCGACGACGCCATCATGATGCTCGAGAACATCGTTCGACATTTCGAGATGGGGAAGACTCGGCGCCAAGCCGCACTGGACGGCTCTAAGGAAATCACCTTTGCTGCGTTGGCGGCCACTCTGGCTATTGCCGCGATCTTTGTTCCTGTGATTTTCATGCGCGGAGTGATCGGTCGCTTCTTCTATCAGTATGGAATCACGGTAACAGTGGCTGTATTTCTTTCACTCTTAGAAGCTCTGACTTTAACTCCCATGCGTTGCGCGCGCTTTCTTCATTCTGCTAAGGAGTCGTCCAAAAGTTCTGTGAAGAAGGGTACCGGTAAATTCATGCAGCGCGTGGATCGCTTCATGGATCTCCTCTCTGAAAAGTACCGCGAGAGTTTGAAGTGGACTTTGGGCCATCGCAATCGAATCATCTACGCGTCTCTCGGATTTTTCGCGGTGACGATGGCTCTGATGTACGGTCTGAGACAGGAGCTGATTCCTGAACAAGATCAGTCTCTGTTTTTGCTCAACATCAAAGCTCCAGTGGGAACCTCCATTCAAGCGTCCGATCAGATTTTCAAAAAAGCTGAGGCCTACTTGGTTTCTCAGCCAGAAATTCAGGACTACTACACCACCATCGGGAATTATCAGAACAACGACATCGTCAACGCCGGCAACATCTACGTCATCTTGAAAAACCCGAAGGAAAGAAAGGCCAGCCAGCGCGAAGTGATGGATCGAGCGCGCTCCGCCATTCGTCAACTGCTGCCTGAGTCCGAAGTTTTTGCCCAAGACTTGTCGCTCTCGGGATTCAGCGCCAGTCGCGGCTATCCGATCGAGTTCATCATTCAAGGACCTGATTGGAAGGACCTCGCTCAGTATGCCAAGACCATCATGGCCAAGTTGAAAGATTCTGGAATGGTCGAAGATCTGAACACCGACTTCCAAGACGGCATGCCGGAAATTCACATCGTTCCCGACAGGGACCGTGCCGCCGCTCGTGGGGTGGGCGTGAGCTCAATGGGTTCAGAAGTGGGAACTCTGATCGGTGGCCAACTCTTTGGTGCGGACACCCAGTATCCGAAGGACGGTCATCGTTACTACATTCGTGTTCGTTCGGAACAAGATCAGCATAACGAACCAGAGGATCTCAACAACGTCCTCCTGAGAAACAATCGCGGTTCTGGGGGAGAGTTGATTCGTCTTTCAGAAGTAGCTGACATTAAGATGGGTTCGGCCCTCCAGCTCGTTTCGCGCTTGAATCGGCAGCGCGCGATTCCGATTTACGCCAATGTGAAGCACGGCAAGTCTCAACAGGCCGCTATTCAAGCCGTGGAAAAAATCGGGAAAGAAGTGCTGCCCTCCGGATATCGCATTAAGATAGTGGGAAGCGCTGAAGCCTTTCGCGACGCCTTTGACAGTCTGATCTTTGCTCTGGGACTCGGAATCATCGTGGCCTACATGGTGCTGGCTTCGCAGTTCAATAGCTTCATCCATCCCATCACGGTGCTCATGGCGTTGCCCTTCAGTTTGTCGGGAGCATTGCTCGCTCTTTTTATTACCGGGCAGTCGCTCAACCTTTTCAGCATGATTGGTTTGATTCTCTTGATGGGGATTGTGAAAAAGAATTCCATTCTCCTGGTGGACTTTACGAATCATCGGCGGGAAGCAGGCCTTGAACCTGAGAAGGCCCTCATTGATGCTTGTCCAGTCCGCTTACGTCCCATTCTCATGACGTCGGTAGCAACCGTAGTAGGTGCCATCCCCGCTGCGCTGGCGTTTGGTCCAGGCGCAGAAACTCGAATCCCCATGGCCATTGCCATCATCGGGGGCGTGATTGTTTCCACCTTCCTCACTCTTTACACCGTTCCTTGTGTGTACAGCCTCTTCACTCGATTTGAACGTCCCGAGGTAGAAGAGAGCCTAGCGTGACCCTTTCAGAAATTTCCATTCGCCGCCCCGTCTTTGCTTGGATGCTGATGCTGGGACTGATTGTCTTTGGTGCGCTCTCTTTTAATCGACTCGGGGTGAGTCAGCTTCCGGATGTGGACTTTCCGGTGGTCGGCGTTTCGATGTCCTTGCCTGGTGCTGCGCCCGAGGTGATGGAGAGCCAAGTCATCGATCCCATCGAAGATGCCATCATGCAGATCGAAGGCATCAAGAGCATTTCTTCCACCGCCCAACAAAGTTCTGGCAGCATTTCGGTAGAGTTTGAGCTCGATCGGCGCATCGACGTGGCGATGCAGCAGGTGCAGGACCGAATTTCCCAGGTGCAGAATCTCCTGCCGAAGGACCTCTACCCGCCGACGGTAAGAAAGACGAATCCCGAAGATCAGCCCATCATGTGGATTGCGCTGACCTATGATGCCAGCATGGAGATGGCTGATGCGATGATCTACGCGCGCAACACACTCTACGATCAGTTCGCGACTGTGCCGGGAGTCGGCGACATCAACATGGGCGGATACGTGGAGCCCGCACTTCGCGTTTGGCTTGACAGTGACAAGCTGAAGAAATTCTATCTCACAGCAGAAGATGTGCTGAACGCCATCAAGTCCGAGCACGTAGAAGTTCCGGCAGGAAGAATTGAGAATGAAAAGAATGAATACAATGTTCGCCTCCTAGGCGAGGCCAACAATCCCATCGATTTCTCGAAGATCATGATTCACAACCGCGCGGGTGCGGGCATTAACTACCGGCCGCAGCAGCTCCTCGACGTCGCGAAGGTCGAGGAGGGGACTCTCGACGTTCGAAAGATGGCCCGCTTCAATGGTCAGCCGGCGATTGGGTTGGGAATTTTAAAGCAGCACGGATCGAATGCTGTCGAAGTGGCGCGCCTGGTGCGTGAACGCTTCAAAGAAATCGAACCCACTCTGCCCAAGCAGTTCAAGATGGGGATTCGGTCCGATAGCACGCTCTACATCAAACAATCCGTTCATCATCTGAACTTCATGCTCTTGCTCTCGGCGATTCTCACTTCGCTTGTCTGTTATGTGTTCCTAGGGTCGTGGACTTCTACCATCAATGTGCTCATGGCCATTCCAACTTCGATTGTTGGAACGTTCATGGCTATTCATTTCTTTGGATTTACGCTGAATACCTTCACCCTCTTAGGGCTATCGCTCGCCATTGGGGTCGTGGTCGACGACGCCATCATGATGTTGGAAAACATTGTCCGGCATCGTGAAATGGGAATGAAACGCAAAGAGGCAGCCATACGGGGTTCTAAAGAAATTACTTTTGCTGCCATCGCCGCTACTATCGCAGTCGTCGCGATTTTTCTTCCAGTGGTCTTCATGAAGGGCGTGATTGGAAAGTACTTCCTTCAGTATGGCGTAACGGTCTCTTGTGCCGTCTTACTTTCTTTGGTGGAGGCGCTGACGCTGACTCCGATGCGTTGTTCGCGCTTCTTAGTCGTCGGAGAATCCAAGGGAATGGCGAAGAGGGTCGACACGCTCTTCAAATCCGTCGCAGAAAAATACCGATCCATTTTGACCGTGCTCCTTCGACATCGCTGGAAAACTTTGGCCATCACTGTCGGCATTTTCATTTTCAGCTTGGGAATTGCTCGACGACTCCCCTCTGAAATGATGCCGCCTCAAGATCAGTCTCGAATCTTCCTCAGATTCAAGGCCCCGGTGGGATCCGCACTCGAATACACCAATATTCGAATGAAGCAGGCCGAAGAATATCTGAGAACCCTACCCGAAGTGGAAGGCGTGTTTACGATGGTGGGCGGTTTTGGCGGCGATGCGGTCAATCAGGGGAATATGTTCGTTTCTTTAGTCGACAAGGACAAACGCGACAAAACCCAGTCGGAATTCATGAAATCCATTCGAAAGGAATTGCAAGAGCGAGTGAAAGGGATTCAAGTGATTGCTCAAGACATGTCGCTGCGGGGATTTTCAGCAGGCCGAGGCTTTCCAATTGAAGTGACCCTTCAAGGCCCGGATTGGAATCAGCTCACCACCTCCGCCAATCAGATGGTTGAAGAGTTGAAGAAGACAGGTCTCTACACGGATGTGAACATGGATATCCAACCGGGAATGCCAGAGGTTCATCTTATTCCCAACCGCGAAAAGCTGGCCAAGCACGGCGTTGCTATGAGCAGCGTGACGTCTGCGGTGAATGGGCTAGTGGGCGGTGCTATTTTGAACGGCGAAACCGAGTATGCCAAGGCAGGGCATCGCTATTCGATTCAGGTGCGCTTGCTGGCCTCGCAGCGGGACATGGCTCAGGATCTCGACAAGATTGATGTTCGCAACAATCGTGGCGAGGTGGTGCCGCTCTCGCGTTTGATCGATATCGAGGAAAGGCCCGCGCTCACTCAGATCTCTCGCTTGAATCGTCTGCGATCCATCACGCTCTACGCTAATCCAGCTCCGGGGCATTCTCAGCAAGAGGGACTTAAGAAAGTTCAAGAGATGGGGCAGCAACTCTTGCCTCCGGGGTACTTCACTCGTTTGTCGGGGAGCGCGCAGAGTTTCAAAGATTCGTTTCAGAGTCTCTTCCTCGCGCTGGGATTGGGAATCATTGTCTCGTACATGGTTCTAGCGTCGCAGTTTAATAGCTTTATTCATCCGGTGACGGTCTTGCTCGCACTTCCGTTTAGTTTTTCGGGAGCGTTTGCAGGACTGGCTCTTTTCGGACAGTCGGTGAACATTTACAGTTTGATCGGGCTGATTCTCTTAATGGGAATTGTGAAAAAGAATTCGATTCTACTCGTGGACTTCACCAATCAATGTCGGCGTGAAGGGTTGGGAGTGCACGAGGCTCTCTTGAAGGCGTGCCCTGTGCGCCTGCGTCCGATCTTGATGACTTCTCTTGCAACGGTGGCCGCTGCAACTCCCGAGGCTCTTTCGATCGGCCCGGGCGCAGAAACCACCATCCCGATGGCCATTGCGATCATCGGGGGGGTTCTGGCTTCCACTGTGCTGACGCTTTTTGTAGTCCCAGTCGCGTATAGTTTGTTCGCGCGTTTAGAAAGCAACCAAGAAGGGGAGCTGGGGACCTACTCTAGCTCCCCTTCTTGAAATTCGTGACCTGGTGAATGACGTCAGATCGACGAATTTATCTTTAAAACCAAAAAACCAAAAAACCAAAAAACCAAAAAACCAAAAAATTTTACTGTCTCAGGGGCAGACCTTCCACGGTGGCTTCAATTCTTTCCACGCCACCTTCATACTTAAGAGCATCAAAAAGGGACTTTGCTGAAGCTTTCGGAGTCGCTGAAAAAGTTTGGCAAACCATGTTTCTATAGTCTTGAACTGCCAAGACTTCTTGCTTGAGAGCAGTCGAAACAACCGAGACGCTTCCAAAGGTCTCAGAAAAATCCAAATTCAATTCGATCGCTCGGATCACTCCCGTATTAATTGCAACGCTGACGTCTCCTGGTTTCGGAACCACAGCCTGAGCCGCCATCGATCCGGTGACATCTAAGAGCTGACTCAGTGTCACGCCCGCGGGTTGAATGTAACTCATCTGAGGTCTGAGCTCAGGGTAAAGATTGATGAGTTCCTTAGCAATCGCCGCAGTATTCCTTCTTGCACAGAGGGCATAAAGAGGGTCTTCGCTCATGGTCGCGTCTGCTGTAATAAAGAGAGCAGAACTGCGTTCATGTCCTTGAGCACTGTTGTCATGCGTTTCATAAGCATGAGCAAAGTTCATCGCCAAATTCAGAGTTGCAGTCATCAAAGTAGTGATAAGGAATGTCTTCAGTCCCACAAAGATCTCCTCAAAAAGATTGACACGGTGAATAACCGTTTTTAACGCATTGCTCATCTCTCATTTTTTTACACATTATCCCGATAGGAGAAATGTATGACCGTCTCGCTAGGGGAGTTTTTACAGAAAGTTCGCGAAAAGATGGGGTTTTCTAGCGCCCGCGCGTTCTATTTGGATCTGTCCCAGCGTATAGAACTGGGATTTAACTACTCCTATTATATGAAGATCGAAACCGGCCGACTCATCCCTTCTCAGAAGGTGATCAGCCAGTTGGCTGCGCTTTTGGATCAAACCGAGGGAGATCGCCTAGTCGAGATCTACTGTCGCTCGCTCTTTCCTCAGCAAATGACTCGGCTAATCAAAGAATCGAAGATTATTTCATCGGGCTCCCCGGCGCTTCCCTCGGTACAGCCGAAGGTCTTTCAGCAAGTCCTCACTGAAAAACAGGTGAACCAGATTGCCGAGACGATGGACCATTACTTTCTCTTCTTGGTGCTCACGCTAGCGCGTCGGGGTTTGGCTCGAAAAGAACTCACCCAATATGGCTTTAAAAATCTGGGGAGAGCAATCGCTGATCTTGAAAAGGTGAAACTCATTTATCAGAAGAAGAATCAGGAGGAATATTTTCCCTCCTTTCCTGAATATGTTTTTCCGTCGGCGGATTCTCGCTCCATTAAAGACTTGTACGCCAAGATGGATCAATACGATTTCAAACGAAATGAATTCTTCAGCTTGGAAAAGTTAAAACGCGCGTCGTTCTTTAAGCGTATTTCTCCGCGTCAGACGGAAATTATTTTAGCGCATTTGGAGCTCCTCTTTCAAACCATTCGTTCCGCTGAAGAAACAGACGCTACCTACAACACTGAAGTCATGTCTTTGAGTCTTTCCGTGTTTCATGGTCAAATCGTCGGATGAAATCCTTCAAAGATCTCTTTTCTGAAAACACGCAGGACTACGCGAAATTTCGTCCGGTTTATCCCGAAGCGCTCTTCACCTACTTGGCGAGCACCGTTCAGTCGCACGATTTGGCTTTCGATGTCGGCACGGGGAGCGGCCAGGCAGCAGTGGTGCTTGCAAAACATTTCAAGCGGGTGATTGCGACAGATCCTTCGCAAAAACAATTGGACGCAGCGACCAAGCATCCTCACGTCGTCTATCAACAAGGGCCCGCAGAAAAATTATCAGCAGAGGCGGGGAGCGTGGATTTACTCACCGCTGCTCAAGCCTTTCACTGGTTTAAGCGCGAAGAGTTTTTTAAAGAAGCCGATCGCGTTTTAAAACCCGGCGGGGTTTTGGCACTTTGGACTTACTCGATGACAGAAATTTCTCCCGACATCGATCGAACGGTTCATCACCTCTACGAAGAACTGCTCGGGAAGTATTGGGAACCCGAAAGGCGCTTAGTGGAAGAGGGGTACCGTTCAGTGACGCTTCCTTTTCCGGAACTCCAGTCTCCAAAGATCGAGATGCAAGCGAAGTGGAGTCTGGCTCACTTGGTGGGGTACCTCGGTACTTGGTCGGCCCTAAAGACCTGCATTCAGAAAACAGGGCAGAATCCCTTAGAACAAGTTTTCCCTGATCTTCAACAGGCCTGGGGACAGTCGGAGTTCCGCTCCGTGAAATGGCCGCTCAGCATCCGAGTCTGCCAGCGCTCAATTGACACAAAGAGTCATAGGCTGTAAGACTTCATTCCATGAAAATGTTGAAAAGAAATTTTATAGGTCTGGGTTTGTTGACTATTCTGACCAATCCCATCTTGGGCTATTCTCACCCCCCCGAAAATGAAGCTCCCTCCCTTGAGTATACTGAAAATAGTTACGGTTTAACTCCTCCGCTGGTTTTTGACAGACCTTCGAGTTGTTTTCTTTGTAGTTACGGAATTTACAAGCCCCTGAACTATGTACGTGAAGTTTTGTGGATCTATGTCAGTGGCCAATGGGAGGCTGACTATATTCTGGGCATTCCTCTGGCTAGCTCGATGAAAATCTTTCCTCAAGTCAGTTCGACGGTACTTGCGGAGTCGATGAGAAAAGGGGGGATGCTCTTATTACCTCACCCCAAGGGGAATTGGACCATGATTCCCTTCATTTCCCCGAAGGGAGATCACGTCGCAGTTCCTTCGGAGTCAAGCATTTCATCCACAGTTAAATTGGCAGGGAACTGCAGAGGAGTTTTTGGAATCCCTGACAGCCCAAGTGCGACCGGGACAGCCCATCCATCGAGATAGTGCTCCTGAAGGCAGGTTTCGTGATTTTTACTGGATTCCAAGTAACAGTGATGCCCAAGAGATCAGAGCAAGTCATCGCTATCCCATAGATGTATTTGTTACAAAATTTTTGAGACCACAGTCGAAGTAACTAGTTGTAATAATAGGGTATAGTCTAGGCTCGTGACTCTATCTTGTGGGGATGTTTAAATAGGACTTATACAGTCCTATTTTTTTCACTTGAAATAGTACTGCGTTAGTTCTATTTCATGAGATCAACCAATCGCGAACGCAAGGAGGCGGCAGTACCCCATGCTGAAAATCAGCAAACTCACCGACTACGGAATCATGCTCTTGGCCTTAATGGCGAAGCGGCCTGAGCGTTCCATTTTTACAGCTCGGGATTTGGCAACCGAATCCGGCCTGCCCTTGCCCACCGTCGGTAAACTTTTGAAGACGCTTTCACACGGGGATTTTCTTTTTTCAGAGCGCGGAGTGAATGGGGGCTACGGATTGGCAAAGACTCCGGAAAGTATTTCGGTCGCTGGAGTTGTGGAATTGTTAGATGGTCCGTTGGCCATTACCACGTGCTCGGCTAATCAAGATAATTGCGGGTTAGAAACACACTGCCCCTCTAAGAAGAGTTGGCAAAAAATTAACCAGGTCGTGTATCAAGCTCTTTCAAAACTCACTTTGGCGGACATGACCTCATCAACCAGCACAGGGGGAGGAAAATAATCATGAGCACTCCCAATCAGGCCATCAAAGACATTGCTGCTAAAGATTATCAATACGGCTTTGTCACCGACATTGAAGCGGAGACTGTAGCACCCGGAATTAATGAAGACATTATTCGACTGATTTCCTCTAAGAAGAATGAACCGCAGTTCATGCTCGACTGGCGCCTCAAGGCGTTTCAAGTGTGGCAGAAAATGAAGGAACCAAATTGGGCTAATGTTCATTATCCCAAAATTAATTACCAAGACATCATTTACTATTCGGCTCCGAAATCGATGAAGCCCGGTGAAGGTCCAAAAAATTTAGATGAGATTGACCCTGAGCTTCGCAAGATGTTCGACAAGCTCGGCATTTCTTTGAACGAACAAAAACGTCTGAGTGGCATCGCAGTCGACGCGGTCGTAGACAGCGTTTCAGTCGCCACGACTTTTAAATCTAAATTGAAAGAGATCGGCGTCATCTTCTGCTCGTTCTCGGAAGCGGTTCTAGAATACCCTGAACTGATTCAGAAGTACCTGGGGTCGGTAGTTCCAGTTGCAGACAATTATTTTTCAGCGCTGAACTCTGCTGCCTTCACCGACGGATCTTTCTGTTTCATTCCCAAGGGTGTGAAGTGCCCGATGGAGCTGTCGACTTATTTCCGTATCAATGCCTCAGGCACCGGCCAATTCGAGCGGACCTTGATTGTGGCCGAAGAAGACAGTTACGTCAGCTATCTGGAAGGTTGCACGGCACCTCGCCGAGACGAGAACCAGCTTCACGCTGCAGTGGTGGAAATCGTCGCGCTCGATCGCGCTCAAGTGAAGTATGCCACCGTTCAGAACTGGTATCCCGGTGATAAGGACGGCAAGGGCGGAATTTACAACTTCGTCACGAAGCGGGGTCGCTGCAAAGGCGTGAGTTCAAAAATTTCTTGGACGCAGGTGGAGACAGGTTCTGCCATCACTTGGAAGTATCCCAGTGTGATGTTGGAGGGAGACAACTCGGTGGGTGAATTCTATTCCATCGCTTTGACCAACCACTTCCAGCAAGCCGACACGGGCACGAAGATGGTTCACATTGGGAAGAACACCAAGAGCACGATTATTTCGAAGGGGATTTCAGCGGGTCGCGGTCAGAACACCTATCGTGGATTGGTAGCGATTCAAAAATCGGCTGAAGGCGCCCGGAATTACTCCCAGTGCGATTCACTCTTATTGGGTGATAAATGCGGCGCGCACACTTTTCCCTATCTCCAGGTGAAGAACGAATCGGCTCAGGTCGAGCACGAAGCGTCGACCTCGAAGATCAGTGAAGACCAAATCTTTTATTGCAAACAACGCGGCATCTCTGAAGAAGATGCGGTGTCGATGATCGTCAATGGATTCTGCAAAGATGTTCTCAAGAAACTCCCCATGGAATTCGCCGTGGAAGCTCAGAAACTCTTGGGTGTCAGTTTAGAAGGAAGCGTGGGCTAATGCTGTCGATTCATGATTTAAAAGCCAAAGTAGATGGAAAGAACATCCTCAAGGGTTTGAACCTGGAAATTAAAGCGGGTGAAGTTCACGCCATTATGGGCCCAAACGGGGCAGGGAAGAGCACACTTTCCAACGTCCTGGCCGGACGTGATGTTTTTGAGTCTATTGAAGGAAAAGTTACGTTTCAGGGGAAGAATCTCTTGGATTTAGAGCCGGAAGCGCGTGCACGCGAAGGCGTGTTTCTCGCTTTTCAGTACCCGGTAGAAATTCCGGGCGTCGGAAATCTTTATTTCCTAAGAGCGGCTGTGAACTCCGTACGTCGTTCTCGGGGACAGTCTGAGTTGGATGCGATGGACTTTCTCACTCTGGCCAAGCAAAAGATGCGCGACCTTCAAATGGATCAGAAGTTTCAAGAGCGCTCGGTGAATGAAGGCTTTTCGGGCGGCGAAAAGAAACGAAATGAAATTTTTCAGATGGCCATGCTGGAGCCGAAACTCTGTGTTCTGGATGAGACCGACTCAGGTCTCGACATCGATGCTTTAAGAGTTGTCGCGGATGGTGTGAACCGTCTTCGTAGCTCCGAGCGATCGTTTTTGTTGATTACGCACTATCAGCGTCTTCTCGATTACATCGTTCCGGATTATGTTCACGTTTTAGCTGATGGAAAGATTGTGAAATCCGGCGGCAAAGAACTGGCTTTAGAGCTCGAGAAGAAGGGCTATCAGTGGGTGGGGCAAAAGGAGACGAATGGGTAAAACACTCTCCACTCCCGATTGGCTGTCTCACCTTCGTCAGGACGCTTGGTTTGCGTTTGAGAAGCAAGGGCTGCCCACGACTCGTTCGGAAGATTGGAAATACACTTCCCTTTCTTCTCTAAAGGAGTTTGATTTCCGCGCGACAGACGCTCCTCGGTATTCTTGGCCCGACCCCGTGATTACTCAGGTGAAGTCGGCGCTCAAAGAACGCAGCATGGACGGGCAGCATAAGGAAATACGCCTGGTATTCATCGATGGCGAATACTGCGCCGCTCTTTCGGACACTGTTTTGGCCACTCCGGCTCAGAGTGGCGTAAAGGTATTATCGTTAGGCCAGACCTTGAAAGATTTACCTCAGGGCTTGCAAAAGCCTCTCGAGACTTTTCATTCTCAGAGCGAAGACGGAGTGAAGTTTTTAAACACGGCCTGCTTCAAAGATGGGGCTGTGTTGAGAGTTTCTCCCAATCAGAGTGTGAGTTCTCCGATTCATTTTGTTTTTGTTCGCACTGCAGATACGGCGAAGAGCGCTTACTATCGCAATCTCATTTCGGTGGAAAAGGGTGCCAAAGCTCAGGTGGTTGAAACCTATTTAGGATTGGACAGCCGTGCTTCTCAGCAGGTCACGAACTCCGTTACCCAAGTGAGTTTAGAAGAAAGTGCGAATCTGGAATTGATTCGAATTCAGTTGGAAGCTCCTTCGGGTTGTTTCTTGGGAGACCTTCGGGTGAACCAGGAGAAGAATAGTGAGTTTACAGGTCACTGGGTTTCGCTAGGCGCGAGTTTAGCCCGAAATGAAACGCGAGTAGAATTTCAGGGTGAGGGATCGACGGCGAGTTTGAACGGACTCTACTTTGGAAAAGAGAAGCAGCACACCGACAGTTTCGTGCTGATTCATCACGCGTCCCCTCACTGTAACAGCCACCAGAAGTATAAAGGGGTTCTCGATGGCAGTGCTCTAGGGGTGTTCTCGGGGAAAATTGAGGTCGCACTCGATGCTCAGAAGTCGAATGCCACGCAGGTCAACAGAAACCTTCTTCTTTCCAAACAGGCTCAGGCATACACCCGACCCCAACTCCAGATTCATGCCGACGACGTGAAGTGTTCGCACGGAGCTACGGTGGGGCAGTTAGACGACCAGGCCCTGTTTTATTTGCGCTCTCGCGGAATTTCGAAGGACGACTCTCGCCGACTCTTAACCGAGGCCTTTGCTGGCGAAGTTTTAGACCAGTTGAAGAATGATACTTTGAAAGCTCAGATTAAGATCGACTTCGCGGCCAGACTCGGGAGGGTGTCATGAGCATTCACCCGAATATAAAAAAAATTCGCGCTGACTTTCCCATTTTAGAAACCTCTGTACGGGGCAAACCCCTCATTTATTTGGATAACGCGGCAACCACTCAGAAGCCTCGTCAGGTGATTGAGCGGATTCAAAAATATTACCAAGAAGAGAACGCGAACATTCATCGCGGAGTGCACTATCTTTCCGAAAGAGCGACCATTGCCTATGAGAACACTCGGAAGAAGGTTCAAAAGTTTATCGGGGCAGAGAGCCCGAAGGAAATTGTTTTCACTCGAGGCACTACCGAGGGAATCAACCTCGTGGCTCAAACCTTTGGTCGGTTAAGGGTCAAAGCTGGTGATCAGATCTTGATTTCGGAGATGGAACATCATTCGAACATTGTGCCCTGGCAGCTGCTCTGCGAGCAGGTGGGCGCCACTCTTAACGTCATTCCCTTCGATTTTAAAGGTGAGCTCATGGAGGCAGAGTTCGATCGGCAGATTGAACGCTACGCTGAGAATATTAAGCTGATTGCACTCACTCATGTTTCAAACGCCCTGGGGACGATTAATCCCGTAGAGCGCTTGATTCAAAAGGCCCATGCTGAAGAAATTCCTGTTCTCCTCGACGGCGCTCAGGCAGTCCCGCACTTGCCAGTGGATGTGAAAAAGCTGGATTGTGATTTCTATGTTTTCTCTGCTCATAAGATTTACGGGCCGACGGGAGTGGGTGTTCTTTACGCTAAAAAGCAGTGGTTAGAAGAGATGCCTCCCTACCAAGGTGGCGGTGACATGATTAGTTCCGTGACCTTCAAAAAGACGACATATAATGAAGTGCCCTATAAGTTTGAAGCAGGCACGCCGAATATCGAAGGGGTCATCGCACTAGAAGCTGCCCTGGACTATGTCTCGAGCCTAGGTTTGGAAAAGATTGCCGCTCATGAAATGGCTCTCCTGAAGCAGTTAGAACAAGCCGTTCAAGCAGATGCAAAATTGAAAGAATTTGTTCGCCCAGTTGGGACTGCGAAAGAGAAGGCGGCAGTTTACTCTTTTACCCTGGGCGATATCCATCCGCACGATGCGGGAACCATTTTAGACCGAATGGGCATTGCCGTTCGTGGCGGTCACCACTGCGCACAACCTGTGATGGACCATTTTGGAATTCCCGGCACTTTACGTGCCTCCTTTGCTGTGTACAACACCCCGGAAGAAGTCAACGCTCTGGTCACAGGGCTTCATCAAGTGCTGGAGGTATTCAAATGATTCAGGATGACCTCAAAGACCTTTATCAAGAGATGATCGTCGATCATTCTCGCCACCCCCGAAACTGCCGTAAAATCGAACATCCTACTTGCGCGGCAGCTGGAAATAATCCGCTCTGCGGTGATCAACTCACTCTGTATGTGCAGCTCGAGGGCGATCGAATCCGAGATTTGTCTTTTGAGGGAAAGGGTTGCGCCATCTCGATGGCGTCTGCTTCGATGATGACGGAGTATTTAAAGAATCGAACGAAGCAAGAGGCCTTGAATCACTTTGAAAAGTTTCATCAGCTTGTTACGGAAGACGGCTCTGCTTCAACTCTCAGTGACAGTGATCTTGAGCTTCTCGGGAAGCTTCGGGTGTTCTCGGGCGTTTCGGAATTTCCGTCGCGGGTGAAGTGCGCGAGCTTGGCATGGCATACCTTGGTGAATGCCCTTCGTGGCAATGGCGAGATTGCGACGACTGAATCTGGAACAGAGGTCGTTGCTTCGGGGCAGGGAGACCACTCATGAATCTGGATCGAGAAGTTTTAAAACTCAATCGCGATGTTGTCGGGATTCAGATTCCTAGCGGCACCAGCGGGATGCTTGCCAGCGGGACTGAAGTCGTCTTGATGCAAAAGCTGGGTGGAAACTTCACGGTCTACACTCACGAAGGCATGATGTATCGCATCGATGCCAAAGATGCGGATGCGCTCAATTCTGGAGCGGGAAAAGATTCGGCAGCAGTTCCTTCAGATAAGAATGGTGCAACCTCCATGAATAAGACCATGGAAGAGCGCGTTTGGGATGAGCTTCGAAGCTGCTACGATCCTGAAATTCCAGTTAACATTGTCGAGCTCGGTTTGATTTACCAATGCAAGTTGGAGCAGAATGCGGATGGGACTTACCGCGCGGATGTTCAAATGACCCTAACTGCTCCGGGTTGCGGAATGGGCGATGTATTGAAATCCGATGTGCTTACAAAGCTTAGAAATCTTCCCGGCATGGCTTCAGTGAACGTCGACATGGTTTTTGATCCGGCTTGGGATCAGAGTAAGATGTCTGAGGCGGCGAAGCTTCAGCTAGGATTGATGTAAAGCTGCGGCTTCGACGCGCTTTCCATTGGCGATTTTAATCAAACGAGCTTGAACTTTTACGGGCAACACTTTCGTTAGTGCAGCAATCAGTTTGTTTTTGTAACCAGGCAGAATGAGTAGCTGTCCCCGCTGCATTCCGCGGTAACCGATATCTGCCACTGTCGCGGCATCCATAAACATATTCTTTCGAAACGCATCGAGCCCTTGCACGCCCGCCACTTGATTAAACTCTGTTACCGTCGGACCAGGATAGAGTCCCGAGATCGTCACACCCGTTCCAGCCAACTCTTCTGAAAGCGCTACGGTGTGAGAGTGTACAAACGCCTTGGTGGCGTAATAGACGGACATGTAAGCTCCTGGAACAAATGCGGCAATGGATGCCACATTCAAGATGCGACCGTCGCCTTTAGCAATCATCCCGGGGACGAGAGCGCGAGTGAGATGAACGAGAGCGGAGATGTTGAGTTCAATCATCTCGAGGTTTTTTTCTAAGTTCGTTTGGGCAAAGCGTCCGGCGATTCCAAAACCGGCATTGTTGATTAAGGTGTCCACTCCTTCAGTCTTGGAAAACTCGATGAGCTTTTCCCGGTCCTGGATGTTGGTCAAATCAGCCTTAAAAAATTTTACCGGAACAGAATATTTTTGAGTCAGCTTCGTGGCTAAGAACTCGAGCTTCTCTTCGCGACGAGCCACCAGGATCAACGAGTGGCCGTCGGCGGCCATGATCTTGGCTAGTTCTTCGCCAATTCCGCTCGAGGCTCCGGTGATAAGTGCCTTCATTTGAAAATTCTAGAATTCTCGTTGCAGTATCTCTCAACCACAGTTTCGAAGTCGGGCTTCGACGGGAAGTAGCCGAAGTTGTATTCGTAGGTTCTCTCGGGCATGGCTAGGTTCACTACGGCGTTCAGGACTCGGCTTGCTTTTTCAATCGGATTCATGAGCTTCCACATCGATGTGCTCAAGGAAATTTCATTCGACTCGTGTCGATTGAAAGTCGCTTCTTTGGTGATGTTGATGTTTCTAAACATATTCGTGTCTTGCGGTTGATTAAAGTAACCGCGCTTAACCGCATCAAAGAACAGATATCGTTCACGATCGACTTCGTAGGAGTTTCGATCACGCGTTTCAACGAAAACTTCTTCTTTCGGAATGATTCGCATTTTCGTGCGCGCTTCTTCCGCTACGAAGACGCGGCTCGAAATCAGCGACATTTCATGTGGATAAAATTTGCCGTAATTGCCTTTTCTCACCTCCTCGAGTGGGCAAGAAAAGAGGGAGACGGTGTAGTTCCAAAATTCTTCAACGAACGGATCGGCGTAACTTCCAATGACGCTTCCGCCACCTTCACCGGCACGTCCGACGGTAGCCGAAGTCATCAAAGCGAGAAGAAGAATCAGTTTGGAGAAGAGCTTCATGGGTCCCCTTATTCACACATTCACTGCTCCGCGCTTTTACAAGGGCGCTGTAGGTGCGTCAATGGAAATTAGGGCATTTTTTGAGATGAGGTGGGGGACGAACTGATTTTAACTTCTTGGAATAAAAGAAGAAAATCTGTCAGTTGAAGGAGTGTGAAGGAGGGCGTCCAAACATTCCGGTACCAGGGACTCGATTTCTATCCCGTAACCATTGGGTAAATCCGAACGAGAGGCGTTTCTCATCCACCGAACCCATCCGGTGCCCTCTAAAACCGACAGGGGCCCCTTCTCAAACTCGATGTGAAACTGAAGTTCCCGCCCTGGCAGGAGAGTGGGACTGGCATATCGAAGGAAGAAACCTCCCTTGCCTAACGAAAAACCGGCTGTCGGAGTGGCCTCTTCGAGTTTCAGTCGCAGCTCGACTGGCTTACGTGCTTGAGGACTCGGCCAGCGTTTCTTAGCCGGCCCCAGGGCCCGCTCCACAGCTTGAACCAAGGATTTGTGGTCGAAGGGTTTTTGAAAAAGCGCATCCATTTGAGTGGCAAAGAGTTCATCAGAATTCACTGCCGAGTTTCCCGACACAAAAATGAAAAAGGGCTTCTTCGTTCTAGAAAGGGCAAACTGGCCCCTGATTAAATCAATCCCATTGCCGTCGGACATATAGAGGTCCGAAATAATCCCGTCGACTTCTTGAACTCGAAGGAGAGCCAGGGCAGCATTGCCGCTCTGCGCTTGTAAGGTTTGGTAGCCGGCAAGCCGGAGGTCCTCGCAAAAAATCTCCCTCAGATCCGGGTCATCGTCGACAACCAGTATCGTCTTGGTTGAATTGTTCGCCATCATGTATATGCTCCATAGTACACATGCTAGAAAACGTCATTGATAAAGCTGTTTCTACAATTACCCGGGTTCGCAGTCTAGGCTTCTCTGCCGAGGCGCTGCTTCTCAATTCTGTGCTTAAAATGCTGGGACACAAGGAAGGATCCGGTTATGAAAAATTGAGCATCGAAGAATTCAAGTATGTTCGCGACTCCGTGTTGGAACTTTTTGATCGCGATGCTCAAGCCATTCGAAAGGGATTCATTCCCTATAAAGTTTTAATTCCAGAATCTCCGGTTTCTCATTTTCTTCGTCTGCCCCGATTGTTGTTAGAGGGAATGGAAATGGGCAAGCGAAAGAAAAAAGGTCAGACCACTCAGTTTGATTCCAAGGCCCAAGAGTTTTTGGATGAAGTGCCGAAGTACTATCAACGAAATTTTCATTTCCAAGACAGCGGTTATCTGTCGGATAAGTCTGCTCGTTTTTACGATCATCAAGTCGAACTTCTTTTTCGAGGAGCGGCTGATGCGATGCGCCGCCTGATGCTGCCTCGGTTGCATCAGCGTTTTGCGAGTTTGGATGAAGGAAAAGGACTTCAGCTTTTAGAGTTGGGCGCTGGAACAGGTCGCTCCACTCAGTTTGTGCGCTGGACACTGCCGCGCGCGAAGATGGTGGTCACCGATCTCAGCGAATTCTATTTGCGGGTTACTCAGGAAAAGCTTCGAAAAGAACGTCGTATTAGTTTTATGCAAACCGATGCGGCAAAGTTGCCGTTTCGTCCCGAGAGTTTTGACTGCGTCTTTTCGGTGTTCATGTTTCATGAAATGCCCGAGGCAGTGCGAGCAGAGGTGGTCGCAGAAGCATTGCGTGTGCTTCGTCCGGGCGGGTATTTTATTTGCGTGGATTCCTTACAGCTCGGCGACAACCCGGGCTTGGACCCGATTCTGAAACTTTTTCCGTCCGAGTTTCATGAACCGTTCTATCAGAACTACATCAACACTCCGGTGGAGAAAATTCTGGAAGCCGCAGGATTTCAAAACGTCGGCAGTGACAACGGCTTTGTGGCCAAAGTTTTCTGGGGAACTAAAAACTAATCACGAAATAGTCGCGTTCTAAGACGCTGAGATCTCTCTTGTCCCAAGCTTCTTGGTAGAGCGAGCGTCCTTGCGCATCTTTTCCCTGTAAGCGCCAGCGTTTCCAGGTGTGCACCCGGTACGACGCCTTCGACGGGATCAGCGCTTTGACGTGCGTGAGTTGGTCTTGGCTATTCACTAAGATCCAATCGCGTCTTTTAATGGCGGCTTCCAAGGCGGGCATTTTGTTTGCCACTTCGACGGGCCGACGGAGCATGAAATTCAAATAACCCCACTCATTCCAGATCGTGGTGTCGAGATTGTAATAAGTTACTTTTACATCGGGACGGGATTTGAGAATGGCGCGGAGATCGTGCATTTCCCTTTCGCCGAGAGTGACTCCGAAAAACCCCAGACTGAAAAAAGAAAGGATCGCGCCGGCTAAAGTAGTGCCTAGTGTACTTTTTAAATCCAATTTCAAAATAACGGGAAGAATCCAGAGCAAGCCTGCAAAAAGGAATCCGCCTGCGGGAATCCAAAGAAAGACTGCGGGGACCCAAACGGGGAGTGGCTGGAAGTGTGTGGCGATCGCGGCAAATAGAGCAGCGGCACAGAGAAAGAGCGAAGCTGTGAAAAAGTAGATCCAGCGCTCCAATCGGAGTGGAAGCGTGCCCCGACCTAGAAAGAAGCTGAGCCCTACGATTAAAAGGAGCGGGCCGATCACCGGTAGGTCATATATGTGACTGTGGTAGGGGTGAAAAACAAAAAACAAAACCGTGGGTAGAGCAAAGCTCAAAGGAAGCGCGAGCTGTTTCCAGGTCTGTCTGAGGCGAGTGAAACTGAGCCAAAGTAGGGGGCTCCACGGCAATGCTAACCAGGTGGTGACGGCCCAGAAGGACTCTAGCGGGTGTCCGCGTGAAACCTTTTCGACCGACTCGCGAATCCAATAGGTGCTGATAAAGTTCTCTCGGTCATGAATAAGCGCTGGAAGGTACCCCGCGATCCCTGCTGTGATTCCTAGAATCAAGGCCAACCACGCCTGCGGTTTTTTCAGGTGCGCTTTGAGGGAACCGCGAACCAGCCAATAGAGAAGGGTCGATGTGCCTAGTAGCACGCTGTGGAGTGGCGACTTCAACCAGCCGGCTAGACCAATTGAAATCCAAAGCGCGTAATGAGGCCAGCGCGCTTTGGGCTGATCCGCGCGATAGGCAAAGTACATGGCAAAAATGTAAAAACTGACGAGTTCCAATTCCATCTGGCTGGCAAACGTAAAACTGTACACTCCCAGCGTTGTTAGGAGGGCGATTCCTCCCCAGCGTGCAGCCATCTCCGCGTAGTCGGCGCTGATTTTTTGAACTTGAAGCAGGAGGAGGTGGGCAAAACTTACCGCCCCGAGAACTAACAAGAGTAAATTCATGTAGAGCGTGGCCCACATCGTGAGGCCAAAAACTTTCATTCCAGCGATCAAGAACAGGTAGTGAAGCGGTCCCTTGAAGTAATTGGGTTCGCCCCCCCAAGTTTGTAGAAACCAGTGCCCAGAGCGGAACATCTCGAGTGCCTGGGCCACGTAGACCTTATCGTCACCCGCTACTCGCGCAAATCGAAACCCCAAAAAAGGACCGTAAATCACGAGCGCCATGACGAGAATCAGAAGACTCCAATGCAAGGGTTTGGTCCTGGGTGCGTGGGGCATGTTGGTATTTTGACATTTGATTTTGAATCAGTCAGCTGCGAAAATTTAGTTTCGTTTGGGGGCGAACGTTTTATGAAAAGACATCTTTTGATTGGCTGCGTTGTGTTTGTGTTTGCATCGTGCGCCACCAGTCCGACCACTTCCAGTTTAGAGTCTCAGAAGGAATCCGATGTTTCTGAAATGAAATCAGAAAACATCGACACGCCCCCCGTTCTTGCCGCTCCCACTTCTAAAAAGATTTCAGATGAACCGCTTTCTGCTCGTCTGTCGATTGAGCAAAACGGCCATGTGCAAAAATGGATTCGCTATTTTGCCGTTCAAGATCGCGAACGTTTCGAAAGATTCTTGGAACGCGGCCAGGCTTACCGCGAAGTGGTTGAAAATGTTCTTTCTGAAAACGAAATTCCACCGGAACTTTTCTATTTGGCCATGATCGAGAGTGGCTACAGTACTGCTGCAACGTCGCACGCAAAAGCCGTGGGCGTTTGGCAATTCATGCCAGGCACCGGGCATCGCTATGGCTTGCAGCGCGATGCCTTTATTGATGAACGTCGCGATCCCATTCGCGCCACCGAAGCCGCTGCGAAGTATTTAAAGGATCTCTATAATGTCTTTCATTCCTGGCCGCTCGCAATCGCTGCGTACAATTCTGGTGAATTTCGAATTATCAACGCCATTATGCGCGGACGCACGCGCGACTTCTGGGAGCTGGCGAGGCAGAATCTCCTTCCTCGTGAAACAGCCGAGTACGTGCCGAAATTTTTCGCTGCGGTTTTAGTGGGCCGAAATGCTTCTCGCTACGGTCTCCGCGTTCCGAATACGCCTAAGTTCCCCGATGTGGAGTCCATCGAAGTGCCTTCTCCTGTAAGACTGGCTGATTTGGCTCGATCTACTGGCGTAGCCGAAGACGACTTACGCCGGCTCAATCCCCATCTTCACCGTGGAATTACTCCCCCCAGTACGAAGACCTATGAGGTTTGGGTTCGAAGCACGGATGCTGAAAAGTTCAAAAAAGTTAGCGAGATGGCTTCTATTCGCTTGAAGGATATGAAGCCGTATCAACAGCTCATTGCGAAATCGGAAGCTAAGTTCCGCGCAGAAAATCACTATTATATGGTGAAGCAGGGCGATACTTTAATGGATATCGCTCGCCAGAATAACCTGTCCCTGACGTACCTTCGCAAGATCAATGGTATGAAGAACAACTCCATTTTCACGGGAAAAAAGCTGCGTTTAGTGGCGAAGTCCTACCATCGTGCAAGGCCTATTGCTGAAAACACACCGAGCCGTTTGCAGTATCACGTAAAAAGAGGGGATAACCTCTTCCGGATTGCACAGCGGTTTGGAGTAACAATTGATCAGTTAAGACGTGAAAATCGTTTGCGAAAAAACGAGGTCCAAGCGGGCCAAGTGATCAAGGTATCAGTAAATAGATCCAGTTGAATTAATCTATGCCCATCGGCTAGTTCATCTTAATCGCTTAACAATCCGGTCAATCGGGACACATTTTACCGATTTTTCTGCCATGGTCCAATTAGGGGATAGTGGTCCGTATTTAGAACGTATGGTGATTTATGAATAACCCGATTGTGCTCATTTCTAAGAATCCCGATGATTTAAAATTTGCCAGTGAAGTGGCAGGTCGACTCACATCTCAGCTCCATGTGGTGGATAATGCTGCCGCAGGATGGAAACTCATTCGTGCGAAAGAGCTGAAACGGCCTCTTCTCTTTGTCGACGTTTCTACTGACGAAATGGTCCAAGAGTTTATGGCGGAGTGCTAAACTTAGTTGAAATTGCAGCATGACCTCACCGCGTTTAGAATGGGTTCACCAGAATCCAAACAT